>DAMBQR010000012.1:0-75987 GCA_032055545.1 Pseudescherichia sp. | reverse complement strand
GGCTTATGAAAACATTACTAACATCGCGGTGTATTAATCAACGGGGAGCAGGTCAGACATCAATGCACCCTTAAGAGATGACAAAACCTGATTAGCGATTATTTACTTCCTGAGCCTTTAAGAAAGCGGGGCGACTTGTTGCTCTTAATATGTAGCTATCAATCTCTTCGGTGATTTCCAATCCGCACAGCTTTGCCCATGACAATGTATGAGAAAGAAAAATATCGGCCAGTGTAAAGTTGTTACTCGCAATCCATGTTTGAGTTGGGTTAAAGCGAATCTGAGAGATAACTTTATCTGCCTCCTTACTGAGGTAATTCATTAAATCCGGGGAACGTTGATTTTCGGGAGTGAAGACAATATGTTTGAGCAGACTCCAGACGGGGGCTTCCAGATCGGATAGCGCGAAGCTTAACCACGAATTAACAGAGGATTTTTCTTCAGCGTTTGCAGGATAGATAGAGATGTTTTTATGTTGTTCACACAGGTAAATACAGATTGCTAAGGTTTCACTGATTGATACGTCACCATCGGTCAAAAAAGGAACTTTTCCCAATGGATGGGGTGATTTAACCTCAGAAGCAGGGTTCAAAAGATCGACTCTGATGGACTCGTAATTCATTCCCATTTCCTCAAGAGCCCAGAGTACTCTTAATGATCGGCTTTTGGGGTAGGTATAGATCTTCAATTCAATATCCCTTTGTTGTGAAAACAATTTTATAAGGTAAGTGGGCAGCTCATGTCAAAATTTCCGCTCTTCGCTCTTAGCGGACCTTCAGTAGTTCGCCCCCGTCCACTTTGTGCCAACAGCGGACATTTACAGGACCGGGCGTCGCGTATGCCCGGTCATTTACACCCTCTACACTGTTAGAGTAGGGAAGGACAATCCCGTTTAGCCGGAGCTCTTTCCGGCCATCCGGGTAATGCCAGACCTCAATGTACGTGCCAATAGCCCTGCGGCTTAACTCATTATCTTCAATCAGATAGAGCACTGTGTCATACGGCACCGTCAGGGATTTTGAAACACGGCGCGGCTCCCGCCATGTGAAAAATGCAGCCAGATCATCATCAGTTTCAAGTTGCCGGTGAACATCAAAGTCATGCCGGGGCGCTTTCGCAAAGCGCCGGTTGTAATCGGCCATAAACTCATCGGCAAAATCATTGGCTGCATCCACTGAGGAAATGCCCCTGAGCCGGAGCTCCTTTACCAGGCGATCCTGAAGCGTCAGATGGGCACGTTCCACGCGGCCTTTGGCGAAGCTGGTATTGGCGCAGATGGTCTGGATGTTCAGTTTGTGCATCGCACGGCCAAACTGGGTATAACCATCGCCGCCGGTGGCATTTTTATTGTTGATTCTGAAGACACTGGCTTTGTCACTGTATAACGCCAGTGGTTTGCCATGCTTTTGCAGATAGCCCCGGGTGGCTTCAAAATAAGTGAAGATCGATTCAGATTTCACAAAGCGAAGCTGCATCGTCGACGTAAACCAGTGCGGTACAGGCGGGTGCACGGTTCTCGAACATAGCTTTGAAGCTATAACCGGGACATTCCAATGAGTCACAAATAAACATTAGCATTGAGCTTCTACAACCTAAGTGCGCATAATGTATATTATGTTAAATGGCGATGATGTCACTATGAAGCAGAAGATTGAACCCACCTCAGGATGCCGAGCGGCTACCCTGCCCCATAACTACACCGCTATAGTCGCCTAGAGCGGTGTATCTTAGGGTCAGGCCCAAACGTTTAAACTTTGTTCCAGGCACTTGTTAATTTAACATTACCAGGAATTTTTATTTCAAGCGTATTGCCAAAAGCTTCATCAATTGCTTTTAACAGAGCTTCTTGATCGAGCCTTCCAAGCTGTACGGGAGAAATTCCTGCTGCTGCGACAAGCAGCGATTTTAAATCACCTAATCTACCTTTTATTGCCTTAGCCGATGCGAGGTTCTTCTCATGGAGTAAATCCCCGCTGGCAAAAAATTCCGTGTCCGGACCAAGCGATTTAACAAGATCATCAATACTCAATTCTGCATAGTGTGTTGAATTAGCAAGAAACTTTCTATCGGTTACGTTGCCATCTATTGACAGAAGGAAAAACGAAAACCCCGTATTACCCAGTCTGCGCCAGTCATCTTCATTAGTGTTGCTGCCACTTGATCGCGAAAGAGATTTAATCCCCTTTTTTACCAAATCCATGTTGGTGGCAATCTCATTGAATGAAGGCGTCTGGCCCTCTGGGGCTGACGTATAATGCCGAAGCGTAAATTTCATTCCTGCTATTGTGTTAAGGCTTTTTGGTGATAAAGTTTTATTTAAGTACTTGAGTTTATTTTGAGTGATTTCCTGCATCATTTCGAAAGGATAGGTTCTGTTTTCAGGATGATAATTGGCTCCGAACTTGTCGAAAACGCTTTGCGCAGTGTTAAACTGGCTGCGTACAGGTGCAACTGATGGGCCAGCGATCGGCTTATCTACCGTGGCGACGGCTGGCTGTTGTATCGGTGTGGCCACAGACTGTGGTGATGTTGATGCTTTCGCCGGACGCGGAGGAACCTTAGGCCGTACCGATTGACCTTGCGTCTCGGCCGCAGTGCCATTTTTTTGCTGAAACAGTGCGAGTTTGTCTTTAACACTCATTCCAGCGGTACTGCTACCTCCTACCGGAGCCATCCCAGCAATATCTTTCAGGCTGACGGGGTTATTTCTTACCATTCGGAACAGATTCAGGCCGTCTACCTCACCTGCCGGATCCGCACTTACCCACCGGCAGAGCCATGGCGCATAGTAGCGGTGACCGTAGTAGTACAGCCCGGTTCCGTCCCGCTCCTTGCCGGAGTAGCGCACGGTCTTGTAGCTGGCCTCAACCTCATTGCGCCCCGCCCACACCGCCGTGCCGCCGAAGGGGTAGTACTCCTCCCGGCTGATAATCTGTCCCCCTGCATCCAGCTCCAGCGACAGCGAGCCGATGTTGTCGTCCACGCTCCAGCGCACCTGGTCGTTGGCGATACCGTCCGGCCTGCCCGTCTCCCAGTGCAGCAGGCGGATGCCCGCCCGCCCCGCCTGTCCGGTCATCACGTGCAGCTCTTCCGACGGCGCACTGTCACCCTCCGCCGTCTCCTGCCAGCTGCGACGCAGCTCCAGCCCCGGCAGGTAGCGCACCTCGTCCACATTCCATAGCCCCGTGTCGCCGCTCACCAGGGTCCGGGTCTGTTTGCGCACCCGCTCACTGCCGCTGTACTGGTAAATTTCCCGGTCGTTCCCGCCGCTGCTGCGGCTCACCAGGATCACCTCCTGTAGATGATTACTCCCGTCCCAGGCAAGCGCATCGCTGACTGCGGCGCTGGCCTGAAGCGTCAGCAGGTTGCCGCTACTGTCAAACCAGTCTGCGACCTCGTTCGGGGTCTGCGCCCCGCCATCGTTCTGCTGCACGCTGCGGTTGGACGTGCTCTCCGTGGTCATGGTCCGGGTGAAGTTCGCTGCTCCGGTATGCGTCAGGGTGGAGAGGTTGCCGCTGTCGTCATAGTGATAGCTGCGGGTGTAGTTCGTGTACTGACTGCCGTCCGCCATGCCTGGCAGCGGGCTGTACTGCATAGCGGTATTGTTTGCGTTCTCGCGTCCGGTGGCGCTCAGCAACTGGTAGAGCGCGTCACAGGTAAACGTCCGCGTCCCGTCCGTGACCTGATTGCGCCAGTAGCCCGTCGTCACGGTGCCGTCAGTCACCGAGGTGACGTTGCCAGTGAAGTCATATCCGTAGCCCAGGGCCTGCAGCGTGGTGTCTTCACGCTCTGCCGTTATGCTCTTCAGCCACTGATTCTGCGGGTCGTAGCCGTATGTGGTGGTCACCCCGTTCCCGGCAGATTCCGTCAGCACCTGACCCGCCGCGCTCCACGTCACAGAATCCAGCAGGGTCTGCTCCACCCCGCCTGCCGGGGTCACCGTCTGACGGCGCACGTTGCCGCTGACGTCATACCACCAGCCCTGCCCGTGCCCCTGCGCATCCGTCCGGGTGAGCACCGCGCCGCGGGCGTCGGCTGTAGCGGTCGTGGTATAGGCATCCGTCTCCAGCAACGCCTCCCGCCCGGCGCCCTCCTCTGGCCAGACGCAGCCCCTCTGCCGAGGCCAGGAAGCGCTGCGTCTGGCTGAGCACCGCCCCGCTCAGCGCCACCGAGTTCAGCTCAGTGAGGCCGCCGTCGTCGTACTGCGCCACGCAGGCGCCGCGCAGGTTATTCCCCTGCGGGCCGTCATCTGCCGGACCGCTGTCGCCGTAGTCGCTGCGCCAGCTAATGCGGATGTCATCGCTGCCGCTCAGCTGCTCGCTGCCGTATGAAGGCCGTCCCAGCTCATCGTACACCACGGCCTGCACCGTGCCGCGTCCGTCCCGACTCCATACCGGGCGGCCCGCCGCGTCGAACAGGACGCTCTGCGTCCCGCTGTCGGTGCTCTCGCGCCGCAGTACCTGCCCCGCCAGCGAAGAGATGGTGCGCAGGTTCGCCGCCGTGCTGCCCGAGCGCCAGGCCGTAAACAGGCGCGGGTCACGGTTCGACACTGTCCGGCTGGCGTCATCCAGCTGCATATGGGTCACCAGCAGACGCAGCGGGTCTGAGGCCTGCTCACGGTTCCAGTTGAGGGTGCGCACCCTCGCGCCCCGGTTATCATTAACATTGACTACCGGTGTTCCGGTAGCAAGCGTTGCACTATACATAGCCTACTCCTTCGTATAAGCATGCTTAATGATGTTGCCTGATGCATAACATATTAAGCTGTTGATTTATATGATTATTAATGGTATATCAGGATAGTGAGCGCGATGATTTATCAGCGTGCAACAACGACTATTTAAAGTTAAATTTGCTATGCAGAGATGTGATAGATGAGGGTTTATAGAGAAGGGTAATAGGAAAAATAGACTCAGGATATGTGCTCTTTTTATTCGCAACATGACAAAAAGAGCAAGGCTTCATTAGCTGAAGCCCGCAATATCTACGACACACCGCGCATCACCGCCCGTACTTTTCTAACCCGTACGGTAACGCTAATAATCGACAGCGCGGCAATCGCCATCAGCACCACGCCCACTGCCGACATGGCTGTAAAACCGAACCATCTGAACAGGAACAGGCCCGCAATGCCGCCGGTCAAAAATGAGAAGATCGTCGTAAGATGGGTCTTCAGCTGACTCCTCTGCGCGGCGCTATCTTTGGAGAAATCCCGGCGCAGCATGGCTGCCAGCACCGATGCCAGCGAGATCCCCGCATCGGTCAACGTACCGGTAATATGTGTCGATCTGACCCGGCCGCCGGAGAGCTGCGTGGAGGTTGAGTTATGCAGGCCCATCAGGCCGCATAGAACAACGACAATTTCCCGGTTCGATGAGAACGCATGAAAGTAGATCTCATACAGCGAGATCCCGGTCAGGAAGATACCCTCGACGAACAGAATCTGACAGAAAATCAGCCGGCAGTTGTGCACAATCCCCCACAGCACGATAATACGGGCCAGAACCGCCCCGCTGACAAAGGCTATGATAATGGCACTAAAAAACAGCACGTCCCGTAGGTCCGTATTCGAGACTTCGCTGGAGAGCTGGGAGGTGTTACCCGTCATGTGGGAGGGAAAGAAGCCGAAGGCACCAAGTGCGATGGCATTCAGCAGGCCTGCCGCTGTCGCCAACCACAGGGCCAGCTTGCGGTCCTCATTGTGCGAACGTGTTCTTTTGAGTTTAATCAGCAAAGATAACCTCCGGTTACCAACATCAGCTAAATCATTAAGCTAGCAGAACAGCAGCGTCTCACTACTAAGACATGCCTGAATTCAAAGACATCTGTTCGTCGAGGATCTTTTTCAGCTCTGGAATACAGGAGCCGCAGTTAGTTCCACACTTAAGCGTTGCGCCGAGCTGTTGCACGCTGCTGCACCCCTGACGCACGGCATTAGCAATGGTTATTTCCCCTACCCCAAAACAGCTACAAACCATTGCCCCGGCTGAAGCCTTACCGTCTTCAGTTCTACCGGCCAGCAGAGCCAGACGCTGCCGCGCGGTCTGCGGGGGCTGGCTGAACGCAGCCACTATCGCCTGCCGCTCCAGCTCAGGGCGTTCACGGTGCACGTAAAACGCCAACTGCAGCTCGCCGTCCGCCCACGCCAGCAGGTTAAAACCGCCATCGCCCAGACGAGCCGATTGACGGATCCAATGCCCGGTAGCAACGTACTCGTTGAGCCACGCCAGCCAGTCCTGCGGCGCGGAGGAGTCTGCCAGCGCATAGTGCGTGACACCCGGCTGCGCGATGCGGCTCCAGTACGCCGTGGCAGGCGGTGTCAGGTGGCTGCCGCGAATAAACAGTTCGCCTTGCCATGCGGCCTGCCAGCGACGCAGGCTGACCGGCATATGTTTACTCTCCGGCTGGCCGGAAAGCGGATCGGTGTGCGCTTCAACCAGCGCATCTACCCTCGCCTGCTGGCTAAACTGGCTGTTCCAGTGCATCGGCACAAATACGCTGCCGCGCGGTTGCAGGCTATCAGGCTGGGCGCGCAGCAGCAGCCAGCCGTGGGATGATGCGACACGGACCAGATCCCCTGCGCCCATGTCCGGCGCGTCATCAGGATGAAACTGACAAAACGGCTCGCTGAGATGCTGCATCAGGCGTGCTGATTTACCGGTGCGGGTCATCGTATGCCACTGATCGCGGATCCTGCCGGTGTTCATAATCAGCGGGTAAGCATCCGTCGGCTGATTGTTTGGCAGCCGTGGCGTAACGGCAATCAGCCGCGCTTTTCCATCAGGATGAAAGAAACGTCCGTCGCTAAACAGACGCTCCCTACCCTGCGGATTGGCCGCATTGACCGGCCACTGCACCGGGCGCAGCTCATCCCACTGCCGGTCGGAGATCTGCGCCAGGCCGCTGATATCAAATGCCCGCGTGCCGTTGTTTTCAAAACCGGATAGCGCGGCATGCTCGCGAAATATCTCTGCCGGATGCTGATACGCAAACGCCTCGCCAAATCCCATCCGCTGGGCAACCTGACTGAGGATCCACCAGTCCGGTTTCGCCTCTCCCGGCGCAGGTAAAAATGCGCGCTGGCGCGAGATACGCCGTTCAGAGTTAGTCACGGTGCCATTTTTTTCGCCCCAGGCCTGAGCTGGCAGGCAGATATGGGCCGCACGGGTAGTGTCGGTATCGCGCATCACGTCGGAGACAACGACCAGCGGGCAGCGTGCCAGCCCGGCGCGCACCCGATCCGCATCCGGCAACGAGACCAGCGGATTTGTACCCATGATCCACACCGCCTTTATCTGCCCCTCCTCAATGGCGCGGAACAGCTCAACAGCGTTCAGTCCGGCGTTTTTTGTGACGTTGTCACTCTTCCAGAAGCGTCCTGCACGCGCGATGTCGTCGACAGTAAACCCCATATGCGCTGCCAGCTGGTTCGCCAACCCGCCTACCTCCCGGCCACCCATGGCATTTGGTTGACCGGTTATCGAAAACGGACCGCAGCCTTCACGGCCAATTTTGCCCATCGCTAAATGCAGATTTATGATGGCGTTACACTTATCGACGCCCGAGCTGGACTGGTTAATGCCCATCGAATAGAGCGTGACCAGGCGATCGCTATCGGCAATCGCTTGATAGAATGTCCGTAGCTGCGCCAGCGTCACTCCGCAAAACCTGGCGGTTTTTGCTTCCGTCCACTCCTCTGCCGCCGCAAGCGTTTCATCGCTACCCTGGGTGTGATGCTTCAGAAAGTCACTGTCGAGCCTGCCACGCTCTGCCATCGCGTTCAGCGCCCCGCAAAACAGCGCCGCGTCGCTGCCGGGACGCAGTGGCAGATGCAGATCCGCGATATCACAGGTAGCGGTCTTGCGCGGATCGATGACGATAATGCGCATATCCGGTCGCGCTTTTTTTGCCTGGGTCAGCCGCTGATAGACTACCGGATGTGCCCAGGCGGTATTCGACCCGGTGAGGATCACGCAGTCGGCCAGCTCCAGATCTTGATAGCTACACGGCACGGCATCAGCCCCAAAAGCCCGCTTGTAGCCCACTACCGCGGAGGCCATACAGAGCCGCGAGTTGGTATCCATATTCCCCGCGCCAATAAATCCCTTCATCAGCTTGTTAGCGACGTAGTAGTCCTCCGTCAGCAGCTGACCAGAGCCGTAAAACGCCACCGCCTGCGGTCCATAATCGCGAATGATGTTCTGCAACCCGTGAGCCACCGCGTCTAAGGCTTGCGGCCAGCTCACCGGTTGGCGATCGATCTCTGGATACAGCAGGCGCCCCTCCAGATCCAGCGTCTCCCCCAGGGCGCTGCCCTTAACGCATAACCGCCCAAGACTGGCGGGATGCGAATCGTCGCCTATAGCGGTAAACCCCTCCTGCTGTGGCTGCATCTTTACGCCACAGCCTACGCCGCAGTAGGCGCAGGTGGTAGAAACCGTTGTGCAGGTCATAAGCTCACCGTCTCGATCATCTCGACACGCCGGGCCGTGTGGCTCTCGGGATCCTCCTGCACCCAGACGCGTCCGCCCTCCACTTTTACCGGCCAGACGCTCAGTGTGCTTTGCCCATCGTCCACGCTGCGGCCATCCCGTAAGCGGAACCGCTGCTTATAGAGAGGCGAAATGACTACCGGCTCGCCCTTTACGTCGCCCAGCATGCCGCGAGCCAGTACGTTAGCGTCGCTATTCGGCTCATGGTTACTGAGGGCAAACACTTTCTGCGGATGATCCGGGAGATAGAACAGCGCAATCTGCTGGTTTGTCAGCCGGGCTGCCATGCCCGCATTGGCCGGGATCTCGCTCAGGTCACAGATCTCTACCCAGCCCTGCAACGTTCGGACTGGCTCTTCACTGTTAACAAAGGGTTTAAACAGCGCGAGACGATCGGGCGTCGCCAGCGTGGTCTGCCATTCGCACTGGTAGGTCTCGACCACGGCGTTCATCTCATTTTCAAGTTCGGTGGCGATATGCAGGCTATCTTCCAGTACCACCTGACGCAGGTACTCCATGCCGCCCTCAAGGTTGTCCATCCACGTACTGGTGCGCTGCAGACGGTCAGCGGTACGGATATAGAACATCAGGAACCGATCCACGGTGCGGATCAGCGTCTCCGTGCTCAGGTCCTGGGCCAGCAGATCTGCATGCCGTGGCTTCATGCCGCCGTTGCCGCAGACATAGAGGTTCCAGCCCTTGTCGGTAGCAATCACCCCGACGTCTTTACTCTGCGCTTCGGCACACTCTCGCGTGCAACCCGAGACGGCCATCTTGATTTTGTGCGGCGAGCGCAGCCCCTTGTAGCGGTTCTCCAGCGCCAGCGCCAGCGCGGTAGAGTCCTGCACGCCGTAGCGGCACCAGTTCGATCCGACGCAGGATTTTACCGTTCTCAGTGACTTACCGTAGGCATGGCCGGTTTCAAATCCGGCCTCGACCAGCTGCTGCCAGATCTCCGGGAGTTGCTCCAGCCGTGCGCCAAAGAGATCGACCCGCTGCCCGCCGGTAATTTTGGTATAGAGGCTGTAGCGTTTGGCTATCTGACCGATGGCGATCAGCCCGTCCGGGGTGATCTCCCCGGCCGGAATGCGCGGCACGACTGAGTAGGTGCCATCCTTCTGGATATTGGCGAAGAAGCGATCGTTAGTGTCCTGCAACGGGAGATGCTGCGGCTTAAGCAGATAATCGTTCCAGCACGACGCCAGCACTGAACCAACCAGCGGCTTACAGATCTCGCACCCGTGCCCCTGACCATGTTTGCTGATAAGTTCATCGAAACTGCGGATATTGCCCACGCGCACCAGGTGATAGATCTCCTGGCGGGACCAGGCGAAGTGCTCGCAAATATCCTTCTTCACTTCGACGCCCATCTCGCTCAGCGCGAACTCCATCACCTGTTTAGTCAACGCCGCGCAGCCGCCGCAGCCGGTGGCCGCTTTGGTGCAGGACTTGATCCCGGCCATGTCGCCGCAGCCGTCCTTCACGGCGTTGCAGATGTCGGATTTGCTGACGTTATGGCAAGAGCAGATCTGTGCCCCGTCCGGCAGCGCCGCGACGCCCAATGCCTGGGGCGCCCCGCCCGCGCTGGCGGGCAGGATCAGCCCCTCTGGGCTGGCAGGCAGCGGCATAGCGTTGAGCATCATCTGTAACAGCGTGCTGTATTCGCTGCTGTCGCCCACCAGCACCGCGCCCAGCAGACGCTTGCGATCCGCTGATACCACGATCTTTTTGTAGATCTCTGCCGGGCCATCAACCCAGCTATAGCTTTCGCTGCCCGGCGTGCGGCCATGGGCATCGCCCACCGATGCCACTTCAACGCCAAGCAGTTTCAATTTGGTGCTCATGTCCGCGCCTGTAAAGGCCGCCTCGCCGCCGGCAAGCGTCTCCGCCAGGGTCCGCGCCATCTGGTAACCCGGCGCCACCAGCCCAAAAATCTGCCCGTTCCACAGGGCGCACTCCCCGACGGCAAATATAGCCGGATCGGATGTACGACACCGATCGTCAATCACAATGCCGCCGCGCGGCCCCACCTCCAGGCCGCACTCTCTTGCCAGCTGATCTCGCGGACGGATGCCGGCGGAGAAGAGCACCAGATCGCTCTCCAGATGGCTACCGTCGGCGAAGACCATCCGATAACGGCTGTTCTCCCCCTGAGTAATTTCACGGGTCTCTTTACTGGTATGCACCTGCACGCCGAGAGCTTCAATCTTACGGCGCAGCATCGCCGCTCCGCCTTCATCAAGCTGAACGCCCATCAGCCGCGGCGCGAACTCCACGACGTGCGTTTCCAGACCAAGATGCTTCAGTGCGTTAGCGGCCTCCAGTCCAAGCAACCCTCCGCCGACAACCACGCCCACGCGGCCCTTCTCCGCGCAGGCCTGAATCGCCTCGAGATCGTCGATAGTGCGATAGACCAGGCAGCCCGGCATATCGTTACCAGCAATAGGCGGTACAAACGGATAAGAGCCGGTCGCCAGAACCAGCACGTCATAGGCGGTCTGCCGCCCCTGCTTATCGATCACATATCGGCGGTTACGATCGACATGCTCAATGCCGTGCCCGAGGCGCAGCTCAATACCGGTAGATGCAAAGAATTCGCTCTCTACCATCGACAGCGACTCAGCGCTGCGGCCGGAGAAGTATTCCGAGAGATGCACCCGATCGTAGGCCGGTCTGGTCTCTTCGGCGAAGACAATGATTTGATAGTGAAGATGCAGTTCGCGTTCGACCAGCTGTTGCAGAAGATGGTGACCTACCATACCGTGTCCGGCCATCACTAATACGGGTTTTGACATAACGTTGCTCCTCGCTATCTCCAGGGATAACGGCTCTTTCAGGGAAATAGGGTTAGGCGTTTCAGGGGTAAACAGGCTTGACTGCGGATGGCCAAGGCGGGCGACATACGCTGGCCCGTCGTTAATATCTCCCCACAGCAGCACGCCTTTCAGCTGGTTATTCTGGATAAGCAGGCGGCGATAGTGGCCATCAAAGGGATCAAAGGTGGTATGGATCTCTGCGTCATGTCCGGCATGCAGCGTCCCGGCGCAGAAAAGATGAATACCAGTAACCTTAAGCCGCAGCGGAACGTCATGAACGCCCACCGGCGGTGCACTCATACCCGCCAGCTCTGCTGCCAGGGTTTCTGCCTGCTGCCAGCACGGGGCCACCAGCCCGAACGTCTGCTCGCCTAACTGACAGCATTCCCCGATAGCCGAGATATGCGGATCGGCAGTTTGCAGGCGATCGTTGACCACAATACCGCGGGCGCAATCCAGCCCGGCGGCTTGCGCCAGGGCAATATTCGGACGTACACCGGCGGCAACGATGACCCGCCGGGCAGGGATCGAGCGCCCGTCGCGAAGCTTAACGGCCTGCAGATGTCCGGCTTCGTCCGCGCTATAGGCGACCGTCTCTGCCGCCAGTAACGTCTCAATCCCTCGCGCCATTAGCGTTTCGTGCAGGAGCGCTGCGGCCTGAGGATCCAGATGCTGATCCATCAGATGAGGACCCCGATGCAGTAGCGTAACCTGCATACCACGCAGCGCCAGCGCCGCTGCAGCTTCAATGCCGAGCACCCCGCCGCCAATGACCACCGTCGGTTGCCCGGCAACAAGCTCATGCAGAATGTTCTCCACATCCCGCTGGTTACGGAAGCCATAGATACCCGGCAGATCCGCCCCCGGCAGCGGCGGCATAAAGGGCAGCGATCCGGTAGCGATAACCAGCCGATCGTAATCCAGCGTCTGCCCGTTGACGCGTAGGGTGTGCGCCTCGCGGTCAATGGCCGTCACTGGGAAACCGGCGATCAGCGTGACGTTGTAACGTTCGTACCATGCGCTGTCGTGAGTAATGATGTCAGCGAAGCGCTTCTCACCCGCCAGCACTGGCGTAAGCATGATCCGGTTATAGGCAGGCTGCGCTTCGTCGCCAATGACCACAATCCGATAACGCGCCGGGGCCAGCTTGCACAGCGTCTCCACCAGCCGCACGCCCGCCATACCGTTGCCAATCACCACCAGAACAGGTTTATCCATTCTGCTTTCCTCGCCCGCTGTCTCAGTCTCAGGCCACGGCCCGGTGTTTTTCATGCAGGAAATGCAGCACCTGCTGGCGGTAGTGATGGAACCGCGGATCGTTCGCCAGCGTCAGCCGCGAGCGCGGACGCTCCAGCTCGACATGCAGCACTTCGCCAACCTTTGCCGCGGGTCCGTTGGTCATCATCATTACCCGATCAGAGAGCAACACCGCTTCGTCAACGTCGTGGGTGATCAGCAGGATGGTGGTATTCAGGCGGGACTGGATCTCCATCACTGCATCCTGTAGATGGGCGCGAGTCAAGGCATCCAGCGCGCCAAAGGGTTCGTCCATCAGCAGTACCTTTGGCTTCATTGCCAGCGCCCGGGCAATACCGACCCGCTGCTTCATACCGCCTGAGATCTCCCCGGGACGTTTGTGCATCGCATGCCCCATATGCACCAGCTCAAGGTTGTGTTCGATCCACGCCTGCATTTCGCTCTTGTTCATCTTGCCTTTGAAAACCTGCTCTACCGCCAGGGCCACGTTTTCAAAGGCGGTCAGCCACGGCAGCAGCGAGTGGTTTTGAAACACCACGCCACGCTCCGGGCCGGGGCCGCTAATCTCCTGGTTATCGCACAGCAGAACGCCTTCTGTGGGATGGCTCAGCCCGGCAATCAGGTTCAGCAGCGTGGATTTCCCGCAGCCAGAGTGGCCGATCAGGCTGACAGTTTCGCCGCGGGCAAGCTCAAAGCTGACGTTGTCCAGCGCCAGAAATGGCCCTGTTGCGGTTTGGAAGCGCTGGGTAACGTTCTCTACGCGGATAATGGCTTTCTCATGTTTCATACCTGTCTCCCAAATTAGTTGCCGTAGCTAAAGCGGCGAGCAATGGCCATCAGCCCCTGCTCGAGCAGCATCCCCACCACGCCAATCAGCAGGATGGCGATGATGATGTTTTCCACATTGAGGTTGTTCCACTCATTCCAGATCCAGAAACCGATCCCCACGCCGCCGGTGAGCATCTCTGCTGCAACGATCACCAGCCACGCGATACCAATCGACAGACGAACCCCGGTCAGAATGTGCGGGAGCACGGCGGGAAAGAGGATTTTGCGCATCACGGTGAACTCGCTCAGCTTCAGCACCCGCGCCACGTTGAGATAGTCCTGCGGAATACGCATGACCCCCTCGGCGGTGTTGAGGATCATCGGCCAGATTGAACAGATGAAGATGGTCCACGCCGAGGCTGGCTCTGCCCGCTGGAACAGCAGCAGGCCAATCGGCAGCCAGGCCAGCGGGCTGACCGGACGCAGCAGGGCGATGACCGGGTTGAGCATGTTGGCGATAAAGTGAAAGCGGCCGATGAGAAAGCCGAGGGGGATCCCTACCAGCGCCGCCAGGCCGAAGCCCAGCGCCACGCGTTTGAGTGAGGCCAGTACGTTCCAGCCGATGCCCATATCATTAGGCCCGGCGATATAAAATGGCTCGGCGAAGATGAGCTTTGCCGCTTCCCAGGTTTTCAGCGGTGTAGGAAAGCCGTTGCTGCTCAGGGCGGCGATCTGCCAGAGGGTAATCAGCACAATCGCTCCCAGCACTCCGGGCACCGCTTTTTTTAGTCCGCCGCGTAGCGCTTCGCGTAATGGATTCGCAGGTGCGGATTTTGCCATCTCCGGCTGCGGCGTCGGACTCGCCGTCTTCAGGGGCAGGATCTCAGCGCTCTCCGGCTCGGCGGCCAGCGCAACAACATTCGTGTTTATAACAGCGTTAGTTTTTGTGTTCATAGTGTTGGCCTCACTTAGCGTTTCATCGCAAAACTGTTGGCGTACTCAGCGGGGTTGCTGCCGTCCCACACCTTGCCGTCAAACAGGGTGCTGCTGCGCATATCGCTGGTGGGCAGATTGATGCCCCCTGCTGCTGCCGCCGCCTGCTTATAGATGTCGGTGCGGTTGATCTTCTTAGCGATGGCCAGATAGTCCGGGTCGCTATCGATAAGTCCCCAGCGTCTGTGCTGGGTCAGAAACCACATGCCGTCTGAGAGATACGGATAGTTCACCGCGCCGTCGTTAAAGAAGCGCATGCCGTGGGCGTCTTTCCATTTCTTGCCCAGCCCGTTGTCATAGTCGCCAAGCATCCGCCCCTGAATGGTCTCTGGGGAGGTGTTGACGTAGGCGCGCCCCGCGATGGCCTTCGCTGTCTCAATCCGGTTCGCATCGGAGCTGTCGATCCAGCGGGAGGCGTCCAGCACGGCCGCGGTCAGGGCGCGGGCCGTATTGGGATTGGCGGCCACCCATGCGGAAGTGGTGCCAAGAATTTTCTCTGGATGATCGGGCCAAATCTCCTGGGTTGTCGCAGCGGTAAAGCCAATCCCGTCGAGAATGGCGCGCTGGTTCCAGGGTTCGCCAACGCAGTAGCCGCTCATGTTGCCAATCTTCATGTTCATCACCATCTGCGGCGGTGGCACCACGACGTTGCGGACGTCGTTAAATGGATGGATCCCGGCGTTGGCCAGCCAGTAGTAGAGCCACATGGCATGCGTGCCGGTGGGAAACGTCTGGGCAAAGGTGTAGGTTCCCTTCGGGCTGGCATCGACGGTTTTTTTCAGCGAGGCCGCATCGGTCACGCCTGCCTCTTTCAGCTGGTTTGAGAGGGTGATCGCCTGACCGTTATTGTTAAGGGTCATCAGCATCGCCATATCATGCTGCGGACCGGAGACGCCGAGCTGCAGGCCATACACCAGACCGTACAGCACGTGAGCCGCATCCAGCTCGCCGGAGACCAGCTTGTCGCGTACCGAGGCCCAGCTGGACTCTTTGCTGAGGGTGATTTTGATCCCGTACTTCTCATCAAACTTCTTCACCGCCGCCATCACCACCGAGGCGCAATCCGTTAAGGGGATAAAGCCCACGCGGATCTCTTTTTTCTCGGGTGCATCAGAGCCTGCCGCCCAGACGCTGTTCATAAAGCCCGGTAGCATCATGCTGCCGCCCAGCAGCGCGCTGTTTGCCAGAAATCGGCGGCGGGAGAGGCTCACCCCGGTGTTGTTATCGTCTTGCTTCATTGCGGCTTCCTGTTGGGTGAAAAATGCGCAAAAAAAAGCGTCCAGTTAGCGCTCAGTCTCCTGAGCGCTAACGGACGCCTTTATCCGAAACGCTGACTAAACCGCCGTTGGCCTAGTCGCTATGTGCTTTTTAGATAATGCAGCATGTGTGCCAACTTCTGCTGCCCGGTAAAATCAGGGAGATAGGTTCAAATCGATGGCAGGCAGCTATTTTCCTGCACCGCCACGGCTTGCACTTTGCACACTGGCGGTGCAGCTACTCCTAAAGCGTTACGACGCTGATTTACTCATCACCGCGGCCACGGAGAGCATCGCTTCCGCAATCTCTGCCAGCTTTTTATTCTGCTTCATTGCCATATCGCGCAGGATCTTATGGGCCTGCGGCTCGCTCATGCCGTGGTGCTGCATCAACAGACCTTTGGCGCGCTCCACTAGCTTACGGTCGGCAAGCGTCGCGCGCAGTTCGCTCAGTTCGGCATCCCGGGCCTGTAGCTGGCGAGACTGCTGTTCAATAAGCTCAAGCACGGAGCGGCTGAGCTGAGGGGGGATCAGCGCCGCATAGTGGCTATCCTGCTGCGGCAGCTGCGCAATCTCCTGCTGCTGGCGTGCATCGGCGCGTTGTGCATCGTGGATCCGCTGCTTGCAGCAGGTCATCACTCTCTCCTCCAGCCGATCCTCAACCATTTTCATATCGTCGATCCGCGCAGTGGCAATATCGAACCAACGCAGCGCGAGATCGATGGCCTCACCGGAAGGCGTTACGCTGGTGCAGGCGATACGACGGAAACGCTCCAGCTCGCTGCTGTCGGTGCGCTGCTGCATTTGCCACAGCGCAAGGCTGCGCTCATCGGCAAATTCCATGAAGGTGTGAAAGCAGCGCTCCTGTCCCTCAATCAGCGCCAGCAGCTGCTGGTGGGCGTGCTGATCGAAATGCCGCGAGGTAAAGCCTGCCGCCGCAAGGGCGCGCTCCTGGCCAGCCAGCTCTTTCCCCTGCATAAAGCTGAACATCGCCAGCAGCGCGCGCGAGACGGTAGGATCCCCTGATGTGTCGGCGGCTTCAAATATCAGCGCCAGATGGGTGCGGATCGCTTCGCTATAGCAGCTCATGGCCTCGGGCTGTTGAATGCTCAACGCCGCAACCTGCTTTCGCAACGAAGGCAAGTTGCCCAGGCTGTGCAGGGCGGTGGCGATGCGGCTGAACAGCCGCGATGCGTTTGCCATTGGCTGCCCGGCAAGATCAAGAGCCAGCAGCTGCTTGTCTACCGCCTCCACGGCCTGCTGAACCTGAAATGCTTGCTTGTTTAGCCTCTCGCCCCAGGTGTTGCCCTGCGAGCAGAGGTAAATGTTGGCCGTGCCCCGCTCACGCTGCAGGACATGGATAAGCTGGCTCACCGCACCCACCAGCTTGCTCATTTGCAGCAGCTGTTGCAGACCCCTAATTTCACTTTGTCGGGCGGCCAGCACGAAATCGAGAGCAGAAAGAGGCATGTTGGTACCTGCGCTGAAGAAACATACCGTGATTAAAGCAAGATGCGTGCCGGGTACGGATTTCAGCTACTCATGCCAGAGAGCAGGCCTACATAAACTGTTTTTTGGTCGTTTGCTCTCTTCTCAAGTGCAAACCCTTCCCGAACCACCGCCCGTAGATCGTTTCGCGCCGTGTTATCCGATACCCCTAACAGTTCGCTGACGTCTGCGGCGGTATACGCTTTTCCCGGCGTCGAGAGCATGACGTTTAACAGCGTTACCTGGCGTGTAGTCAACCGTCTCAGCGCGCCAGACTCAAACAGCCGACGATCGATCATTGCGCTTCTGTTGGTAATCGTGTCGATATGTTCAAGATATACCCGGAGCGCCCGGCCAACGGTATTGGCCTGATAATCAAGAAAGTAAGTGAGATCCATACCGTCGGTCTCGGTGTACTGGTAGCTATGGGCGTATTTTACCGGTGCAGCGTGCAGGAGCTGGCTGATTGAGATGTATTTAAAGGCGTCATAGCCACTCTTTAGCATGAACCAGTAAAATAGCGCCCGGCTGGTACGTCCATTCCCATCCCTGAAAGGATGCTCGTGAGCAATCATAAAATGCAGGATGCAGGCTCTTATCAGGGGATGGATATATTGATCTTTACCGTTTAACCAGTCACAAATATTTTGCAGCCGAGCCGCAAGCTCTACTGCCCGCGGTGGCTGATGAACAATATTGCCGTCATAATCAGCAATAACGACATCATCGGTCTCTCTGAATTCGCCTGGTCGGTATTTTTTGTCATTAATGCCGCCCATACCGATAGCGTGCAGCTTTCGAATCAGACCCAGCGTAAGATGTTCCTCTGTTAAGTCAGGAATTTCCGTCATCAAACGTGCATTGCCTGCAATCATCTGCTCATCCTCGGTGCGCGGCGCGCGTCCGGATTCAAGCATATTTCTCGCCACCAGCGTGGTGGTGTTTGCGCCTTCAAGCTGTGAACTCGTAATGGGCTCTTCAAAACGCAGCTGAGTTAACTCGGCTCCGGCGCCACGCAGTCGTTCGATCTGTTCATTCAGTGCCAGCGTCGTTGCATGCTTATCCGCCAGCTCGCACACTTCATATATGGCAGGGGTGATATTGAATCCAGCCAGCTCGCCAGCCTCATTGTGATAATCAATGCGCTGAAGCGCGGCGTTACGCGCCAGGCGAGTCAACGTCCAGGCTATAGTTACGTCTTCCCCTTTTTTGATTCGATACTGAAACTCTTCAAACGGCAGATAGCGTCCTTTAACGTCGGTTACCCGACTATAATGCTGATACGCTTCCAGGTCCCTGCCGCTTAGCTGAGAAAAGGGAACGAGTGCCGGGATCTTTTTTATCGCCATAAAACTATCTCAATTTAATCTCATTTTGAGATAGTTATAGCATCTGCATCAATCTATCTCAATGTTTCACTATTTTGAGATAGGCAGTAGCGCTTTCTTTTTATTGCCAGCCCGCTATGCTAATCACCACATCCTAAACCATCGGACTGGTCATGACTGCACACGTATCCAAAGACCCTTTGCACGGCGTAACCCTTGAAATGCAGGTGAATGCCCTCGTGGCGCGCTATGGCTGGGGTGAGCTAAGCAAGCTTATCAATATCAACTGCTTTAAAAACGATCCCAGCGTAAAATCGAGCCTCAAATTTTTGCGCCGAACGCCCTGGGCGCGCGCGGAGGTCGAAGCACTCTATCTGGATTCACTGGATGATGTCGTCCCGGTCAAACAGGACGAACCTGCTTTAAACCCATGGGCTAATAGCCGCCTGAATAAGAGCTGAAAAAGAGATGGCGCGACACATTACACGGTTAGGCGCACTGGTTGGCTGCGCGCTTTTACTTGCCAGCTGCTCTTCTAAACCACCGAAATCGCTGGTGACCCCACTTCCGCCCGTCACGAAGCAACCCCTGCCGGATAGCTCCGCCCGGGGTCATGAGCCGGTGCGCGGCGTCTGGCTGACAACGGTCTCCCGTCTCGACTGGCCGCCGGCATCATCGGTCACCGCCAGCCCCGCGCTGCGCATCAGCCAGCAGCAGAAGGCGTTAACGGATAAGCTGGATAACCTGAAACGCCTTGGGGTTAATACCGTCTTTTTCCAGGTAAAGCCTGACGGGACCGCGCTCTGGCCTTCAAAGATCCTGCCATGGTCAGATATGCTCACCGGCGCTATCGGTACCGATCCCGGCTACGATCCGCTGCAGTTTATGCTGGATGAGGCCCACAAGCGCGGCATGAAGGTGCACGCCTGGTTTAACCCCTACCGCGTCTCTACCAATACCAAACCCGGTACCGTTGCCGAGCTGAACCGTACCCTGCCGCTCAATCCGGCTAGCGTGTTTGTGCTGCACCGGGACTGGATCCGCACCTCCAGCGATCGCTACGTGCTTGACCCCGGCATTCCCGAGGCGCGGGACTGGATCACCAGCATCGTGGCTGAGGTGGTGGCCCACTATCCGGTAGACGGCGTGCAGTTTGATGACTACTTCTATGCAGAGACACCCGGCTCTGCCCTTAACGATAATCAAACCTATCAAAAATATGGCAGCGGCTTTGCCTCAAAGGCGGACTGGCGGCGCAACAATACCCAGCAACTGATCGAGCAGGTGTCGCGAACCATTAAACAGCTGAACCCTAACGTAGAGTTTGGCGTGAGTCCCAGCGGCGTGTGGCGCAACCGCTCCCACGATCCGGCCGGCTCCGATACGCGTGGCGCAGCGGCCTATGATGAGTCCTATGCCGATACGCGTCTGTGGGTGCAAAAAGGCCTCGTGGATTATATTGCTCCGCAGATCTACTGGCCCTTCTCGCGGGATGCCGCGCGTTATGATGTGCTGGCGAAGTGGTGGGCAAACGTAGTGAAACCCACCTCTACGCGGCTCTATATTGGCGTGGCGCTGTATAAGGTAGGCGAGCCGTCGAAAGCCGAGCCGGACTGGACAGTCAACGGCGGCGTGCCGGAGTTGAAAAAGCAGCTGGATCTCAACGATGCCCTACCAGAGATCGGCGGCACCATTCTGTTCCGGGAGAATAACCTCAATCAGCCCCAGGCTCAGCAGGCGGTGAACTACCTGCGGAGCCGCTGGGGCAGTTGATTAGCGGACGTTGACTAGCGAAGCGCGCCGGAGGTGGCGACCGCCTCCACGCGCTCCATCGCTATTGGGATACTCTTATACGCCGGGATCCCGCTTTTGGTATCGTGGCTGTCTAACGGCACCATAACGTTGGCTTCAGGATAGTAGGCGCCTACCGAACCCGGCGCCATATCGATCACGACGACGGTCAGGTTGTGCATGCGTCGCCCGGTCGCGTTCCCTTCATGATCCAGCGCGGTGATGTTGACCTGATCGCCCACCCGCAGGTTACGCTTCTCGGCCTCATCGGGGTTGATAAACAGCACGTCCCGTCTGCCGGTCACCCCGCGATAGCGGTCGTTCAGACCATACAGCGTGGTGTTGTACTGGTCATGGCTGCGCAGCGTGGTCAACACCAGGTCGTGACACTTCAGCGAGCGCGGATCTTCATTGATACCCTGCATGATTTTAAACTCGGCTTTGCCAGAAGGCGTATTCCAGATCCGCTCGGATGCGGTATTGCGCAGGCGGAAACCACCCGGCTTTTTTACCCGCGCGTTGAAGTTGTCAAAGCCGGGGATCGTCGCCTCGATGGCATCACGGATGAAGCTGTAGTCCCCCACCATTCTGTCCCAGTTGACGACGGTGTTCGGCAGGGTGGCCTTCGCCAGCCCGGCGACCAGCGCCGGTTCTGATTTCAGGTGCGGCGAGGCCGGATTAAGTGAGCCGTGAGAGGCGTGCACCATTGACATAGAGTCTTCAACGGTAATGCTCTGCTCGCCAGAGGCCTGTACATCCAGTTCAGTACGGCCCAGCACCGGCAGAAGATAGTTATGCTTGCCCAGCAGCAGATGGGAACGGTTGAGCTTGGTCGCCATATGCACGACCAGATCGAGCTTGCGCATCGCCGGGAAGGTCACCAGCGGATCGGAGATCGCCTCGGCCAGGTTGCCCCCCAGGCAGAGCAGCGCCTTAGCGTGGCCGTCGCGCATCGCCTGAATGGCCGCGACGGCACCGTGGCCGTGTTTCTGCGGTGGCTTGAAGCCAAAAACCTTCTCGATGCTGTCCAGCAGCGACTGAGAGGGGATCTCGGTAATACCGACGGTACGATCGCCCTGCACGTTGGAGTGGCCGCGCAGCGGGCAGATGCCAGCCCCTTTTTTACCGATGTTACCGCGCATCAGCAGCAGGTTAGCGATCTGCTGAACATTTTGCGTGCCGTACTGATGCTGGGTGATACCCATGCCGTAGCAGATAATTGTCCGCTCGGCGTTGGCATACAGGCGGGCAACATGCTGGATCTCCTTGCGCTCCATACCGGAGACCTTGAGGATATGCGCCCACTCGGTAGCATCGAGGTCGGCCTTGAGCGCCTCAAACCCCTGGGTGTGGTCGCGAATAAACGCCTCGTCGATCACCCCAGGTTCGCCGTTGGCTTTTGCCTCCTCATGCATCGCCAGCAGGATTTTCATCACCCCTTTCAGCATCGCCGCATCGCCGCCGACGCGTACCTTGTAGTAGGTCGATGCCAGCTCGGTGGAGCTTAAGGAGAGCATCTCGATAGGACTTTGCGGCGAGGTGAAGCGCTCCAGCCCCCGCTCGCGTAGCGGGTTGATGGCCACGATGGTTGCGCCACGTTTCGAGACCTCCCGCAGCGTACCCAGCATTCGCGGATGGTTCGTGCCAGGGTTATGGCCGATGCAGAGCACCAGATCGCAGTGGTCAAAATCCTCCAGCTCAACGGTTCCTTTGCCGACACCGATGGACTCCGGCAGGCCGACGCTGGTTGGCTCATGGCACATGTTCGAACAGTCAGGGAAGTTGTTGGTGCCGTACTCGCGGGCGAAGAGCTGCCAGAGAAACGCCGCTTCATTGGAGGCGCGGCCGGAGGTGTAAAACTCGACGCTGTCGGGATCGTCATAGCGACGCAGGTGCTCGCCAATTTCTCTAAAGGCGGTGTCCCATTCGATCGGCTGGTAGGTGTCGCTGGCGGGGTCGTATTTCATCGGGTGGGTCAATCTGCCCTCTCCCTCCAGCTCAAAGGCGTTACGCTCCCACAGTTCGCTGACGGTATGGGCGGCAAAAAATTCGGGGGGGGTACGCTTGCTGGTGGCTTCCCAGGAGACGGCTTTGGCGCCGTTTTCACAAAACTCAAACGAGGAGGCGTGCTGTGGATCGGGCCAGGCGCAACCCGGACAGTCGAAGCCTTGTGGCTGATTAACTTTGAACAGGGCAATGACGTCCTGCTTCACCGACATCTGGCCACGTATTGCGTCGGCTACGGCTTTTAATGCTCCCCAACCGCCCGCTGAACCGCCATAGGGTTTGATACCGATAGTACGATTTTGCTCTTTCATAATGCTCCACAATTGCTATTGCCTTTTCTGTAAGCCTGGTACAGTAATTGTGGGTAGGTGAACTAATTAGAACAAAAACTCATTAACGGATCGGCTATGGGTCGTGAAACGCAACCGTAAAACCCTGCTCCCGCCAGTGTTCCAGCTGCTCCTGCTGGCGGTGCGTCAGCGCTTTGCCGGTCCACAAAAAGATATGCTGGCCGGGGAACAGCTCCGGGCGCGGCACCTCCAGCGGCTCCGCCAGCAGGTCAATATGCCAGCCCCGCTGCGACAGTCGCCATGCCTCCAGCCACAGCCGGGTGCGGTCTTCGCTGCCCCAGCCAATGAGCAGCGCTTCCCTGCCCGCTTTTTTCCGCGCGTTGATCACGCATGAGACAGCATGCTCGGTAATGACGCCGTCCAGCAGGCTGGACATGGTGCGAGCCGTGTTTTGATCGAGGGTGAGACGTTTACGAACGGGGGCGAAGATATGGTCGATGAGGTCGTCTACGGCGTGGTCACGCCCGAGCGCAACAATGGCCGCGCGCAGTTTAGCCGGGCGAACCTGGCGCAATACGGCCATCATCTCTTCTTGCAGAGACGCCCAGTCATCGTGAGCAACAACCTTATTATCTTCCAGCAGCGCCTTAACCTTACTGACGGGAACACCACTCTCAATCCAGCGTTTAATCTCTTTGATGCGCTGGATATCCTCCTCATCGAACTGGCGATGCCCGCCCTCGCTGCGCTGCGGTTTCAGCAAGCCATAGCGCCGCTGCCAGGCACGGAGCGTGACCGGGTTTATACCGCATCTTTCAGCTACATCGCCAATACTATAAAAGGCCATCAACTCCCCTAAACTTAACGCTGCTACGCTCATGCTCAAATAGTATTATCTCATAAACCCGATCTTTTTTCTGGCCAGGCCACGGCAGGAATACCAGCAAAATCAGGTCGGGCAAACAGATAGCCCTGGAATTGAGAGATGCCTGCCGACTCCAGCCACATCCACTCCTCAGGCTGCTCAACACCCACGGCAGAGACCAGGATCTCCAGCGAACTACAACACTTAATAATGGCCTGGATGATCGCCTGCCGGGGCCCACTTTTATGTACATCTTTGATCAGGTCGCGGTTGATTTTAATCCTGTCCGGCTGAAACTGCGCCAGCAGCAGCAGACCGGCAAAACCTGCGCCAAAGTGATCGATAGCGACGCGGATACCCGCCGCCTTTAACTGTCTTACCGCGTCGGTAAACTCTTCGAGGCGAGAGATCACCTCGCTTTCGGTAAACTCCACGATGATCTGCTCTGGCACCAGTCCGTTGGCCTGGATCTCCCGCAGAAGAAAATCAACCGCGCCGGGGATTTTCACCAGCGTCATCGGCAGCAGGTTCACGGACAGCGTCTGCTCACCAATGTTTAGCCCTGCGGCCATGGCAAAGGCCACTTTTTTGCTCTGCAGGTCGGCCTCGTAAACATCATCTCCTGTCAACCCTGCAAACCAGGCCTCCGGAAGGTCGCCGCCCGGCGTACGCAGCAGGGCTTCAATGGAGACCACCTCGCGGGCAAAGGGATCGATCATTGGCTGAAAAGCGAAGCTGCACTCCGCTGTCTCATCTGCTGCCTGCGCCTCAGCGCGGGTCGCGTTGTTATCCGAGATGAAATCCCAGGCATCTGCGGGTGGAATTTCATAGTAGTTCTCTTTTTCCCGCTCCTCAACGAAAGTGCGAAAGAACTGTAGCGCACGGTCATCGTAGGTCAGCTGGTACTTAGAGGTGCCCTTATCCAGCACGCGCTGCAGCACATCGTCCCGGTCATACTCTCTTAAATTAAACAGCTCCATGCCCGATTTGCCAAATCGCCGCGAGGGAGCATAGTCACACAGCAGCTCAACGAGGTTGTAGTGACGGGTATCCTTGCAAATATCACGGTAAATTTTGAACACGCTCTCTTCCGGGCCTTCAAGCAGCTGGAAGAAATGGGTACCGTTAAAAAGCAGAATGCCTGTTACTTCAGCCTGGCCATTCTTCAGGTTTGCTGCATCGACCATCTCTTCCAACATTTTAACCGGTACATCGTCGCAGAGATGGCTGCGGTAAATAATGGTTGTAAGCATAGTTATTCCGGGAAGATAAGTGTGTGGAAGGCCACCTTAACAAATGACAGCACACAGATCTTGTAATGATTGTGCCTGATTTTAAAGACAATCTTCCCCGTGTATAAGTATGCTGCTCTGTACAGGGTACAGGTTTTTGCTATACCTGTACAAGTGTTCTAAAAACCTCGCAGGTTATCCTTATAACCTATTGAAAATAAGCATATATCAAAAATATCTAAAATAAATTACGAAAATTTGTACAGTTTCTATGTACAAGTTTGCCGAGTTTGTATAACTTTGTACTCGTTATCACAACGTACTGAATTTTACAGGAGTGACATATGCAGCAGAACAACCTTGTTCCGAACACAGCTAATGCCATTACCCGGTATTTCAATAAAGCTGCACTGCCAAGCCAGCAGGAGACGCTGGGTCAGATTGTGGTGGAAATTTTGAGTAGTGGTCAGAGCCTGAACCGTAAGGCAATCTGCACCAAGCTGCTCAGCCGCCTTGAAACGGCCTCCGATACCGACGAAGAGAGTCATTACCATACGCTGATTGGCCTGCTGTTTGATCGCTAAGGACATGCAAATGCACAGCAACTGATAGTTAAGTTTTACGTCGCTTTTGGTGGGCAGGTATTCATGGAAGATCACACCTCCACCACCGGGCGCAGACTCATGCCGCGTTTCCTTTGCGGAACAGCGTGGCAGCAGAGACGCAGTTATGAATAGAAGTGAAGTCGAACAATTAACAGATGAGCTGATTGGAGAAGCCGTCTTATCCCTCCTCAGTGAGAACGGGCCTGTCAACACCAGGGCGCTTGTCACGAGGCTGCGGGCTATGGAAGCAAAAGAGGCGGACAGCCGACGACGTGAGATACTTGGACGCGTTATCGCAGAAATTAACAACAATACAAAAGTATCAATGCGCCGTCAGGCCGGACGTGAGCAGAAGGATCCTGAAAGCGAGCAGAAGGACAACGTGTTTCAACTGTTTGGCAATAGCCAGCAGCAGAGCACCAGTAAAAAACACTGACTGCACACATTTATCTAACTTTTAACGGTACACACTATGCTTCAGGCTATGCTCCAGCAATCATCAGATCCTTTTGAAGTACTGCCCGATACGGCTCTCTCCGCCTACTTCCGTAACGCGGGTGATGTCCTGGCCGATGAATCAATGGTACTGGGGGCAGTAGTAAGATCGATTCTTGCTTCCGGTGGTCATCTCACTAACAAGGCCATTATTTTGCATCTTATCCAGGCGATCGAATCCACCGATGACGTGGTGAAGAGCGATATTATTCGCAAGACGCTGGAGATTGTTGTCGATCATACGATGGATGATATCTGAGTAGCACAGGCCTGATAATCGCAGCGCCATCAGGCGCTGCCGACCCCGAACCGTAACAAAATATCTCTCACTTCATCTATCTTGGGATCCCTCCCCAGCGTGGCGGTAAGTCTGGCGACCACTGCCGCAATCTTGTCTTCGGTTGTCAGGCTAATCTTTGTTAACTTCAGGCTCTCCTGATCCGTGCCGCTGATATCGCTTATATACGTGACGCTGTCACTTCTGGCGATAGTCTGATAAAAGGATGCATCCGCTACGGCATCAAGTTTTTCAGGTGCATTACCGTTGTGTCGCTCCTGCTGCCAGAGTGGATCCGCCGCATAGCACTGCTGATTGAGCTGAATAGCTGAGGCCACATCCCCCTGCTCTCTGAGCAAAAGCGCCTGCATGTTTTCGTAATGTTTGCGGGCAACCTCATGTTCGAAAATGGCGGCCAGCGAGGTCTCAGGGCTGCAGTTGACCTTTCTTAACGGCTGGCCCTTGAAATTATAGATACGCAGATCCTCATCCTGCTCATGATAATAGAAACAGAGAGCGTCATGAAACGCGGCATCGACTGGAATGGGCCGCGCCTGTTGACGGTTTTTCTTATCGATAATCAGCCAGCGGGTGCCGGTATGACGCTCATGACGACGCTGATTCTCAAAATAGGTTAATGCGGTATGGGCTACAATGCCGTTAACCCTGGCAACGAACTGGGCCGCCTGTTTGTTCTGCCCGCCGTAGTGCATCACCAGCGTCTCCTGGGGAATAATATGTTCCCAGTTATTATCGCAATCGGCAAAGTAGTCGCTGATGACGGCGCGATATGCGGCAATGGCCAGATTCTGCTGGCGGGCTACCTGACCCAGCTCTCTCCCGGTAAGCGGCTTTTCGCTCAGGGCCAACGCTTTGGCCTCGTTAACAGAGATCGGCGGACGGTGACCGGTCAAGTGCAGGTAGATCGCCCTCTTCTTCTCTTCCTGATTTAACGCGTTAGCAATGCCGCAAAATCGCTCAACCCGTTTTAACTGCTCGCCGGTATCGGGATTGCCAGCAAGTGAAATCTCACAGGTTTGAATTTCACGCCCGGCGTAAAGGCTAGTTTCTGTTAAACGCGACATAACAGCGAAGGTAGTGCATAAATTTACCCATAAATGTACCCGCAAATACGCCACCGGAGACAATCGCGAACCCGCTGAGTCCTGGCTGCGTCATCGATGCGGGCGAGATGGCCGTTAACACGGCAAAGATATACTTGGTTAAAAAAGCGATCATCATCATCGGTAATACGGTGTAGTCGGCAGGACGGTGCAGCGTGCGGGGTTCACTGCCCGGCTGAATGCGTTTCGGGTTAATAAACTGATAGCCAATTGCTGCCCCGGCCAGCAGTCCAATCAGCCACATAGTCCAGGTGCCTACCGTCGGAGGACGAAAAGCGATTAAATCGTAGAGATCCCATATCAGGAAAATAGCGGGCACGATCAGCAGCTTCTCTAACTTCACCGTGGCTGGCTGGCGCGCCTTGATACCGCGTATTAGCAGGTAAACAAACAGCGCCCATACCCAGAGCGGCGTATGTATGATAATTCCAGACAGGTAATCCATCGTTATGCATACTCCAGGTTACTAAAGAGATCCCGACTCTACTCTACGCCCATTAATGCCAGCCACGATAGGCCATTCTTACGACTCTGTGTAACAACCTACACTGTTTTTCTGCCTATTTCCTCTGTGATTCAGCCCACATTTTAGCCATGAAACCGGTTGCAAGGGACGTGTTCACTGCTAGCATGAAACCGGTTTCAAACGTAAGTCACACACTCAATTACCCATAAAAAAGGTACATCAGAATGGCCACTATTAGGGATTACAATAAGTTAGCCAGTGACATCCTTCACGAGGTGGGAGGAAAAGATAACCTCAGCAGCTTTACCCGCTGCGCCACCCGTTTGCGCTTAGTGTTGAACAATACCCCTGCCGACGCGAAGAGTCGGGTGCAGAACCTGCCTGGTGTTATCGCCGTTGTTGAGAGCGGCGGCCAGTTTCAGGTCGTAATCGGTACCCATGTCGCCGATGTCTATAGCGCCTTCTCCGGGCTGGTAGGTGAGAACCATACCGGCTCGGCCAACAAGCCGAAAACCCGCTGGCTGGATGCGGTGATCGCCACCATGTCTGCGGTGTTCGCCCCTATCGTCTATATTCTGGCCGCCGCCGGGATCCTGCAGGGTCTGCTGATCGTGGTTGGCCTGATCGACGCCGATATCAAAACCAGCGGCACCTTTGCCATTCTTAACTTTATGTCGTGGACGCCGTTCGCCTTCCTGCCGGTGTTTATTGCTATCACCGCCGCGCGCCACTTCAACTGTAACCCCTTTATTGCCGTGCTCTGCTGCTGCGCGCTGATCAACCCCGAGTGGTCGGCCATGGCGGGCCGCATTGCCGGCGGTGAGACCATCACCTTCCTGTTCATTCCGCTGGCGAAGACGGTCTACACCTCGTCGGTGCTGCCGCCGCTATTTCTGGTCTGGGCACTCTCCTGGCTTGAGAAGCGAGTAGAGAGGATCATCCCGCAGGTGATCAGCGCTCTGTTTACGCCGCTGATCTGCTTTGTGATTATCGTTCCGCTGACCCTGATTGTTATCGGACCGATTACCACCTGGGCTGCGGTGGGTATCGCCAGCGGCTATAACGCCCTCTTCGCTGCCGCGCCTGCGGTTGCCGCCGCGCTGATCGGCGGCGTATGGCAAGTTATCGTGATCTTTGGCGTGCACTGGGGCATTACGCCGGTGATTATGGCCAACTTTGATACTCAGGGATATGACTCCTTCCAGGCCTATCAGACCATCGCAGTGATCGGCCAGATGGCCGCCGTGTTTGGCGTTTTCCTCAAGAGCCGCAACCGTGAGCTGAAGACGACCTCCCTGTCGGCGGGCGTGACGGCCATCTTTGGTATTACCGAGCCGGCAATTTACGGCGTGACGCTGCGCTTTAAGAAACCCTTCATCTGCGGCTGTATCGGTGGCGCGGTGGGTGCGGTTGTCGCCAGCCTGTTTGGCTCCCTCTACTATGCCTATGCCGGGTTACCGGGCCTGCTGACGCTGGTCAACTCCATCAGCCCGGACGCGCCGATGTCCTTCATCGGTGAACTTGCCGGTAGCGCAACGGCTATCGTCCTGACTATTATACTGGTGCAGTTTGTGGGCTTTGACGATCCGGTGGCGGAAGAGACGCTCACCGAGACGCCGGAGAGTGCGCCGGTCAGCACAACCTCAACCGCCGCAGCGAAGACCAGCCTGGCATTGAACAGTCCGCTCAGCGGAGATGTGATTGCTCTGGAAGAGGTCGCAGACGAAGCGTTCTCGCAAAAGGTACTGGGCGACGGCGTTGCTATTCGTCCCCATGAAGGTAAAGTGGTGGCGCCCTGCGACGCCAGGGTGGAAACGGTGATCGAATCACGCCACGCCATTGGCCTTGCCTGCGACAATGGCGCTGAGCTGCTGATCCATGTTGGACTGAACACCGTGAATTTACAGGGTGAGCACTTCCGTCCGCTGGTGAAGGAGGGTGACGTGGTTAAAGCCGGTACGCCGCTGCTGGAATTTGATAAAGAGGCCATCGAGCGTGCTGGGTACGATCTCACCACGCCGGTGCTGGTGATCAACAGCGATGAGTTTCAGCTGACGAAGCTCCAGTCCGGGGGCACTATTCGTCAGGAGATGCCGTTGATGACCGTCTCCTGATAGGCTGTTAAATAATTGGGGAAGGTTATGGTCACGATACTGGATGTCGCCAGGCGGGCGGGCGTCTCAAAAGCAACGGTCTCCCGTGCGCTAAATGGTAAGGTCGTAGTCAGCGAAGAGGTGAAGGCCCGCATCTTTAAGGCTATTGAGGAGACAGGCTATCGCCCTAACCTGCTGGCGCGTACCCTGGCGACCAGCCGCTCCAACTCGGTAGGACTGGTGATCACCAACGGCCTGTATAATGGGCCGTTCTTCTCCGCCATGATCTACCAGGCGGCGACCTGCAGTGAAGATCTCCAGCGCCAGCTGGTGCTGGCCGATGGCAAGCACAGCCGGGAGGATGAGCGTAACGCTATCAACTTCCTGGTGCAGCTGCGCTGTGAGGCGATCATGATCTACCCCAAGTACCTCAGCGTTGATGAACTCGATGACATTATCGATGAGAGCAGCGTGCCCATTGTGGTGATCAACCGTGAGCTGAAGCGGAACCGTAGCAGCTCAGTGTTTGTCGATCACTACCAGGGCAGCGTGCGCATGGTGGAGTATCTGCTTGCCCAGGGGCACCGCGATATCGCTTTTGTGGCCGGCGGTGAGGGATCGCCTACGGGCGACAGCCGGCTGGCGGGCTATCGCGATGCGTTTAACGCCGCGGGCCTGACGCCTGACGAAACGCTGATCGTGCGCGGCAGCTGGAGCACCGAAAGCGGCTACGAGGCGGGCTGCGTCCTGCTGAAAAAAGCGCGGCCCATGAGCTGCATTCTCGCCGCTAACGATGATATGGCCATCGGCGTGACCAAGGCCATGACCGATCACGGCCTCCGGGTGCCGGACGACATCTCCGTCGCCGGTTTCGATGACTCCATCATTGGCCGCTACTTTAGCCCCACCTTGACCACCGTGCATATCCCAATGGACGAGATGATCCGCGATGCGGTGCGTATTTTGTTATCTCCTGACAGCGCCCCGCAGTCGCTGCATGAAGGCTCGCTGATCGTTCGGGATTCAGTCGTTAAGCGAAACGCATAAAAAAGGCTGCCCCAGGGCAGCCTTGTTGACTTTAATTACTGTGCGGCGCTGACTCGCCAGACGGCGTCCCCCGCATCGTCGGCGATAATCAGCCCACCCTGAGCATCCATCCCCAGCCCCACCGGCAGGCCGCGAACCTGCTTCTGGTCATCGGTTAAAAAGCCGGTCACCACCGGCTGCGGTAATCCTACCGGCTGCCCGTTTTCAAACTTCACCCACATTACCTGGTAGCCGTTGAGCGGTTTGCGGTTCCAGCTGCCGTGTTCACTCACAAATGCGCCGCCGCGATACTGCGGCATATTGTCCCCGGTATAGAAAAGTAGGCCGAGCGGGGCCACGTGCGAGCTAATGGCGTAGTCAGGCTTGATGGCCTTTTCCACCAGATCCGGACGCTGCGGCTGGGCGCGTTCATCAACGTGCTGGCCGAAGTAGCTGTAGGGCCAGCCGTAGAAGCCGTTCTCCTGCACCGAGGTCATATAGTCCGGTACCAGATCGGAGCCGATCTCATCCCGCTCGTTAACGATAGCCCATAGCTTCCCGCTCTGCGGCTCCCATCCCAGCCCGGTAGGGTTACGCAGGCCGCTGGCGTAGATGCGGCTCGCCCCGCTGGCGGCGTCCACCTCAAGAATGGCTGCCCGGCGATACTCTGCCCCGATGCCGTTCTCGGTGATATTGCTGTTTGATCCCACGCCGACATACAGCTTGCTGCCGTCGGGGCTGGCCAGCAGGGATTTGGTCCAGTGGTGATTGATCGGCCCACCTGGCAGCTCCGTCACCTCCTGAGCAGGCGCGCTGATTGAGGTCTGCCCCGTCTCATAGGGAAATTTCACCAGGCTGTCAGCGTTGGCGACCCACAGGGTGTTGCCGATCAGCTGGATACCAAACGGCGAGTGCAGGTTTTCAATAAAGGTATGCTTTTCCCATTTACCGTTAACGTTGCGCAGCAGGGTAATGCTGTCGCCCCCTTTCCCGGCTTTTCCGGAGGCGTTCTGCACGACGCCCATAATCAGCTGCTTGGGCCGCGTAGTCGGTTTCGGCGTGCTATTTGATTCCGCTACCAGCACGTCGTTGTTGGGTAAAACATAGATTTGGCGCGGATGCTTCAGGCCATCAGCAATTTTTTCAATCTGTAGTCCGGCGGGCACGGTGGGCTTCTCGCCCTCCTTCCACGGCACGCCATCTGGCACCTGCATCGGCGGCAGCAGGAAGTTTTGCGCCTGCGGCAGCTCCGGGTTTGGCCCCATCTGCTTCTGCGGATCGACAGTGGCACCGTTATCACAGGCGCTGAGTAGCGCAACAATCGCCACGCTGAGTAACGCTCGGTTATATCTTTTCATACGGCTTCTCCTTAAGCGTTACGCTGGCGCAGCGCGAGTTGAACATTAGCCAGCAGCAGCAGGATCACCACCAGGGTAGAGAGCGTCACGCCCAGTGGGACAACAGCATAAGCATCGCGGCTATGGATAAAGGCATTCACTATCGCCAGCAGGATGGCGAGCAGGTTTAGCCAGAAGTGCAGCTTAACGGGAGAGCTAAAGGGATACCGGTGCCCTACCCAGACCTGGACCAGGTTGATCAGGCGCGGAATAATGGCAATCACCAGGCCGATAACAATCAGCCAGCTGGCGGCGTCGGTCCACATAATCTGCATGCTTTTGATATAGAGAATGTCAAAGATCCAGGCGGCGGTAAAAAAGCCGAGTGGAATGGGATTGAGTAGCTCATACAGCGCTACGGCAAAGCCCGAACGTCCTGAAGCGTGAGGGGTATGCATGTCCATCTCCTGAGCCTGTCGAGCGATTAAAGGTACCTGTAAAGGTTAGATTATTTTCGCGATATAGCACGAAGCCCTCTCTGTTTGCGTTAAGTTTTTGCCGTGCGCTGAACTATTAACATGGCCTGCTTTATTTTTTTCATTTTTATAACCAATACGGCAAGCAATATTTCAGCATCGCTAAAAAAATATTTCCTCCAGCTACTTTTCGTTATTGCCATGATGGTAGAGAATGCGCGAGCTATAAAAATAATATCATCTCCTTTTTTTGTTTATTGCAAGACGCTTGATTATGAGGTTATTCATGAAGCGTAACACTCCTGTTACACAGCAAGAGTATTTTCTTAACGACGGCACGACGTTAATGTCCACAACCAATACGCAAAGTCATATTTCTTACGCTAACTCTGCTTTTATTGAGGCAAGCGGGTTTGTGGAGGCGGCGCTGGTCGGTGAGCCGCATAATATTATCCGCCATCCAGATATGCCGCCGGCTGCCTTTGCCGACATGTGGTTTACTGTCCAGCAGGGAGAGAGCTGGACAGGGCTGGTGAAGAACCGACGTCACAATGGCGATCACTATTGGGTACGCGCTAACGTGACCCCGGTTTATCAGCAGGAAAAACTGACCGGCTATATCTCGGTAAGAAATATTCCGCCACGGGAAGAGATTAACGCGAGTGAAAAGCTCTATGGGCAAATAAACAGCAATAGCTTAAAAGGGTATCGATTTTATAAAGGCGTGCTGGTGCGTCGTGGTCTGCTCACTTTTTTATCGCTATTTAAATGGCTCGGTATTTCCCAGCGTATTAATCTGGCGCTGGGTATTGCCGCATTGGTCACGGCCACCCTGCCGTTTATTCCTCTTCCTGACCTGGCCCGCTCAGGCATCGCGCTCACTCTCTTTTTATTTGCCGCACTTTTTTTGCAGGTGCAGGTTTCGCATCCATTAAAATTAATCTTAACGCAAATGCAAAAGATTGTGTCTGGAAGACGGGCGGACTATTTTCATTTTGACCGCGTCGATGAGATAGGGATGCTGCTGCGCCTCGTCAATCAGTCCGGGCTGAACCTCAACTCGCTGGTTGGGGATGTCACCACCCAGCTGGAGGGGATCCGCAAAGTCAGCCGGCGCATCGCCAATGAGGGGGGAGCACTGCAGCAGCGTACCGAAGAGACGTCAGCGGATCTGCACCAGACGGCGGCGGCCGTGGAGGAGATAGCCAGCGCGGTGAAGCAGACAGCGGAGACCGCGTCTGATGCGATGATCCGCGCTGACGAAACCAGCAGCAGCGCAATGAACAGCGGCAACATTATGAAGAAAACTATCTCCATGATGCAGTCTGTCTCCCGGGATAATAAGCAGATTGTCGATATTATTGGCGTTATCGACAGCATCGCTTTTCAAACCAATATTCTGGCCCTCAACGCCGCCGTTGAAGCCGCCCGCGCCGGTGAGGCCGGTCGGGGTTTTGCGGTCGTTGCCGCCGAGGTGCGTAATCTGGCTCAGCACTCTGCCTCCGCCGCAAAGGAGATCAAAACGCTGATAGAGCAGAACGTCGCCAACGTCAGCAGCGGCGTGACGATGGTAGAGAATACCGAAACCCACCTGACGGCGATGATCGACAACGTCATTCAGATGGCAACCATGATCAAAGAGATTGGCTCCGCTACCCAGGAGCAAACCCAGGCGCTGGCATTAATCAATGAGTCTGTATCGCGCATCGGCGTGATGACCCACAACAATACCAGCATGGTTGAGCGGGTCACCGACGCCGCCTGCAACCTCTCCTCCCGAGCCACACGTCTGCAACGCGCCGTGCAGGTTTTTGGCGGAGGAAATTAATAAAGATTATGCGTAATCGCTCCGTCTTTTTAGCTTTGCTCCGCACTTTTCTCCTCTCCAGCCAGGCGACATTTTCAATACACTAAAGAGGTGAATGGTCAGGTATGGAAACAAAAAAGGCCCACATCTCTGCGGGCCCTTTTTGCATAACTCTATCGATTGTCCTCGGGGGGAAGCCGTTTTGCTAACAAGTCCCGGGGCTAACGATGCCAGTATAAGGATCTTAGCCAATGCCGTCAAACCACATCAAAAGTACCCTTTCCGCAGCCAGGCTAGGGACATATGAAACTTTAGCTGGAGGGCCGCCTGGTTTAGAGCAAACGGAGAAAGCGCTTAGCCTCTATATGTGGAATGCCCAGATTTCATCAGCATTTCTGGTTCCTCTTCATATCTGTGAAGTTGTTATCAGAAATGCAATATCAGATGTACTTGCAACTGTATATGGGCCGGAATGGCCGTGGTCGCCAGGTTTTGAAAGAAGTTTACCCAAACCAACTAAGGGGTATAGGCCGACAGATGATTTGATTAATGCTCGAAGAAATCAACCTACTACAAGCAAAGTTATCCCAGAATTAAAATTTGTATTCTGGCAAATGATGCTAACGGGTCGTTTTGATAAGCGGCTATGGAATAATTACCTGGTCGCATCTTTTCCAAATGCTTCCTATCGCACCTCAAATTGTAGTCAATTACGTCAAAAACTTTATGCAGAGCTTGATGTTATACGAAAATTGCGCAACCGCATCGCGCATCATGAACCCATCGTGTCACGTATGCTGCACGACGACTTCATAATAATTAAAAACTTGGTTTCAAGTAGATGCACTTTTACAGCTGAATGGATGGTTAATAACCAGACCCTGCTCCCACTACTTACCTATAAGCCTTAAATAAGTTGCTATTTATCCTGCCGTGGCCGAATCTTGAGTGTGCAGCACGTTTTTTGTTCGATGGAAACGGTATGCTGCTATCGCTATGGGATACGCTTTGCCCGGCTCGCCGTTGCGGGCTGGTCCTTGAAACGATTAACTGAATTAAGGAGTTAGCATGAGATCGAATCGTCAGGCACGTCATATTTTAGGTCTGGACTACAAGCTGTCGAATCAGAGAAAGGTCGTGCGTAACGAAGATGGCAGCGAAAAAGTGGTCACCCATCGACATGGTCGCCATCGTCGCGCCCAGTAATGCATTAATCGCCACTGATCATCCCTTCCCGCGCCACCACTCCGGTGGCGTGTCTTTTTATGAATATGTTTCAGCGAAGTAACAAGAAATTGCACTACGCATGCTTTATACTCCCCCCGCCGTACTACCTACCCCGTCCGCACGCAGGTAACCGTGTATCGCCGGGATCCGTTTACCCAGGAGTTTTTGAGATGTTGCTGAAGTACAAGAAAAACCGTTCGCTGTACATCCCCTATGCTGGCCCCGTGCTGTTAGAGTTTCCACTGCTGAATAAAGGCAGCGCCTTTAGCCTGGAAGAGCGACGCAACTTTAACCTGCTCGGCCTGCTCCCTGAAGTGGTGGAAACCATTGAAGAGCAAGCCGAACGCGCCTGGCTACAGTATCAGGGGTTCAAAACGGATATCGATAAGCACATCTATCTGCGTAACATCCAGGACACTAACGAAACCCTCTTCTACCGGCTGGTGGAAAACCATCTTGATGAGATGATGCCGGTGATCTACACCCCAACGGTCGGCTCCGCCTGCGAACGCTTCTCTGAGATCTACCGCCGCGCGCGCGGGGTGTTTATCTCCTACGAAAACCGCCACATGATGGATGACATCTTACAGAACGTCCCGGCGCACAATATTAAAGTGATCGTCGTAACCGACGGCGAGCGTATTCTGGGGCTTGGCGATCAGGGTATCGGCGGCATGGGCATTCCTATCGGCAAGCTGTCGCTCTACACCGCCTGCGGTGGCATCAGCCCGGCCTATACCCTGCCGGTGGTGCTGGATGTCGGTACCAATAACCAGCAGCTGCTTAACGATCCGCTCTACATGGGCTGGCGACATCCGCGTATCAGCGGCGACGAATATTATGAGTTCGTGGATGAGTTTATCCAGGCGGTGAAGCAGCGCTGGCCGGATGTGCTTTTACAGTTTGAAGATTTTGCCCAGAAAAACGCTATGCCGCTGCTGAACCGTTACCGAAACGAGATCTGCTCCTTTAATGACGATATTCAGGGTACCGCGGCGGTGACCGTGGGTACGCTTATCGCTGCCAGCCGTGCCGCAGGCAGCCAGCTGAGCAACCAGAAGATTGTCTTCCTCGGTGCAGGCTCTGCCGGGTGCGGTATCGCCGAGCAGATCGTCGCCCAGACCCAGCGCGAAGGGTTGAGCGAGGCGGCGGCGCGACAAAAAGTGTACATGGTCGATCGCTTCGGCCTGCTGACGGATCAGATGCCTAACCTGCTGCCGTTCCAGAGCAAGCTGGTGCAAAAGCAGGAGAATATCCAGAACTGGGAGACCAGCGGCGACGCCATCTCCCTGCTGGACGTGGTGCGCAACGTCAAGCCGGACATCCTGATCGGCGTTTCGGGCCAGACCGGGCTGTTCACGGAGGAGATTATCCGCGAGATGCATAAGTACTGCCCGCGCCCGATCGTCATGCCGCTCTCAAACCCGACCTCCCGCGTAGAGGCGACGCCGCAGGATATCATCACCTGGACCGACGGCAACGCACTGGTGGCAACCGGCAGCCCCTTCCCGCCGGTGCAGTGGAAAGATAAGCTCTATCCGATTGCCCAGTGCAACAACGCCTATATCTTCCCGGGCGTCGGGCTGGGCGTCATCGCCGCCGGCGCGTCACGCATTACCGATGAGATGCTGATGGCCGCAAGCGAAACCCTGGCGGAGCACTCCCCGCTGCGGACCAACGACAACGGCATGGTGCTGCCGGGACTCGATGAGATCCAGCACGTCTCTCGTGCTATCGCCTTTGCGGTAGGTAAAGTCGCCCAGGAGGAAGGCGTGGCGGTGAAAACCTCCGCCGAGGCGTTGCAGCAGGCGATTGACGATAATTTCTGGCGGCCTGAGTACCGCAGCTATCGCCGAACCTCGATTTAATCAGTTGCCCGGCGGCGCTACGCTTGCCGGGCCTACAATTCCTGCTCCATTTGCGAATGGTTCTCATAAATTATTGCAGAATATTTCCGGGTGGTTGCATCTTATACAGAAGTCATTAATCCTAAAGGGGTAATTGCGTCTCCCGTGACGCATTACGTTATGCATCATCCAACTGCATACCCATAAGGAGATAAAAATGAAAGCTGCTGTTGTCACTCACGATCATCAAGTAGAAATCAAAGAAAAAACCTTACGCGCCCTTCGTCACGGCGAGGCGCGGTTAAAAATGGAGTGCTGTGGGGTTTGCCATACCGATCTTCACGTTAAAAACGGCGATTTCGGTGACAAGACCGGGGTCATTCTGGGCCACGAAGGTATTGGCGTGGTAGAGGAAGTGGGACCCGGCGTCACCTCACTGAAGCCGGGCGATCGCGCCAGCGTGGCGTGGTTTTATGAGGGGTGCGGGCACTGCGAATACTGTAACAGCGGGAACGAAACGCTCTGCCGCGAGGTAAAAAACGCAGGCTACAGCGTCGATGGCGGCATGGCCGAAGGGTGCATTGTGGTCGCTGACTACGCGGTTAAAGTACCGGATGGGCTGGATCCCGCCGCCGCCAGCAGCATCACCTGCGCAGGCGTGACGACCTACAAATCGATCAAGATCTCCCACATCAAGCCCGGGCAGTGGATAGCCATCTACGGCCTTGGCGGTCTCGGCAACCTGGCGATGCAGTACGCGAAGAACGTCTTTAACGCGAAGGTGATCGCGATCGACGTCAACGATGAGCAGCTCAGCCTGGCGTCTGAGATGGGGGCCGATCTGACTATCAACTCCCGTAACGAGAACGCCGCGCAGATCATCCAGCAGAAAACCGGCGGCGCGCATGCTGCGGTGGTCACCGCCGTCGCTAAAGCGGCGTTTAACTCTGCCGTGGATGCAGTGCGTGCCGGTGGCCGCGTGGTGGCCGTTGGCCTGCCGCCGGAGTCGATGAGCCTCGACATCCCCCGGCTGGTGCTGGACGGTATTCAGGTCGTCGGTTCGCTGGTGGGCACCCGTCAGGATCTGACCGAAGCCTTCCAGTTTGCCGCCGAGGGTAAAGTGGTACCAAAAGTCGCCTCCCGCCCCCTGGAAGATATCAACACCATTTTCCATGAGATGGAGCAAGGTAAAATCCGTGGCCGTATGGTGATCGATTTCCGTCGTTAAGGCATAACATGCATTGTGCTTCCTGTTCATTTGAGCTAATATTTTTATCAAATGAACAGGAGGCGTGATGACCATGCAACTTTTTACTCCCAAAGCAGCGTCCCTTCCGCATGACTTGCTCAGCACGCTGGGACTGCCTGCCGCGGCGATTGCCGCCCATGACAGTATTAATACCGGACTGAGCGCGACTATTTTACGCAGTATTACTGATGCGACCCAGCTTGACGAGGCGGTGCTGCTGCGTATGGCCGGTATCGATCGCAATACCTATAGCCGAAGGCTAAACAGCGCGGAGAAGCGCTTTTCTCCTGAGCAGAGCGCACGGGTTTATACCCTGGCTCGGGCAATTAGCGCGGCGCGCGAGCTGTTTAACAACGATAATGTCCGGATGGCCCAGTGGCTAAATAGACCCGCCAAGGGTCTGGGGGGCAAAAAACCGGCAGAGCTGCTCTCTACCCCTGCCGGTGCCGAAGCGGTGCTAACCCTCGTCGGCAGGCTTGAGCACGGCGTACTGAGCTAATGGAGACAGAGCTTTTCTGGCGGCTGGTGAAGTCGCGCTACGTCGCTACCGCATTTGATGGGTACGGGGCACGCACCTTCGGTGGCCGCTGGAACTCTCGTGGCCGTGAGTGCGTCTATCTCGGTTCATCAAAGGCGCTTTGCGTGCTGGAAACGCTGGTGCATCTGGAAATCGAGGACATTGCTGAAGGCTATAGCTTTCTGACCATTGAGATCCCCACTGCGCTGATCGCTACGCTCGATCTCAATACATTACCAGAGGAGTGGCAGGCCGATCCGGCCCCAATCTCTACCCAGCAGATTGGCGATCAATGGCTGGCCGACGTAAACAATGGTCTGCTGCTGCGTGTCCCAAGCACCATTACCGGAGAGTGGAACGCGCTGTTTAACCCGGAACATCCCGATGCAAAAACGGCTCTGCTGAGTGTTAAAGCAGAGCCGTTTATTATCGATTCGCGCCTGGGCAGGCGCTGTTAGTAAGCGTTACGGCCTTCTGAATAGAGCAATGCTGCGCCCTTTCAGAGTAAAGTCTGTTTCGCTATCAATAACGATGCCGCGTGTTTCCGTATCAAAGGTGGTCAGCTCCAGCACCCAGCCGCTTTCTCCAGGCTGCGGAATACGGAATTCCATGCTCTCTTCAAACGGGTTGAGCAGCATCAGCACGTCGTGCCAGGTCCCCTCTTCCTTTTTCAGATCCGGACGGCTGATGTAGACCACCAGAGCCGATCCCTCATGCCAGTGTTCAGGCTGCTGAATGCCCCCTTCGGCGTTGAACCACTCGATAAGCAGGCCATCGCGCCAGCTTTCTCGACGCAGTAACGGCTGCTCGGTACGCAGCTTAATAATCTGTCGCGTAAACTCGCGCAGCGCCTCGCTGGAGGCTGGCAGATCGTCCCACTGTACCCAGGAGATCTCGCTGTCCTGACAGTAGCCGTTGTTGTTACCCATCTGGCTGCGGCCAAACTCGTCCCCGGCCAACAGCATCGGGGTGCCGTGGGAGAAGAGCAGCGTAGCGAGGAAATTACGTTTCTGCCGCTCGCGGATCGCATTAATATTTTCGTCGTCGGTCGGACCTTCTGCGCCGTAGTTATACGAGCGGTTGTCGTTATGGCCATCGTTGTTATCTTCGCCATTCTCTTCGTTGTGCTTTTCGTTGTACGACACCATGTCGTTAAGCGTAAAGCCATCGTGAGCGGTGATAAAGTTAACGCTAGCCCAGGGGCGACGGCCGCGGACGTCATAGAGATCGCCAGAGCCAAGCAGGCGGGAAGCAAAATCGGATGCCACGTTATCGCCCTTCCAGTATTCGCGCACCGTGTCACGATACTTATCGTTCCACTCCGCCCAGCCCGGCGGGAAACCACCCACCTGGTAGCCACCCGGGCCGATATCCCAGGGTTCACCGATCAGCTTCAGTTTTGACAGCACCGGATCCTGCGTCATGGCATCAAAGAAGCCGCCGCGCTGGTCGAAGCCCTCCGGCTCACGACCAAGGATCGTGCCGAGGTCGAAACGGAAGCCGTCGATATGCATCGACTCCGCCCAGTAGCGCAGGGAGTCCATCACCAGCTGCAGCACGCGGGGATGAGAGGTATTGACGGTATTTCCCGTGCCGGTATCGTTGATATAGTAGCGGTGCTGGTCAGGCAGCGTACGGTAGTAAGAGAAGTTATCGATCCCCTTGAACGACAGCGTTGGGCCAAGCTCGTTTCCTTCCGCCGTGTGGTTATAGACCACATCGAGGATCACCTCGATACCGGCATCGTGGAACGCGCGTACCATATCGCGGAAGCCCTGAATACCATTCGGCCCGTAGTAGCGCGACGCGGGCGCAAAGAAGCCAAGCGTATTGTAGCCCCAGAAGTTTTTCAGACCTCTGTCCAGCAGATGCTGGTCGTCCGGGAACCAGTGAACCGGCAGCAGCTCGACAGAGGTAATGCCCAGGCTTTTGATGTAGTCCACGGTAGCCTTGTGGCCCATCCCTTCAAAGTTACCGCGCAGCTCCTGCGGCAGCGCGGAGTTGAGCTGGGTGAAACCCTTCACATGGGTTTCATAGATAATCGCCTGCGACCATGGAATATTCGGCCGGTTATTATCCTGCCAGTCAAACTCATGCGGGTCGATCACCCGGCACTTCGGCATAAACGGCGCGCTGTCCCGCTTATCAAAGGTCAGATCCTTATCTTCATGCAGCATGTCGTAGGCGAAGTGCGCTTCGTTCCACTCTACATCGCCAACCAGCTCGCGGGCATAGGGATCAATCACTAGCTTATTGGGGTTAAAGCGATGACCGTTCTCGGGATCGAACGGTCCGTGGACGCGGAAGCCGTAGAGCGCGCCCGGTCTCAGGCCTGGCACGTAGCCATGCCAGACTTCATGAGTATTTTCCGGCAGCTCAAGGCGGGCAATCTCGTTCTTGCCGCTTGGGTCATAGAGGCAAAGCTCAACGCGCTCTGCATGCGCCGAGAAAAGGGCAAAATTGACGCCCTCACCATCGTAGTTAGCGCCGAGAAGATGATAATCCCCCGGCAGGATTTTATACGCGTTACTGTGTTTCATTCATTCTTCTCCATAGAATGTGGACTTCAGAGGGCACATTCCTTCAGGCAATAAGCAACCAGGCGCGATTTAGCGCTGCAAATTTTCACGATTCAAATCAATCAGCTATCAATATTTGCGGTACATCTCCAGTGATATTGGTTAAATCAAGGCGATCGGTCAGGGAGATAACCTCTCCGCTGAGAATATTGCGGTAGCGGCGGCCTGCGAGTGACTCAGGCAGCGCAATGGTGGTATCGGTAAACCATGCTGCTTCAGCATCGTCAGGCAGACGCAGCGCGAGGCGTGGCGCGATGACGATCAGCGCATCACCGCCTCGAATCCGAGGCGTCACTCGGGCATAGGCGATAACGTGATCCACCCGCTCCCCCGTCACCGTCAGCGGCAGATAGTCGCCATGGCGGAACAATGCGGGCTTCTGCTGACGCAGGCGCAGGCTTCTGGCGATAACCTGCTGCTTCAGCAGGCCGCTTTGCCAGCTCTCTTCGCTGGTCGGCACTGGCAGATCGTCGTCGCCGAGCTGCTGGGTCAGCGTGGCAAAATCCGGCTCCCGGCGGTTATCGGGATCGACGAGGCTAAAGTTAAGCGCCTCGCTGCCCTGATAGATATCAGGCACCCCCGGCGCGGTGAGCTTAATCACCGTCTGGGTGAGGCTGTTAACCAGCCCGGCGCGAATAAACGGCTGCAGCGCGCTGACAAAATCCTGCAGGAAGGCCTGGTTATCCGGCGAAAGCAGGTGCCGGGCATAGTCGAGCATCGCTTTTTCAAAGGGATCGTTGCTGTCAACCCAGTCGGTACGCAGCTTGGCTTCCCGCAGCGCTTTTTCAACGAAGTCCAGGAAGCGTGCCTCCAGCGCCTTCAGGCCTTCGGCGTCGTCGGGCTGGAGCGTAACGGGCCACACGCCCGCCAGTGCCTGATAGAGCATCCACGCCCCGGCAGGTTTCGGAGCCGGACCATCCTCAAGTTGAACCACCTTGTGCTGGTTGATCTCCTGCCAGCGGGCAACGCATACTGCCCAGCGCGCCGGGGCTTCCGTCAGGGTGTAGAGCCGCGCGCGCGTATCCTCGCCGCGTTTGGTGTCGTGGGTCGACGTACCGGAGAGCGCGTCAGGCTGCTTATCCAGTCGGGTCTTCATCTCGCCATGGAAACGCTCAAGGGAGAAGGCGCGACGCAGCGGCTCGGCTCCTACTTCGTTGAGCGCCAGGCCCATGTTCTGGCGGAAGAAGAGCGTGTCCTCTACCGATTTAGCCATCAGCGGTCCGGTGAGCTGCTGAAAACGGGTGCGGAAAAGCGCCGCCCTGGCAGAGGCGGATTCAGAGAGCGAACCGGTGAGAATACGAGTGATAAAATCCAGCGCTTCAGGATCCGGCGCGTTCGCGCCTGCTTTAACTTTCGCTACCACTTTTTGCAGCAGTTCAGCATCGGCTGGTGGCAGGCCGGCTTCTGTGCCATAGGTACGATAGACCGGGAAGGCGACCAGAAGTTCTCGTAAGGCGGCGCGCACGGTGGCTTCATGAACGGCGATCCCGTCTGACTCTGCAATGGCCAGCGCCAGTTTCAGCAGAGTCGTAAATTCGCCTTCAAAATTTCTATCGGCCATTAACAGCTTGGCTGCCCGCAGCTCGGCCTTCATATCAGCGGGCTTCTCAAGAACCTTATCGTAGGCTTTGCGCAAAGCGTCGAGCCGGTCATCATCTACCAGAGCGTCCGAGAGCGCGGCAATGAACTCATACCCGGTGGTGCCGGATACCGGCCAGTCATCGGGCAGGTGCTCGCCTTTACCGAGGATCTTCTCAACGGTAATGTAGCAGGCGGTCCCGGCCTGCTGGCGCAGGCGCTGGAGATACCCTTTGGGATCGGCAAGGCCATCTACGTGATCGACTCGCAGACCGTCTACCGCCCCGCTGCGCACCAGGTCGAGGATCAGCCGGTGGCTATCGTCAAAGACGGCATCGTCCTCAACGCGAACGCCAGCCAGGCCAGTGATTTCAAAGAAGCGGCGATAGGAGAGATCGCGTGGCGCATCCCGCCACGTCATCAGCCGATAGGGCTGGCGCTCGTGGAGCGCGATAAGCTCGGCTCTGTCGGTAAGCTTAAGCACCTCCTCTTCGCGACCCTGGTAGCTCTCCGGGCAAAGCGGATAGAAACTGTCAAAATAGGCGAACGCGGGTTTCCCCGTCTGCGGATCCGCCTGCACGCTAATATCCCCCTTCTCCAGCTCGGCTTCAAAGGCATCACCGAGGAATGGCAGGGTCAGACGACGCGACCAGTCGATATCAAAATAGCGGGCGTAGCGGCTCTTTTCACCGTTTTCAACCACGTCGCGCCACCACGGGTTCTCCAGCGAGGCCGCCATATGGTTCGGGACGATATCCAGAATCAGGCCGAGGCCCGCCTCTTTAAGGGCCTTCACCATTCGGTCAAAGCCTTCGCGGCCGCCGATGGCTGGCTCGATCTCGTTGGCATCGGTAACGTCATATCCATGGGTCGAGCCGGACGTGGCGGTAAAGATCGGCGAAGCGTAGAGGTGGCTAATGCCGAGCTGCTGCATGTAAGGCACAAGGGCAGCGGCACGATCAAAGGTCATGCCGTTACGAAACTGGATTCGGTAGGTCGCGGTTGGGATCTTCACTTTGCTTCTCCTGATGCAAGGCGAACAACAATTGAGTTCTGCGGCAGTTCATCTGTCGCATTCGGCCAGGCAAAAACGGTTTCGCCCGGCAGGTCCGGTAATGTCTGCTTACGCTCGTTAATATTCAGCGCCAGCGAGAGGGTGCCTTTCGGGAAGGTCCAGGTCACGGCAAGGAAGCCCTCGGCAGTGTTGACGACCCGTCCAGAATTGCCGCCAGCGGTCGCCAGCAGCGGCACGATATGCTGCTGGCGCAGACGCAGCAGCGCCCGGGTCAGCGCCAGCCATGATTGCCCTTCGTGGCCTTCCAGCTTTGTCCAGTCCAGCTTCGACTGCATAAATGTGCTCTCAGCGTTGGGATCGGGCACGCTGTCACCTTCGTAGCCACTGTGCCCCTCGAACTCTTTTGCCCGACCCTCGCGCACGGCTTTGGCGAGATCGCCATGAAAATCGGTAAAGAACAGGAAAGGATTGCTCTCGCCGTACTCCTCCCCCATAAACAGCAGCGGAATGTGTGGCGAGAGAAGCAGCGCAGCCAGCAACACCTTCGTTCGTTCGGCACCTGCCAGGGAGACCAGGCGCTCACCCTGGGCGCGGTTACCCGTCTGGTCGTGGTTCTGGATAAAATCCACAAAGGCCACCGGCGGTTGGCTGGTGCTGTTCACGCCGCGTGCCTCGCCAGAGTGGGCTGATACCTCTCCCTGATAAGCAAACCCTTCGGCCAGCGCCCGCGCCACGTGTTTCTCCGGCTCGTCAGCAAAGTCCTGGTAGTAGGCGTGGGTTTCGCCGGTAGCAAAAACGTGTACGGCATTGTGGAAATCGTCGTTCCATTCGCCGCTGAACAGCGGGGCTGCCCCCTCTTCATCGCGCGGGTGGAGAAAAATGACGTTACGGCTATCTTCGGTGGTCAGGTGGACTGGCCGGTCGGAAATCTCCGTGCGAATGCGTTCGGCTATCTCAATCAGGACATGCTTCTCAGCGCTATCCTCTATCTGGTCAATCGCATCAAAACGCAGCCCGTCCAGGTTGAACTCTTTCAGCCAGTAAAGCGATGCTTCGGTTATATAGCGTCGCACCGCATCGACGTCATAGGCGATGCCGGGTCCCCAGGGCGTCATTCGCTCCTTGTGGAAAAATTCCGGCGAGAGCAACGGCAGATAGTTACCTTCTGGGCCGAAATGATTCAGCACAATGTCGAGCACAACCGATATGCCATAGCCATGAGCAGCATCAACGAAGGCCTTCAAGTCGTCTGGCGTACCGTATGCGGAGTGCGGCGCATAGAGAAGAACGCCATCGTAGCCCCAGCCCCGGTTACCACCAAATTGCGACACGGGCAGAAGCTCAATGGCGGTAATACCTGTTTCGGCCAAATAAGGCAGTTTTTCGATGGCGGCCCGAAACGTCCCTTCGGGAGTAAAGGTACCCACGTGCAGTTCATAAAAAACGGTCTCTTCCCAGGGCCGACCTTGCCACTGCGTATTTTGCCAGCAATAGCTCTCCGGATTTACAACCAGCGAGGGACCATTAACATCGGCCTTTTGCCCACGGGATGCCGGGTCCGGCAGAACGGTACCTTCAGCCAGAACATAATTATATTCCGTACCAGGCGCGAGCCCATTTGCAGAAAATTCGAACCAGCCTTCTCCGGCCGGGTTCATCTTAAATTCCTTGCCGGTGAGCCTGAGCGTGACGCTTTCCTGTCCGCTCGCCCAAACACGAAAACGCACTGTGTCGGCGGCCACAAACTCGGCCCCCCAGCTTTTAAGAAAAGATCTGGACTCCATGCAGATACCTCAATAAACGCAGACGTGATGAAAGGGTGTTAAAACGGTGTTCGGGTAGCGACCTCTTCTGACCGTATGTAAATAAAATCATAGCCTATGGTGCAGATTATGATGTGCAGTTCTACTTAAGGAAGGTTTATGTACAATGATGGACTCGATATATCGTTTACAAATAAAGGGGTTACCGATGATATCGGAGAAAAGCAAGCTAAAAAAATATCTCTTTTCTTTTCATTTACCGTTTCTTATCGATATTATTAGGCGACAAAATAAGTTGGCTGGGGTGTCTGACCCGCGCTTAACAGCATAAAAATTATTTAACCGGATCGGAAACGGCAGATATGTGCGATAAAGATGTAAAACATACACCTGATTGCAACTTAAAAATGAGCGTGTATGGCGTCATTCAGGGCGTCCCTTCACGAGAGGAGACGCTGGGCGATATCGTTATGGCGCTTTTACGGTCCGGCCAAATTATCAGCAGACGCACTCTCTGCCTTAAGCTGATTGGCAGGATGGACGCCACAACCGATCAGACTATGCATGCTCATCTTAGCGATGTAATGCGTCTGATTTTGCGAAACCCTTTGTTATGACGGCTTAGTAAGCATAATTTACCTGTCAATCTCGGGCGTAAGTGGGCATACTGTCAATATGATAAGCAGTCCAGCGCCGTATACCTATTGAGAGGCTCAATGAGCAAAAATGATAAAGACAGGCTGGTTGATAAGGTTATGGGCGAGGCGGTAATGGCGCTTCTTGAAGCCGATGACAATGTCTCTTTTGACGCGCTTATCGGTCAACTGCAGGATAACCTGCATGATGAAACCGACTATGGACGACGTGAAGCATTTCGTACTGCAATCAATGGGGTGCATCACTTCAGAACGTTGCCTGATGAAGGGGAAACCTCTTCCCGCTCGCTGAAGTTAAACAGACGTGATTCTGTCCTGTATCACGCGAAATCTGAGTATAAGCACTGATCATCAATGCCTGTTTAATCTCAACGATTAGCAGGTTCATTTCCACATTTAGAATCGCCCTTCTAATCAGACTTGCCTTCAGCATGTTCCCTTAAATGCTCTCTGTGAATTTGATCTTGGCTGACAAGCCTGGAAGATAAACCCCTTCAGCATTGAGAGTGCAATTGATCGAAGATGAACAGGTTCGACTTGAGAATATTCAAGAGGTAGTTGGCGAGGCCGCAACGTGGCTAATGAACTCACAATTACCTGTAAACGCAGACAACCTGATGATGGTGCTTCGCGCCCGGCGCATCATGGTGAAAGATCCGCGGCAAAAACGCACTCTGGATGCCTGTGTGGCTTATCTAAGGGCGCGGATAATGAAGCCAGCGTAAGCTAACGCCCTGCCGGTGAATAACCCGAGACAGGGCGTGGTTAATTTAATTACAGATCGTCCGGTGTTTTTTGCACGATCAGTTCAAGAGCGTTGCGGTAAACGTCGAGCTTGACGACATCTTCCTCTGTTTCGAGCAGCCTGATGAGGGCCAGAATCAGATTTTTATTATTTACCTCGATTCGGTTGCTTTTAAGATTTTGTGCGAGCTCTTTGATAAGCGCGCGTTCGGCCTCAAAAGCCTGAATACCCTGGTCGAAGTAAGCGTTTACGTGATCTTCAGTTGTTGCGCTGTGCATCAATATGCCTTCAATTTTAAGTTACTGGCCTCTCTCCATATCGAGAGAAAATTATTACCGGAATAAACGTAGACAGCAAATTACGCCTGCGCAATATCTCTCATTTCGATCGGCTAAAATTCACACGACCCGTGCATAAATAGCTATCAACCACGACCTTTACGCTGCATTATCGCCAGGGCGGTAAGCATCAAAATAAGTCCGGTAAGCAGCGTCAGAGTTGCCATCGCCATCCCCTGCCCGACCGATCCCTGCTCAAACTGCCGCCAGATAAACACCGCTACGGTTTGTGTTCCCGCCGGAGAGAGTAGCAGCGAAGTCACCAGTTCACGTGAGGCGATTGCAAATACCATCAGCATTGCCGCCAGCATAGCCGGAAAGACCAGTGGCATAACGATAAACCGCAGCGCCTGCAGCGCGCTCGCACCGTGGACGCGGGCGGCTGGCTCCAGATTCCCGCCGAGCTGGCGCAGCGCGCTGGTGATATAGCGCACCGGCCAGGGCATCAACAGGCAGCAGTAGGAGAGCAGCAGTATCGCCCAGGTATTATAGGGCGAGACCGGCCAGAAGGTGCGGTTCCACAGCAGAATAAGCCCTACACCAACAACAATACCCGGCAGCGCCGCGGGCAGTAACGACAGTGCGTCCAGCACGCTGCGGCCTTTGATCTGCCTGACCACAACCAGCCATGAGACCAGCAGTCCAAGCAGCCCGGTAATGATCGACGCGCCCAGCGCCAGCGACAGACTGGTTCCCAGCGCTGACAACGCATCCCCCTGCTGGGAGAAGAGTGCCTGGTAGTGCTGAGGCGTCACGTTGTTCCATGTCAGCCCGCCCGACAGCGTTGACATCACACCGGTAACCGCCATAGATAAACCCGGCAGCCCTACCGCCAGGAAACCGGTTAGAGCCATGATCATCACCACCGGAACAGCAGCAATGCCAAGCGTAGCACCCATATTCTCGGTGGGTTTTCCGGTTACGCTGGTTACCTCTTTATCCCCTACCAGGCGACGCTGGAGCCACCATCCGGCTAAGGCAATCGTAATCAGCACCATCGAGAGCAGAGACGCACCGGGCAGATCGATTGGCCAGTCGGCGAGCTTCTTCTCAATGCCTACCGTCATCATCACGACTCCTGAACGTGAGCCGAGCGCCGCCGGGACGCCATACTCTTCGATAGCCAGGGTAAAGGCCAACAGCATGCCTGCCGCCAGCGCGGGCGCGACCATCGGCAGCGTGATATGCCAGAATGCTCGCCAGGCCGTGGCGCCGTGCACCCGGGCAACCAGCGCCAGCCTTTGTCCGCTGGCAAGCAGGCTACGCGAAACGGCAAAATAGACCACCGGGAAGATGTTCAGGGTCATGACCAGCACAATACCGCTGCGGCTAAAGAGCAGATCGTTGAGATTGATTCCGCTCAGTTGGTCCAGATAACCATTAGTCTGAAGAACCAGCATCCACGAGAGCGCGGCAATATAGGGCGGCGTCAGAAACGGGATCAGGAAGATAAGGTCCCACAGCCTCGGGACCGGAAGATTAAACAGCCCGCGCATCACGCCAAGCGGCAGACCGATCAGGGCGCTAAGCAGGGCAACGCCAGCCGCGATCCACAGCGTTCCCCCCAGCATGGCGGGGAGCTGTGGGTCCTGAAACTGCGGTGCGATGCCGCTAAACGCCCCGCTCAGAGAGCCAGCGCTAAACTGCGGGAAGATGGCCTGCAGGATAATAAACAGCAACGGCAGCGCGACGAGGATCGCCAGCAGCGCCACGGTGGTGAGCGTAATAAATTTTTGTTTCACAACGGCTATCCTGAAAGCGGGGTTGCCCCCGCCGGGTAATTACTGCGCGAAAAGCGTGTTAAAGCGTTTCAGCACGTCGCTGCGCTCGCTGTTGCCGTCGTTGGTGGTCGGCAGAATTTTCAGCTCATTAAGCAGCGGGCGCTTAGCGGCAACGTCAGTGCGCGCCGGCATCAGCCAGGCATCAGCTACCAGTGCCTGCCCTTCAGGTGAGAGCACGTAATCTATAAAGGCTTTTGCATCGTCGGCATGTTGGGTGGTTTTCAGGATCATCATCGGACGCGGGGCAATCACCGTCCCGCTGGCCGGGAAGATCACCTTCAGGGATTCGCCCTGGGCGATGTTGCCATAGGAGACGTAATCTACCGCACCGAACACCGCGGCTTTTGCCCCCTGCATCACCGGCGTTACCGCCTGGGCATTTGGCCCGCTGACCACCATACCGTTCTGCTTCAGCTGCTCAAACAATCTCCAGGCTTCGTCGCTCATCCCGTTTTGCAGACCGATCAGCAGATCGAGTGACGCCCCGGAAAGCGCCGGGTCGGGCGTAGTGACTTTATCTTTGAAGTCGGCAGCGGTGAGATCCTGCCACTCTTTTGGCTCAGGCGTGCCGCTCTTGCTGTTCCAGACGATACCCAGCGCCGAAATGCCCTGGGCGACATAATCGTCGGTTTGCAGATTGGCAGGTACCTTTTCAGCGTTCGCGCTTCGGTACGGCAGCAGCCAACCGCGATTATGCAGGTCTTCCGCCGTATCCCAGGAGGCGGAGATGAGAATATCTGCCTGTGGATTGGCCTGCTCGGCTTCCAGACGCGCCATCACCTTCCCTGTCGTCGCCTGGAAGATATTAACCTTGACGCCTGTTTTCTTTTCATAGCCCGCAGCCAGCCCTTTGGCCAGCGATCCCGGCCCTGCGGTGTAGACGGTCAGCGCTTGCGCACTGGATACGCTTATTGCAGACAAAGCCATAGTTAATGCAACTCCTTTTATTACAGACGTCACTGCTTTCATGGTAAAGCTCCATTGTATGTTGTAACTAATTGAGGCGTAACCGAGTCGAATGCGGCCACGCGGCCGGCAGAGAGATGCACTATACGGTCGGCAATCAATTCCGCTTCCCGGCGATCGTGGGTAACGTAGACCGCAGTGGTTCCGGAGTGGCGGAGGATGCGGGACATCTCCAGGCACAGCGACTCCCGTAGCTCACTGTCGAGATTAGAGAGTGGCTCATCAAACAGCAGCACCCGGGGCTGGGCAACAATGGCCCGTGCCAGTGCGACCCTCTGCTGCTGTCCGCCGGAAAGACCAGAGGGTTTACGCTCGGCAAAGTCAGTCAGCCCTACCCGCGCCAGCGCCTCGGCGACACGTGCGTCGCGTTCGCTGCGCGGCAGGTTGCGCATTTTCAGCGGAAAAGCCACGTTTTGCGCCACGGACATGTGCGGCCAGAGCGCATAGTCCTGGAAGACCATACCAATATCGCGCGCTTCGGGCGGCAGCGCCCAGCCAGCCTTCGCCACCAAACGTTCACCAAACCAGATCTCCCCTTCCCCGGGCTGCGTCAGTCCGGCAAGCAGGCGCAGCAGCGTGCTTTTTCCGCAGCCGGACGGCCCGAGCAGAGCCACAATGCTACCGGGTTCGATATGCAGATCGATCTGATGAAGAACGGTATGGGTGGCAAAGGCGTACGAGACACCTTCGAGACGGATACGAGTAAGTGCGTGCATCATCGCCCTCCTGCAGCAGGAAGCCGACAACGTCCCGTCGCCAGATAATGACGGGCCGCACTCACCTGTACAAAAGACAGGAGAGCAAACATATTGTTATCCTCTTTGGGACTTGGTTGCTGGCGACTATAGGCAGGCTTTGTTACGGCGCGATGACGTAAATGTTGCGGCTTGATTTAATTGGCTATGCAGCCTTTAATACAGCAAGGTCACTAAAAGGAGTAACAATGCGTCATTTCCGCCCCGTTGCGCTGGAGCACGCCAGCCGCCTGCTTAACCACGGTCCCACCGTACTGATCACCAGCCGGGACGAGCAGATCGATCGCCGCAATATCATGGCAGCTGCCTGGTCAATGCCGGTGGAGTTCTCCCCGCCGCGCATCGCTATCGTGATCGACAAGAGCGCATGGTCGCGGGAGCTGATTGAGCGCAGCGGCTTGTTTGGCATCGTGGTTCCCGGCGTCGCCGCCAAAAACTGGACCTACGCGGTGGGGAGCGTCACCGGGCGCGATGAGGATAAATTTAACTGCTACGGTATTCCGGTCATCTCCGGACCGGTGTTGGGTCTGCCGGTGGTTGAGGAGCGCTGTCTGGCGTGGATGGAGTGCCGCCTGCTGCCGGCCACCGCCGCGCAGGAGAAGTACGACACCCTGTTTGGCGAGGTGGTCGCCGCTGCGGCCGACGAACGCGCGTTTATCAATGGCCGCTGGCAGTTTGATGATGACAAGCTCAACACCCTGCACCACCTGGGCGGCGGCACCTTTGTCGCCAGCGGCAGGCAGATGAGCATTAACGATAGGTAGCCGTGCTCCCTGCCGTTAATGGCAGGGAGAATAAACTACATGTCGTAGCCCGGCTTTTTAATCAGCTCTGCCATCTGCGGGGCGATTTCTGTATCCCATACCTGCGCCTTCCAGTCTTCCGGCTGAACCTGACTTAGCGCAACGCTTACTGAGCTATCCTTGCTGTTGAGATGGCGGACAATCGCGGCAGTAATATCGTCCGCCAGCGCGGTTTTCTGCTCGTCGGTCAGGTCGCGTGGGAAACATTTAATATCGATATGCGGCATAGCAAACTCCTCGTTTATTTAGCGTCTGGCTGGAATATTAACCCAGCACTTTATTCATATTGATACCGGTTACGTTAAAACCATTATGCTCATAAACCCGTCTGGCCTGCGAATTTCCGGCAGCCACCCGCAGCTTAATCTGCTTACAGCCCTCTTCCACCAGGCGCAGCTCAAGCTGCTTCATAGCCTGGCTGCCAAAACCTTTTCCCCGGAACGCAGGGAAAAGGTAGAAGTCATTGATCCAGGCTGAGTGCAGCTGCGGATCTGGTTTGTACCAGAGATAGCCGATGTGGTGTTCTTTCTCAGGTGCACTCAGAATAATGCAGAGGAGTACCTGCCCCGTACTCTTCTCGCCGTCAGGGAAGCTGGCTTCCAGCTCGCGACGCGCCTGCTCAACAGCATCCACTTCTGAGAGGCGATAGTTGCTAACGATCTCGGCGGCATAATCCGGGATAAAATAGTCAACAAAAGCCGAAAACTCACGGCTGGTTGGGACTCGGAACGTTACCACTTATCCTCCTGCATTTTGTTTAAGCCGATTCGCGCTCAATAAGCGTAAAGCCAACGTCCTGAATAGCATTTTCAGGTTCGATTCCCTCAATGCGGTCGGCAAGCAGCGTCGCGGCGCGCAGGCCTATCGCATGGCGATCGACGCTAACGGTAGTAATCGCCGGCCGATTGGAGGCGGCGAAGTCGAGATCGCCGAAACCGACGACGGCCAGATCCTGCGGCACACGCAGCCCGCGGCTTTCGGCCTCCATAATTACCCCCTGTGCCAGGGTATCGGAGCTGCACACCACCACGTCACACTCTCCCTGAGCCAGCAGCGCTCCCAGTCCCTCCCGGCCCAGTGCCAGCCTGGCGGGTAACGGCACGTTTACCTGTAAAGGTAGAGGAAAACCGTGGAATGTTAGCGCCTCACATAGCCCCGCCTTTCTCTGCTGGGCGCGACGGTCCTCAGCCCAGATCAGCCCCGGTCGCCGATAGCTTTTACGCTGTAAAAAATGCCCCAGCGCCTGGCCCACTTTCTCATGGGAGAATCCAACCAGCATATCAAGCGGCGTTGGGGTAGCATCCCAAATTTCTACCACCGGCACGCTGGCGTTTAGCACAATCTTTTTCAGCTCCGTCGAGTGGTGAATACCGGTTAACACGATGCCATCCGGACGGCGCGAAAGCAGCGCCGCCACCAGTTCGGCTTCGGTCTGCGGCGTGTAGCCTGACATACAGAGCAGCATATGGTAGCCCCGCGCCGCCAGCGCATCGTTAAGCGACTGAATAGTATCCACGAACATGCTGTTATTGATCTGCGGTACCACAACGGCAACCAGTTTGCTGCGTCGGGTAGCCAGCCCACCCGCCAGCGCGTTAGGAATATAGCCGGTAGCCTTAACGGCATTCATCACCCGCTCCACCGTTTCAGGCCGCACCCGATCTGGCGTATTGATCGCCCGGCTGACGGTCATTGAGGACAATCCAGCCACGCGAGCAACGTCATCAAGGGTGGGTGCCCGAGGCGGCTGCGGGCGAGAGATTTTAGGCGTGGTCACACAGTATCAACCTGTTCTCAAAAGCATTTCTACCATTATTCATCATGCTGCTCACTTAATCCACACGCTAATGCGAGCCAGGCGGGAAGAAATTGTGATCACCTGTACAAATTATCACCTCCCTACTGGCAACGGTATGGCCGTTAAACTATAAATGTTAGCGCAAACATTTTATAACCGACGGAGAGTAAGATGACCTTTAGCGCAAATTCTGATTCAGTGACCTATGCCCAGGCGCAGGGTGTGAAAACGGCGGCGGAAAGCGGGGATCGTATTGAGTGGGTGAAGCTCTCCCTCGCCTTTCTGCCGCTGGCGACGCCGGTCAGCGATGCCAAAGTATTAACTGGCCGACAAAAACCGCTGACCGAAGTGGCGATTATCGTGGCGGAGATCCGCTCTCGCGATGGCGTTGAGGGGGTGGGTTTCAGCTACTCCAAACGCGCTGGCGGCCAGGGGATTTACGCCCATGCCAAAGAGATTGCCGATAACCTGCTGGGGGAAGATCCCAACGATATCGACAAGATCTACAGCAAGCTGCTGTGGGCGGGGGCATCCGTGGGCCGCAGCGGCATGGCGGTACAGGCTATCTCCCCTTTCGATATTGCCCTGTGGGATATGAAAGCCAAACGCGCGGGCCTGCCGCTGGCGAAGCTGCTCGGCTCCCATCGTGACTCGTTCCAGTGCTACAACACCTCCGGCGGCTTCCTGCATACGCCGCTGGATCAGGTGCTGAAAAATGTCACCATCTCCCGGGAGAACGGTATTGGCGGCATCAAGCTGAAGGTCGGTCAGCCCAACACTGCGGAGGATATTCGCCGACTGACTGCCGTACGCGAGGCGCTGGGGGATGATTTTCCGCTGATGGTGGATGCTAACCAGCAGTGGGATCGCGAAACCGCCATCCGTATGGGGCGCAAAATGGAGCACTTCAACCTGATCTGGATCGAGGAGCCGCTCGACGCCTATGACGTTGAGGGCCACGCCCAGCTCGCCGCCGTGCTGGATACGCCAATCGCGACTGGCGAAATGCTGACCAGCTTCCGCGAGCATGAGCAGCTTATCCTTGGCAACGCCAGCGATTTCGTCCAGCCCGATGCGCCACGGGTTGGCGGCATCTCACCTTTCCTGAAGATTATGGATCTGGCTGCGAAGCACGGACGCAAGCTGGCTCCGCACTTCGCGATGGAGGTCCATCTTCACCTGGCGGCAGCCTACCCGCTGGAGCCGTGGCTGGAGCACTTTGAGTGGCTAAACCCGCTGTTTAACGAGCAGCTTGAGCTGCGGGATGGCCGGATGTATGTCTCCGACCGTCACGGTCTTGGCTTTACGTTGAGCGAGCAGGCGCGGCGTTGGACGCAGCAGACCGCTGAGTTTGGCAAACGGCCATAGCGCCTGTCAGGCCGCGGTCTTTTCTCAGTAGGTGATCCCTGGTGGATTTAATACGGAGGCGTTAACCGCCTCCCCTTGCTCGCCCCAGCGGCTCAACACCCGCTGATACTCACCACGGGCTATCGCCCCATTCAGTGCAGCCTGTAACGCTGTGGCGAGGCCATTGCCCTTTTTGGTTGTTGTCGCGACATAGGCCTTTTTAGGGCCGAGACCGACTACCCTGGTGGTCCCGTTTAGCGCCGCTTTATAGGCGGCGACCGACTGCGGGCCAAAGAAGACGTCAGCCCGGCCCGACTGAATAAACAGGTTGGCCGAGGCGTCGTCGGTAAGATAGACCGGCAGCGCAGGTTGGCGTCCGGCCACCCTGTTCTCCTCATTCCAGCCGAGCAGAATTTTTTCCTGATTCGTGCCGGAGCCGACAATCACCTTTAATCCGGCCAGATCCTCAGCCTTGCTTATCGCCGCAATCTTGCTGGTGGACTTGACTGAAAAAGCCAGCGAGTCGACCCGGTAAGTGGCGAAATCGAACTTCTCTTTGCGCTGCTCGGTAACGGCAATATTGACCAGCGCCACGTCGTAACGTCCAGACGAAATACCGAGCGGCCAGTCCTCCCAGGCAGTAGGAATGATTTTAACCTTTAGCCCAAGGCTGTCGGCCAGCAGTCTGGCGATATCCGGATCGCTGCCTACCCGCGTGCGGTTATCGCTGGCCAGCAGCGCCAGTGGCGGCGAGTTAAGCGCGGAGACGGCCACCGTTAGCGTCCCTGGCTCCACAAATCGATAGTTAGCCGGGATCTTCGCCACCGCCGCCTCGTCCCGCTCGCTGTGGAGCGGTTTCTCATTTGCCGCAAGGTCGATGGTTCCCTGCGCATGGCTCCCGGCGCTCACCAGCAGCAGCGCCAATAGTCCCTGTTTCATTCCGCCTCCCTAAAGCACTTTTGATAAGAACTGCTGGGTGCGGGGATGCTGCGGGCGGTTAAGCACCGCCTCGCTGCTGCCCTGCTCGACGATCTTCCCGTCCACCATAAAGACTACCTTGTCCGCCACTTCGCGAGCAAAGCCGATCTCATGGGTAACGACCACCAGCGTCGTGCCGGAGCGGGCCAGGGTTTTGATGACGTCAAGCACCTCGCCCACCAGCTCGGGGTCGAGGGCCGAGGTCGGCTCATCAAACAGCATAACCCGTGGACGCAGCGCCAGCGCGCGGGCAATGGCGATCCGCTGCTGCTGACCGCCAGAGAGATGGCGCGACCAGGCGTCGGCCTTATTGCGCAGGCCGACGACGTCCAACAGTTCGTAAGCCCGATCAACGGCGGCTTTGCGGCTGAGCTGCTTATGGGCGATGGGCGCTTCAATCAGATTTTCCAGCACCGTCAGATGCGGAAAGAGATTGAAGTTCTGGAAAACGTAGCCAACGTTGATGCGCTGGCGCAGGATCTCTTTCTCTTTCAGCTCGTAGAGCCGATCACCTTCCCGGCGGTAGCCGATGTAATCCCCGTCGATCTGGATAAAGCCCTCATCCACCCGCTCCAGATGATTAATAGCCCGCAGCAGCGTTGACTTTCCCGAGCCGGAGGGGCCAAGGATCACCGTTACCGATCCAGGCGGCAGCTCCAGCGAGACGCCGTCCAGCGCCTTGTGGCGACCAAAGTATTTGCTGACGCCGGTAATTGAGATATGGCCATTATGAGAGGTGGGCATGAACAGGCTCCTGAGCGTTAACGTGGGTTGCTGGCGAGGCGACACGGGAGGCGCGCGGCGCGGCGTTGATAGCCGAACGGCGTTCGCTGCGGGCCAGAGCGCGCTCCACAAGATGTTGAATAATCGACAGCACGCTGGTGATCGCCAGATACCACACCGCGCCGACCATCAGCAGGGGGATCACCTCCTGGGTACGGTTGTAGATCATCTGGATGGTATAAAACAGCTCCGGCATCGCCAGCACGTAAACCATCGCCGTTCCCTTAGCGAGGCTGATGATTTCGTTAAAGCCCGACGGCAGAATGGTGCGCAGCGCCTGAGGCAAAATGATGCGCAGGGTGCGCCGCCACGCCGGTAAGCCCAGGGCGGCAGCGGCCTCGTACTGACCGTGATCGACGCCCAAAAATCCGCCGCGGATAATCTCAGCGGTATAGGCGCTCTGGACCAGCGTCAGCCCCACCACCGCCGTTGAGAACTGCCCCAGCACGTTGATGGTCTCAAACTGCCCCCAGCTAATAGCGGTAAAGGGAATGCCGATGGTCAGCGTGTCGTAGAGATAGGAGAAGTTATAGAGAATAATCAGCACCACAATCAGCGGCAGAGAGCGAAACAGCCAGATGTAGCCCCAGGCGAGGCTGCTCAGCAGCCAGGAGGATGAGAGGCGAGCCAGCGCCAGCAGGCCACCGATAATCACGCTGAGCACCGTCCCCAGCAGGGTGAGCAGCAGCGTCTGGCCGACGCCATAGAGGATCGCCGGATCGAAAAACCAGCGGGCGAACACGTGCCACTCCCAGCGTGGATTAAAGGCAACGGACTGGATCACGACCGCCAGCACGAATAGCGCCACGAACGCGCCCAGGGTGCGCAGCGGATAGCGGGCAGGGATCACTTTAATACTTTCTGGTGTGGTCATCTTTTTTCCTCAGGCAGAGTGGCGCAGGGCAACGTCCAGCGTTATGGTAAAGCGCAGCCGTCCGTCATAGGGCGGCAGGCTGTACTCCTCGGGGTCACGATGGAGATCGAAGTGGGCTTCATACCCCAGGCTCAGATAGAGCTTTACCGCCTCCGGCTGGCGAAAGCCGGTGGTAAGAAAGATCCGCCGATAGCCTGCAAGGGACGCCCGCTGCTCCAGGGCCTGCATCATGCGCCCGGCCAGCCCCTGCTGGCGCAGGGTGCGCTGGGTCCAGATACGCTTGATCTCCGCCGTCTGCGCGTCGAATGGTTTATAGGCCCCGGTGGCGATAATCTCTCCGTCGCGCTCGAGCACCAGAAATAGCCCCTGCGGCGGCAGAAACCACTCGTTCAGCTCCACCTCCGTATCTTTAGAGAAGTAGTCCCCGTAGCGGGCAGCGTATTCACCAAACAGTCCCGCGATGATCGGTTGCAGTTCAGGGGCGTCCATCGGGAGATCACGAAAATGTTCGCGCATGACTCTCTCCTTAATCGCCCAGGCCAGCCGGATTGATCTCGGAGGTGGATATACGCTCTACCCCCTCTCCCCAGCGGGCCAGCACCTTGTCGTAGTCGCCGCGTTTGATCGCACCATTAAGCGCGGTCTGCACCGGCTCCACCAGCCCGCTGCCCTTTTTCAGCGTCACCGCAATATGCGCCGCCTTCGGCCAGCCGCCATCGACGCTGCCCACCAGCTTCGTCTTGCTAGTTAGCGCCGCCTTCCATGCGCCAATCACGTTCGGGCCGAAAAAGGCATCGGCGCGGCCGGACTGGATCGCCAGCGTCTGGGCGGCATCATCCTTGGTGTAGACCGGGGTAAACGGCTTCAACCCCTTCTGCTGGTTGGCCTTGTCCCACGCCAGCAGGATCGCCTCCTGGTTGGTCCCCGATCCCACAATGATCCGCAGCCCGGCGATATCCTCAGCTTTCTCAATGGACTTGACCGGGCTGCTCGACTTCACGTAGAAGCCCAGCGAATCTTTACGATAGGTGGCAAAATCGAACTTCTCTTTGCGCTCTTTGGTGACGGTAATATTGCTGATAGCGGCGTCATACTTGCCGGACGAGACCCCCAGCGGCCAGTCCTCCCATGAGGTCGGCACGACGTTCAGCTCAAGGCCAAGGCTGTCAGCCACCAGCCGGGCAATATCCACCTCGCTGCCCAGCAGCGTCTTGTTGTCGTCGGAGAAAACCGTCAGCGGAGGAGAATTTAACGCCGCCACCGCCACGGTAAACTTACCCGGCTGGGCGAAGCGGTAGCCCTGCGGCAGCTCCGCTATTGCTTCGGCATTTTTGGCCGTGTTGATGGGCGCTTTGTTAGCTTCAAGGCTCACGCCGGTGCCGTTAATATTGACGCTGTCAGCCCACGCCAGCGGCGCCAGGGCGAGTGAAATGGCCAGGAGTAACGTTGATCTCTGCATAGCGTATTCCCTTATTAAATTATTATTTTATAAATTGATTGTCAGGTACGGATAAACCCAACGTCTCGCGCAGCGTGGTGCCTGGGTAATCGGTGCGGAACAGGCCCCGCGCCTGGAGGAGCGGTACCACCCGATCCACAACGTGGGCAAAGCTCTCCGGCGTACCGCCCTGGATGATAAATCCGTCGGCGGCCCGCTCTTCAAACCAGCGCTGGAGACCGTCGGCTACCTGCTCCGGGGTACCGGCAAAGCGCGGCCGCGGCGAGGCGCTCTCCAGCGCCACCTGGCGCAGAGTCAGATCCCGCTCCCGGGCGTTACGCTTAATCTCATCGGTGGTACTGCGAAAGCTGTTCTGCCCTAGCTCGCCAATGTCCGGGAACGGCGCGTCGAGGGGATACTGGCTAAAGTCGTGGTGCTCAAAGTAGCGGCCAAGGTAGTTCAGGGCATCGTTGATCGACACCAGCGCGGCGGTGGTCTGGTACTGTGCCTCGACGTCGGCGTCATCGTCTCCGACGATAATGCTCACGCCCTGGAATATCTTGAGGTCGTCAGGCCGGCGATGGTTAGCCTCCAGTTGCTGCTTCACGTCGCGATAGAAGGCTTTGGCCTCCTCCAGGGTGTCGTGGTGGGTAAAAATGGCATCGGCGTGGCGGGCGGCGAGCTTTTTGCCATCCTCTGAGGCCCCGGCCTGAAAAATAATGGGTCGATGCTGCGGCGTGCGGCCAATGTTGAGCGGCCCGGCGACCTGGAAGAAATCACCGCTGTGGTTGAGGGTGTGCAGCTTTTGCGGGTCAAAAAATTGTCCGCTCTCTTTGTTACGCACGAAGGCGTCCTCTTCCCATGAGTCCCACAGCCCTTTAACCACCTCAAGATACTCGTCGGCGATGCGGTAGCGCAGCGCGTGCTCGGGGTGTTTATCCCGGGAGAAGTTTTTCGCCGAACCCTCCAGGGGTGAAGTCACGACGTTCCACCCTGCCCGGCCATTGCTCAGATGATCGAGGCTGGCAAACTGGCGCGCCACGGTAAACGGCTCGCTGTAGGAAGTTGAGAGCGTTCCCACCAGCCCAAGATGGCGGGTCAGGCTGGCGAGCGCGGAGAGCACCGTCAGCGGCTCGAAGCGGTTCAAAAAATGCGGAATAGATTTCTCATTGATGTACAACCCGTCGGCCACGAACAGGAAGTCCAGCTTGCCCTGTTCAGCCTTACGGGCGGTCTCCTTTACAAACTCAAAGTTGATGCTGGCATCGGCCACGGCTGCCGGATGACGCCAGGCAGACATATTTCCCGATGCGCCCTGCAGGATCGTACCCAGTCGTAATTGTCTTTCAGTCGCCATAAATTATCCTTTTAGGGTTGCAGTAACGCTTCTTCAGCCAGCAGCGCAAAGTAGCGCGCCGCGCCCTCTATTGATGCTTCGTCGGGGTTAAACGCCGGGTGGTGCAGGCCAAACTCGCTGGCGCTGCCGATGCTGACAAAGGCGCCAGGGATGTGCTGGAGATAGACGGCAAAGTCCTCCCCGCCCATATGCAGTCCGGCGTGCCGGGTCTCGTAGCCGTACCGGCTGGCGACGTCGTGCGCAAAGTCGGCCCAGCGCGCGTCATTAACCAGCGCCGTCGGACCGTCATACCAGCTGACGACAATCTCTGCGCCAAATGCCAGTCCCAGCCCGGCGGCAATCTCGTTTACACGCGTCTTCACCTGCTGCTGAACCGCTACGTCATGGGTACGCAGCGTGCCCTCCAGCTCCACCGTCTCCGGCAGCACGTTCCAGGTGTTTCCCCCGGCTATCCTTGTCACGCTGAGCACCACCGAGTCGAGGGTGTTAACGTTGCGGCTGGCGACGCTTTGCAGGGCGTTAACCAGCTGGCTCGCCAACAGGATCGCGTCATTGCCTTCGTGCGGCCGCGCGGCGTGCGCTCCCTTGCCTTTAACGCCAATGACAAAGCGATCGACGTTGGCATAGAACGGGCCACCACGAGTGGCAAACACGTCCACCGGCAGGCCGGGTTCGTTATGCATGCCGAAGATGGCGCTGACGCCATTCAGTACGCCCGCGCTAATCAGCCGTTTCGCACCGCCAAAGTTCTCTTCGGCGGGCTGGAACAGAATGCGTACCCTGCCCGCCAGCCGGTGTTCACGCTCCTTGAGCAGCAGCGCCGCGCCAAGCATCACGGTGGTGTGCACGTCATGGCCGCAGGCGTGCATAACCCCAGCGTTTTTCGAGCTGAACGGCACGCCGCTAGCCTCGTCGATAGGCAGCGCATCGATGTCGCCGCGCAGGGCAATTACCTTCTCGCCAGAGCCAATCTCCACGACCACCCCGGTGGGCAGATCGTATGGCAGCAGCCGCAGCCCGGCGTTTTCCAGCCACTGGCGGATCCGCCGGGTCGTCTCAAACTCCTGAAGCGACAGCTCGGGGTACTGGTGCAGCTCGCGCCGCCACTCAATCAGCTGTTGTGCAAACTGCATTCTGCCTCCTCCGTAATGCACTTCTCCTGCGACCATGCCTCTGCCAGCAGGCGCAGGGAGTTAATCCGCGCCGCGCCGCCGGTGATCGGCGTGTCGATAATAAATTCGTCAATGCCCCACGCGTGGTGCAGCGCGTTCAGCCCGGCCAGCACCGTTTGCGGCGTGCCCACCAGCGCCGAGGAGTCCCGGCGAACAATCTGCTTCGCCGGGCTGCCCGCCTGACGGGCAAACGCCTGGGCTTGCTCCTGGCTGGCTACCGTAACGCGTTGGCCGTTCTCCAGCTCTACGCCCCACAGCTCTATCTCCTGCGCCAGGGCCTGCGCGTCAGCATTGCTGTCCGCAACGATCGCCTGCACCGCCACTATCGTGCTGCGCTGGCTATGGGCCTGCCACGCCGTAAGCACGTCGCGGAGCAGGGCTTTATCCCCGTTCAGGTGCGCGGCAAAGACAAAGTTCCAGTCAAGGGTGGCCGCCAGGCGGGCGCTCTCTACGCTTGCCCCGAGGAGAAAACCGTCGGCGCGGTGGGACGGCACCGGCGTTGCCAGCAGGCTCTCCTGCTGCCGATCGTTTACCGAGAGTGAAAGCCAGTTGTCGAGCTGCGCCAGCTTGTCGGCAAAGGTGCCGGATCGCTCCGGATCGAGACCCTGCTGAAGCGCGCGGGTCGAGAGCGGCAGGCCGCCTGGGGCTTTGCCTACGCCGAGATCGATACGTCCCGGTGCCAGCGTGGCGAGAAGGTTAAAGTTTTCTGCGACCTTGTAGGGACTGTAGTGTTGCAGCATGACGCCGCCGGAGCCGACGCGGATGCGCCGGGTCTGGCCGATGATCCAGGCGATGACCAGCTCCGGTGACGGGCTGGCCAGCTGGGAAGTATTGTGATGTTCAGCGATCCAGAAACGATGATAGCCCCACTCTTCGGCCAGCTGCGCCAGCTGCAGAGTCCGAGCCAGCGCCTCCGTTGCCGTTTCGCCATCGGCGATGGGGCTTTTGTCCAGCAGACTAATTCGATATGACATGCGTACGCTCAGATGAGGAAACATGTCCCTATTAGTAAAAGGTCGGGAAACGACTGTGAAACAATTAATTTACATTTGATTAGCTAAAAAGTGGCTAAGCCGCGGCCATCCTGCTTGGGCTCTGACAGGGTCATTCCTTTAACGCTGAATCGTATCGGCACCGCCTCTCCTCTGACCACACAAATTCACGCGACAGCTCTCATTTTTTCGCTGGGTATCTTTTGCGTCGCTAATCAATTGCAGGTAGGATGCTGCGCCATGTTTCGTCTTATCTATCCGCAAAATAGCGGGAAAGACTGCATATTTATTCGCCAGGGCAAACGTTTGTTTCGCTCCGGCCGGATGAAAACATCCTCGATGATTCAGACAGGTCAACAGGTAACGCAATGAAAAACAGCAACAACAGCGCAGCAGAGCATCAGGCTGCAAAACGCCGCTGGCTTAACTCTCATGAAGAGGGCTACAAGCAGGCAATGGGTAACCGCCAGGTGCAGATGATCGCTATCGGCGGCGCGATTGGTACCGGGTTATTTCTCGGTGCGGGCGCACGCCTGCAGATGGCAGGTCCCTCCCTCGCCATCGTCTATCTGGTATGTGGCATCTTCTCTTTCTTTATTCTGCGCGCGCTGGGCGAGCTGGTACTGCATCGCCCCTCCAGCGGCAGCTTTGTCTCCTACGCCCGTGAGTTTCTCGGTGAGAAAGCCGCGTTCGTCGCCGGCTGGATGTACTTTATCAACTGGGCGATGACCGGCATCGTCGATATCACCGCCGTTGCGCTCTATATGCACTACTGGGGCGCGTTTGGCGACGTGCCGCAGTGGGTCTTCGCCCTTGGCGCGCTGGCTATCGTCGGCACCATGAACATGATCGGCGTGAAGTGGTTCGCCGAGATGGAGTTCTGGTTTGCGCTGGTTAAAGTGCTGGCGATCGTGGTCTTCCTGGTCGTGGGCACCATCTTCCTCGGCACCGGTAAACCGCTGGATGGGGGCGCTACCGGTTTCCACCTGATTACCGATAACGGCGGCTTCTTCCCGCACGGCCTGCTGCCTGCGCTGGTACTGGTTCAGGGTGTGGTCTTCGCCTTCGCCTCTATTGAGCTGGTGGGTACCGCGGCGGGCGAGTGTAAAGATCCGCAGACCATGGTGCCAAAAGCCATTAATAGCGTGATCTGGCGTATCGGCCTGTTCTACGTGGGCTCCGTGGTCCTGCTGGTACTGCTGTTGCCGTGGAACGCTTATCAGGCGGGTCAGAGTCCGTTCGTGACCTTCTTCAGCAAGCTGGGCGTGCCATATATTGGTGACGTGATGAACATGGTGGTACTGACCGCCGCCCTCTCCAGCCTGAACTCGGGTCTCTACTCGACAGGCCGTATTTTGCGCTCCATGTCGATGGGCGGCTCTGCGCCGAAGTTCATGTCCAAAATGAGCAAGCAGCATGTTCCCTACGCGGGCATCCTGGCGACGCTGGCGATCTACGTCTTTGGCGTAGTGCTGAACTATCTGGTTCCGGCCAGCGTGTTTGAGATTGTGCTGAACGTTGCCGCGCTGGGCATTATCGCCTCTTGGGCCTTTATCGTGGTGTGCCAGATGCGCCTGCGTAAAGCCATCAACGAGGGCAAAGCTGCTGACGTGAGCTTTAAGCTGCCCGGTGCGCCGGTGACCTCCTGGCTGACGCTGCTGTTCCTGCTGAGCGTGCTGGTGCTGATGGCGTTTGACTATCCGAACGGGACCTACACCATTGCCTCGCTTCCGGTGATTGCGATCCTGCTGGTTGTGGGCTGGTATGCCGTGCGTAAGCGGGTACGTGAGATCCAAAGCACCGCGCCGGTGCATGTGGAAGAGACGGCGGAAAGCGCCGTGCTGGTTGAGAAAACGTCCAGCTAATCCTTACAAAACTCTTTTTTAAACAATGCCCGGCAATCCTGTCGGGCATTCTTTATTAAATCTTACAGCGCAATGCGGATCACATCATCCGGATCGGTCGCCTCTTTCTCGCGGGTAGACGCCTGCTTCACGCTCACGTACAGCGTTTTGCCATCGGCGGAGAGCGCCAGGCTGTTCGGGTAGGTCGGGGTATCAAACGTCTTCACCACCTTATAGCTTTTCGCATCGATAACGCTCACCTTGCCCGCCTTGCGGTGGGTGACATAAGCTTCGTTGCGGGCCGGGTTAAACAGCACGGCCAGCGACTCCGGCGCGGCCACTTTCGCCAGCACCTTGCCATCACGCAGATTCACGACCAGCACCTCAGCCTGTTTCGAGTCGGTAATGAACGCACGCTGACCGGCGGTGTCGAGGCTTAAGTTGAGATAGAAATGCTCTTTGCCATCGTCAAGCACCTTCTGACGGGAAAGGATCTTATTGCTGGCGGTATCGATGGTAACCAGCTCGCCGTCGCCGTTCGTGGTGTAGAGCCGTTTCGCCGCGGCATCGATGGCCAGCCCGGTGCTGAAGGTGCCCGTGCCGGTAATCGTATTTTTCAGCTTCAGCGTCTCGCCATCAACGGCCCAGATCACGCTCTCTTTGCCAATGCCGGTGATGTAAACGGTATTGGTGGTCTCATCCACCGCCAGCTCGCGCGGCTGTAATGGGCGCACCGTCTCGGAGCGCTTACGATCGTCCAGCACCAGACGGCCTTTTACCTCTCCGGTTTTCGCGTCAACGGCCGTCACCGCGCTATTGGTGGTGTTACCGAACCACAGCGTCTGGGTTTGATTATTGATGGTCGCGCCAAACGGCTTGAGATCGTTGTGGATGGCCTGAGTGATATTCAGCGTGGCGGGATCGAGACGGTAGATCACCCCGCCCTTATCCATCTTACGGCTCTGGGTGGTAGCAACCCACAGCGCGTTCTCCTGCTGGCTGAACGCCATTTCGTATGCGCCCTTACCCACCGGCTTACGCAGCATCTCTTCCGCTGCGCTGGCATTAAACGATCCTGCCAGCAGCAGTGAACCGAGGAACAGAGAACCACGCAGGCGCGGCGAGCTTAATTGACGTAAAAACATGACGACTCCCTTTGATTAACTAACCCATACGTATGGTGCAAATGCGAATAATAATCATTAATTGATGAAATGTAGAGTCTTTCTTGCGAGGTTGGCCATAATCTTCATAATTTCTCCATACACACGCTGATACATGGCTTAACGCTACGTGCCGTTATCATTTTCATAATTTTTACAAAAACAGTAACATGTGTACACATGTTCCATTTGGTTCGTTTTATTTAACCGGTTCCTTTAATGAAAATCACTGCTATTACGCCCGCTACACTTCCCCTGCTGCTGCTGCCAGCCGCCTGCGGCTACGCCTCTGCCGCAGACGAACAGACCCTCATCGTCAGCGCCACGCCGCAGACCGTATCCGAACTGGATACGCCCGCTGCCGTCAGCGTGGTAAACGGGGAAGAGATGCGCCATGCTGCGCCACGAGTAAACCTCTCCGAGTCGCTGACCGGCGTGCCAGGATTGCAGATCCAAAACCGTCAGAACTATGCTCAGGATCTCCAGCTCTCTATGCGCGGCTTCGGCTCTCGCTCTACCTACGGCGTGCGCGGCATTCGCATGTACGTCGATGGCATCCCGGCAACCATGCCGGACGGCCAGGGGCAGACCTCCAATATCGATCTCAACAGCGTCGAGAGCGTTGAAGTCCTGCGTGGCCCCTTCTCTGCCCTGTACGGTAACGCCTCCGGCGGCGTGGTTAACGTCACCACCGAAACCGGCCAGCAGCCGACAACCCTCGAAGCCAGCAGCTACTACGGCAGCTACGGTAGCTGGCGTTATGGCCTGAAGGCGACCGGGGACGGTACCCAGGCAGGCGACGTGGACTACACCGTCTCCTCTACCCGTTTCATCACCAGCGGCTACCGCGACCATAGCGGCGCGCGTAAGAACCTCGCAAACGCCAAACTTGGTGTGCGCATTGATGACGTTAGCAAGCTGAGCCTGATCTTTAACAGCGTAGATATCAAAGCGGACGATCCGGGCGGCCTGACCGAGCAGGAGTGGAAGCAGGATCCGCACCAGGCCCCGCGTGCCGACCAGTACAACACCCGCAAGACCATCAAGCAGACCCAGGCTGGCCTGCGCTACGAGCGCCAGCTGAGCGAGCAGGATGACCTCAGCGTGATGATGTACGCTGGCGAGCGTGAAACCACTCAGTATCAGTCGATTCCGCGTGCACCGCAGCTTAATCCGACCCATGCGGGCGGGGTGATCGACCTCAGCCGCCACTATCAAGGGATCGATACCCGCTGGACCCATCGTGGCGAGCTGCTGGTTCCGGTGACCATTACGACCGGTCTGAACTACGAAAACATGAGTGAAAATCGTAAGGGCTTCGAGAACTTTGTGCTGGATAACGGCACGCCGTCTTACGGGCAGAAAGGTAATCTGCGCCGCAACGAGCGTAACCTGATGTGGAACGCCGATCCCTATATGCAGTCTCGCTGGCAGCTGACCGACAAGCTCTCGCTGGATGCCGGGGTACGCTACAGCTCGGTCTGGTTTGACTCCAATGACCACTATGTGACTGCCGCCAACGGCGACGACAGCGGTGAAGCGAGCTATCACGAGTGGCTCCCGGCGGGTGCGCTGAAGTATGCGGTAACTGACGCCTGGAACATCTACGCCGCCGCAGGCCGTGGCTTCGAGACGCCAACTATCAACGAGCTGTCGTATCGTGCGAACAACCAGAGCGGCCTGAACTTTAACCTTCAGCCCTCCACCAACGACACCTATGAGATCGGCAGCAAGACCCGCGTCGGCAACGGTCTGTTCACCGCAGCGCTGTTCCAGACCATGACCGATAACGAGATCGTGACCGATACCAGCAGTGGCGGACGTACCACCTATAAAAACGCCGGGAAGACCCGTCGTCAGGGTGCGGAACTCTCTCTTGACCAGCAGTTTGCCGGCGACTGGCGGGTGAAAATGGCGTGGACCTATCTGGATGCCACCTACCGCACCAACGTCTGCGGGGATGATAACTGCAACGGTAACCGGATGCCGGGCATCGCCCGCAACATGGGCTTTGCCTCCCTTGGCTACGTGCCGGAGAGCGGCTGGTACGCGGGAGCCGATATGCGCTACATGAGCGACATCGAAGCTAACGATGAGAACACGGCGAAAGCGCCGTCCTATACCACCGTGGGTCTCAATACCGGGTATAAATTCAACTACAACAACTGGATGCTGGACCTGTTTGGCCGGGTTGATAACCTGTTCGACAAAGAGTATGTCGGATCGGTCATCGTTAACGAATCTAACGGCCGCTACTACGAGCCTGCGCCGGGTCGTAACTATGGTGTAGGCCTCTCCGTGGCGTACCGTTTTGAATAAAGCGTAATCGTCTCTGCTGATGCCCGGTAGCCTTATCGCTACCGGGCATTTTTTTAGGCTGATACCGGCCGATCCAGACGGAACGCCGCTACCAGCTGGGCCAGCAGCTGGGCCTGCTCTTCCAGCGATCCCGCCGCCAGTGACGAGGCGCTGACCAGGGTGGCATTCTGCTGGGTAGTGCTGTCCAGCTCGCCTACCGCGCGGGCAATCTGCTCAATACCCCGACTCTGCTCCTCCGACGCGGAGGAGATCTCGCCCATAATATTGTTTACCCGGGTCACCGCATCCACCACCTGCTCCATGGTCTGCCCCGCCTTCGCCACCAGCTCGCTGCCGGTGCTGATGCGGGATACCGACTCGCCGATCAGCTGTTCAATATCTTTTGCCGCCTGGGAGCTGCGCTGGGAGAGGCTGCGCACCTCGCTGGCGACCACCGCAAAGCCCCGCCCCTGTTCACCCGCCCGCGCAGCTTCTACCGCCGCGTTCAGCGCCAGGATGTTTGTCTGGAAAGCAATGCTGTTGATCACCGCGGTAATATCAGCGATTTTTTGGGAGCTGGCGTGAATATCACCCATGGTATTAACCACGTCGCGCATGACGCTGCCGCCCTGGCTGGCGGTGCTGGAGGCCTCGGCGGCCAGTTTGCTGGCATGGCGGGCGTTATCGGCATTGTTCCTTACCGTCGCCGTCAGCTCCTCCATGCTAGCCGCGGTCTGCACGACGGCAGCTGCCTGCTGCTCGGTACGTGAGGAGAGATCGGTATTGCCGTCGGCAATTTCGCTGGCCGCGTGGGAGACCCGGGCGACGCTGCTGCGCACCTCGTGGATCATCTCCCGCAGGCGGAGATTCATCTTCGCCATCGCCCCGGTGAGTTTACCCAGCTCGTCGCCACCCTGAGCCTCTATCGCCGAGCTGAGATCGCCGCTGGCGATGCGCTCCGCCAGCCTCAAATTGTGCTGCACCGGGCGGGTAATCTGGCGGATCACCCACCACGAAACCATAATGCCGAACAGAATGGCAACGCCGCCAATTATGGCGGTCACGGTGCTGGAGCTGTAGGCCAGCTCATCGTTATGGATCTTAACCGAGGCGATAATGAGCTTGATATCGGCGCTGCTGTTATCTCCGGCAACCTTAACCCGATCCTCCGCGGCCTGGAGCTGCTGCATCTCTGCGCTGCCGGCCTGAGTTCCGGCGGCACGCAGCGGATTGAGCGCGGCGGTGGCGCTCTGCATAGCGCTCACGCTGGTCTGAAAGTCGCCAAGATGCGCCGCAAGGGTGTGGAGCAGCGCTGTTTCAGCCTCGGTCCAGGCAAGATCTTTTGCGGAAGCGGTAAGCTCTGCGGCATGGTTGACATAATTCGCCAGCGCCTGGCCCGATTTTTCATCACCGCTGTAAAAATATTTCAGACGATTTATTTTGGCCTGAAATACTTCAATATTAATATTATATATAAGGTTAGTTTTATCATAGACGCTGCGGATCTCCTTAAAACGCATCACGCTGAGGATCGTGGCAATTGCCACCAGCAGTAGAACCAGACCAAATCCCACCGACAGTTTTTTGCTGATGGTGATATCGCGTAATCGCCGGTTTAAAAACATACCCTCTCCTTGCTCAAGCAAAATGTTAGCGCCCAACTGCGCATAAAAGGGTTATCGGCAAGGGCGGCGGGTAATTAACGCGATCGGCAGGGAGAAGAGTAAAAATGTGATGGCGATGCTTCCCTGATGCAAACTAATCAGGGAAGCCGTGACAAAGCGATGTTAATAGACGGGCTAAGGTGCCGCGTTAAATTGCGGTTGAACAATGTTTACGCCCATATCAATGACGCAGAGAATAGACTTTTGACTGGCGGCGCTGTCGCCTCTCTCCAGGGCGTCTAACAGATCGACATAATCATGGTGACCGTGGGCCAGCTCTTGCGAGACCGGATAGAGATGGTTAAAACAGGGGCCAATGCGTACCCACAGCTGCTCGATTAGCGACAGCAGCGTCGGCATCTCAGCATATTCGTACAGGCGGAAACGAAAGCTTCGGTTGGCCTGCAGCGCCTGCTCCACGTTCCCACCCAGTCGGGCTTCGTTAAACGTCGTCGCCAGCAGCCGCAGCTGCTGCAGCTTCTCATCAGTCATTTTGCTACAGGCGGCACTGACGGCCATTGATTCCAGCTGCTTACGTATTTCAGTTATCTCACGGTGGGTCTGCTGGCTCACTTCCGGAACCAGAAAGGCCTGGGCGGGAGTAGCATGCAGCGCGCCCGAGGAGACTAAACGTAGCAACGCCTCGCGTACGGGGGTAATACTGGTTCCGAGCTGGTCAGCAATTTCTTTTGTAATCAGCCGTGCGCCAGGCTTGAGCGCACCGACGATTAACGCATTTTTTAAACTAACTTCAACCTGCTGAGTGAGGCTCAGACGCTGCGCTTTTTCCAAATCAAGCATATTCATGTCCTGTCGAATACTTATTACTTTTCACCCAATCGTGTGATTATTCGCACACGAACCATAAGATATAGTAGGTAGAGAGAAGCCTGGTATTGGATTAACGCAAAACGTTAGAACTAAAAGTTATTAATTATGCATATTAATATACATCAGCGAAACTTACGCTTCGCTGATGTAGCTATGCTTAATTAAAGACAATAATAGGTAAAATTGCAGGATTTTTTATTAAGCATTTTACTATTGCTTAACTCTATTTCTCCGTAGCTACACGGACGACGACTTTGCCAAAGTTTTTACCTTCCAGCAGACCGATAAATGCCTCTGGTGCATTTTCCAGCCCGTCAACGATCTGCTCGCGATAGTGGATTTTGCCCTCCTGAACCCATTTCCCCATCTCCTGCTGAAACTCGTCGATACGGTCGCCATAGTCCTGAGTAATGATAAATCCCTGCATCCGGATACGCTTTTTCAAAATTGTGCCCATCAACAGCGGCAGGCGATCCGGTCCCGGCGGCAGGTCGGTTGCGTTATAGCCGCTGACCAGACCACAGACCGGCACCCGGGCGGCGGTATTCAGCAGCGGCAGCACCGCATCGAACACTTTACCCCCGACGTTTTCATAATAGACATCAATCCCCTGCGGACAGGCGTTTTTAAGCTGTTCGGCAAAGTCATCGGCGTGATGATCGATACAGGCGTCAAAGCCCAGCGTCTCGACGGCGTGACGGCACTTCTCTTCACCGCCCGCGACACCCACCACCCGCAGGCCTTTGATCTTGCCAATCTGCCCGACCGTCGCCCCTACCGGACCGGTTGCTGCTGCGACCACTAGTGTCTCGCCTGACTTAGGCTGACCAATGTCCAGCAGCCCCATGTAGGCAGTAAAGCCGGGCATCCCCAGCACCCCCAACGCCCAGGAGGGGTGCTCCAGGCTCTTGTCCAGCTTGACCAGCCCCTCGCCGTTCGATAGGGCATACGCTTGCCAGCCGTCGTAGCCCAGCACCCAATCTCCTTCGGCATAGTCAGGGTGCTCAGACGTCACCACCTGGCTCACCGTCCCGCCGCACATCACGTCGCCAATGTTAACCGGATCGGCATAGGAGGGTTCATCGCTCATGCGCCCGCGCATGTAGGGATCGAGAGAGAGATAGACGGTACGCAGCAGCAGCTGGCCGGATTTTGGGGTAGGAATATCGCGCTCTTCGAGGCGAAAGTTTTCAGCAACCGGCGCGCCATGCGGGCGGGATGCCAGTAGCCACTGGCGGTTAAGCTGTTGTTCTTGACTCACGGTCGTCTCCTTTAACGGTTAAACATCCTTTCAGCGTAGCGTCTTAAGCCTCTCTTTGCTTTGGCATTCTGCGTCATCATCCCCCGAAGCGAAACTGCCCAGGCAAAGCGTTGATTTATCGCCTCTGTAATAGTATTCATATCAGACTATCCCGTGCATATTCTCTGAGGTTTTAAGCATGACCATTCGCTACGCGGACAAAGACGACTGCGCCGCTATCGCCGCTATCTACAACCACGCCGTCTTACACACCGCCGCTATCTGGAACGACCAGACCGTTGACGCTGACAACCGTATCGCCTGGTTTGAGGCCCGTACCCTGATGGGCTACCCGGTGCTGGTCAGCGAAGAGAGCGGTGAGATCGCCGGCTACGCGGCCTTCGGCGACTGGCGCGCCTTCGACGGCTTCCGCCATACGGTGGAGCACTCGGTCTATATTCACCCGGATCATCAGGGGAAAGGCCTGGGCCAGGCGCTAATGGTTAGGCTGATTGAGGAGGCAAAACGCATCGGTAAGCATGTGATGGTTGCCGGGATCGAGTCGCAGAATGCGGCCTCTATTCATCTGCATGAGAAGCTGGGCTTTGTGACCACCGCCCAGATGCCGCAGGTCGGCACCAAGTTTGGCCGCTGGCTCGACCTCACCTTTATGCAGCTGCAGCTGGACGACCGCAGCGAACCGGACGCTATCGCATGAACTCGTCGTTGACCCTGCTGTTCCTGGCAGCGGCGGGTATCGGGCTGGTCGTGCAAAATACGCTGATGGTGCGTATCACCCAGTCCTCCTCCACCGTGTTGATTGCGATGCTGCTCAACTCGTTGGTGGGTATCGTTCTGTTTGTCTCTATTCTGCTGATCAAGTATGGCCTGGCCGGGTTTAGCGAGCTGGCGGCAACGGTACGCTGGTGGACGCTGATCCCTGGCCTGCTCGGGTCGTTTTTTGTTTTTGCCAGCATCAGCGGCTATCAGTACGTGGGCGCGGCGACCACCATTGCGGTGCTGGTCGCTAGCCAGCTGATCGGCGGTCTGGTGATGGATCTGGTGAAAAGCCACGGCGTACCTTTGCGGGCGCTGGCCGGCCCAGTGTGCGGGGCGGTGCTGCTGGTGATTGGCGCGTGGTTAGTGGCCAGACGGCAGTGGTAATTGCGTAGTCGCGTAGGCCGGGCAAGCGTGAGCGCCGCCCGGCGTTAGCACTAAAAGCTAGAGAATAATGCCATCTTTGGTGAGCTGTTCGCGACGCGCCTCCAACTCTTCCTTGTGGTGCCGTCCGTGGTGGGCGATGGCATTGCGCAGACGCTGCTGCTGGGCGTAGCGATCTTCCCGGCTCAGCTCTGCGTCATCGCTGAGCGCGACCAGCAGCTCGTTCATATGTGCAATCACGCTCTCCTTGATAACGTCATCCACATGTGCGACCACCTCTTCCAAATGCGACATATCCTCTCCTGTATCTGTTAGTTGATTTTGGCTTTTGAGAAATCACTGCCCATCAGGCTAACACTATACCCGGTTACGTTGCTGCGGGTGGCATAGAACGTTTTACCGTTTGCCAGCGCGATCCACGGCGCCTGCTGATAGAACACCTCCTGCGCCTGAGAGTAGAGCTTCGCGCGATCCTCCGGCACGGAGGTAAGCTTGGCTTTTTTTACCAGCCCGTCGTAGGTTTTATCACACCAGCGCGCGGCGTTCGAGCCGGTTTCAATGCTGTCGCAGCCCAGCAGCACGTCGGCAAAGTTGTCTGGATCGCCGTTGTCAGACATCCAGCCAAACAGAGCTGAGTCGTGCTCGCCTTTGCGCATTCCGGAGAGATATTCGCCCCACTCATAGGAGACGATTTTGGCCTTCACGCCTACCTTCGCCCAGTCGCTCTGGATCATCTCGGCAATACGCTTCGAGTTCGGGTTGTAGGGACGCTGGACCGGCATAGACCACAGCGTGACCTCTGCGCCCTGCTCCAGACCCGCCTGCTTCAGCAGCGCTTTGGCCTTCTCTGGATCATAGGGGTAATCTTTCAGATCTTTATTAAAGCCAAGCATGTTCGGCGGCAGCGGCGATTTTGCAACGGTGCCGGAGCCTAAGAAGACGGCGTTAACAATGGCATTTTTGTCCGTGGCATAGTTCAGGGCCTGACGCACCAGCACGTTATCAAACGGTTTTTTCTCGGTGTTAAACGCCAGATAACCGACGTTCAGCGCATCTACCGAGTGCAGGGCCAGATCCTTATTCTTTTTGATCACGTCGAACTGAACCGGAGACGGCGCAGGGATGATCTGGCACTCGTTGGTTTGCAGCTTCGCCAGCCGCGTTTCAACATTTGGCGTGATAGAGAAGATCAGATGCTTCGTCGGCACCTCACCGTCCCAGTAGTTCGGGTTAGCGATATAGCGGATCAGCGCGTCACGATTGTACTGCTGGAGCGCATAAGGGCCGGTACCGATCGGCCAGGTATCGACGTTCTCCGGCGTCCCCTTTTTCAGCATCGCATCCGCGTATTCCGCAGAGAGAATCGAGGCAAAGTCCATGCCCCAGTCGGCAAGGAAAGCAGCGTTCGGTTCGTTCAGCACAAACTGGACGTGGTAGTCATCAACCTTCTTCACCTCTTTGATCAGCTTGTCGAGGCCGACATCATTGAAATATTCGTAGTTACCCTGAGAGACGTTGTGATACGGATGGTTAGCATCCTTCTGACGCAGCACCGAGAAGATCACATCATCGGCGTTAAAGTCGCGGGTAGGCTTGAAGAATTTATTGCTGTTGAATTTAACGCCCTGGCGCAGGGTAAAGGTATAGGTCTTACCGTCCGGGGAGATAGTCCAGCTGGTCGCCAGCGATGGCACCGGCGTATTCTTTACCGGATCGAAGTTGATCAGGCGGTTATAGAGCGTCTGCGAGCTGGCAACAAAGCTGGGGCCAGAGCTGGCGATCTGCGGGTTAAAGGATTCCGGAGAGGCTTCGGAGCAGTAGATGATGGTATCTTTTGCCGCCGCCCAGGCCGCACTTGTTGGAAGAAGCGTGCTGAGCGCCAGCGCGAGCAGCGTTTTGCCGGTAGACAGATTTCCTGAAAACATAATTAAAACCTTATTATTTTATTAAAACGTGATCTCAGCATAGCAGCCGAAATGAGGCAAATAACGAATCACTATCAGGTTATGCCAAAGCAGCTGATTTTGCTGATTTCTTCACCTTTCGCCACCTTTTAGTTTGCCTTAAGTCATTCCGCAAACGTCAAGCGAAAAGCGCTCCCGCAATGCCGCGAGAATTCACCGCTTTTAGCCTCTCTTCCACCGTTTGCTTGCTATTACATCTCGTAAAGTAGAGGCGTGAAGAAGTCTATGGGATGAAAATGTGGCAAAAACTCTCTTGCGCAGCGGCGATCTGGATGATTTTCAGGCCGTCGGCGGCGGCGGCCAGGCCGTCTTTGATTCGGCATTGCAAATTCGTGAAGCGTTACGCCTGCGCAAGCAGCAGGCGATGGTGGACTGCCTCGCCATACCGCAGATTAACGACAACGGCGATCGCGTGGACTGGTACTCCCCGGTCGAAGGCCGGGCGGTAAGCTGGAAGGCCGCTGACGATGAGTCCCGCTTCCGCGCCCTGCGCTTTCTTGAGAGCACTCTCGACAGCGCCGCGGCCCTAAGCCGCAAAAGCCTGCAGTCGCCAAAAACCGCCCAGCAGCTTTTTGGCTCGCTACTGGCGAAAGCGCTACAGTTCCCCGGCGTGAACCACGTCTTCCTGGTGGATGGCAAACCGGTTATTACCTTCTGGGGTTTTGTCGATCTCAACGAGAGCGCCCGCGATGACGTTCTTGCCTGCCTGCGTGAAGAGGAGCCGCCCGCGCCCGCTATCGTGATGCCGGAGGAGAGCGACGAGGCAGAGGAAGCGCCTGCCGTGGCAGCCTTCAGCAGAGCCGATGAGCCGCTGCTGGCCACCGTGCCAGAGATGAGCACCCAGCAGCCTGCCGAGCCGCCGCAGCCTGAGCCTCAGCCCGCGCCGGTTTCCCCCCCTGCCGCCGTTGCGGCTATGCCTGCACCGCCTAAGCGCCACTATGGCCTGTGGGCGCTGCCGGTGGCCGCCGTGGTGGT
>DAMBQR010000011.1:0-76977 GCA_032055545.1 Pseudescherichia sp. | reverse complement strand
GTATACGGCAACGTATCGGGGGTTCGAATCCCCCCCTCACCGCCATATTTGAAGAGAAGCTCGCATGCAAATGCGGGCTTTTTTTTCGCCTGTAGCACCCCACCAGGGGGGATAAGAATCCCCGACCGGGGTTCGACAACGGACGACAGGACGTTGGACAGACCGGGAGCGCAGCGAGCGGGCTGCCCGAAGGGCGAGCGAAGCGAGTCAATCCCCCCCGATCGTGAGCCGTACCCGATCGTCTTTTCCCCGGTGGCGCTACGCTTACCGGGGCTACGCTTTATACCCTGCCCCACCCCACAAAAAAACAAAGCCCGGTCACCCGGGCTTTGCAGTCACATTCTTAATTAGGTTATTTCATCAGTAGTAGGCCAGCAGTGTTCGCTGGCAGAGGGCCGAGCGCACGCAGTCATCTTTCGTGAAGCGGACTACGCCAACCATCTCATCTTCCTCAAAACGTGCCAGCGCATCGCTCAGGCCGGACTTGACGCCCGACGGCAGGTCGCACTGGGTGATGTCGCCGTTTACAATCACGGTCACGTTCTCCCCGAGGCGTGTCAAAAACATCTTCATTTGCGCAGCGGTCACATTCTGAGCCTCGTCAAGAATCACGACCGCGTTTTCAAATGTACGTCCGCGCATATAGGCGAACGGCGCGATTTCCACCTTACCAATCTCTGGCCGCAGGCAGTATTGCATAAAGGACGCTCCAAGGCGTTTGACCAGCACGTCGTACACGGGCCGGAAGTAGGGAGCGAACTTCTCCGAGATATCTCCGGGTAAGAAGCCAAGATCTTCATCGGCTTGCAGAACCGGACGGGTGACGATAATTCTGTCCACATCCTTATGGATCAGGGCTTCCGCCGCTTTCGCTGCGCTGATCCAGGTTTTACCGCATCCTGCTTCACCTGTTGCAAAGATTAGCTGTTTACTCTCGATAGCATTCAGGTAGTGCGCCTGAGCTTCATTGCGCGCGACAATTGGCGAGTTATCACGGCTGTCCCGCGCCATACCAATTGATTCAACGCCACTCATCTGCACAAGCGAGGTGACCGACTCTTCTTCACGCTGTTTGTGGCTGCGCGAATCTCGTCTCAGCACACGTTTTGCTTCACGACGAGCTTTGATCACTGCTTTCTGTCTTCCCATGGATAGCACCTTGAGTTGTAGGTTTACATCACACGTGCCGCTGCCGGCACGATTATGCGCACGAACGTCTGAGGTTTGGCTTCCTTGTAAGCCATGACTTGCTGATGAAAAGACGCGGCAAACCCACCCACTGTGTCGTTTGCCACGTCGGTAAATTCTGTTGTTTTGATGAGGGAAGAGGAGATTCTGGCGGTGAGACGATCGCTATCGGTGGCGTGCTGCCCGCACCGAACATGGCGGATTGAGTGTGCTGATTGTCCTAAGCCGGACCTTACCATTCGCGATCTCCATAGTGAATCGTTCACTGCCGGGAACTACCGCTGTTGATATAAGTAAAACAAAAATTTTCATAAAAGCAACATTATATTTACCAAAATATAACGAGCCTGCCCTCTTATCCGGAGTCAGTTTCTGACATTAATATTACAAAAATATAACAAGATCGCGCTCATAGAAAAAAATGATAGTGCTCCCCTGCCCTACAGGACAGAGGAGCACTGGCTACGCCTCCAGCAGCGGCTGAGCCAAATAGTGTTGCGGATCTTTCACGCCGGGCAGAGCAAAGAAGTACCCCCCGCCGATCGGCTTGATGTACTCCTCCAGCGCTTCACCGTTGAGCCGCTTCTGCACTGTCAGGAAGCCTTTCTCCAGATCGTGCTGGAAGCAGACAAACAGCAGACCCATATCCAGCTGGCCGGCGTTGGTTACCCCCAGCGAATAGCTGTAGCCGCGACGCATCATCAGATTGACCTCAGTCTCCGGCGTACGCGGGTTGGCAAGGCGGATATGGCTGTCGAGGGCAATGACCTCCCCGTCGGGATCGCGAGCATAGTCCGGCACGTCATGCTCATGCTGCATGCCTAGTGGAGCACCGCTCTGCTTGTCGCGCCCGAAGATAGTCTGCTGCTCCTTAAGCGGCGTGCGATCCCAGAACTCGACGTGGAACTGAATAATACGCACCGCCTGATAGCTACCACCCACTGTCCAGACCGGCTCCTGCTGGTCAGGCGTAACCCACACCACGTGCTTCATCAGCGCGCCGTTCTGACCGTCCGGGTTGCCGGTGCCGTCTTTGAAGCCCAGCAGGTTAATCGGCGTCTCTTTCCCTTTGCTGCGTGCCGCATGGTCAGAGATAAACCCCTCCCGCTTCCAGCGGATGCTGAGCAGATCCGGCGTGTATTTAATAAGATCGCGCAGGGCGTGGATCACCGTATCTCCGGTGTTAGCGCAGATCTGCAGGAGCAGATCGCCATGGCACAGGGCTGCATCCAGCGAATCGTTGGGGAAGCGCGTCATCTTCTCCAGCTTCGCTGGGCGCTGCGGGCCTAAGCCAAAGCGCTCATCAAACAGCGATGCGCCCAGCGAGACGGTGATGGTCAGGTTATCCGGGGCAATAAAGCCGCCAAGAATACCGGAATCCATCGGCGGCATACGCGGGTTAGGCGTATCTGGCGCAGGGCCGCCGGTAGTCAAGAAGGCAATCCGCTGGGTCAGCAGGCGAAACAGCCGCTCCAGCTCCGATTTGTCGCTGGCCAGCACATCGAAAGCCACCAGCATCATCGCGGCCTGCTGCGGCGTCAGGATCCCCGCCTGATGTTCGCCATAGAACGGCTGGGTCTCCATCCGCGCATCCGGCGACAGGGTGCCGGGAGCGCTTTTAGGCTTTGCCGCATGGGCTACCGGACAGCCGCCCGCCAGCGCCAGGGCGCCACCCAGCGCGCCCATGCCCTTCAGTAAACGGCGGCGTGAAGGCTCGCTCACGCCGTGCTCATCATGCTCTGTCATGCTTAATCCAGCCCGAGTACGCCGCGAAGCTGGGCCAGATCTTCCGCAAGCGTGGTGATCGGTCCTTTCAGCGCCGTACGATCGGCATCGGTCAGTTTGTCATAGGTTTCGAAGCCATCTTTGGTACGGTACTTCGCGAGAATGGTATCGACCTTCTTGAAGTTGGCGTCTACCTTCGCCAGCAGATCGGCGTTGCCTTTCTGCAGCTGCGGACGCAGCAGCTCGACAATCTTCTGCGCGCCGTCAACGTTGGCCTGGAAGTCCCACAGATCGGTGTGGCTGTAGCGATCCTCTTCACCGCTAATCTTGCTGGCCGCCACCTCTTCAATTAGCCCAGCCGCACCGCCGACCACTTTTGACGGTGGGAAGGCCAGCTCGCTGATGCGTTTTTGCAGCTCCAGCACGTCGCTATTCAGCTGGTCAGCATACTGCTCCATGCCCTTCGTCGAGCTATCGCCAAACAGCGCTTTTTCGAGGCGGTGGAAGCCGGTGAATTTCGGATCGGCAGCCTTCTGCTCGTAGTCATCTTCGCGGGCATCAATGCTGCCGTCGAGGTCAGAGAAAAGCTCGGCGATCGGCTCAATACGCTCGTAGTGCTGACGCGTCGGGGCATACAGCGATTTGGCTTTCTCGATATCCCCCGCCTTCACCGCGTCGGTAAAGTCTTTGGTCTTCGCTACCAGACCCTTCATCTCCTGAGTCACGTAAGCTTTATACCCGGTGATAGCAGCGCCAAGGCTCAGCAACGGGTCACCTTTAGCCGCATCCGCCGTAGCTGCGCCTTTGACAATCAGCTTGCCCTTGGGATTGGTTAGCAGGCCGCAGGTCATCTCATATTCACCCGGCTGTAGGTTAGCGGTCAGCTTCTGGCTAAAGCCCGGCGCGATGTTCTCCCGCTCCTCCACCACCATAACGCCCTTCAGGATCTCCCACTCCAGTGCTTTCTGGCTGTGGTTGAGGATAATGAACTGCGTCTTGCCAGCGTTAACCGTGAGGTTCATCGGTTCACACTGCTTATCCGTTACCGTGACCTTCACCTGAGGAACATCTGCCGCCTGGGCGTTAAACGCGCAGGCGAGCAGCGCGGCAATACCAACCTGTAAAGCACTACGACGAAAATGCGTTGCCATGACCTTTCCCTTAAAAAGTATGTTGTAACTACTGTTATCACTACCCATAAACATCAGGAGGCACCGGGAGACATCTGTGCCCCCGGGCGCGGCGGCGGCATAAACAGCACCAGCGCCGGAATAAGGTAGGCAAACCAGACCACCACTTCACTGACGCTGGGCGCTTCCTGGTAGCCAAAGATGCCCTCCAGCAGAGTGCCAAACAGCGTGTGGGTGCTCAGGGTATTGCTGAGATCGAAGGCCACCTGCTGGAAATGGTTCCAGAGGCCCGCTTCATGGAAGGCGCGGATCGCTCCAGCGGCCAGCCCAGCGGCCACCAGCAGAATGAAAAGACTGGTCCATTTGAAAAATGCGGCCATATTGAGGCGAATGCCACCCCAGTAGATCAGGAAGCCAATCACGACGGCTGTCGCCAGGCCGGTGAGTGCGCCCACCGGCGGCCAGATACCCACATCCTGCTGAAACGCCGCCAGCAGGAAGAAGACTGACTCCAGCCCTTCCCGGGCAACGGCAAAGAAGACCATCATAATCAGCGCCCAGCCGTGATGATTGCCCTGCTTCAGGGCGTTATCTACCGCCTGCTCAAGCTGGACCTTAACGTTACGCGATACTTTGCGCATCCAGAAGACCATCCACGTCAGGATCACCACGGCAATCACCGCCACGATGCCCTCAAACAGCTCCTGCTCTTTTTGCGGAAACTCACCAGTGGTTTCGTTGATGATGATACCGAGCGCGAGGCAGAGGGCGGCGGCGAGAAAGACACCGATCCACATCACGCCTATCCAGCGGCCGCGTTGGGTACACTTCAGATAGCTGGCGATGAGGCTAACGATCAGCGCCGCTTCGAGTCCTTCGCGTAACATAATGAGAAATGGCACAAACATGCGGTAAACCTTTGAATGTTAAGCAGCGTCAAAAGATGCAAAGAAAAGTAAATTTCAATGATAGTGATTATCATTACGCTGGCGATAAACACAAGTAATTTCTGTGCGGAAGTTTCTCAGAATGTTACGCAGGACAAGGCACGTGCTGGAAGGTGAATCGAAGATTATGGAATTGTGAAAAAGAAGTGAGAAAACGCACCGGAGGATGGCTCCGGTGCGTTAAGAACGATCAATTTGCTACGCGTGGCTCTGGCTTAGAGTGATAGTGCGCATCCGCCTCGGCAAAGCGCGCCTGCATGCTTGCCGACGGCGCTTTATCCAGCAGGCTAAAGAGCACGATGCCGATGCTGCCAAAGATAAAGCCAGGAATGATCTCGTACAGACCCAGCAGCTCAAAGTGCTTCCAGACGATAACGGTTACCGCACCGATAATCATCCCCGCCAGCGCGCCGTTACGGGTCATGCGTGACCACATCACCGAGAAGAGCACTACCGGGCCAAAAGCCGCACCAAAACCGGCCCAGGCGTAGCTTACCAGGCCCAGCACGCGGTTTTCCGGATTAGCGGCAAGGGCAATAGCCACCAGCGCGACCACCAGCACCATTACGCGTCCGACCCACACCAGTTCGGTCTGGCTTGCGCCTTTACGCAGGAATGCCTTGTAGAGATCTTCCGTGATGGCACTGGAGCAGACCAGCAGCTGGCAGCTCAGGGTAGACATTACCGCCGCCAGAATCGCGGAGAGCAGTACGCCTGCTACCCACGGGTTAAACAGCACCTGCGCCAGCTCGATAAACACGCGCTCGGCATTCTGGTTTACCGCCCCGGCCAGCGCCGGATTGTTGCTGTAGTAAGCGATACCGAAGAAGCCTACGGCTACCGCACCGGCCAGACAGAGGATCATCCAGGTCATGCTGATGCGGCGAGCATGAACGATAGTGTGATGAGAATCCGCCGCCATAAAGCGCGCCAGAATATGCGGCTGACCAAAGTAGCCCAGCCCCCAACCCAGCAGCGAAACGATGGCCACGAAGTTCAACCCTTTGAGCATATCCACGTTTTCAATGCTCTTCTGCTTGATCACCACCAGCGAGTCATCAAAGCCGCCCACGGAGACCATAACCATTACTGGGGTGAGGATCAGGGCGAAGATCATCAGGCTGGCCTGCACGGTGTCGGTCCAGCTCACTGCCAGGAAGCCGCCCACAAAGGTGTAGATGATCGTCGCTGCCGCCCCGGCCCACAGCGCCGTTTCGTAGCTCATACCGAAGGTGCTCTCGAACAGGCGCGCACCTGCAACGATGCCGGACGCACAGTAGATGGTGAAGAAGAGCAGGATCACCAGCGCGGAGATAATGCGCAGGACGCGGCTACGATCTTCAAAACGGCCGGTAAAATAGTCCGGCAGCGTCAGAGCGTTGTTGTTTGCTTCGGTGTGCACGCGCAGACGGCCTGCCACCAGCTTCCAGTTGATCCATGCCCCAAGAGTCAGGCCGATAGCGATCCAGCTTTCGGAGATGCCGGAGATAAAAATCGCCCCCGGCAGGCCCATCAGCAGCCAGCCGCTCATGTCGGATGCGCCTGCGGAGAGCGCGGTGACCATCGGGCCTAAGCTACGGCCGCCAAGGATGTAGTCGTCAAAGTTTTTTGTCGATCGCCATGCAAAAAAACCAATTAAAATCATGCCAAAGATGTAAACGAGAAACGTCACCAGCATCGGGGTACTCATTGCCATTCAAAAGTCTCCAGATCTCTTCGTCAGCAAACGTCATATCTGCTGCGTTGACCTTTTCCGGAACGAGGAAAAGGTCTCGTTGTTGTGTTGAGCGACCGTATCCTGCCGGAAGCGATTCCTAACCACAATCGATTTAACATGGCATTCACATGAATTACATCCCCGTTACGATACCATTTTCTAATAGGTTGCACTCGCTCACGCTTTGCCAGGTAACACCGTGCAAAAGTGTTAAGTACCGCATGGTTTCTGGCCTGACGGGGTGCTAGTGCAACTTTTTAACGTCCGTTCATCGTTAACAATCCATTCATTTTTCAGCTTGTTGGCCGCGTCACAATTAACACGGTTGCACAAAGTTGCAACATGGTGGATATTTCTCGCTAACGACACAGAGTGACGATAATAACGAGGAGTAGATGCATGGGTAGCACGACGATGGGGGTGAAGCTTGATGACGCCACGCGTGACCGTATTAAGCAGGCCGCGACGCAGATCGATCGCACGCCGCACTGGCTGATTAAGCAGGCCATCTTTAACTATCTTGAGCGCGTTGAGAGCGGTGATGCGCTGCCGGAGCTACCGGGCCAGAATAACGGCATAGAGAGCGAACACGCCGACGCCAGCGTAGTGAAAGATGAGCCGCATCAACCCTTCCTGGAGTTTGCCGAGCAGATCCTGCCCCAGTCCGTGAACCGTGCGGCCATCACCGCCGCCTGGCGACGTGCAGAAACCGACGCCGTGCCGATGCTGCTGGAGCAGGCGCGCCTGCCGGAGCCGGTTGCCGATCGCGCCCAGAAGCTGGCCTACCGCCTTGCAGAGAAGCTGCGCAATCAAAAAACCGCCACCGGCCGCGCCGGGATGGTGCAGAGCCTGCTGCAGGAGTTCTCCCTCTCCTCGCAGGAGGGCGTGGCCCTGATGTGCCTGGCCGAAGCGCTGCTGCGTATTCCTGACAAGGCAACCCGCGACGCGCTGATCCGCGACAAAATCAGCAACGGCAACTGGCAGTCGCATATCGGCCGCAGCCCCTCGCTATTTGTTAACGCGGCGACCTGGGGGCTGCTGTTTACCGGTCGTCTGGTCTCAACCCATAACGAAGCCAGCCTCTCGCGCTCGCTGAACCGCATCATCGGCAAGAGCGGCGAGCCGCTGATCCGCAAAGGCGTGGATATGGCGATGCGCCTGATGGGCGAGCAGTTTGTTACCGGGGAAACCATCGCCGAAGCGCTGGCCAACGCCCGCAAGCTGGAGGAGAAAGGGTTCCGCTACTCCTACGATATGCTGGGCGAGGCGGCGCTGACCGCCACCGATGCGCAGGCCTATATGGTCTCCTATCAGCAGGCGATCCACGCCATCGGCAAAGCCTCTAACGGCCGCGGCATCTATGAAGGTCCAGGGATCTCCATCAAGCTGTCAGCTCTGCATCCGCGCTACAGCCGGGCGCAGTATGACCGGGTGATGAGCGAACTCTATCCGCGACTGAAGTCATTAACCCTGCTGGCGCGCCAGTACGATATTGGAATTAACATCGACGCCGAAGAGGCGGACCGGCTGGAGATCTCCCTCGATCTGCTGGAAAAACTCTGTTTCGATCCGGATCTGGCGGGCTGGAACGGCATCGGCTTCGTGATTCAGGCCTATATGAAGCGCTGCCCGTTTGTTATCGACTACCTGACCGACCTCGCCTCACGCAGCCGCCGCCGCCTGATGATCCGTCTGGTAAAAGGCGCCTACTGGGACAGCGAAATCAAACGCGCCCAGGTTGAGGGGCTGGAGGGGTATCCGGTCTACACCCGCAAGGTCTACACCGACGTCTCCTATATCGCCTGCGCGAAAAAGTTGCTTAGCGTACCGAACCTGATCTACCCGCAGTTTGCAACCCATAACGCCCACACCCTGGCCGCTATCTATCAGCTTGCCGGGGAGAACTACTATCCGGGCCAGTATGAGTTCCAGTGCCTGCACGGCATGGGCGAGCCGCTCTATGAGCAGGTGGTAGGCAATATTGCTGACGGTAAGCTGAACCGCCCGTGCCGTATCTACGCCCCGGTTGGTACCCATGAAACGCTGCTGGCCTACCTGGTCCGCCGCCTGCTGGAGAACGGCGCGAACACCTCCTTTGTTAACCGCATCGCCGACACCACCCTGCCCCTCGACGAGCTTGTAGCTGACCCGGTAACCGCCGTTGAAAAACTGGCGGCCCAGGAGGGACAGATTGGCCTGCCGCATCCGAAGATCCCGCTGCCGGTGGAACTTTACGGCGAAGGCCGGGTTAACGCCGCCGGGCTGGATCTGGCGAACGAACACCGACTGGCGTCCCTCTCCTCTGCCCTGCTCAACAGCGCGCTGCAGAGCTGGCAGGCCGGGCCGTTGCTGGCGCAGCCGGTCGAAGATGGCGAGATGACTGCTGTGATCAACCCAGCGGAGCCGAAGGACATTGTCGGCTACGCCCGGGAAGCCACCGCTGCCGAAGTTGAGCAGGCGCTGGAGAGCGCGGTGAACAACGGACCGATCTGGTTTGCCACGCCGCCTGAGGAGCGCGCTGCCATTCTGGAGCGTGCTGCCATGCTGATGGAAGATCAGACCCAGCAGCTGATCGGTATTCTGGTGCGTGAGGCGGGTAAAACCTTCAGTAACGCCATCGCCGAGGTGCGTGAAGCGGTGGACTTCCTGCGCTACTACGCGGGCCAGGTACGGGACGACTTTGACAATGAGACTCACCGCCCATTGGGTCCGGTAGTCTGTATTAGCCCGTGGAACTTCCCGCTGGCGATCTTTACCGGGCAGGTTGCTGCTGCCCTCGCGGCAGGTAACAGCGTGCTGGCGAAGCCGGCGGAGCAGACGCCGCTGATTGCTGCCCAGAGCGTGGCCCTGCTGCGGGAAGCGGGCGTGCCTGCCGGAGTGGTTCAGCTTCTGCCGGGCCGGGGCGAAACCGTTGGCGCGCAGCTGACCGCCGACAACCGCGTGCGCGGCGTGATGTTTACCGGCTCGACCGAGGTCGCGACCCTGCTGCAGCGCAGCATTGCGCCGCGCCTCGACGCGCAGGGTCGTCCAACGCCGCTGATCGCTGAAACCGGCGGTATGAATGCGATGATCGTTGACTCCTCGGCGCTGACGGAGCAGGTCGTGGTTGATGTGATGGCCTCGGCGTTTGACAGCGCGGGTCAGCGCTGCTCGGCGCTGCGCCTGCTCTGCCTGCAGGAGGATATTGCCGATCACACGCTGAAAATGCTGCGCGGCGCGATGGCGGAGAGCCGGATGGGTAATCCTGGCCGTCTCTCTACCGATATCGGTCCGGTGATCGATGCCGAGGCGAAAAACGCTATTGAACGCCATATTCAGGCGATGCGGGCCAAAGGCCATACAGTGTTCCAGGCGGTGCGGGAAAATAGCGAGGACGCGAAAGAGTGGCAGACCGGCACCTTCGTTGCCCCGACGCTGATCGAGCTGGACAGCATTGACGAGCTGAAAAAAGAGGTCTTCGGTCCGGTGCTGCACGTGGTGCGCTACAGCCGCAGCCAGCTGGATGAGACCATCCGCCAGATCAACGCTTCCGGCTATGGCCTGACGCTCGGGGTGCATACCCGTATCGACGAGACCATCGCCCAGGTCACCGGTAACGCTTACGTTGGCAACCTCTACGTCAACCGCAATATGGTCGGCGCGGTCGTTGGCGTCCAGCCGTTTGGCGGTGAGGGATTATCCGGTACCGGTCCTAAAGCGGGCGGGCCGCTCTATCTCTACCGCCTGCTGGCAAGCCGACCGCAAAATGCGCTGGGCATTACCCTGGCACGGCACGATGCAGAGCGGCCAGTGGATGCCCGCCTGCGCAGCGTGCTGGCTCAGCCGCTGGAGGCGCTAGGTGCCTGGGCGACCAGCCGCCCTGAGCTGGTGGAACTCTGCCAGCAGTTTGGCGAGCAGGCGCAGAGCGGTACCCAGCGCCTGCTGCCTGGCCCTACCGGCGAGCGCAACACCTGGACCCTGCTGCCGCGGGATAGCGTACTGTGCATGGCTGACAACGAGCAGGATGCGCTGGTGCAGCTGGCGGCAGTACTGGCGGTGGGCAGCAAGGTGCTGTGGCCGGAGGATGGAATGCATCGCGATCTGCTAAAACAGCTGCCGCAGGCGGTGGCGGAGCGTATCGTCTTCGCGAAGCCTGATGGGCTGCTGAGCCAGTCGTTTGACGCGGTGATCTACCACGGCGACTCCGACCAGCTGCGGACGATCTGCGAGCAGGTCGCCGCCCGCGATGGCGCGATTATCTCGGTACAGGGCTTTGCCCGGGGCGAAACGGCGATCGTGCTGGAGCGTCTCTACCTGGAGCGCTCCCTGAGCGTCAACACCGCTGCGGCCGGAGGCAACGCCAGCCTGATGACAATCGGTTAATCGTGTAAAATCCCCGGTGGCGCTACGCTTACCGGGGCTACAATGTAACCGTAGGCCGGATAAGCGCAGCGCATCCGGCTTTTTTATGGGGGGAAAAATGAAACGTCTATTTATAGCAGGCGCGGCTCTGCTGCTGAGCACCGGCGCGCTGGCGGACGAGTGTGACAATGCCAGCACCCAGTCCGATCTGAACAGCTGTACCGCACAGCAGTATCAGGCGGCAGATAAAAAACTCAATGAAACCTATCAGGCCGCCATACAGCGAGCCGAAGCACCGCAGCGCGAGCTGTTGAAGAAGGCGCAGCAAACGTGGATTAGCCTGCGCGACGCCGACTGCGCGCTGATCGCCTCCGGCACCGAGGGCGGAAGCGTGCAGCCGATGATCCATAACCAGTGCCTGCACGATAAAACCGCCGAGCGCGAAGCCTTTCTGGCCTCGCTGATGCAGTGCGAAGAGGGCGATCTCAGCTGCCCACTACCGCCAGCCAACTGACCGCGCCACCCTACTCTTCGGTTAATGACGCCGTCGCCGACGGCGCTTTTTTTCGGTTGAGCTTAAGCTCGCTGACCAGCACGCCGAGCACAATCAGCACCCCGCCAAACAGGGCCAGCAGCGGCAGGCGTTCACCCGCCAGACGACCAAAAATGCCCGCCCACACCGGTTCGCCGGTATAGATCACCGTTGCCCGGGTAGGGGAAACGCTACGCTGGGCCCAGTTCATGGTAACCTGAATAATGGCGCTGAAAATGCCCAGCCCCATCGCGACCAGCAGCAGCGCCGGTGAGAACGGCGGCACGGACTCCCCTGCCGGACCGGCGGCGGCAAACGCCACCAGCGACGCGGTAGCCAGCTGGATCACGGTCACCCGCCGGATATCGACCCTGCCCGCCCAGGCGCTAATCAGAATAATTTCCGCGGCAATGGCCACCGCGCTGACCAAAGTGATCCACTCCCCCTCGCCCATCGCCAGCAGGTTGCCATCTGGACCTGCCAACAATATCAGTCCGGCAAAGGCCAGCGCGATCCCTACGCAGGACATCAGGCCCGGCAGTTTGCCGAGGCAAAGCCATTGCAGCAGCGGAACCAGAGGCACATACATCGCGGTAATAAAGGCGGATTTGCTGCTGGAGATGGTCTGGAGTCCCCATGTTTGCAGGCCGTAGCCGAAGGCAATAGAGACGCCGATCGCTACGCCAGCTTTGACTTCCAGCCAGGTGATGCCCCGTAATACGTTAATAGAGAGCAGAGCGACCGCGATTGCCGCCGTGGCAAAGCGCAGACCAACAAAAAAGAGCGGCCCGCTCAGGGTCACGGCGTATTGAACGGCCAGAAAGGTACCGCCCCAGAACATAGTGATCAGGATCAGCAGGGCTTCCTGCGGCTTAACGGATAATTTATAGCGAGAGAAAAAAGAGATCATTTTACCACCGACCCGGAACGAAGCCCCGTAGTGTGCGATGGCAGAAGAGTCAGTTCAACGGCTTAGCGGAAAAAAGAGATAAAAAAACCGCCGGGCGAACCCGACGGCGGGACAAACGTAAGATGGGTCATAGGATTAACTTATCTTACGCTGCGATGGTACTGGCATCTAGCGGTTACCGCCACCGCCCTGGCCGCCACCACCATGGCTACTTTTGCCCCCTTTTTTGCCAGCTTCTGATGCGCGCTCAGGGTCATTTTTGAAGTTACCCCCGCTGTGCTGGCCACCTTTACGACCTGCTTCTGATGCTTTTTCACGATCTTCTGCGAAGTTACCAGAACCACCACGATGTTCTGCCATTTCTGACCTCCAGAATTAATACATTAGACATCATACTGCATTCAGTAAAAGAGAATTCTTTCACCTCACGGCGTATAAAGAGTAGATATTTCGTCGCCGCGTGAAAATAAGCTTAGTGCAACCAGCGTTAACGGCCAGCGAACAGTAATATTCTGCAACAGGATATCAGGCAAAAGCATGACATTCGCCGTTTCTGATTCATAAGCCTTTCTTATCTCTTATGAAATCATGACCATCAAAAGTGTGTCATTTTGCAACTACCTGTTACCCAGCTTTTTTCGGCGGGTGTTACCCCCGCCGCTCGTTTAACGATATTCATCTTAACGGCTGTTTTTTAACACTTTTATCGTATATCTGCCGTCTGCCTTACGGTACGCACCGTGAATATCGGTCTCAAATCCAGGATAGTGGGAACCGATTTCGCACAGCATCTGAATAAACTCCAGCACCGGACGGTTATTCTCCGTCAGCATTTCGCCTGGCATCACCAGCGGCACGCCTGGCGGATAGGGTAGGATCATGTTGGCGTTGACGCGACCAATCATCTCATCGATGTAGACCTCTTCAACGTCACCGTTCAGCTCTTTCTGCCAGGCGGCCCATGGATTCATCACCATTTTCGGCAGGGTCTCAAAAGCGCGATACATCAGTTCAGGCAGATTATGCTTGCCAATCACCTCGTGCATTCCCTGAGCCAGCTCCTGAATACGCATCTCCTTATAGAAGCCAGGGTCAAGAGCATAGAGCGCTGGCATCATCTCTTTAATAAGCTGGTTGCTGTCGTACTCGCGCTTAAAGTCCGTCAGCGCCCGTAGCAGGCTTAACGCTTTAGTTTCATCGATACCGATGCTGAACAGGAACAGCAGATTATAGGGACCGGTTTTCTCTACCACGATGCCGTGATAGTCGAGGTACTTCGAGACGATCCAGGCCGGAATGCCGCGCGCCGTCATCTCGCCCTGCTTGTTCAACCCCGGCGTTAATAGCGTCACCTTCACCGGATCGAGATGCATATGGCCGTCATCTATGTCTCTAAAGCCGTGCCAGGCATCATCACCTTTCAGCGGCCAACACTCGGTAGTGCTGATATCTTCCGGTTGCCAGACGTCGAAGAACCAGCCGTCGCATTCGGTGCGGAGCTTTTTAATCTCCTGGCGGAAGGTGATGGCGCGTGCGATGGAGTTCTGCACCAGCCGTTTCCCGGCGCTGCCTTCCATCATCGCCGCTGCGGTCTCGATGGAGGCAACGATGCCGTAGTGCGGCGAAGTTGAGGTATGCATCATAAAGGATTCATTAAAGGTCTCCTCGTTGAAGTCGCCTTTAATATGGATCATGGATGCCTGGGAAAACGCCGCCAGCAGCTTATGGGTTGATTGCGTCTCATAGATCACCTTGCCCTCTGTGCGCTCACCGCTCATGCCGCACAACCCTTTATAGATAGGGTTGAAGTTAGTATAGGGAACCCAGGCGGAATCAAAGTGGATCGAGTTCACCTCCAGGTTCTGCTTGATATAATCGGTATCGTAGAGCAGGCCATCATAGGTAGAGTTAGTGATTACCGCGTGCACCGGCCAGCTTGCGCCTGGCGTCGAGTCAACTTTCTGCTGAATGGACACCCGTGAAAACTCGCTCTGCGGAATGCCACCCAGAATGCCAAAGGTGTTACGGGTAGGCCGCAGATAGATGGGGGTCACGTCGCTCATCATCAATAGATGGGTCAGGGACTTATGACAGTTACGGTCGATCAGCACCGTACTTTTGACTGGCGCTGAATACATGCCGACAATTTTGTTGGCCGTCGAGGTGCCGTTGGTCACCATATAGCTCCGCTCGGCGTTAAAGGTGCGGGCAATATACTCCTCGGCCTCTCTGTGCGGGCCTGTGTGATCGAGCAGCGAACCCAGTTCCGATACCGATATCGAGATATCTGACTTCATGGTGTTGGCACCAAAGAAATCATAAAAGAGGCTGCCGACCGGACTCTTCTGAAACGCGGTTCCCGACATATGGCCAGGGGTGCAAAAGGTGTATTTCCCGGCGTTGACATAGTTAAAAAGCGCCTTCGTTAACGGCGGCAGAATCTTATCGTAGTAGGCCTCCGTGACCTGCTGGATCTTATTGGCAATATCGCAGGCAACGTCGAGCGCATACTCAAAAAAATGAATATTGGTATCTAAGTCGCGCAGGGTGAGATCGAGTGCGCTGTTCTTATTGGCAAACATATAGATCGGTAGGCGATCGTTCAACGCGCTTATCTGCTGGGTCAGACTCAGGTTATAGCTATCCCAGTCAACGATCGCGCCACAAATTTTGGCGTTATTGTTAATGAGCCCCAGCAGATCATCAGCATCCTCCGGATAGAGAATACGAAAATCCATGGCATGTAAGCGCTGGCTCAACTCCTGCAATGCGGTCTCTTTAAAAATAACGCCAGGGTGATTCATTATTGCTATGGTCTTCATTTTAATATCCTTATTTATTTATCAGAGTGTGTTTGTCTTGCTTATCAATAAAAATTCCCCAGAACGACCAGCCTGCAAAGGTGGTGAGCGCACCGAGCATCATTGCCTCTTCTCCGGATGCATAGAGGGCATAGAAGCTGTAGACGGTGCCGATCAGGGCGGTACAGGTATTGATTCGGAACTGGGATTTGGTTACCCCCGCCAGGCGCTGCATGGGAATAAGCGCGGCCATTGAGAGAACGTAAGGAATAAGGTTGGTAATGACCGCCAGGTTGACCAGGCTGTTAAACTGTTTATTGAGTGACGGGCTAATGGTCATTAACGCCAGCAGGGTTTGGATAATGCCGAGAATAATCATGCCAACAACGGGGGCATCTGCTTTGGTGACGCGGGAGAATATGCGCGGGAAGTAGCCGATATCCGCCGACGATTTAAAGACGCGGCCTACGGTAAACTGCCACCCCAACAGCGAGCCGATACAGGCCAGGGTCATCAGCAGCATGACCACCTTACCCACGAAGGGGGTAAACATGCTGGCATAGGCCAGGCCGAAAGGTGCGGTGGAGTTAAGCAGATCGGCATTAGGGACAATGCCGGAGATGACGTTAGTAGAGAGGATATAGATTACGGCGCAGGCCAGGGTGCCGCCAAATACGGCGATGGGGACGTTCTTTTGCGGGTTCTCAACCGCATCCATATTCGCACAGGCCGACTCCAGGCCTAAAAATGCCCACAGCGTCATTGAAATGGAGGTTGAGACTGCCGAGAAGAAGCTGCTGTTATTAGGGTTCCACGCGCTGATATAGAGCGAAGGTTTAAACCAAAACCAGCCGAACAGGCTCAGGCCGACGACGGGAATGATGACCCCCCAGACGGTCACAGAGCCAATACGACCGGTGATTTTTGCCCCACCGAAGTTACAGATCGTCGTCACCCAAATGACGCCGATAGTTGCCAGGCAGGCGCCTATCGGGGAGAGAACGACACCGAGAAAATCGCTGCCGTAGCCTACCGCAGAAATAGCAATGGCAATATTGGCAATTAACAGGCTAATTGCGTAGGTATAGTTAGAAATAAAATTCCCGGATTTACCAAACGCATATTCCGCATAGCCTCCCATACCGCCACTCTTTTGGCTAAACAGGCCACACTTAGAGAAAGCATAGGCCAGCGCCAACGATCCTAACGCCGTAACTAACCACGACAGAATTGATATTGTTCCGACCTCGGCTAATTTGGTCGGCAGCATGATAATTCCCGAGCCCATCATATTAACTGCGGTTAATATGGTGAGCTGGAGCACACCCATTTTATTTCCAGGCTGACTCATAATGCCCTCTTACAGATATAAAAATAGAACGCCAGTAATCGTTAATCACTGCCCTGTTGATATTAATTTTGTTTTACTGCGCTGTAGTTTTAACGGCACGGCAGGGTTTTATATTCCGCCAGTAAATGCCTTTGTCAGTGCGTATCCTTCTGCTTGGCGTATCGGCTAGGCCAGATCTGCGCAGGTTCAACGCCAATGGCGTCGGCAATAATGCGTTCAGCCTTCGGGTAGGCACGTGAGAGCACGTTTTTTAAGGTGTCCGGTTTGAGACCGGCCTGAATCGACAGCTCGCGTATTGAGTAGCCGCGCTTGTGAAGCGCGGCGACAATGTCGATACGACACCAGTCCGTCTGCGTGGCTTCAACTTTACTCATAATTCATCTAACCTCTTTTTCAACCCTATGGGATAATCCCGAACGTTAATCACCAGATGATAACGTGGACGCATCATTGATCTCTTTTGAGATGAATAAAAGCGTTATATGAAGATTTTGTGATTGCAAACTCGTTTTATGGTCTCTATGGAGATCAGACTACCAAAACCGTCGCGGATGGACTAACAATGGAAGGCGAAGAGACAATTTCATACCGTACAGCTGGGCAGGAGACGCTGGCGGACAGGCTAAGGCTACTGATTGGTAACCGCAGCACCCGTGCCGCCGCAGATGAGTGGCAGCTTCCTTACTCCACGCTGAATAACTACATTAGCCGGGGAACCGACCCCTCTTTTAACGTTGCAATAAAGATTGCCGAGCGGGAGAACGTCTCTCTGGAGTGGCTGGCCTATGGCGGTACCGACCGGAAGCCGCGAGCACTGCATGAGACAGAGGTGAAGTGGCACGCTACCCCCAAACCGGTAGACGATCCGCTGCAGTTTGCCTGGTCAATGGTCTATTCGTCGCTGGATGACAATGAGCGGGAAGCGCTACTGCGCGTGATTCACAAAGAGGGCGTGCAGGGGATCATGAGCCATGCCGAGGTCTTTGGCCCCCTGGCGCGGCATATCGCCTCACTCTCTACCAGCGAAAAAGCCCGCTTTACCCAGGAAGCGATAATGATTATTGAGAAGATCAAGCGCAACGCATAAAGGGCTTATTAGCGGTCTCGCTAATCCCAATTAAGATCATTTTGATCTCATTGTAGAGAAAAACGCTTGCTTTTGCCTGCTGCCCGGCCGTAGATTGTTGTGAAAACAGCGATACACCAGGAGCGGCTATGAGCGAAGAGAGAGCAGTGTTTGAGCAGGAGTTAACGGGTGAGCGGGAAGTGCGGCGCGAGAAACTGGCGCAGCTTCGCAAGGAGGGCGTCGCTTTTCCAAATGATTTTCGCCGGAACAGTACCGCAGATCGCCTCTGTGCGCGCTATGCAGATTGTGAGGCCGCAACGCTACAGGCTGATAATGTTCAGGTCGCCATAGCCGGTCGTGTGATGTCGCGCCGGATCATGGGCAAAGCAACCTTCCTTGTTCTGCAGGACTGCGGCGGAAAAATTCAGATCTATGCCGCTCAATCCTCCCTGGGAGAGGGACCCTACCAGCAGCATATTAAACGCTGCGATCTGGGCGATATTATTGGCGTAGAGGGTACGCTGTTTAAAACCCAAACCGGCGAGCTGACTCTGCACGCCAGCCGGATCGCACCGCTGACCAAGGCCCTGCGGCCACTTCCGGATAAGTTTCACGGCTTAGCGGATCGGGAGATGCGCTACCGGCAGCGCTATCTGGACCTGATCGTCAACGACGGCGCCCGCCGTACCTTTATCACGCGCTCTAAAATTCTTAGCGCTATCCGCACGTTCATGCAGGCGCGCAGCTTCTTAGAGGTAGAGACGCCGATGATGCAGATCCTCCCCGGCGGCGCATCGGCCAGGCCTTTTATGACCCACCATCATGCCCTTGACCAGCAGATGTACCTGCGTATTTCGCCAGAGCTGTATCTGAAAAGGCTGGTGGTCGGCGGCTTCGAGAAGGTGTTCGAAATCAACCGCAATTTTCGCAACGAAGGGATCTCCGTTCGCCATAATCCTGAATTTACCATGATGGAGATGTATGAGGCCTATGCCGACTACAACGACCTGATCGTCTTTACCGAGGCGCTCTTCCGGCACGTTGCCGAGACGGTGTTGGGAACCACGACCGTACAGTATGGCGACTGGACGTTTGATTTCGCTCAGCCCTTTGCTCGCCTGACCATGACCGAGGCGATCCTCCGCTACGGCGATGGCATTGTGCCTGCGGATCTGGCGACGCCGGACGCGGCGCTGCAGCTCGCCGACCGTCTGGGTATCACGGTTGAGGCAGGCTGGGGCTATGGCCGCGTGATCACCGAACTCTTTGATGCGGTCGCCGAAAAGCAACTGATTCAGCCCACGTTTATTACGGAGTACCCGGCGGAGGTCTCCCCGCTGGCACGCAGAAACGATGCTAACCCGGACATCACCGATCGCTTTGAGTTTTTTATTGGTGGCAGAGAGATTGGCAACGGCTTCTCCGAGCTTAACGATGCCGAGGATCAGGCCGAGCGCTTTAGAGAGCAGGTGGTTGCCAAGGAGGCCGGGGATGACGAGGCGATGTTTTACGATGAGGACTACGTGACAGCCCTTGAGTATGGGTTACCCCCCACGGCCGGTTTAGGCATCGGCATCGATCGCATGGTAATGCTGTTTACCAACGCCGCCTCTATTCGCGATGTGATCCTTTTCCCGGCGCTGCGTCCGATAAAATAGTTACTCATATTTCAGCAAATACATCCAACAGGAGGATTGAATTGTGCAGCATCATTATTCACTACAACGTCAATACCGGTTGCCTGTGTACGCTTAACGAAAAAGGGGAATTTACGCTTGCTACTACCCTCAGCGACTGCAAGGTATTATCTGGCGATCTGCTGAGCAGCAATATGGAGTGCTACGGTCAGACAACGGTGTTTAATTTATCGTCAAACGTCTCTCTGGATATCGATATTAAATATCGAACCCGTTCAGAAGCCCATGCGGTAAATTTGTTACAGAAAATGACACAATAAATTGCCTCTCCTCTGCGTTCAGGGATTAGCTGGCATCTTTTGCCAGCTAATCCCTTTGCAAAATAAGCACGATCCGATTTGCACTCTCAGCCTGACGGCATATCTTTAAATATACCGTAAGGGCAACCGAGGAGTGAAAAGATGGCAAAAGTTTTGGTTCTCTATTATTCCATGTACGGGCACATTGAGACCCTGGCGCATGCCGTGGCTGAAGGTGCGGGCAAGGTGGAGGGCATAGAGGTGACGGTTAAGCGCGTACCCGAGACCATGCCGCAGGAGCTGTTTGAAAAATCGGGCGGTAAGGCCCAGGCGGCTCCGGTTGCGACGCCACAAGAGCTGGCTGACTACGATGCCATTATTGTGGGTACGCCAACGCGGTTCGGCAACATGTCCGGACAGATGCGAACCTTCTTTGACCAGACTGGCGGCCTGTGGGCATCCGGCGCCCTCTACGGCAAAGTTGCCAGCGTATTCAGCTCTACCGGTACCGGCGGTGGCCAGGAGCATACAATTACCTCAACATGGACTACGCTTGCACATCACGGGATGGTAATTGTGCCGATCGGCTATGGCACAAAAGAGCTGTTCGATATCTCTGAAGTTCGCGGCGGCACGCCCTACGGCGCGACAACCATTGCGGGTGGCGACGGTTCTCGTCAGCCCAGCGAGGAAGAGCTGACCATTGCCCGCTATCAGGGCGAGTACGTGGCTGGTCTGACCGCTAAGTTAAAAGGTTAACCCTAACAGGAGAAGTAAGATGCCAAATCAGGAATCAAAAGCTCATCACGTCGGCGAGTGGGCAAGTATCCGTAATACTTCGCCGGAGATTGCCGAAGCCATTTTTGAAGTTGCCAACTACGACGAGAAGCTGGCAGAGCAGATCTGGGAAGAGGGAAACGACGAAGTGCTGATCCGCGCTTTCAAGAAAACCGATGCTGATTCGCTGTTCTGGGGCGAACAAACCATCGAACGCAAAAACGTCTGATCCCCCTCGCCTTCCCCGCTCGCGCGGGGGAGGCTGGCGCTCTTACCACCCTAACGCCGCTCTGATTTCACGCCGATAGCGTGTATCAATCTGTTCTGGCACCTGCTGAATATAGCTTTTTGCATGCTCGCGCTCCTCCCCCGTTAGTCCCTTCAGGTAAGCAATAGCCGCTTCCGTGGTAGGTATCTTGCCCTCGACAGAGTCTATTCGTGCCGGCAGCGCCGTCCTGATAAGCGCATCAATGCCGCGCGATCGCGCCCAGTCGGCGAGCAGGCCCGTGGTCTGGGGAGAGATATGTAGCGACCCGACGCCGTCTACCCGCTCCGCCGGGATCCCCTCTCGCCTGCGCAGCGCCTGGCACGCTTCGCTGAGGGAGTGGGTGGCAAGCGTCGCCCAGAGCACCGGGACAGGATCTGCGTTAACGCAGATGGCGGTAGCCAGCTCCCCGCCGTCGCTGACGCGTGCAAACTCAACGGGCAGCGCCGGGCCATCAGTGTGCCACTCACCCATCACGGGCAGCTCACCCGATTTCCAGACCAGCGATCCCCATCCCAGACAAACAATTTTCATCAACGTTGCTCCTGTACATGCGTCATAGCGACATTAAAGCTTTAACTATGAATGCGATAAAGCGCAACCCGGAAGCGACGTATTTTACTTTACCTTGGCTGGCAAGCCTTCTATAGTAACGCCTGTATATATAACCAGGCTTCGAGGATAGATGTGTGTTTGTTGAATTAGTGTATGACAAGCGAAACGTGGCCGGGCTGCCGGGCGCGCGTGAAATTATCCTGGACGAGCTGACGCGCCGGGTTCACCGCATCTTCCCGGACGCCGAGGTGCGAGTCAAACCGATGCAGGCCAACGGGCTAAACAGCGACGCCAGCAAAAGCGACAGAGAGAAACTGAACCGCATGCTGGAAGAGATGTTTGAAGAGGCCGACATGTGGCTGGTCGCAGAATAAAACCGCTTCGGCGGTTTTATTTTTTCTGGTTAAGCGAGGCTTTTAATGCCTCAATAAACAGGCTGGTGCGCTGGGGTAAATAGCGGGTAGTCGGCAGCAGCGCCCACACCGACAGCATCTGCGGCTGAGCATCGCTGAGGGTTATCTCAACCAGCGCCCCGGCATCAATCTCCTTCATGACATCCCAGCGAGTGAGCTGAGCGATCCCTACTCCCTGTACACATAGCTCCCTGACGCCCTCGACATTATTTGAACTGAAGCGGCCTTCAACGCTAATACTCTTGTACTGCCCGGCAGCACCAAACGTCCATTGCGGCACGCTGGTTAATCGCAGACAGTGGTGAGCGCTTAGCTGCTGGAGCGAGTCGGGACGCCCATAGCGCTGAATGTAGCTCGGTGAGGCACAGATAATCCGTGGATTATCCGTAATCTTACGCGCAATCAGCGTTGAGTCACGTAGCGGCGCAATGCGTATCGCCACGTCAATACCGCTCCCGACAATATCCACAACATCTTCATTAAGCTGGAGATCGACGTTGAGCTTTGGATTAGCCGATAACAGTTCAGGGATCAGCGGGAGAATGTTTCGCCGACCAAATCCGGAGGGGGCGGTGACTCGTAATAGCCCTATCGCTCCTGCTGTTTTGCCTGAAAAAAGCGACTTTGCGCCCTCCTCTGCCTCCACAAGCGCCCGGGCATAGGGCAGGAACTCGCTTCCCTCTTCGGTCAGTGACACTGAGCGTGTAGTGCGTTGCAGAAGGCGTACGCCCAGCTCTTGCTCCAGTCCAGCCAGTCGCCGTGAGACAGCCATAGGCGACATGTCGAGCCGCCGCGCCGCTTTCGCCAGGCTACGGGTCTCGCAAATAGTAAGAAAGAGCAAGACATCCTGTAGATGCATAAAACCTCTTTATAACGAATTGTGTTATACCGACGTATCATTTCAGCCAGTTTATGCCTACAGACAGCGGGATTATAGTGCTTTTTTGTTTTAATACTCATCAGGAGCGTAGCGTGAAAGCATCAACGCTGTTTAGTTCATACCCTATCGGCAAACTGTCCCTGCGTAACAGGCTGGTTGTGGCCCCAATGACGCGCGTCACGGCGTCAGTTGATGGCATTGCCAGCGAGCGCATGAAAGCCTACTACGAAGATTTTGCGCGGGGAGGATTCGGTCTCATTATTACCGAAGGTATCTATATCGACACCGCCTGGTCGCAAACCTATGCTTACCAGGCCGGGCTGACCAGCGCCAGGCAGTCTGCGGCCTGGAGAGAAATTGTCGACGCTGTTCACCATCGGGGGGGCCGCATTTTTGCCCAGATCCAGCACGCTGGTGCGCTCTCGCAGGGCAACTACTTCCGTGAAGAGAGCGTTGGGCCATCAGCAATACGTCCTGTCGGGAAGCAGATGTCGTTTTATCGAGGTGAAGGTGAGTATCCTGTTCCGCGGGAGCTGAGTGAGGCGGAGATCCTCAGCATTATTGCCAGCTTTGCCGACGCCGCAGCACGTGCGATTGAGGAAGCCGGTTTTGATGGCATAGAGATCCACGGGGCGAACGGTTATCTGCTTGATCAATTCTTTACCGACTACACCAACCTGCGTACCGACAGATGGGGCGGAGATATCGCCGGACGGCTTACCCTCAGCCTGGAGGCGATTAAGGCTGTCAGAGCGCGCGTGGGTCAGCACGTTCCGCTGGGGATCCGTATTTCCCAGGGCAAGGTCAATGACTTCTTCCATAAGTGGGCCAACGGTGAAGAGGACGCCCGGACGGTATTTACGCTACTTGCCAATGCAGGTCTGGACTACCTGCATCTGACCGAGTACGAAGCGTGGCAGCCTGCCTTCGCCAACAACCCGCTGTCGCTTGTCGCTCTCGCACGGAAATACGCCCCGGGGTTGACGATTATGGCTAACGGTAGCCTGCACGAAAAAGAGAAAGCGATGGAGGTGATGGACAGCGGAGCAAACTTTATCGCGCTTGGGCGCGGTGCGCTGGCTAACCACGACTGGCCCCTGCGCGTTAAGCAGGATCAACCGCTTCAGCCATTTGATAGCGCGATCCTTGGTCCCATTGCCGATATTAAAGAGTGCGAACTACCGTAGCAATCGGGTCGATCGCGCTTAAGAAACTGGCCGGGCTGCAGACGAATACGCCCGGCCATCGCCCCTCTCTCTGATAACGCCTTCTCCTCGCATAGATCGTGATCCTTTTCTCTTTTTAAGAAATTACCTGCGCAAACCGTAGACAGTTTAACAACTCGGCCTTATCGTTAACATGAATAATAAATCATTATTGAATAAATATTCAATGTGGAGAAAACGATGAACGCTACCTTTGTAAAATCCGTCCTGCTCGCTTCCATGATTACCGCTTCCGGTTCGCTGTTTGCTGCTGACAATGGACTGATCGCCATTATAACCCCTTCACACGACAACCCCTTCTTTAAAGCGGAGGCCGACGGCGCGGCGGCGAAAGCCAAAGAGCTGGGGTACACCACCCTTGTCGCCTCGCATGATGATGACGTAAACAAGCAAAACCAGCTGATTGAGACCGCCATCGCCCGCAAGGCGAAAGCAATTATTCTCGATAACGCCGGGGCTGACGCCACCGTCGGACCGCTGGAGAAAGCCAAGGCAGCAGGCGTTCCGGCCTTCCTGATCGATCGCGAGATTAACAAAACCGGTATCGCCGTGGCACAGATCGTCTCCAACAACTACCAGGGGGCGCAGCTGGGGGCTGAAAAGTTCGCCAGGCTTCTGGACGGCAAGGGTAAATATGTTGAACTGCTGGGCCGCCAGTCTGATACCAACGCCAGCGTCCGCTCTCAGGGTTACCACGACATTCTGGATGACTATCCGGACATGAAGATGGTGGCGCAGCAGACCGCTAACTGGAGCCAGACCGAAGCGTTTAACCGTATGGAAGCCATCCTGCAGACCAATCCAGATATCGTTGGCGTTATCTCCGGCAACGACACGATGGCATTAGGTGCCGAGGCCGCGCTGAAGGCCGCCGGGAAAACCAACGTTATCGTCGTCGGCTTCGACGGCAGCGACTATACCCGCGACTCCATTATCAACAAAGGCAATATTAAAGCCACCGTGCTGCAGCCAGGCTGGGAGCAGGCGCAGATGGCCGTTGTTCAGGCGGATTACTTCCTGAAAAACGGCAAAGCGCAGAAAGATGAAAAGCAGCTGATGGATTGCGTCCTGATCGATGAGTCAAACGCTAAAAAACTCAACATGTTTAAACTCGGCGAGTAAGGCGGAGGCGCTATGGGCTTAAAACAATGGGGTGTCGCGCTGATAGGGGGCACCACCCTGTTGCTGACGGCCTGCACGGTGGTGGATCTGGATGAAAACGGCAAGCCAATTATGCCTGCCGATCCAAATGCGAAACAGAGTTTCGACAATCTGACCCCGCAGCAGATCGCGCAACAGACATGGCAGACCCGCGTTATGGATGCCGCTAACCAACACGCGCTGGATGCCAGCGCGTTTACCAGCCAGCTGAAAGCCGCCAGCGGCGCACCAAAAAGCGTTTTTGTTCGTCTGACCAGCCAGGTCAGCACGGTTGACGTCAGCAACGAGCGCGAGCAGAAGCTGACGTTCACCGTTGACAACCAGCCGCTGACTATTCAGCTCGGGCCGGTGATGCGCGGCAATGCTATTCGCGATGCCACCGGCTTCAAGTTTGAAGATTTTACCAACCAGGTGCAGTTTGCCCAGCTCTCTCGCGCCTATAACCGCGAAGCCGCGAAGCACCTGCCGAAAATCGACGCCAGCTGGAACGGGAAACCTGCCACCGTGCTGTTTGCCGTGACGCTGGCCAATGGCAAAGCCCAGGACGCCGCCGCGCTGGATGTTAAACAGGAGGCACAGTAATGAGCGTTACCCCTGTGGATGACATTATCCTGCGCACGCGTGGGATCTCGATGCTCTTTCCCGGCACCGTAGCGCTGGACAAGGTTGACTATAACGTCTGGCGCGGCAAGGTTAACGTCATCATTGGCGAGAATGGGGCCGGTAAATCGACGCTGATGAAGATCCTGGCTGGCGTACAGCAGCCCAGCCTCGGCGAGATCCTGCTTAACGGCGAACCGGTACATTTTCCGAGTACCCGGGCGGCAGCGGCGCACGGGATCGGCATGGTGCACCAGGAGCTGAACCTGTTTGAAAACCTCAACGTGGCCGAGAATATTTTTCTTGGCCGCGAGCTGCAAAAGGGCGTCGCGCCCATCAATGAAACCGAGCAGGAGCGACGCGCCGCCGAGCTGCTGCAACGCCTCGACCAGCCCATCTCCCCTAAGGATCTGGTGGGTAACCTGAAGGTAGGCCAGCAGCAGCTGGTTGAGATCGCCAAGGCGCTGGCGGAGGATGCCGACATTCTGATCCTTGACGAGCCTACCTCGGCGCTGAGTAAAACCGAAGTGGAGATCCTGTTTCGCGTGATCCGCGAGCTAACCCGCCAGGGGGTCTCCATTATCTATATCTCGCACCGCCTTGAAGAGCTGATGGCCATCGGCGATGTCATCACCATCCTGCGTGACGGCAAGTTTCAGGCGGAGGCGCAGGTAAAAGATATCGACGTGCCGTGGATCGTCCGCGAGATGCTCGGCAGCGATCCGGTGAGCAACTTCCTGGAGCCAGGCCGTACCTTTGGCCCGCCGCTGCTGGAGGCGGAGCATATTACCTGCGTCAATGCCGCCGGCAATACCGTGGTCAACGACGTCAGCTTTAAGGTGCATGCCGGGGAGATCGTCGGTATCTACGGCCTGATGGGGGCCGGGCGCACCGAGCTTTTTGAGTGCCTGCTGGGCACCGAGCGCAACTACTTCGGCAAACTGTGGCTGGACAGCAAGCCGGTACCCCAGCGGCTGGCGACCGCCGACCGCATTCGCATGGGGATGAGCCTGGTGCCGGAAGATCGCAAGCGGACCGGGATCTTCCCCATCTCTTCGGTGGCAAGCAACCTGACCATCGCCAGCCTCTGGCGACGCCTCCAGCGCGGGCTGACCATCGCCAGCAAAGAGGAGGATGCCGTGGTGGCGGGTACCATTGGCGACCTGTCGATCAAGGTCTCCTCGCCGGAAGTTGAGATCCAGGCCCTGAGCGGCGGTAACCAGCAGAAGGTGGTGATTGGCCGCTCGCTGCTGACCAATCCAAAGGTGCTGTTCCTCGACGAGCCGACGCGGGGCATTGACGTTGGTGCCAAGGCGGACGTGTTCCGCATGATGGTGCAGCTCTCTCAGCAGGGCATCGCGGTGGTCTTCTCCACCTCGGATTTAAAAGAGATCATGGCGGTTTCCGACCGTATTCTGGTGATGTCCGGCGGCAAGCTTACCGCCGATATCGTTCGCGATCGGGCCGAAGAATCAGCGCTGGTCACAGCAAGTGCTCAGGGGTTTTAAGATGAAAACAGTACAATCGGCCACGTTGACGCCGCGCGGCGGGGCATCGCTGTCCCGCGAGAATATTCTGCTTATTCTGTTGAAATTACGTACATTTATTGCCCTTTTTCTTATTGTCGGCTTCTTCACGGTGATGGTGCCGGGGTTCCTGTCCGCAGGCAGCATGGTGATCATGATTAAGCATATCGCCATCAACGCCTTTCTGGCGCTGGGGATCACCTTTGTGATTATCACCGCCGGGATCGACCTCTCCATCGGTGCGACGCTCGGCCTGTGTGGGATGATTGCCGGATGGATGATTACCAAAGGCATCGTGCTGCCCATGTTTGGCATCGCTATCTTCCCCAGCGTCTGGGTCATTGTGCCCGTGGTGCTGCTGATCGGCGCGCTAATCGGCGGGGTCAACGGCTGGATCATCACTCGCTACAACGTCGCGCCCTTCATCTGCACCCTCGGGACCATGTACGTCCTGCGCGGAGCGGCGATGCTTACCTCTGACGGCCAGACTTTCCCTGGGCTGTCCGGAAACCCGCTGCTGGGCAACACCGGTTTTGATGAGATTGGCGCCGGATCGCTGTTCGGCATTCCGTGGGCGATCTGGATGATGATCGTGCTGGCACTGATTATTGCCTACGTCGCCCGTCGCCTGCCCTTTGGCCGCCACGTCTACGCCATCGGCGATAACGAGCGTGCCGCTGAGCTATCCGGCGTGAAGGTGAAACAGGTTAAGGTGCTGGTCTACATGCTCTCCGGCTTCTGTGCGGCCATCGCCGGGATCGTGGTCTCCGCCCAGCTGGTGGCCAGCCATCCGGCCAACGGTACCGCCTTTGAGATGAACGCCATCGCGGCGGTGGTGCTGGGTGGCACCTCGCTGGCGGGTGGGCGCGGTACCATTCTCGGCACGCTGATCGGTGCCTTCGTCATCGGTTTCCTGGCAGACGGGCTGGTGATGATGGGCGTCAGCGAGTTCTGGCAGATGGTGATCAAAGGCATCGTGATTATCGTGGCGGTGATCATTGACCAGATGCAAAACCGGATGCAGCAGAAAGCGGCGGTGGTGGCGCAGAAAGCGGTGATGGAGGGGAAATAGCCCCCTGTTTTTCTTCCCCGGGCGAGGCGGCCCGGGGAGGTTCGCCCTACTTCTTCATCAGGCTACGCGCCGTCGCGAAGTCGGTAATTAACACATCGATGTAGTTACCCTCCAGCGCACCGCGAATGGCGTTGCTTTTCTCTAAGCCGCCTGCCAGAGCGATAACATGCTGGCAGGCGCGCATTTGCGCCAGCTCCATGCCGATCACCGGATCCTCCTCCTGGCTCAGCACCGGATTACCGGCGGCGTCGTAGTAGTGCAGGCAGATATCGCCCACCGCACCGCGCTCCGCCAGCAGAGTCAGCATCTCTTCGTTATAGTAGTTGCCTGAGTTTTTCAGCAGCTGGGATGGCTCCAGCTCGCCGATGCCGACGATAGCGACATCCACCTCATCAAATTTCGCCACCGCCGCCGCCACGTCCGGGCTGTTGACCAGCCGGGCACGCTCCTCCACCGAGTGCTCAATACTCTGGGAGGGCAACAGCCACGCCGGGCAGCCGAGGTGCGCCGCCAGCTGCTGAGTGAGAATGGTGGCCTGCACGTTGCCGTTGGGGCCGACGCCCCCCAGCAGCTGGATCACCCCCGCCGCGCGGATATTCTGCGGATGCATCTCGTCCACCATGCAACGAATGGTGCTGCTCCAGGAGGAGATGCCCACCAGATCTTCCGGGCGCACGCGGGTTTCAACATAGTGTGCCGCCGCGCTGCCAATCGCGTGTTTCAGCTGCCCGTTGCTGGCGCTCTCGCCAACGTCTACCACGATGGCCTGACGAATGCCGAAGCGCTCTTCAATCGCCTTCTCCAGCTCGACAAAGATATTGGTCGGCTGAACCACGGTGATTTTGACCAGCCCCTCTTTCTGGCAGCGCGTCAGGGCGCGTGAGACAAATGATTGTGACAGGTGCAGCAGTGAGGCAATTTCAGACTGCTTTCTGTTTTCGCTGTAGTAGAGCGTGGCGATCTTCACCAGCAAGCGTTGTTCATCCTGCTTCGACATAACATTCCCCTTGATTTTATGTCCGTTATTTTTATGCATACCTGAATAGATAACAAGCACGCCCTGGTTTTTTGCTTGCTGAAGCAATTGTGATCGTTTTCTCCTTTCTCAGAAAATTGCCGGTACACGTCGTGACAAAGGGAAAAGTAAGGCATATCTTACACTCATGAATAATAAATCATAAATGAATATATATTCAAGAAAGATTACTGGAGAGAGAGCAATGTCCCGAATACCGCAGAACCTGACCATGGGCGTCATTATCGGCAACCGTGGATTCTTCCCCAGCTATCTGGTAGCCGAAGCGCGCGAACAGGCCACGGCGCTCTTTGCGCGGCTGGGTATCAACACCATTATGCTTGACGACACGCAGACCGAGCTGGGCGGGGTAGAAACCCGCCAGGATGCAAAAATCTGTGCCGAGCTGTTCCGCGCCCACCGGGATGAGATCCACGGTGTGGTGGTGCTCCTGCCTAACTTTGGCGATGAGAAAGCGGTGGCTGAAACCCTGCGTCTATCGGGTCTCAACGTGCCGGTGCTGATCCAGGCCGAAGAGGACAACCTCGATAAGATGGGGCTGGCGACCCGACGGGACAGCTTCTGCGGCAAGATCTCCCTTTGCAACAACATGCGTCAGTACGGTATTCCCTTTACCCTGACCACCCAGCACGTCTGCGCCCTCAGCGGCGAGGTATTTGAAAAGGATCTCCGTCGCTTCGAGCAGATCTGCCGCGTAGTGAGCAGCATGCGCGGCGTACGCGTCGGCGCCATCGGCGCGCGTCCGGCCGGGTTTAACACCGTCCGCTACAGCGAGAAGCTGCTTGAGCGGCTGGGGATCGCGGTTGAGACGCTGGATCTCTCCGAAGTCTTTACCCGGGTTAAGCAGCTGCGCGATGACGATATCCGCGTCGATGAGAAGCGCCGACTGCTGCTCGACAACGCCGATGCCAGCGGGATCCCGGCAGATAAAATCGTCACCATGGCGAAGCTGTTTGTGGTGATAAGCGAGTGGGTTATCGCCAACGATATCGACACCACCGCCATCCAGTGCTGGACCTCGTTGCAGGAGAACCTGGGCATCAACGTCTGCTCGATCATGAGCATCATGTCCGGGCAGCTGATGCCCAGCGCCTGCGAGGTGGATGTGATGGGTGCGCTGTCAATGTACGCTCTCGCCAGCAGCAATATGAGCCCGGCGTCGATTGCCGACTGGAACAACAACTTTGGCGACGATCGCGATAAGTGCGTGCTCTTCCACTGCGGCAACTTCGCGGCGGCCAGCCTTGAGGATCCGCATATGGGCACGGCCGATATTATCGGCACCACCGTCGGGAAAGAGAACACCTGCGGGGCGGTGCACGGTCGCCTGAAGAGCGGCAACCTGACCTACTTCCGCCTGAGCACGGACGATCTCACCGGCGAGATCAAAGCCTACGTCGGCGAAGGTCAGTCGGTGGACGATCCGCTGGATACCGTTGGCTGCCGGGCGGTGATTCAGGTTCCGCATCTGGAGAATCTGTTGGCGTGGATCTGCCGCAACGGCTTCGAGCATCACGTGGCCATGAACCACTCCGCCAGCGCCGAGATTTTACAGGAGGCCTTCACGCGCTACCTCGGGGTCAGCACCTATCTGCACCGGTAGGGTGAGGGTTATGCCGGGCGGCGCTGCTACACGCTTGCCCGGCCTGGGATCCGGAGAAATTTGGCGCGTTCGCGGGTAAAACGCTACTCCTCAAACCACGGGTCAATGGGATCCTCGTAACGCGTCCAACGCTGCGGTCCTTCGGCCATCTCTTCATCCGTTAACAGGGCCGCATCCAGCTGTGCCCGGAGCCGCGCCTCGTCCATCTCCATGCCGATGAACACCAACTCCTGGCGGGCATCTCCCACCCCTTCAAGCCAGTTAGCCATAATAAACTGCAACGACTCCTCATCCTCAGGCCAGCGCTCCCGGGGAATACTGGCCCACCAGCTTCCTTCCAGCCCCTGACGCGCCACGCCGCCCGCGTGAGACCAGGAGCCGGCAAACTCCGGTCGGCTGGCCAGCCAGAAATAACCTTTCGAGCGCACGACACCCGTCAATTCGTTCTCCAGCACCTGCGCGAAGCGGGCGGGATGGAAAGGCCGCCGGGCGCGGTAAGCAAAGCTGGTGATGCCATACTCCTCAGTCTCTGGGGTATGCTCTCCGCGCAGCTCCTTGAGCCAGCCCGGCGACTGGGCAGCTTTAGCAAAATCGAACAGTCCGGTGTTGAGTACCTCGCTCAGCGGCACCTGGCCGAATTGCGCAGTGACGATTTTCGCCCCTGGGTTGAGAGAGCGCAGAATAGCCAGCAGCCTGCGCTGCTGCTCGTCGCTAATCAGATCGATCTTGTTGATCACCAGCACATCGCAAAACTCAACCTGCTCGATCAGCAGATCCACCACGCTGCGGTTATCCTCCTCCCCTAACGACTCTCCGCGCGAGTGGATGCTCTCTTCTGAGCCGTAGTCGTTAAGAAAGTTAAAGGCATCGATGACGGTAACCATGGTATCGAGACGCGCCACGTCCGCGAGGCTTCGCCCTTCATCGTCCGCGAAGGTAAAGGTCTCCGCGACCGGAAGCGGCTCCGCGATGCCGGTGGACTCAATCACCAGCTGATCAAAACGCCCCTCCCGCGCCAGACGGTTCACCTCAACCAGCAGATCCTCCCGCAGCGTGCAGCAGATGCAGCCGTTGCTCATCTCCACCAGTTTCTCGTCGGTACGCGACAGTTCGGCTCCGCCGTCTCTGACCAGGGCAGCGTCGATATTGACCTCTGACATGTCGTTAACAATAACCGCCACGCGTCTGCTCTCCCGGTTGTTCAGGATATGGTTAAGCAGCGTGGTTTTCCCTGCGCCCAAAAAACCGGACAGGACGGTAACCGGTAATCTCTTCGCTTCGCCTGTTTTAATGCTTGTTTCTGCCATTTCGCTCACCTCTATCTTATTTGTGAAATGTTATAACATAACAATAGAGAGCGTTAAAGTGCGGATATTACATTGACATCAATTGTATTTGGATCAATATTTATATGAATGTAACAAAACGGTTAGCCTGGCGTTTCGTACTCCGGACTCTGACTAAGAAACAGAAATGATATGAAAGAAGATAAAATCGAGGCGTGTGGGGCACCGGCACAAAGCGAGGCGCCTGTTACGGTGGACCAGTTCCTCTGTTTTGCCCTCTATTCCGCTTCTCTGGCCATGACCAAGCTCTACCAGTCGCGGCTGAAACCGTTAGGGCTGACCTATCCGCAGTATCTGGTTCTGCTGGCCCTGTGGGAAAAGGACAACGTGACGGTCTCTGAGATTGGCGGGCGTGTGCAGCTCGACTCTGGCACCCTCAGCCAGCTGCTGAAACGGCTGGAAGAGTCAGGGTTCATTAGCAGACGGCGTGATGTGGGCCGGGATGAGAGAAAAGTGCTCATCTCCCTCACCGAGCAGGGGCAGGAGCTAAAAACGCGCGCAGCGGGTGTACCGGCAGACATGATTTCAGTCATGGATACGCCGATTGAAGAGCTGTCGGACCTGACGGCCAGGGTAGCGAAACTGCGGCAGAAATTGATTAACGCCATTCCTTAATGACAGGTTGGAGTAGAACGTGTTAGAAAACGTACAGCTTGAGCACAGTGACGACATTCACGCAGTGATAGGACAGATGGCGTCGCAGTTGCTGAAAACAGGTCAACCTTTACAGGCGCAAAACATGATGGCTTTTCTGCAGCAGCAGTCAGAGCATACTGCTGACTGCGCGCATAAGCAGGACTACATCATGGCACTGCGCGCAATCGCCGACAGAGCAATATGATCCCTGCGGCGTTTAAGCGGCGTAGAGATAGCGCCTGGCTATTAGTGGATCATTTTACTGCCGGAAAAGTATCCGCTATCTGAAGGGAAACTGCCGTACTCCGGGGAGTGAACCTCGATAATGTTATGGCGTGGTGCTTCGTTAAGGCTGCTCTGTACCTCAATGATGGCGCTGGTGCACGCCTGCTTTCTGAACGACAAATTTTCTGAGAGAGCCATAAGCTGTAGTTTTTCTATCAGACTGTGTGGCGTTATGGGATCGCCCTCGCTCAAAAGAGCAAGAATGGCTTCTCCCAGCACAATATCGGTCAATCTTTTATCATCAAATCTATTCATATCTGTGCCAGTTGCTTCTTTTGCCGGATATTCAAACGGTACGACGCTAAACAATTTAGCCCGCAATGTACAGGGTTTTTATCGGTAACACCCTGATTTTACACCTCTACTCCCCACAGCGTTCGTGCGGTTTTAGCTATGGCGATACCGTAAAAAACGTACTCAGGCTAAAAGGTACCTCCGAGAGTGTAGCCTGCCTCCCTGTTTCCGCCACACTTTGCAGCATGATTCTCTGCCAAAATCATACTCTCAATCGTCAGCTAAACCCTGGCCAGACCATCCATCAGCGCACCACGCCACCAGGCATAGTCGTGACCGCCGGTATAGATCGTCATCTCACTCTCTACTCCGGTGGCGATCAGGCGCTGGTGCAGCTGTTCAACATGAGAGACCGTCCCGCCTTCTAAAGCACCCACGCAGAGCTGGACGCGCACGGCTTTAGGCGGCATAGCAAGCATCTGCTGGCTTACCCAGCATCCCGCACTCTCGCTGAACATCATTGGTGGTTTGCTCTCACCGGGCGCCCACCACATTGAGGGGGAGTGGCTAAGGACGCAGCCGAACGTATCCGGGGCATAAAGGGCAGCCATGAGGGCCGTTACGCCCCCCAGGCTCTGTCCAGCGAATACCGTTTTTTCTCGCCCTGCCCATCTCCTGTCGGGATAAGCCATTCGTAACTGCGGCACCAGGCGCTGGGCAATATCCTGCACCAGCGCTTTGCGTCCGCCCAGCAGGGTATTACGATCCGAGAGATCAAGGTTATCAATGCCCAGCACGGCCAGTGGACCCAAGCGGCCGCTGCTAATGCCGTTGTCGATGGCGGCAGGTAGCCCCAGGCGCTCAAACCATATCTCTGCGTCGGGCACTACCAGCAACCCCAAAGGCTCAGAGACGGGTGCATCAGGAAGATAGAGGCGAACCCGGCGCTGACGACCCGCAACCCAGGAGTATGACGATGACAGGGTTCCGCGAACGGGGGCGGATTGCGTATCCCATTCACGCTGATGAGGGGCGCGATCCAGAGCCAGAAGTGACTCTTCCAGTCCGCGCACGTTAATGCCTGCCGCAGGATTAAGCGGATCGGCTTGCCCGTCCAGGGGAGAGAATCGGCTGCCAAGCTGAGCGATCTGTTCGGATGAAAGCCCGGCAGGGATTTCGACGAGGGTATATGACCCGCAATAGCTCGCTGGCAACCGCAGCGTCAAAAACCAGATGTCGCTGGCAGGTAGAGGCGTCATTAGCCCTTTCGTAACGCTCTGCTTATCCGTCACCCGGTTCAGACGAAGATAGACGCCCTGCAACGCTGCCGCCGAGCGCCACAGAAAAGTGACTTCACGTTGGTCATCTTCGTCCTTTACCGCCGCGCTCAGGGGGATTCGGACAGAAGCAACGTCACGCCAGAATCGGGAGACGTCCGGCGCTGTGCCTGCCCCCAGCTGAGCGTGTATCCGGGCGATAACCCTCTGCTCATGCGGCGCGAACGGGACGGCGTCGATCATGACGCGTACTCCATCGTTTTTGTCGCGCGCATCCGCGTATTTTTACCCATCACGGTGGCAGCGAGGCTTGCAGCGACCTCTGCGGGCGCGGCCTGCGCCGCCATCTCTTTGGCGACCTGCACTGAAGCCGTACGATAAGCCGTATTGGCTAAAAATGTGTTAATCAGATCGCCCGTCAGCCCTTGTTCGCCGGGAATAGTGCCACATCCACGGGCGACAACGGCCTGCGCATTAACAGGACGATCGGCTCCCTGACCAAATACCATCTGGGGTATACCGCAGTGCAGCGCCGTCAGGGTGTTACCCGCGCCGCCATGGTGAATAAAGCCGTCGGCTCCGTTGAGAAATACGCCCATCGGTATCCACTCGACCAGCCGCACGTTAGGTGGCAGCGGGCGCAGCCCGCGGCGGGCATTGGTACCCAGCTGAAGGATAAACTCAGCATCTACCTCATCCGCTGAATCCATAATCCAGGCGATCGGATCCAGCCCATCGGCCATCGGCTGGACGGTTCCCAGGCTGACCAACAGACGCTTTCTCGCAGGCTCTCTCTCCCACCACCTCTCCCAGACCGCCCCGCCGTTGTAAGGGACGTACCGCATGGGAATGATGGGTTCGCCGTTATTCTGCACAATGCTCATGCTCGGCGGAGTGACATCGATCCACGCCAGATCCCGTGGTGGGGCAGCAACGCCATGACGGGCATAGGCGTTCGCCAGGGATCGTGTCACCCCCTGTATATGCCAGGGCGTATGGGCGAACCCTACCGTTTGCATCACCACTGGAATGCCAAATTTCGCCGCCACGAGCGGACCGGCCAGGCCCAGCGGGGGATAGATAATTAAATCGGGCCGCCACTGGCCGGTAAACTCAACCAGCCGATCCGTCATCTCATCGCTAAAAAAAGAGAAATTCCCTTTGTTGGTGCCGATAATGCCCCTTTTGCGCAGATCTTCCCGCTGACAATACTCGGCTTCGGAGTCGAGCGTAGGTGCAGCATCGAATGCCACAAGGCCAGCCTCAGCGGCTTTTTGCGCAAATTTTCCAGCGCTGGCAATCGTAACCTCATGCCCATTGGCGCGAAAGCCCTGGGCAAGAGAGAGCACGGGATAGAGCAGTCCGTATAGGGGCGGACCGATGAAAAGAACACGCATGAGAAAATCCCTCTCCGCTTAACGAGCATCAAACTGGAACAGCGTTTATTGTCCGTTTCTTTAAATGCAATTTATGCGGCATGCTTTGCCGTAATATTATCAATATCCGTAATAATTTAATCTTGAAAACAAAATTAATATTAAAAGCATAGGGCATCACAAATAAAATAGTCAACGCCGGGCCGTCACCTCCCTACTAAATTTGGTGATTGATAGAGTAAAACGGCTGCAAATATATTGTCCGTCAACCAGCCAGCATATTGATGGCTTTAACCGCCTCCTTAAACGAAACTAAATAATAGCCAAAACACGCCGATCCGCACCGGATACCGCCTGTGGATTGCTGAAAAGCATTCAGCATTTTCTTACGTGAGCGAGCATTTCTGACTGATAAAAGGGGGTCTGGCATCTCCCTGGAAGCATACTATCAATGCTTTACACCTGAAACGAGGCAGATAAAACATTTGACTCCCTGTGGATACTCTGGCACATTCGCAGAAAACAAAATAAGAATCATTCTCTTGTAGGGTAAAAATGGAACCTCTTACTGGCAATGAAGATATGGATCGTCAAAATAATGCAAAACCCCGCCCCTCCCCCGCTGAAATGGCGGCGTTAATTATGGCAAGCGCACTGCTGGAATATGCCCTTCTCCTATTTTGACTCTTACGCTTTCACTTAAGCGTGACGGCCTGTGGCTATTTAAAACAGCGTGTGCAATTATCCGGAAAATAATGTGATGAGCTATTCTGCATCCCTTGCCGATCTTACCGATAATCTGGTCCCGTTTGAGGCCCGGCAGGTTACCTCCTCGCTGATCTGGTGCGCCCCGGACGTTGATGATGGGGAAGCACTGCGTCGAGACTGTAGCTATCTGATCGATCCCGAGGGTGTGGCCCCGACCAGCCTGTTTCACGCCGAGCGCTATGGCGGCAGCGGCATCCAGCGTAACGGCGGCGGAGCACGCTGCGGCTTTAACGGGCGTCATCAGGTCAAGGGCATAGGCGCTAATCCTCTGGTGGGTGAAGGTTCAGATGCTATTCACTCCAACGGCGCACTGACCGCCAGCGATGCCATTTATGAAGCCTTCTGGGGCGAGGCGCTGGCGAAGGTGTTACCCTTCGGCGCGGTACGGGCGCGGGCCGTTTTACTGACTGACAGCGACATTGAGCTGGCATTCAAACGCGCCGGGGGACCATTACGCCGCGCCTTGCTGGTACGTGAGCCGGTGGTGCGTCCAGCTCACTTTGAACGCGCCCCCTATTTTCGTCCGCAGCCCTGCTATGCCAGCCTGCTGATACATGACGCCGCGCGGGTGAGAGCCGCGATCCCGATCTTACCTCAAACCCTGCCCACTCCGCCTGGGGGGTTTAGCGCTGAGGCCAGCCGGGATCAACGGCGCTACGTTACTGAAGGACTGTGCGAAATGGCACGCCGCCAGGCGTGGCAGATGGCATTTTGCCGCACCCGTTTTTTACGGGTCACCACCTCGCCCTCCAATGTAGCGATGGACGGCAGGCTGCTGGACTTCAACGGCTTAAGCAGCCTGTTTCCCGGCGACTTTCCTGACAGCTTTGACTACCGTTTCAGGCTGACAGAGCTGATGAACGAGCCGGGGCTGCTGCAACAAAGCGTAGCGGATCTCTGTCTCTATCTCGGCAAGTATATGTTTGATGCCGCCTTTACCCAGGCAGCCCGGCAGCAGGTGGAGGAGGTCTTTCTGCACACCTTTCACAGCGCCTGCTACCGCTGCTATCTCGATCTGCTGGGTTTTCCGGCGGATATGCTGGCATCACAGACGTTACCTCAGCCGTTAACCCGACTGGTGGACAGCTTTATGAAGCTGCTACGCCGCCGCAGCGCCACGCTCTATTGCTCATCCACGCGCACGCCATCTGACTCACCGCTAACGCGACTGGCCGTGGTTTTGATCCGCCAGAGCCAGGGCGAGGCCGTGGCAGGCTGTGAGGCTCTGATGCGCGATCCCCACTTCGTTGAAACACAGCAGCTCTTTACCGAAGCAACACGCTGGCTGATAGAGCAGTGTCGCTCTCAAGGACGTGAGGTGGCTTTTGTGCTGGCAGGCATGGCGCAGCAGGCACGCCTGAAACTTCAGCCACGAGGATCGTTAGGTAAAGCGCAGATGTTTAAGGCTATTGCCGGGCTGCTGGATACTCACGCAGAGGATCCTGCCTCCTTGCAAAAAGCCCTGCTTGTAATGGGGGAGCGTATGCAGGCGTTTGCCTGCGATGTATTAGGCCGTCCGGGGGAGAGCAGATGACATCACAAATCAGAGAAACGGTAAACGGCCAGCAGGTGTGGTCAGCCCACGAACAGGCGGGCTTTGCCGTGAGCTGCATGCTCTACAACCGCAACTACAGCCTCTACCCGGTCCTGAGCCTTCAGTACTGGACCGAGTTCGCTATTCAACACAGACAGATTAAGTTTCTCTTTGACCGGCGCGGGCAGCCGTTAGCTTACGTAACCTGGGCCTGTCTGGAAGCGGATACCGAAGCCCGGCTGCTAAACGATCCGCAGTTTCGGCTGCACCCCTCTGAGTGGAATGAGGGGGGCAGGATCTGGATCCTTGATTTCTGCTGCCAGCCTGGCTTTGGCCGGACGATTATGCACTACCTGGAGCAGATCCGGCCCTGGGGCCAGGGGGAGGCGCGCTGGCTGAGCCGCAGAAAGCGAGTCATGACGCTGGGCGCGATCGCGCAATAGAACTTATTAAGGACATCGATTTTGTTTCGTCAGGATGCGATAGACAATCAAAAGATGAAGTGGCGAGGACGCGCTATTCTGCTGCCCGGCACGCCTCTTTGGCTGACGGCCACGGCTGCTGCATTTTTTATCATCGCCTTTCTCTCCTTTGTTATTGCGGGTACCTACACGCGTCGCGTTAACGTCAGCGGCGAGGTTACTACCTGGCCCAGGGCGGTCAACGTCTACGCCAGCGTACAGGGATTCGTGGTCAAGCAGTTCACGGTTAAAGGAGAGGACGTTAAGAAAGGCGATCCCATCTACCTTATTGACGTTAGCAAAAGCACCCGCAGCGGGATTGTCAGCGACAATCACCGCAAAGATATTGAAAGCCAGCTGGAGCGCATTGCCAGCATTATTGCGCGGCTGGAGGAGAGCAAGAAGACCACCCTCGCGACGCTGCAAGCCCAGCGCGCGCAGTACAGCGACGCCTTTACGCGTTCGTCGGATATTATCCGCCGCGCGGAAGAGGGAATAAAACTGATGAAAGATAATATGGACAGCTATCGGCACTATCAGGCCAGAGGGTTAATTAATAAGGATCAGCTGACTAACCAGGTCGTGCTCTACTATCAGCAGCAAAATAACCTGCTGAGCCTGAGCGGACAGAACGAGCAAAATGCCCTGCAGATAACCAGCCTGGCGAGCCAGATCCAGACGCAGGCCGCCGATTTTGATAACCGCATCTATCAGATGGAGCTGCAGCGCTACGAGCTGCAAAAAGAGCTGATCAATACCGACATGGATGGCGAGATCGTTGTCCGCGCCCTCTCTGACGGCAGGATCGATTCGATGAGCGTCACCGTGGGGCAGATGGTGAACGTCGGTGACAGCCTGCTGCAAATTATTCCACAACATATTGAGAGCTACTTTTTGGTTCTGTGGGTGCCTAATGATGCGGTTCCGTATATCACGGAGGGCGATAAGGTCAACGTACGTTATGAGGCCTTCCCCGCTGAAAAATTTGGGCAGTTTTCCGCCAGCGTGACGGCGGTCGCCAGAACCCCGGCTTCGCCTCAGGAGATGCAGACCTATCAGGGCGCGCCCGCTCTCCAGGGGTCATCCACCCCCTGGTATAAAGTGATCGTCAAACCCGAAAAGCAGGCCATCGCCTACGACGGGAAATCACTGCCTCTGGAAAACGGGATGAAGGCGCAGAGTACCCTTTTTCTGGAAAAACGACAGGTTTATCAATGGATGCTGTCGCCCTTCTATGACATGAAGCACAGCGCCACAGGACCCGTACATGATTAACGGCAGCTTTAAATCCTTGCTCAGCCAGCTTGATATGCGCCTGCGTCGGCAGGTTCCCGTTATTCACCAAACCGAGTCGTCGGAGTGTGGGCTGGCCTGCCTGGCCATGATCGGCGGGTACTATGGTAAAAGCATCGATCTGATCTCGTTACGTCGCCAGTTTAACCTCTCCGCGCGCGGTACGACCCTGGCCGGCATCAACGACATGGCGATGCAGCTGGGCATGCAGACGCGCGCCCTCTCGCTCGATCTTGACGAGCTGTCCACCCTGAAGACCCCCTGTATTCTGCACTGGGACTTTAACCATTTTGTGGTGCTGACCAGCGTCAAGCACAACCGTTTTGTGCTGCACGATCCGGCCAGAGGGCGCAGGACGGTAGGCCTGGCAGAGATGTCGAGCGCCTTCACTGGCGTAGCGCTGGAAGCCTGGCCCGGCAGCGAGTTTACCGCCGAGACGGTGCAAAACCGGATCAGCCTGCGGACGCTGATCGGCAGCATCCATGGCATTAAACGCACGCTGGGGAAAATCTTCTGTCTTTCGCTGGTGATTGAAGCGATCAACCTGGTGATGCCGATAGGCACGCAGCTGGTTATGGACCATGCTATCCCGGCAGGGGATCGGGGTCTCCTCACGCTTATCTGCTTCGGCCTGATGTTCTTTATTCTGCTGCGTGCCGCCGTCAGCATGGTTCGGGCATGGTCATCGCTGGTCATGGGCACCCTCATCAATGTGCAGTGGCAGTCCGGCCTGCTTAATCACCTGCTCAGGCTACCGCTGGGGTATTTTGAAAGACGCAAGCTGGGCGATATCCAGTCCCGCTTTAGCTCACTGGATACGCTGCGTACGACCTTCACCACCAGCGTAGTCGGAGCCATCATGGATGGCATTATGGTTGTCGGGGTCACGGTGATGATGGTGCTCTATGGCGGCTATCTGACCTGGATAGTGCTGGGGTTCACCGCGATTTATGTCCTGATACGCTTGCTGACCTACAGCTACTACCGGCAGCTATCAGAAGAGACGCTGGTCAGAGGCGCACGCGCCAGCTCCTATTTTATGGAGACGCTCTACGGTATCGCCACGGTGAAAACCCAGGGCATGGCCGAGCGCCGGGGTACGCACTGGCTTAACCTGAAAATTGACGCCATCAATTCAGGGATCAAAATCAGCAAAATGGATCTGCTGTTTAGCGGCATCAACACCTTCGTTGCCGCCTGCGATCAGGTCGTGATCCTCTGGCTCGGGACCAGCCTTGTGATTGATAACCAGATGACCCTCGGCATGTTTGTGGCCTTCGGATCCTTTCGCGGTCAGTTCTCCGAGCGGGTTGGCTCTCTGACCAACTTCCTGTTGCAGCTACGAATGATGAGCTTGCATAACGAGCGTATTGCCGACATTGCCCTTCACGAGCGGGAGGCAAAAAAACCGGAGCTGCCCATTGTTGCCCGCATGCAGCCTGCCGCGCTATCGACGGAGCAGTTGAGCTATAGCTATGACAGCCAGTCGTCACCGGTATTCAGCGATCTGAATCTTGCCATTGCGCCAGGAGAGAGCGTGGCCATTGTTGGCACCTCGGGCAGCGGCAAAACCACCCTCATGAAAGTGCTATGCGGCCTGTTTGCGCCTGACAGTGGCAAGGTGAAGGTGAACGGCAGCGATATTCAGCAGCTTGGAGTAAATAATTTCCACAAGATGATTGCCTGCGTGATGCAGGACGATCGCCTGTTTTCGGGTTCAATCCGCGAAAATATCTGCGGTTTTGTTGAAGAGATGGATGAGCGCTGGATGATCGAGTGCGCCAGGGCCAGCTATATCCACGACGTGATTATGCAGATGCCGATGGGCTATGAAACCCTGATTGGCGAGCTGGGCGAAGGGCTTTCCGGCGGCCAAAAGCAGCGCATTTTTATTGCCCGGGCGCTATACCGAAAGCCGGGCATCCTGTTTATGGATGAGGCAACCAGCTCTCTTGATACTGAGAGTGAACGCTTCGTCAACGGCGCGATCAAAAAACTCAATATTACCCGCGTGATTATTGCCCATCGAGAGACAACGATAAGAACCGTCGATCGTATTATTTCCCTATAGGCAGAATTTAACCGCTCGACGGAATGACCCTATTTAATGGCGAGGTAACTCAATGAAAAAATTAACATCTTTTATCCTGCGGTTTTTGGATAAGACGGGGCCGTTCTACTTTATTTTATCGTCAATATTCGCGTTAAGCGGTGATATGGATAGCACCGTTACCTGGCTTTTACTTATCAGCTGTTTTTTCGGGGTTGTCATGACATTGATGGATCGTAAGAAAACCATCAATTAATACAGCCTTAATTCACTAGCACAAGGAGTATATCTATGAGAGAGCTTTCACATCACGAAATCAAAAATGCAGCAGGTGGGGTGGATCATGGCGAATTAGTTGCCGGAGGGGTCGGTAGTTTTGTAGGTTCCACTATTGGTGCGGAATTTGGTCCCGTCGGATCCCGTGCTGGCGGAGCCATTGGCGGCTTTGTCGGGAAAGAGCTTTATGGCAGCATCCGTGATGGATACACCGTAGCGCCAGGTGTAACCCAGGGGGTGGGTTCCTATAACCCTAACTACAACCCCGGCCTGATTAGCCCAGGCTACTCCTCCTCATGGGGAGGAACCTGGACCTCCGGTGCCGGCAACTCTGCCAGCAGCGGTAACTAATCCATCCGTGCCGGGTTGATGTGAACCCGGCACACCGGTGTTCTGCCGCGGTAAGCAGGAGTGACTGGCTTAGCGCCTCAGACTCTTGCCAGCTCACCGCATCGATCCCCTCCTCCAGTCAAGCGCTGGGGAATGCAGCGCTAGTCCTTTATTAATCCATCAACGATCAGCTGCGGTCTTCCCTGCGTGCAGCGCTTCACCCGGGCGCGCACGCCGTAGACCGTCACCAGGTTAGCCGGGGTAATCGCCCTCTCCGGCGCGCCGCTGGCCACCAGCACACCCGCCTTCAGCATCAGCACCTGCTCGCCATGGCGCAGCGCAATGTTGAGATCGTGCACCACAATCACCGTCACCATATTGCGCCGCCGCGTCTCCCGGGCAACCACCTCCATGACCTGAAACTGATGGTTGAGATCCAGTGCGCTCAGCGGCTCGTCGAGCAGCAGCAGCGACGGCTGGCGTATCAGCGACTGGGCCAGACCCACCAGCTGCCGCTGGCCGCCGGAGAGCTGGTCCAGATAGCTCAGCGCCAGGTGGGCAATGTCCAGCTCCGCCAGCGCCCGGGTCTCTTCGTCGTGCCCCACTCCACCGCCCGAGGTACGCCTGGCCGCCTGCGCGGTTCAGCCCGGCCAGGGCGCGCAGCAGGGTGGATTTACCGCAGCCGTTCGGCCCAGTCAGAATGGTCATCTGTCCGCGCGGCAGCAGCGGCGCGGTAAGGTCGGCAATCACCTGCCGCTTGCCGTAGCTCACGCTCAGGCGGTCAATCTTCAGGCCGTCGGTCATAGCGTCCCCCGGTGGCGCAGGATAATGCTTAAAAAGAAGGGCACTCCAACCAGAGAGGTGACGATGCCAGGCGGGATCACCACCCCGGGAAAGATATTCTTCGAGGCGATGGAGGCCAGAGAGAGGATCAGCCCGCCCAGCAGGGCGCTGCCCGGCAGGGAGAAACGGTGATCCTCGCCAAACAGCATCCGGGCGATGTGCGGTGCAACCAGGCCGATAAAGCCGATCGGTCCGACAAAGGCCACCGACAGCGCCGACAGCAGGCTGATGCGCAGCAGCGAGGCCAGCCGCAGGCGGCTGACGTCGATGCCGAAGCTGGCAGCCCGCTCCTCACCCAGGCGCAGGGCGGTCAACTGCCAGCTGCTGCGCAGCGATAGCGGCAGGACGAGGGCCAGGGCCAGGGCCAGGGCCAGGATGCCCAGCGTCTGCCAGGAGGCCCGCGACAGGCTGCCCATCGTCCAGAAGATCAGCCCCTGCAACGTCTCTTCGGTGGCGACAAACTGCATCATCGACACCAGGGCGTTAAAGGTGAAGACCAGTGCGATGCCGAACAGCACCACCCCGGCGTGGCTGACCCGCGTCCAGCGAGTCACACCGTCAAGCAGCAGGGCCGAGAGCAAGGCAAACACAAAGGCGTTGGCCGGGATAAACCAGGCCTCGCTCAAACCGGGAATACCGATGCCAAATACGATCCCCAGCGCCGCACCGAAGGCCGCCGCCGAGGAGACGCCGAGGGTAAAGGGACTGGCATCGGGTTATTGAGGATGGTCTGCATCTCCGCCCCCGCCAGGCCCAGCGCCATACCCACCAGCAGCGCCATCAGGGCGTAAGGCAGGCGGATCTCCCGCACGATGGTGCGTACCCCAGGACTGACCTCGCCCGGATCGAAAATGCCCAGCCAGAGCTGGTGAAAAGGCATCCCCGAGGGGCCAAGGATAATGTCACACAGCAGCGCAGCGACAATTGCCAGGACGACCGCCGCCACCAGCAGCAGACGACGATGGAGCAGCTGGCGGTAGCGACGGCTGATAGCCTGGGCATCTGCGGCGGTCAGTTCTGTTGCCATCATGCTCTACCTCGGTGGGCTGAGGATCGCCGCAATCTGGGCGTCGCTAAGCGAAAGACCAAAGAAGTCGCGATAGAAATCCCGCGTCTCCTTCGCCATATCCACGTCGGCAAAACGCGCCGGATAGAGGATCTTCGCCAGCCACAGGAACTGCAGCGCCTCTTCGCTGGTCTCGCGGCACCACCAGAACATCCCTTTTGGGTTGGTATAGACGCGATGATGCACCACAGCATCCACGCTCGCCCACTGCGGCGAGGCCATCATAGCGTCGGCGTCGCGGCGGTTCATCGCCACAATCACCGCCGGGTTGGCGGCCACGACACGCTCCAGCGCCACTTCGCCGGCACTGTTTTTCTTCACGCCGAACCAGCTCTCCGCCACGTTTTTTGCCCCGGCAAGATCCATCCAGTCCTGGTTGAGAGACGGTCGGCCGGTGGTAGTCAGCGGGTTGCCCATGCTGTGGTAGACCGTCACCCGCTCGCTGGCGGGGAGATCCCTCAGCCGCTCCCGCACCAGCGCCGCATTGCGCTCGAAGTAGCGCTGATAGCGCTGCGCCCTCTCCTGCGCATCCGGTCCCAGCGCGTTGGCGGTCTGCTGCACGCGGCGGGTAAGCGCTGGCATGGAGTTAGCATCAAACGCCAGCACGCGCACCCCCGCCTGGGCCAGCATCTCCGGCTGCGGCACGCTCATGTTTTTCGCCACGAACAGCAGCTGGGTGCCGAGGGCAATGATCTGCTCCGGGTTAACCTCATGGCTGCCGGACATGCTTACCGGCGGCACGTCAACAATGTGCGGCAGGCTCTGGCGAAAGAGCGGGATCTGCTTAGCCACTATTGAGGTGCCAACGATGTTTCCCCCGTAGCCCAGCATGGTGATGATGGTGTTTTGCGCCGGCCACGGCGAGGCGATGCGCACGTTGCGGTGGTCCGTGGCAGCCTGCAGGCAGCCGGTTGTGAGCGCGCCGACGGCAAACGCCAGCGCCGGAAGGAGTCGGGTCAGTTTCATCCGCTGTTCCATTAGAAGTCGAAGGTAACGGAGGCACGCACTTCACGGCCGCCGCCAAGGAAGGCGCTCGGTGAACCGCCGTCGCCGTCGGTACCCGACGGGAAGATGGAGGCCCAGTAGTGCTCATCCGTGACGTTGTTTACCGCCACGCGCAGGGTGGTCGGTACGTTGCTGATGCGCGTGGTGTAGCGGGTGCCGAGGTCGAGGGTGGTGTAGCTGTCCGCCCAGGAGGTGTTGGTGTCGTTGGCCGCCCGCTTGCCGGTGTAGTGTACATTGGCGCTGTAGACCCACTGCGGCAGCGACGGCAGGCTGTACTCCGCCAGCAGGTTGGCCTGCACCTTCGGCACGCCGACCACCCGCTTGTTGCTGGTGCTGTCGGAGACGGTATCTTTCAGCTGCGGGTCGAGGAAGGTCACGCCGCTGTAGAGATTCAGCCCCTGCCAGACGTGGCCGGTAGCGGTCAGCTCCAGGCCATTGTTAACCTGATTGCCCTGCTCCTTGTAAACCATGTCGTTACCATCGACGTAGGCAAAAGGGCGCTCCAGGCGGAACAGCGCCGCGCCAAGATTGAGATCGCCGAGGTCTGCCTTCAGGCCCGCTTCATACTGCTGGCTGCGATAAGGATCCAGCGTCTGACCGGCATTTTTGATCGTCGTCGTGCCGGTGCTGGTGGGCGCGGTGCCGCCCTGCTCCAGCGAGTCGGCGTAGCTGACGTAGGCCATCAGCGTCGGGGTGATTTTGTACATCAGGGCGACGTTCGGGCTTAAACCATCCTCGTTGATTTCGCTGGTCTTCTGCCCCTGGGCGTTGTAGTTCTGCGTCTGGAGCCAGCTCTGGCTCAGGTAGAACATCGCCGACCACTGCGGCGTGAGGGTCACGGTATCGCCGAGGATCACACTCTGCTGGGTATTCTCGCTCGACTTGTAGCGCGCCCCGCCGGTATTGATCCGCCCGTTACCCGGCTCGCTCAGGGGGGATGGATCGTACATATTGGTGGTACCCAACTGATACGCCGTGCTCTTGCCTCGGGCGGCGTAGATTGACCAGACGTAACCGGTAGTCGAGAGCGACAGATCGTGACCGACGGTGCCGGTATCGACGTGACCGTTAAGGGTCGTGGTGTTGCTCAGCACGCGGAAGCGGCCCGCCGCGCTGGCGTCGTTGATTGAGCGTCGGATATCGCCGCTGTCGTTAAGAAGGGTGCTGGAGACAGAGCGCATGGCGCGGTCCGCCTGCTGCCAGCCGATGCCCGTCGTCAGGGACCAGTCATCGTTAAGATAGTGGATGAGACGGGTGCTGAGGGTATCGGTGGTCAGATCGTTGCCCGCCGTGCTGAGGGTAAGGTTTTTGTCTTTCGGATCCGGCGCCGAGGGGAGCTTAATGCCCGGCCCGTAGCTGAAGCTGCCCGGATAACCCTTCTGCACAAACTCATAGTGGCTGGCATCAAGCTGCAACTGGGTTCCCGGCTGGATATTCCAGTCCAGCGCCACGGAGGCGAGCTTGCGGCGCAGGGTACTGTCATCGACGTTGCCCTCGCCCTCCTCATCCAGCAGGTTAACGCGGTAGCCGAAGCGTTTGTCGTCGTCGAGATGGCCACCCAGATCGATATGGCCGTTTACCGCACTCCGGCTCTGGTAGCCGAGGGTGACGCGGTTCAGGGTCTCCTCCGTCGGACGTTTGGCGACGAAGTTAAACTGGCCCGCCGGGCTGGCTGGACCGTAGAGCGCCCCGGTCAGGCTGTTCAGCACGTCGAGGCGCTCCAGCATCTCTACCGGAAAGGCGGTGGTGGAGACAACGTTCAGCCCGTCGAGACGGCTATTAGCCACCACGCTGCCCTGCATCCCGCGGCTCTGCGGGCGGCCGACGTCCATGCCGCCGCGGGCCTGCATCTGGGTGCTGGGGGAGTACTTCAGCAACTCGCTAACGCTTTTTGCCTGCTGGTTATCGATCATCTCCCGCGTCACGGTAGTAGTAGAGTATGGCGTCTCTACCCAGGGTCGGTTGCCCAGCGGACCGAGGTCAATATCTGCGGTTTTAAAGCCCGCGCCTGCGGCTGCGGGTGCATCAGCAGTAGGTTTGCCGGTGACGACAATCTGCTCTTCAGATTCATGTGATGTATAAGTGCCGGCATCCGCCGCATGGGCGCGGAGTGATGTGAGAGGGGGAACTAGCGGTAATACCAAGGCCATTTTTACGCTGTTATTCATTATGCTGCCATCGTTATGTAAAATTTTATATTACGGTCGGCATGGTAGTACAAAGTTGATTTGGATCACAGCCATTCATGATATGAATGTATGTAACCCTTTGTGGTTAATGGGATTTGGTTGAGGAGAGTGATAGTTACAGAGGGGACGCAGAAAGGGGGTAGACCCTCTCTGCGGGTCTGAAAAGTAAACTAAGCGCTTGCCAGGGCGGTCACCGCATAGCTAAACGCCACAATGGCCTGCGCCTGGGCCAGTAGCTCATCCAGTAAGGCATCCAACGGCGCGTCCTGCTCCCACACACGCTCCTGGTGCATAAACACCACGCGGTCGTCCACTTCGCGGGCAAAATTCATTTCTGGTTCACCAGAATCAGCGTCATCCCCTCTGCCGCCAACTGCTCCAGCAGCTGCGAGTGAGCCGCTGCAAGGATATCTACGAGCAGCTGTTTATGCTGATGACGCTGGGGGGCGAGCGCAATATTCGCAAGACCTGGGTTAATGGGGAGCGGGTTTGGCAGGCCTCAACGTCCGAATAAAAAGTATTTCCTTATATGGCTGCCTAAAACTTAGAAACCATCAAAGATGAAATCTAATGCGTTTTTGATGGTTTGACGAAATGGGCGCGCATCCATAACATCTGCACCAAGCTGCGACAATCTAACGCTGGCCATCTCATGAGTCATAATCAGATAATCATGCCCCTCAACGGTCAATATAGGTGTCAAACGTCTTACCGGCGGATTAGTCACTCTGCTTGCTGGATAGAGCGGAATGACTAGTCGAGTATGAAGCTCATCAATAATATCGCTCTGAACATCGAGCAAATAGGGATACGCCTTGCTGTTACCATTATTATGGTAAACGACATATTGCATGATTAGAACGTCCTGTATTCATCCGATAACAATCCATGCTCATCCGTAATGCGATTGAGCTCCTGTAATCCGGCCCGGTTTTCTCTTTTCCAGCGCTCACTTCCTACAGCACCGATCTCCTGCTCCAGGGCTTTGGTTAGCAGAGCTGAGAGATTGATCCCGGCCTCGCGGGCTTGTTGAAGCAATAGTGGCTCCAGCGTAACGCTAACCGTTTTTTTATGACGCGTGTTGGCACCTGGCACTTAGCCTCCTTCAATTACACGGGTAAATTACACATGTAAAAGTATGCGTAAAAATGAAGCAGAGTGCAACGCTACAAATGCAGCAATGTGAAGGCAAGCGGCATTAGCAGGCCTCAGCTTCCCCGGTAGGTTGACCAGCCGCCGGGGGCGATGAGAAACCGCAGATGAAACTGCGCCTCTGCCATCCCGGCAATCACAAAATCGATCTGCGCGTAGGGGTAGATGGACGCTGCAACCGCATCCCCTCCAGCCCTGGCCAGGCCAGGCGGGATTGGCATTACGCCGCTCTATGCGATGGCGCAGCACCTGGAGGCGACAGGCAGGCCGTTTGAGCTGCACTACTATGTGAAAAGCCGTGAAGTGATTGACGGCGATGTCGATCACCGGGACACGGTGCAGTCCGATGGGAAAAAAGCGCCGCCAGGCAGCATATCGCCCTGTGTTGCTCCCGGAGCAGGTCGGGGAACCTGGTGATTGATTTATAGGCTCGGCAACGCCCGGCCTGGAGAATATGTCACCGCCCGGTTCATTAAGCCGCGCGCCGCTCGGCCGCAATCACAATCAAAATCCCGGCCAGCACCAGCACGGCGGCAATAACCATCCGGATGCTCGGGATCTCCCCCAGAAACAGCGTGCCCCCCAGCGCGGCCAGACAGGGTACGCTCAGTTGCAGGGTGCTGGCCGTGGCGGATGAGATGTCGCGGACGATGACATACCAGAGAACATAGGCCAGCCCTGAGGTGACGCCGCCAGAGATGAGGGCAAGCAGGACGCCCCACCTATCGGCTAAGGCGTGCTCCGGCGAGAGCATAAACAGCATGGCGATAATCGGCACGCTCAGGACAAAATTCCCGGTGGTGGCTCCGGTGGGGTCGGACACGCGCTTGCCTCGCACTGAATAAGCTCCCCATGCCAGCCCGGAGGCGATCATCATAATCGCTGGCAGTGCAGAGGGCATGCTGGCGCCCGGCAGAAGCAGGATCGCAATACCCGCAATGGCTACCGCAATACCAGACCACTTACGCAACCCCGTCCTCTCTCCCTGCAGCGTTCCCCACAGCACCATGCAGACCTGAACGGCGCCAAAAAGCAGCAGCGCCCCGGTGGCAGTATCAAGATGAACATAGGCGAGCGAGAAGAGGAAAACATAGGCGGTGAGCAAGCCAGCGTTCACCAGGCTCCAGCGGATGCCGCCCCATCCACGTGACGCCAGCTGGAGGAGCAGCAGCACGACCGCCCCCGCCAGCAGGCGTAAGACGCTGAACGTTGCAGGATCGGCATGACCTTCGCGCAACGCAATGCGGCACAGTACAGAGTTGGCGGCGAAGGCCAGCAGGGTAAAAGCGATAAGCAAAAATTTTTTCATCAGTTACCCTTCGCCAGCGACTGCTTAGACACTCACCCCGTTCAGCTTTTCCATCACCTCGTCTGACAGGGTTAATTGTACGCTTGCCAGATTCTCCTGCAAATGCTGCGGCGATGACGTGCCGGGAATTAACAGAATATTGGGCGAGCGTTTTAGTAACCAGGCGAGCGCAACCTGCATCGGCGTCGCCTGTAATTCAGTGGCGACGTCATTGAGTTGCGCAGACTGTAACGGCGAAAAACCACCGAGCGGGAAGAACGGAACGTAGGCGATCCCTTGATCGGCCAGGTGATCGACCAGCGCATCGTCCTGCCGGTTGGCAAGGTTATACATGTTCTGAACGCAGACAATGGGCGTCATCTGTTGCGCATCGGCGATCTGTTTGGCGGTGACATGACTCAGGCCAATATGCTGGATCAGTCCACGCGCCTTAAGCTTAATTAACGTTTCCAGCTCCCTTTCCAGCGAACCTTCCTCTGGATGATGAACATTAAACATGCTGCGCAGATTGACGACGGGTATAACGTCCAGCCCCAGGTTTTCCAGGTTACTTTCTACCGCACGCGTCAGCTCCTCCGGAGTGAATGCCGGGAGCCATCCGCCTTTCTCATCGCGGCGCGCGCCCACTTTCGTCACGATGCAGAGATCGTCAGGATAAGGATAGAGCGCTTTTTTAATCAGCCGGTTGGTTTCATGCGGGCCGTAAAAATCGCTGGTATCGATATGGTTAACGCCAGAAGCGACGGCGTCACGCAGGACCTGAATGGCCCGCGCTTCATCTTTAACCGGCCCAAAAACCCCTGGACCTGCCAGCTGCATTGCACCATAGCCTAAACGGTTTACTTCGCGGTCGCCGAGGCGGTAACGCATAGTGGGTTTTGACATGACGATCTCCTCCTAAGGTGTGCTTTGATTGTAGCTACGACCTTTTCGCGCGGCTATCCAGCCAGCTCAGGATAAAGACCCAAAAAGAAAAAAGCCCCGCGATATTGCTATCGCAGGGCTATTCCGCATTTGGCGGAAGCGCAGAGATTCGAACTCTGGAACCCTTTCGGGTCGCCGGTTTTCAAGACCGGTGCCTTCAACCGCTCGGCCACACTTCCGGAATGAGGCGCACTATAAACACCTCGATGCGCCGTGTAAACCCCTGTGTTATCTGTTTGCCTGAAAAACAAGCAATATGCTGTTAATCGGCTGAAAGTACAGCACATTGACCATTAAATCAGCACTATTGTCAGTGTTTGGTGATGTAGAGATCCTTTGTAAAAACGTAGCCAAGGTTGTTGGGATCGTATCCGCCTACCCATGGCTTCACTAATCGTGCCCTGACGTAGTGATAAACCGGGATCGCCGGCACGTCCTGCGCCAGAATCGCCTCTGCCTGCTGATAATATTTTCCGCGCGCGTTAGCATCCTGCGCCCTGGCCGCGCTATGCATCAGCTCATCATAGGCTGGGTTGCTGTACAGGGAGGTATTCTCACCGTCGCCGGTGCGGAACGTATTCAGGAAGGTCGCTGCATCGTCGTAGTCGGCTATCCACGCATAGCGCACGGCGTCGAAGTTGCCGGTGTGCATGGTATCAAGCATGGTTTTCCACTCCTGATTTTGCAGCTTCGCGGTCACGCCAAGGTTTTTCTGCCACATTGAGCTGGCGGCAATGGCGATGCGCTGGTGGGTCTCCATGGTGTTATAGAGCAGATTGAAGGTCAAAGGATGCGCCGCGTCGAACCCGGCTTCCGCCAGCAGCTTTTTCGCCTCGGCAATGCGTTTCTCCCGTGGCCAGGAGGCGTAGTCCGGTGAGGCAATGGTCACGCCGCCGATCTCCGGCTGGCTAATGACCCACGCCGGGCGCTGCCCCTGCCCCATCACCTTGTTGGCAATGATATCTTTGTCCAGCGCCATATTGAGCGCCCGACGCACCCGCGCGTCGTTAAAGGGCGGCTTCGTGGTATTGAACTGGTAGTAGTAGGTCGCCAGCTGCGGCGTAATATGCACCTCTGCGCCGAGGGTCTTTTTCAGCTGGGCAAACTGGTTCACCGGAATGGTGTTGGTCATATCAATTTCGCCCGCCTTGTAGCGGTTGACGTCGGCGGTCTCGGCGCTGATAGGTAGCCAGGTAACGGTGTTGATGACGGTGTGCTTGTCATCCCAGTAGCGGGGATTGCGCACGGCGATAATCTTCTCGTTCACCACCCAGTCGGTAATTTTGTACGGCCCGCTGCCGACGAAGTGCTCCGGCTTAGTCCACTTCTCGGCAAAACGGCCAATCAGCACCTTATCGACCGGCACCAGCGACGGATGCGCCAGCATAGGCAGGAACGACGCCGTGGGCTGGCTGAGCGTGACCTGTAACGTGGTATCGTTCAGCGCCTTAACGCCCAGCGTATCCGGGGCCTTTTTGCCCTGCGCGATATCTGCTGCGTTGACGATATGCATATTGCCCGGATAGGTGGCATACGGGGAGCCGGTAGCCGGATCCACCAGACGCTGCCAGCTCCAGACCACGTCCTGAGCGGTAATCGCCGTCCCGTCGGACCAGGTGATGCCCGGCCGCAGGTGGAAGGTCCAGACGGTGTTGTCCTGATTATCCCACTTCTCTGCTAATCGAGGCTCTACGCTGCCATCTTTTCTGATCGCCACCAGCCCATCGAATAAGTCGCTGATAATATCAAATTCGACGTTGCTTTCTACCTTATGCGGATCGAGGGAGGCAGGCTCGCTGCCGTTGTTACGGACCAGAGTTTGCTGCTCTGCCAGAACAGTTCCTGCCGGAACCTGTGCCGCCAGCGTAGCGGTGCTTATGCTTATTATGGCCGTTGCCAGTAGTGAGAGGGCAAAACGGTGACCTGTCTGTGGTTTCATATCCTTTGCCTTAATAGTGTACTGATTAACGATATCTCTGACACTCTTAGCGTCCGTCAGGCAAGAAGGCAATAGTTTTCAGGCACCTATAAGAGGTTGATCTGTTTAAGCCGTGCAAAAGCGCAATAACGCTGGCAAAAGCGAATTTTAAAGCAGACTATGCTAACGGTAAGTTATTGTTGTTCAGGTAAAGATGGGTAAAACCGCTTTAAGCTGCCGCTCTGTTTACCTATCCTTCACTCTTAATTACATCTGTCATAAGAGAGTGACTCATGGATCGTATTGTTAGCGCTTCACGCGGGCGTACATCGCTGCTCAGCACGCATAAAGTGCTGCGAAACACCTATTTTATGCTCAGCCTGACCCTGGCCTTCTCCGCGATCACCGCGACTGCCAGCACGGTGCTGGGCCTGCCGTCGCCGGGGCTGATCCTGACCCTGGTGGGCATGTATGGCTTAATGTTCCTGACCTATAAGCTGGCGGATAAACCTGCCGGTATCCTGGCTGCGTTCGCCTTTACCGGCTTCCTGGGCTACATCCTTGGGCCGATGCTTAACGCCTACCTCTCGGCGGGCATGGGCGATCTGATTGGCCTGGCGCTGGGCGGTACCGCGCTGACCTTCTTCTGCTGCTCGGCCTACGTGCTGACCACCCGTAAAGATATGTCCTTCCTTGGCGGTATGCTGATGGCGGGGATCGTGGTGGTGCTGCTTGGGATGGTAGCGAACATCTTCCTGCAGCTCCCGGCTCTGCATCTGGCGATTAGCGCGGTGTTTATTCTGATCTCGACTGGCGCAATCCTCTATGAGACCAGCAACATTATTCACGGCGGCGAAACCAACTACATTCGCGCCACCGTCAGCCTCTACGTCTCGCTGTACAACATCTTTGTCAGCCTGCTGAGCATCCTGGGCTTCTCCAGCCGCGACTAACCGCCCAGGCAACCTCTCAAGCCCCGCTTATGCGGGGCTTTGTTTTTTGTTACACTACAGCCGTTTTTAGCTGATTCGTGAATGATTATGTTGAGCTTTGAAGGTAAAGAGATAGAGACCGATAACGACGGCTATCTGAAAGAGAGCAACCAGTGGAGCGAAGGCCTGGCAGAGGTCATTGCGGCGCAGGAGTCCATTACCCTCTCACCTGAGCATTGGGAAGTGGTGCGCTTCGTGCGTGAGTTCTATCTGGAATTTAACACCTCTCCGGCAATCCGTATGCTGGTAAAGGCGATGGCCAATAAGTTTGGCGAAGAGAAAGGCAACAGCCGCTACCTCTACCGCCTTTTCCCTAAAGGCCCGGCTAAGCAGGCCACCAAAATTGCTGGCCTGCCAAAACCGGTGAAGTGCATTTAGTAGCGGATACCAAAGTTAGTCCACTCCCTGGTGGGCTGGTGCGGCTCGGTTAAGACATTATCAACCCGGGCGCTGCGCGGCCCCCCTGCTTTCAGCCACTCAAGCAGCTCGGCTATCTTCTCTTCTTCGCCACAGGCCAACACCTCAACGCTGCCGTCATCCATATTACGGGCGTAGCCGGTCAAACCAAGGCGATGCGCCTCACGCTGGGTGCTGTAGCGAAAACCAACCCCCTGAACGCTGCCGTGAACCCAGCATTTGATGCAGGAGGAGGCGTTTACGTTAGTTCTGTTCTCATCGGTCATGCTGATTCTCCTTCTCTGATTCACTAAGGGTAGTGTATGCCGCCGCGACTATCAGACTTTTCCCTACATACCGCTTCGCTTTGCTGTACCAGACTGAAAGTATTAACTCTCATTGCCTGTCTGTCTTGCCAGTACCTTGATGGTACTGGCATTTTTTTACCCACCGATTGCTGAATTGCTTTTCCTGCTCTAACCCAGGAAAATGGCGGCCATTTTCTTTATAAAGACAATAGAATTTATTATGAGCGTACGTTTAGTGTTAGCCAAAGGGCGCGAAAAGTCGTTGCTGCGCCGTCATCCCTGGGTCTTCTCCGGTGCGGTTGCCCGCATGGAGGGCAAGGCCAGCCTCGGTGAAACCGTTGATATCGTTGACCATCAGGGAAAATGGTTAGCCCGCGGCGCATACTCCCCTGCCTCGCAGATCCGCGCCCGCGTCTGGACGTTTGATAAAAATGAGAGCGTGGATATCGCCTTCTTTAGCCGCCGCCTGGCGCAGGCCCAGCAGTGGCGCGACTGGCTGGCGAAGCGCGATGGCCTCGACAGCTATCGTCTGATCGCCGGTGAGTCTGACGGCCTGCCCGGCGTGACTATCGACCGCTTCGGCAACTTCCTTGTGCTGCAGCTGCTGAGCGCAGGCGCAGAGTATCAGCGTCCGGCGCTGGTGGCGGCTCTGCAGGAGCGCTATCCCGAGTGCGCAATTTACGATCGCAGCGACGTCGCGGTGCGTAAAAAAGAGGGCATGGAGCTGACCCAGGGGCCGGTAAGCGGTGAGCTGCCGCCGCCGCTGCTGCCGATTGAAGAGAACGGCATGAAGCTGCTGGTGGATATCCAGGCCGGGCACAAGACCGGTTACTACCTCGACCAGCGCGACAGCCGTCTGGCAACCCGCCAGTATGTTGCGGATAAGCGCGTACTGAACTGCTTCTCCTACACCGGTGGCTTTGCCGTCTCCGCGCTGATGGGCGGCTGCGCTCAGGTCGTGAGCGTCGATACCTCCCAGGAAGCGCTGGACGTCGCAAAGCAGAACGTGGAGCTGAACCAGCTCGATCTGAGCAAAGCGGAGTTTGTACGCGATGACGTCTTCAAGCTGCTGCGCAAGTATCGTGATAACGGCGAGAAGTTCGACGTGATTGTGATGGATCCGCCCAAGTTCGTGGAGAACAAAAGTCAGCTGATGGGTGCCTGCCGTGGCTATAAGGACATTAACATGCTGGCGATCCAGCTGCTGAATCCTGGCGGCGTGCTGCTGACCTTCTCCTGCTCGGGCCTGATGACCACCGATTTATTTCAGAAAATCATCGCTGATGCCGCAATAGATGCGGGTCGTGATGTACAATTTATAGAGCAGTTCCGTCAGGCCGCAGATCACCCGGTGATCGCTCCCTACCCGGAAGGACTGTATCTTAAAGGGTTTGCCTGTCGCGTCATGTAGCTTGAGTTCTGGAACCTTATCCCCATATTGGGGATAAGTACTGTTTCCTGGAGGTGACTATGATTGCCAGCAAATTCGGCATTGGCCAGCAGGTGCGCCACTCCCTGCTAGGGTTTTTGGGCGTGGTGGTGGATATCGATCCGGAATACTCCCTTGATGAACCCTCAGCTGACGAGCTGGCCGTTAACCCGGATCTGCGCGTCGCCCCGTGGTATCACGTCGTGATGGAAAATGATGACGGACAGCCGGTGCACACCTATCTCGCCGAAGCTCAGCTTAGCAGCGAAGTGCAGGATGAACATCCGGAACAGCCTTCAATGGATGAGCTGGCGCGCTCTATCCGTAAACAGCTCCAGGCGCCCCGGCTGCGCAACTGATGAGACCCCGCCAGAGCGGGGTCTGTTCTATTAACGACCTGCTGTTAACGGCTGAGGCCCAGGCGTGGGATCTCAATTGCCGGGCAGCGATCCATCACCACATTTAGCCCCGCATCACGCGCCAGTACCGCAGCCTGCTCGTTGATCACCCCCAGCTGTAGCCATAGCGTCTGCGCCCCGATGGCGATCGCCTCCTGCGCTACCCCCCAGGCCGCCTCCGACTGCCGGAACACGTCAACCATATCGACCTTCTCCGGGATCTCGGCCAGCGTCGCGTAGCCCTGCTGACCCAGCAGCGTCTTCCCTGCCACCTTCGGCGACACCGGGATCACGTGATAGCCCTGATCAAGCAGGTATTTCATTACCCGGTAACTGGGACGGTCGGGCTTGTCGCTTGCGCCCACCAGCGCAATGGTGTGGGTTGATTTCAGAATGCCAGCAATATCGGTCTCTTTCATAATCATCTCCAGGCGTTTTTCTCAAGTGTATGCCAAACCGGGACGGACAACCATCTATCCCATACCTCTGCATGAGGGTAATGGGAGGCATAACTCTATATGTTACTAAGCATACTTTTTGACATGTTCAGACACGCTTTTAACCCTTAAAAACAGCGGAGATTTTATGAGAGCCGGCTTTGCCACCGCACTGATTGTCTGCTTAATGCCGGTTACCGCTTTTGCAACGACCCTGCGCCTGGCAACGGAGATCGATCTGCTGATCCTCGACGGCAAAAAGGTCTCCAGCTCGCTGCTGCGCGGCGCGGGGAGTATCGAGCTGGAGAACGGCCCGCATCAGCTGGTATTTCGTGTGGAAAAAAGCATCCGTATGACCAACCGCGAGCAGCGGATGTGGATCTCCCCGCCGCTGATCGTCAGCTTCAATACTCGCTCAATCAATCTGGTTAACGTAACGCTGCCCCGGCTGGAGACGCAGCGAGAGTCCGAGATGTTTGACGCCGCGCCGCAGATTTCGCTGCTGGATGGTCACGCGGTGCCTATCCCCGCCAGGGTCGATATTCTGCCGGTAACGGAGACGCCGGAGGGGATCGACTATGAGCGGGATACCGAACGCTATAACAAACAGGGGCATCATGCTTCGCTGCCGCAGTTCGCTAATAAAATGGCGGATGACAGTACACTGCTCTCAAGCGTATCGGAGCTGGACGTGCCGCCATCGCAGGATCTGACCGAGCAGCGGCTGAAGTACTGGTATCAGCAGGCCGATCCGCAAACCCGCAGCCGCTTTATGGAGTGGGTAAAACTGCAGCCCCCCTCATGACAGTGCGTTAAATCACATTCCCTTTTCCCGCCGCGCTTTTTTTACGCCTTTCTCTTGCAGCATCAAACGCTTCCAGTAATCTGTAGCAAAATTCAATAATGGAAACGGATTATGGAACTGACGACACGTACGCTTCCGGCGCGGAAACATATTGCGCTGGTGGCTCACGATCACTGCAAAACAATGCTGATGAACTGGGTGGAGCGCCATCACGCCCTGCTGGCCCAGCACGAGCTGTATGCCACTGGCACAACGGGTAACCTGATCCAGCGCGCAACTGGCCTGCCGGTCAACGCCATGCTGAGCGGGCCGATGGGCGGCGACCAGCAGGTGGGTGCGTTAATCTCTGAGAGCAAAATTGACGTGCTGATCTTCTTCTGGGATCCGCTCAACGCCGTGCCGCACGATCCGGACGTAAAGGCCCTGCTGCGCCTGGCCACGGTATGGAATATTCCGGTGGCGACCAACGTCTCTACCGCCGACTTTATCATTGAGTCGGCGCACTTCGGCGAAAGCTTTGATATTCAGATCCCGGACTACAAACGTTACCTGGCAGAGCGCCTGAAATAATCTGTTGCCGGGTGGCGCTTACGCTTACCCGGCCTACAGAACGTCATGCTATGGTTTGCGCACTACCGTTACGCCTAACTCTTTTAAATCTTCCACAAACGGCGAAGGCGCCTCTTTACTGAACAGCAGCCAGACGCGCTTGCGGGCGCGGGTTAGCGCCACGTAGAGCAGACGGCGCTCCTCGGCGTCAGGGTAATCCTCTGCCGCGGGCAGCAGCGCCTGCTCCATAATCGACTCCCGCGCCGGGGCCGGAAAGCCCTCCTTACCCTCCTGCAGCCCCAGCACAATGACATAGTCTGCCTGCTGCCCTTTACTGGCGTGAATGGTCATAAAGTCGAGGGTTAATTCAGGCCAGCGGGTCGCGGCCTTCTCCAGCACCGCCGGCTTCAGATAGTGGTAACGCGCCAGCAGCAGGATCCGCTCGTCTGGCTTTGCGTAACCGCTGAGCTTATCGAGCAGAGCATCGAGCCGATCCTCGGCCAGCAGCGTCACGGCGTTCTTATCCCCTGCCGCCAGGCTATTGAGCGGCTTTCTGAGCTGGTGCGGGTTCTGCTGGATAAAGCGGTTGGCTACGTCGCCGATACGGTGGGTAAAGCGGTAGGTGGTATCCAGCACGCAGCTTTCGCCCTCGCCAAAGTAGTGATGAAACGCGGTGGTCAGGGAGAGCTGCGCCCCGCTGAAGCGATAGATCGCCTGCCAGTCATCGCCAACGGCAAAGAGCGTGGTGTTTGAGTTCTGCTTGCGCAGCGCCGCCAGCAGCGCCGCACGCTGGGGAGAGATATCCTGAAACTCATCCACCAGAATATGCTTCCAGGGACTAATAAAGCGTCCCTTCTCCAGAATATTGATTGCCTGGTGGATCAGGCCAGAGAAATCGACGGCGTTTTCCGCCTTGAGCGCCGTTTTCCACGCCTTGAGCAGCGGAGCCATCAGCTTTACCCGCTTTGAGAACAGGTTACGCACCTCCTCCGGCGCGCTGGCGATCATCTCCGCCTGTGCACCGCCGTGCATGCGCATCAGGCTGACCCAGCGATCGAGCCGTGCGGCAAGGCGACGCTGTAGGGCCTTATCGTCCCAGAAGTTGCCCTCGGGCACCTCCCACGCCAGCTCCTCCTCCAGCCACTGCCGCCAACCCTTCGCTTGGGCTTTTTTCTCGCTGCACTGCTGCTGCCAGGCCTCGATAAACAGGGTCTGACGGGCGTCGGTATCGTTCTCCAGCGCGCTGACGGTGGGCACCTTTTTGCTGCCGTGCTGAATGATGGCGAGCGCCAGGGCATGGAAGGTTTGAGCGGCAATCTCATCGGTGTTAAGCCGTTCGCGGATACGATCGTCCATCTCATCAGCCGCTTTCCGGCCAAAGGCCAGAAGCAGGATCTGATCGGCTGCGGCTTCACCGCGCATCAATAGCCAGCCCGCACGAGCCACCAGCACCGAGGTCTTGCCGCTGCCCGCCCCCGCCAGCACCAGCAGCGACTGCTCGCCGTTCACCACCGCCTCCGCCTGGGCCGGATTGAGCGGTGAGGATTCGACGCTGGCAAAAAACGGCGCGTACTGAACCAGCATTTTGCGGGTGTACTCCCGGTTATGCGCTGCCCGGCTGGCCTCCACATCCACCAGCCAGCTCTGACACTGCCGCCACGCCTCGCGGCAGTTATCGAACTCGTCGAGACGGGCCAGCGGCAGCGGCAGCGCCGCAAAGGCACTACGGATCCGATCCTGCAGGCCCGTGGTCTGCTGGCGGGTGAGCCATCGGCTGGCCTTCATGCCGCTGGAGAGGGTCTCTACCGTCTCCTGCAATACGCCTGCGGCCACCTCGCTCATCTGGTTGCTCCATGCCTGCCAGTGGGCATTGAGATGCTGCCAGAACTGCTGGGTCTGCGCCCACTCGGTACCGTGCAGGCGCACCACTTTGTCATCGACCAGCACAAACTCCAGCTCACCCCAGACCAGTCCACGCTTGCAGACAATGGCCAAAAGTTGATTATAGGGAATGAGGTACTCATGGCGATCGCCGGACACCTTTATGCCTGCGTGAAGCATGATCGCCCGGTCGTAGGGGTGTTGGGCCAGACGTTTTCCGAGTGAAGTCGCTTTCAGTTCCATGATGTGCCGTTTCTCTGGTCATAACGTTGCCGTCAGTGTACCCGCCAGAGAATTTACGCTCCAGCGTAAAAAGACGTTACACTTAGCGGGCCTTTCTCACATGGCAGATAACATCGAGGATCTATGCGTACTGTACTGAATATTCTTAACTTCTTCCTGGGCGGCTTTGCTACGACGCTGGCCTGGATTGTGGCAACGCTGCTGAGCATCATCTTCATCTTTACGCTGCCGCTGACCCGATCATGCTGGGAGATTACCAAACTGTCGCTGGTGCCTTACGGCAACGAGGCGGTCCACGTTGATGAACTTGATCCGTCCCGCCGTAACGTATTGTTGAACACCGGCGGCACGCTGCTGAATATTTTCTGGCTGGTGCTCTTCGGCTGGTGGCTGTGTGTGATGCATATCCTGGCCGGGATCGCCCAGTGCCTGACCATCATCGGCATTCCGGTGGGCATCGCTAACTTTAAAATTGCCGCCATTGCCCTGTGGCCGGTTGGACGGCGGGTCGTGTCGGTTGAGACGGCGCAGGCCGCCCGCGAAGCCAACGCCCGGGCGCGGTTTTAACCAGAAAGGATGCGTAGCTCATGTTAAGCCCCCTGCTTCGCCGTTACACATGGAACAGTGCCTGGCTCTATAACGTCAGGATTTTTATCGCCCTGAGCGGTACGGTTGCCCTGCCCTGGTGGCTGGGTGAGGTGAAGCTCACGATCCCGCTGACCCTGGGCGTGGTGGCCGCCGCGCTGGCCGATCTCGACGATAGGCTAACCGGGCGGCTGCGCAACCTGGTTATCACCCTGGTCTCGTTCTTTATCGCTTCGGCCTCGGTGGAGCTGCTCTTTCCCTGGCCGTGGCTGTTTGCCCTCGGGCTTATCGTCTCTACCTGCGGGTTTATCCTGCTGGGCGGCCTCGGGCAGCGCTATGCCACCATCGCCTTTGGCGCACTGCTGATCGCTATCTACACCATGCTGGGGATCTCGCTCTTTGACCAGTGGTATCAGCAGCCGCTGCTGCTGCTGGCGGGGGCGGTGTGGTTCAGCCTGCTCACGCTAGTGGGGCATCTGGTGTTTCCGGTGCGCCCTCTCCAGGACAACCTCTCCCGCTGCTACGCCCAGCTGGCGAACTATCTGGAGCAGAAATCACGCCTTTTCGATCCGGATTATGATGATGAGAGTGAGAGCGAGGCCCCGCTCTACGATCTGGCCCAGGCCAATGGCCAGCTGGTAACCACGCTCAACCAGACCAAGGCCTCGCTGCTGACGAGGCTGCGGGGGGATCGCGGCCAGCGCGGCACCCGGCGCACGCTGCACTACTATTTCGTCGCCCAGGATATCCACGAGCGCGCCAGCTCGTCGCATATTCAATACCACGCCCTGCGCGAGCGCTTTCGTCATAGCGCCCTGATGTTTCGCTTTCAGCGGATGCTCTCGATGCAGGCGCAGGCCTGCGCCCGGCTCTCCCGGGCTATTCTGCTGCGCGAGCCGTATCAGCACGACCCGCAATTTGAACGTGCCTTTGCTCATCTTGACGCAGCGCTTGAGCATGCTCGCGTCCAGGGTATTTCTACCGACTATATCGAGGCGCTGAGCTTTGTGCGGGATAACCTTCGGGCTATTGACGCCCAGCTGGCGACCATCGAATCTGAACAGGCGCTTATGCAGCAGCCGCAGAGTACCGAAAATGAACTTGCCGATGACAGCCTGACCGGCCTGGACGATATCTGGCAGCGTCTGAAGCGCAACCTGACGCCAGAATCGGCCCTGTTTCGCCATGCGGTACGCATGTCGGTAGTGCTCTGCCTGGGCTACGCCTTTATTCAGCTGACCGGGTTACAGCACGGCTACTGGATCCTGCTGACCAGCCTGTTTGTCTGCCAGCCGAACTATAACGCAACCCGTCACCGGCTGACGCTGCGTATCATCGGCACGCTGGTCGGCGTGGCGGTGGGGCTGCCGGTGCTGCTTTTTGTCCCTTCGCTGGAGGGACAGCTGGTGCTGATTGTCATCGCCGGGGTGCTCTTCTTCGCCTTCCGCAACGTGCAGTACGCCCATGCTACGATGTTCATTACCCTGCTGGTGCTGCTCTGCTTCAACCTGCTCGGTGAGGGCTTTGAGGTAGCGATCCCGCGTATTATCGATACGCTTATCGGCTGCGCCATCGCCTGGGCGGCAGTGAGCTTCATCTGGCCGGACTGGCGCTTTCGTAACCTCCCACGGGTGCTGGAGCGTGCGCTGGCGGCCAACTGTCGCTATCTGGATGCCATTCTGGAGCAGTACCACCAGGGGCGCGATAACCGTCTGGCGTACCGTATTGCCCGGCGCTACGCCCACAATGGCGATGCGGAGCTGGCGTCGCTGGTGTCGAACATGTCCACCGAGCCGGACGCCACTCCGGAGATGCGGGACGTCGCTTTTCGCCTGCTCTGCCTGAACCACACCTTTACCAGCTATATCTCTACGCTAGGGGCGCACCGGGAGCAGCTCCAGCAGCCAGAGATTTTACAGCTGCTGGATGACGCCGTCTGCTACGTCGATGACGCCCTGCACCATCAGCCTGCCGATGAAGCTCGTGTTGGGCAGCAGCTTGCGGCACTCTCCGAGCGGATCCGCCAGCTTGAACCCGATCCTAAAAGCAAAGCCCCGCTGGTTCTGCAGCAGATAGGCCTGCTGATTGGGTTACTGCCGGAGATCTGCCAGCTGCAGCATCAGGTTCCCCGCTGATTGACACTGCTCTCTGCCTCCAGCTCTTTAAACCAGACGGTCAGCTCCCGGCGCGTATCTGCCGGGAGCGCCGCCTCGTGCAGGCCAGCAATGGCCCCTTCCAGGGCAAACAGCACTTTAATACTCAGCAGCGGGCTGCGCTCTTTTAATCTGAGCCAGCACGCTTTCGCCCCCAGCTGTTTCAGGCTGTGCTCATCCTTAACGCCAGCTTCCCACAGCAGCGTCTCGAGCTGAAAGTTCAGGTTGGGCAGATCCCGAAGGCGCTTTTGTGCATATCTTGCGACCTTTTCGCGCCGGGCCGCCGCCAGGGAGTAGTGGCCGAGCGTCAGCAGCGTTTCGCGATCGTGCCACAGGCTGTCATCGACCCGGTAGTAGTTGAGCAGCACCGGCCTGCCCCGCTTCACAAAGGTCAGGAAAGGTGCCTGAGTGTTGACACAGTAGGATGCGCTCTCCTCACAAGCGCGCAGATAGAGTGCCCCTTCGGCAACCATTGCAAAGACGGTATCCTCAATAGCAAGGCTGTAGCCACCAAAAAGTGCACGGTGGTGAATAGGCCCCAGCGGCGAAAGATATTCCCGAGATTGATAGATCCTTTGATACGATACGTTTTTCATACTTATTCCTTTAAAATCAAGGCGTAAAATATCTTTTATTTCTTAAGCCATCCGTTAAAAAGGAACATAGGCAAGTTGTCCGACATCAGCAAGGTGATTTTTCATCTCGTCGTACATTCAAACCATATTTGCGAGATGCTTTCAGAAAATGAGGTTGATCTTTAAACGCTTAGGGGGTACTGTATAGATATACAGTAACTCTCAGGGCTGGAATGACTATGTACGCTTCAGGCTTTGCTAATCGCTCATCTCAATACGCTTCTTTCGCAGGCAGCCGCGCGCAGGTTAATGCTCCGGTGACAGCGACCGGTCTTATCAGTGAGGTGGTCTACCGTGAAGACCAGCCGATGATGACGCAGCTGCTGCTGTTGCCTCTTTTACAGCAGCTTAGTCAGCAGTCCCGCTGGCAGCTCTGGCTGACGCCGCAGCAAAAATTGAGCCGTGCGTGGGTACGGTCTGCTGGTCTGCCCCTCAGCAAGCTGATGCATATTAGCCAGCTTTCGCCTGAAAGTACGCTGGACTCGATGATCAAAGCATTAAAGACGGGGAACTACAGCGTGGTGATCGGCTGGCATGCGCAGGCGCTGTCGGAAGATGAGCATCGCCGCCTCGCTGCTGCGGCCCAGGAAGGGAATGCAATGGGCTTTATTATGCGGCCGGTTCGTTTCGATCCTCAGGCTTCAGGACAGTCATCGGGCTTAAAAATTCACTCGAATTTGTTTCATTAAGTAAAATTAAGATAATTCCTGGGATCTATTTTGTGCCGATTCCAGGCCCTTGGTCATTAAGCTAAATTCTCTTGCGAAGCTTGTCTGGCGCGGTAACTGCGATATTGCGATGGCGAATTTATCGTCATAAATGTTAAATATTGTGTCTACAACTCTTTTTTTTTCATATGCCTGACGGAGTTCACACTTGTAAGTTTCCAACTACGTTGTAGACTTTACATCGCCAGGGGTGCTCGGCATAAGCCGAAGATATCGGTAGAGTTAATATTGAGCAATGCCCCCGGTGAAGGATTTAACCGTGTTTTCTCTGGCGAGAAATTCATGGCGATTTTTGGATGATAACGAGGCGCAAAAATGAAAAAGACAGCTATCGCGATTGCAGTGGCACTGGCTGGCTTCGCTACCGTAGCGCAGGCCGCTCCGAAAGATAATACCTGGTACACTGGTGCTAAACTGGGCTGGTCCCAGTACCACGACAACGGCTTCATTGACAACAATGGCCCGACCCGTGAAGACCAGCTGGGCGCTGGCGCATACGGCGGCTACCAGGTTAACCCGTACGTTGGTTTCGAACTGGGCTATGACTGGTTAGGTCGTGAGCCGTACAAAGGCGACAACGTAAACGGTGCTTTCAAATCTCAGGGCGTTCAGCTGACCGCTAAACTGGGCTACCCAATCACTGACGACGTTGATATCTACACCCGCCTGGGTGGTATGGTATGGCGTGCAGATGCTAAAGCTCAGGCTCCTGGCACTGGCGCATCCTTCAAAGACCACGATACCGGTGTTTCCCCAGTATTCGCTGGTGGCGTAGAGTGGGCAATGACCCGCGACATCGCTACCCGTCTGGAATACCAGTGGGTTAACAACATTGGCGATGCTAAAACTCTGGGCACCCGTCAGGACAACGGTATGCTGAGCGTAGGTGTTTCCTACCGCTTCGGCCAGCAGGAAGACGTAGCTCCGGTTGTTGCACCGGCTCCGGCTCCGGCTCCGCAGGTTTCTACCAAGCACTTCACTCTGAAGTCTGACGTACTGTTCAACTTCAACAAAGCGACTCTGAAACCAGAAGGCCAGCAGGCTCTGGATCAGATGTACACCCAGCTGAGCAACCTGGATCCGAAAGACGGTTCCGTTGTTGTTCTGGGCTTCACCGACCGTATCGGTTCTGACGCTTACAACCAGGGTCTGTCCGAGAAACGTGCTCAGTCTGTTGTTGACTACCTGATCTCTAAAGGTATTCCGTCCAACAAGATCTCCGCACGTGGTATGGGCGAGTCTAACCCGGTTACCGGCAACACCTGTGACAACGTGAAAGCTCGCGCTGCACTGATCGACTGCCTGGCACCGGATCGTCGCGTAGAGATCGAAGTTAAAGGTATCAAAGACGTTGTGACTCAGCCGCAGGCTTAAGTTCACGTCCTATAAAAAAACCCCGCCATGCGGGGTTTTTTATTGCCTGCGATTTACTGAACAGGGCGTTACTCTTTGCCCAGCAGCGCCTGCAGATCCTGCTTGAGAGTGCTCATCTGGCTGGCATACTTCTCTTTGTGCTCGGCATCTTCAATCAGCTGCACGATAGTTTCTGACAGGGTTTTACCCCGCCGCTGGGCAAGTCCCGCCAGACGCTGCCAGACCATAAACTCCAGATCGATAGATTTTTTACGCGTGTGCTGGTGCTCGGCATTGAAGTGCCGCTTACGCCGGGCGCGGATGGTTTGCTTCATGCGGTTCATTAACGCGGCATTCATGTGCTGCGCAATCCAGTCGTTTACGCGAACCGGTTCGTATTCGAGCTTCAGCAATAAATCGACAGCCTCTTTAGCCGCACTGGTTTCTAAGTAGCGCGTGATGAGTTCACCTTCACGGTGCTTTTTCACCAGGTACTTCCATTTCCAGCCGCTTTCAAGATTTTCCAGTTGTTGATATTTCATTGCGATCTCAGTGTTACCGTGTAACTTAGTTCAGAATATCAGTTTTTTGCCAATCTGCTGAAAAGAAATCACATCCTGTGAGCTAAGCGGTAGCGGGTTAGCGGTAAAAGCATCTATTCCGCGTGTGCTGAATTGCCGCTTACGCTATAATTTCGCCCTTTACAGCTGACGATAAAACCTCAACATTGACCATTACTAAACTAGCCTGGCAAGACCTTGTTCCTGATACCGATAGCTATCAGGAGGTGCTTACACCGTCTGACGTTGACCTTGAGTCTGAGCTTTCTCTTGGTGACACGCAACCTCGTTTGCAATACGCGCTGGAGCAGCTGCTTCATCCGTCTGCATCATCACGCTTTTTACTGGCTAAAGCGCCGGAGGAGCCGGAGTATCTGGCCCTGATCGCCGCCGCCGCCCGTGAACTTCAGCCCGCGACGTCGCCGGTGGTGGGCGTTGAGTACAGCGTCGCTGGCCGCTCGGTGAGCGTTAAGCCGGCCGCCAGTAGAGAGGCGAACTTTGCCGGACAGAGTGAGGTGGTGGTTGCCGACTGGGTAGAGGCCGAGCAGCTCTTTGGCTGCCTGCGTCAGTTCAATAACGAGATCGCCCTTGAGCCAGGGCTGGTGCACCAGGCCAACGGCGGCATACTGGTCGTCTCCCTGCGCACCCTGCTGAGCCAGCCGCTGCTCTGGATGCGTCTGAAGTCGATAGTCACCCGTCAGCGTTTTGACTGGGTCTCCTTTGACGAGTCCCGTCCCCTGCCCGTTAGCGTGCCCGCTATGCCGCTCACGCTGAAGGTTATCCTGGTGGGCGAGCGCGAGTCGCTGGCAGATTTCCAGGAGATGGAGCCGGACCTGGCTGCCCAGTCCATCTACAGCGAGTATGAAGAGACTATTCAGATTACCGATGCGGACGATCTTGCCACCTGGCGTCAGTGGGTGATCCTGAACGCCGGACAGGCCGGATTGCCTGTACCTGCTGCGGATGCCTGGCCGGTGCTGATCCGTGCCGCAGTACGCTATACCGACGATCAGGAGACGCTCCCTCTTTGCCCGCTGTGGCTGGCCCGCCAGCTGCGTGAAGTCTCCGCCTTTACCGAAGAGAGCACCTTCGATGCCGAGCAGCTGCGGACCATGTTAACCCAGCGCGAGTGGCGTGAAGGCTATCTGCCGGAGCGTATGCTGGATGAGATCCTCCTTGAGCAGATCCTGATTGAGACCGAAGGTGAGCGCGTTGGGCAGATTAACGCCCTGTCGGTAGTTGAGTTTCCTGGCCACCCCCGCCCCTATGGCGAGCCGTCACGCATTAGCTGCGTGGTGCACATCGGCGACGGTGAGTTTCACGACATCGAGCGAAAAGCCGAGCTGGGAGGCAACATCCACGCGAAGGGCATGATGATCATGCAATCCTTCCTGATGGCCGAGCTGGAGCTGGAGCAGCAGATGCCCTTCACCGCGTCGCTGACCTTTGAGCAATCCTACAGCGAAGTAGATGGCGACAGCGCCTCGATGGCCGAGCTGTGCGCGCTAATCAGCGCCCTGGCCGATGTCCCGTTGCATCAGCATATCGCCATTACCGGCTCGGTGGATCAGTTTGGTCGGGCGCAGCCGGTGGGCGGCCTGAATGAGAAGATCGAAGGCTTTTTTGCGATTTGCCAGCATCGGGGCCTGACTGGCAAGCAGGGGGTGATTGTTCCTGCCGCTAACGTGCGTCACCTCTGTCTGCATCAGGATCTGCTGGACGCGGTGCAGGCAGAACAATTTTCTATCTGGGCCATTGATGACGTGGCCGATGCACTACCCTTACTGACAGACCTGGTGTGGGAAGGCGAAGGGCAAACCACCCTGATCCAGACCATTCAGGAACGTATTACGCTGGCGACGCAGCAGGAAGCGCGTCATCGTTACCCGTGGCCGCTGCGCTGGCTCAGCTGGTTTTCAGCCAACTGATCGGAGTTGTTCAGCGTACACGTGTTAGCTATCCTGCGTGCTTCACTAAAATAAGGCTTACTGAGAACATGGTAGATAAACGCAAAACCTCTTATACGAAAGAAGACCTCATTGCCTCTGGTCGTGGTGAACTGTTTGGCGAAAACGGTCCACCGTTGCCGGCAGGAAACATGCTGATGATGGATCGTGTGATCACAATGAGCGAGACGGGCGGCAATTTCGATAAAGGCTATGTTGAAGCAGAACTGGATATCAACCCGGATCTGTGGTTCTTCGGTTGCCACTTCATTGGCGATCCGGTAATGCCTGGCTGCCTGGGCCTCGATGCTATGTGGCAGCTGGTTGGCTTTTACCTCGGCTGGCTTGGCGGCGAAGGTAAAGGTCGCGCGCTCGGCGTGGGCGAAGTGAAACTGGCTGGTCAGATTTTACCGAATGCGAACAAAGTTACCTACCGCATTCACTTCAAGCGCGTTATCAACCGTAAGCTGATCATGGGCATTGCGGATGGTGAAGTGCTGGTTGACGGTCGTCAGATCTACACCGCAACCGATCTGAAAGTGGGTCTGTTCAAGGACACCTCTGCGTTCTGATCCCCCTGACAGGCGAAACCTCCGCAAGGCGGAGGTTTCTTTTAAAGAGACAGAATCAGGCGATAACTACCCTATCCTCCATGGCTTCTCGCCAGCCTCCAAGCCAGTACGATCTCTGATTCAGCGTCTGATAAGGACACAACTCTTTTGAGCGTCCGGCAATGCCGGCCTGGTAACCACGTTGATGTGCCCGTTCCAGGCGATCTCGTTTTTGTCTCTTCATGCCTCGTTTCCCTCATTATTTGAGTCTGGTGGAAAAGAAAACAGTGGCTACAAAGCGTGCAACCACGTCTAACAAATAGCGCGATCGCCACGCGCAGTCAATGCACAAAATTCATACCAATGTCATAAATGTGAGATATACAAAGTTTCGTTTGTACAAAAAATGTGAGCAGGCACAGGTTTTACCCCTCCCTGTAGCATAAAAAAAGCCACGCTACCGTAAACGAAAGCGTGGCTTTTTTAGGATTAGTTGCAGGTTAAGGTAGGCGATTTATCTCCCGGGCAATATTGCTGGCCTGCTGCGCCCACGCCTCGCCAAGCACCTTCACCATCGCATCATAGCCATCCTGCGACTGCGTCATCTCCACATGGAACGGACGCTTGATCAACGTACCCTGATGGTTAAGCAGCCACTCGCCGCTGACAATCACGCGTCCGTCATAGCGGCCATGAAAACCGGTCACGGTGACGTTAAGGGTATCCTGCTCGCTGCCCAGCGGCTGGGAGGCTACCACCCAACCCGGAAGATTGCGGCTAAGATTTGCCACCAGCGAGGTGCGCAGCTGCTGATCAAGCGGGCTGGCCCACAGGTTGTTACTGGCGATAACGTACTGCACGTCGCTGGTCTGGTAGACCACGCCGTTGCCCGCCAGATAGTCCGGCACCGAAACCTGCTCAATCCACAGCTGGCGTTGCTCCTGGCCGGGGCTGGCGGCCATCGTGCTCTGCGACGCAGCTACCGGCCGTGGGTTGTCTGGCAGCTGATAGTAGCGAGTCTCCTCGCTGCTGCTACAGGCGCTGAGCAGCAGCACCGCTAAAGCGATTATCCCTTTTTTCACTGTTTTGCCCCCTTCGGCTCAGGATCTTTCTTGCCCTTCGCCTCAAAGACCAGGGCGTTGCTCTTCTGGTTAAGGGTTTGCAGCACCGGCTGCAGCTCGCGCAGAACCTGATCCAGGCGCTGCATATCCGCCACCATCTTGTTATAGGCCGCCGATCCCGGCTGGAAGCCCTGCATGCTGCGGTTCAGCTCGCGCAGCGTCTTCTGCATGTCCTGCGGCAGATTCTGTACCGACTGGCTGGCGGTCAGCTTGTTCAGGTTATCCAGCGTGGTTTGCAGACGACGCATGGTGCGCTGGCTCTCGGCGAGCGTGCCGGTCGCCTGCTCAAGCATCGGGTTCAGCGGCAGATTGTTGATCTTGTCCAGCGTATCCATCAGGCGCTGCTGGATCTGCGCCAGCCCGCTGCTTACCGTAGGAATAATACCGTAGCCGCCAAACTCGCGGATACCAGTAATCGGCGGCGGTTTCGAGACGAAATCCAGATCGACATAGAGCGCGCCGGTCACCAGGTTGCCGGTTTTCAGCGAGCCGCGCAGACCGCGCTCCAGCAGCTGAGGCAGGTTAGTCAGCACATCCGGGCTTTCTCCCATCTGGCTTTTCAGCCGCTCGGGTTCAATGCGGATCAGCACCGGAATGCGATAGTCCTCGTTCAACGCCTGACGCAGGCCCGGCATAAAGAACGGCACCTGGCCGACGGTGCCAAGGCGCATGCCGCGGAACTCCACCGGCGCGCCCGGCTGCAGGCCGCGAATCGAGTCTTTGAAGAACATCAGGAAATCTTTGTGCTCGGTATAGAGCGACTCCTGAATGCTGCGCTGGTTGTCGTAGAGATCGAACTCGGTCTTTTCAGCTACCGGCTGGCCTAAGTCGATGCCGTCCGGTACGTCAAAGCTGACGCCACCGCCAAACAGGGTGGTTAACGCTCCCATCTCCACGCGCATGCCTGCCGAGGTGAGATCGACGGCGATGCCGCTGTCTTTCCAGAAGCGGACGTTGCTGGTGACCAGCCGATCGTTAGGCGCGTTGATAAAGAGCTGGTAGCTCATGGTGCGTTTCTGCGGATCGAACACGCTGGTCTCTACCGAGCCGACGCGATAGCCACGGAAAAGTACCGGATCCCCCGGCGTCAGCTGGCCCGCTTTTTTACTGTCGAGCACTACACGAATCCCTTTCGCATCCGGCGGCGCCAGCGGCGGCGAATCCAGCAGCTGATAGTCGTCACGCACGCCGCCTTTGGTCCCAGGCTGCAGCTCAATATAGGCCCCGGAGAGCAGCGTCCCCAGCCCGCTGATCCCCTCTCTACCGACCTGCGGTTTCACTACCCAAAACACCGTGTCGCCGTGCAGCAGCTTCTGCATGTCAGCATTCAGCCGCGCCTTGATCTCAACGTGGCTCAGATCGTCGGTTAACGTGGCCGACTCCACCACACCGACGTCAATGCTGCGGCTTTTGATGGTGGTTTTACCCGCCTCAATACCTTCAGCATTGGTGGTGATCAGCGTCACCTCCGGCCCCTGGTGGCTATAGTGATAAAAGAGGATCCAGGCCCCGATCAGCGCCGTGATAATTGGGAAGATCCACACCGGCGACCAGTTTTTCACCTTCTGCACGTTGGCTTCCCCACCTTTGGTCTCCATGCTTTACGACTCCTTCTGGCTTGATTCTGGCTCACGATCCCACGACAGGCGCGGATCGAAAGTCATAGCCGCAATCATCGTCATGATGACAACCAGCGCAAACATCAGCGCGCCCATTGCGGGGTAAATATTCATTAATCCGCCCATGCGTACCAGGGCAGAGAGTACGGCGATGACAAAGACGTCGATCATCGACCAGCGGCCAACAAATTCGACCACCTCATAAATCAGGTGCATGCGCTCGCTGTCGCGCTTGCCATGCCCTTTTGCATCCCAACAGAGCCAGGCGATAGCGATCATCTTCAGCGTCGGCACCATGATACTGGCGATAAAGATCACCAGCGCCACCGGATAAGAGCCTTCGCTCCAGAGTAGGATCACCCCCGCCAGAATAGTCGAGGGCATCTTATCCCCCAGCAGATCGGTGATCATGATGGGAAGAATATTGGCTGGCAGGTAGAGCATGATGGAGGTGACCAGCAGCGCCATGGTTAGCTGGATGCTGTTCCTGCGCCGGGCGTGGCCGCGGCTGTGACAGCGTGGGCATACCGTCTGGTTGATGGGCAGCACTGCCGTGCAGGAGGCGCAGGAGCGCAGCCCCTGGCGAATGCCCGGCACGCCGATCCGCAGCGGCTGGGCAAGCGCTGGCGCAGGGGCAATGTCGTCCCACAGCCAGCGTTTATCGACGCACTGAAAGGCGCGCAGATGCAAAATGCAGAAGAGACACCAGGGGATAAAGCTGCTGCCAACCCCGATATCGCCATAGGCTATCAGCTTGACAAAGCTGACCAGCACCCCGGCAAGGAAAATCTCCGCCATTCCCCAGTTTTTCAGCATGAAAAAGATGCGGGCCAGCGCACGCTTCAGACGATCCGGCAGCGGGACCTGGTTCACCAGCAGGATGATGGTTACCAGGCAGAATGCCGGCACAAACTGGACAAAGAGTAAGAAGAAGGTGCCGAGGCTGGCATAATCCTCAGAGAACATGACGCCGGGGATCTCCATCAGCGTCACTTCACTGGTGACCCCTGCCACCTTCATGTAGACAAAGGGGAAGAGGTTAGCCAGCGCCAGCATAAACAGCGCCACTACCGAGTAGGCCAGCGGGCGCTGCCGGGGGGCATCCCAGCGGGTGGTCAGCGTATGCCCGCAGCGCGGGCAGGTTGCCTTATGCCCGTGCGCCAGCGGCGGCAGCGCCACCAGCAGGTCGCACTGCGAACACAAAATGTGCCGGGCCTCATGATGTTGTTCGCACATGCGCACTCCCAGGATTACGTCGCGTTTTTAAGCGCCTCAAGATGCTCCCACCGCTCAAAGGCCTCTTCCAGCGCCTGTTCAGCGGCGGCCATCTCGTCTAACACCTTTTGCGTCTGCTCGTGGGGCTGGCTGAAAAAGGCCTCGTCGGCAACCTGCGCCTGCAGCGCGGTGAGGTTTGCCTCCAGTTCTTCAAGCCGTTGAGGAAGCTGCTCAAGTTCCCGCTGCAGGTTATAGCTTAGTTTGCTCCCGCCGCGTTTGACAGTTTCTGCTTTTGCCGCCGGGGCGTCGGTCACCTTTTTAGTAACGGACTGTTTTTGCGCCTGCGAAGCGGCCTGTTGGCCCCGCGCATCCTGGTAGCCCCCCACGTAGCGGCCAATTCGACCCTGGCCTTCGAAAATCCAGCACTCGGTCACGGTGTTATCGACGAATTGACGATCGTGGCTCACCAGCAGAACCGTGCCCTGGTAGCCATCAATCAGCTCCTCCAGCAGCTCGAGGGTCTCCACGTCGAGGTCGTTGGTCGGTTCATCGAGGATCATCAGGTTGCTGGGCTTCAGGAACAGGCGTGCCAGCAGCAGACGGTTACGCTCCCCGCCGGAGAGCGCCCGTACCGGGGTCATCGCCCGTTTCGGGTGGAACAGGAAGTCCTGCAGATAGCCCAGCACGTGGCGCGGCTTACCGTTGACCATCACCTCTTGCTTGCCCTCGGCGAGGTTATCCATTACCGTCCGATCCGGATCCAGCTCCGCGCGGTGCTGGTCAAAGTAGGCCACTTCCAGCTTGGTACCGACGTGAATGCGTCCGCTGTCGGTCTGTAACTGGCCAAGCATCAGCTTCAGCAGCGTGGTTTTCCCGCAGCCGTTCGGGCCAATCATTGCGATCTTATCCCCGCGCTGGACCTGGGCGGAGAAATCGGTGACCAGCTTTTTGCCGTCCACGCCGTAGTGCACGTTCTCCATCTCAATAACGATTTTGCCGGAGCGGGCGGCCTCTTCAACCTGCATTTTCGCGCTGCCCATCACCTCCCGGCGTTCGCTGCGCTCGCGACGCATCGCCTTCAGGGCGCGGACGCGCCCTTCGTTACGGGTCCGGCGCGCTTTGATGCCCTGGCGGATCCACACCTCTTCCTGGGCCAGCTTGCGGTCAAACTCAGCGTTCTGCAGCTCTTCGACCCGCAGCGCCTCCTCTTTCTCCAGCAGGTACTGATCGTAGTTACCCGGATAGGTGACCAGCTTGCCGCGATCGAGATCGACAATGCGCGTCGCCATGTTACGGATAAACGAACGGTCGTGGGAGATGAAGATGATGGTCCCGTTAAAGGTCTTCAGGAACCCTTCCAGCCAGTCGATGGTTTCGATATCCAGGTGGTTGGTCGGTTCGTCCAGCAGCAGCACCCGCGGGTTGCTCACCAGCGCACGCCCCAGCGCCGCCTTACGCAGCCAGCCGCCGGAGAGCGAAGCCAGCGCCATATCGGCTTCCAGTCCCAGCTGAGCCAGCACCTCGTTGATGCGGTTCTCCATCTGCCAGAGGCCGTAGTGATCCAGCAGCTCCTGCAGGCGCGCCATCTCGTTGAGGTTCTTCTCGCTTGGATCGGTCATCACCAGATGGGAGATCTCATGGTAACCCTTGAGGTACTCCGCCTGCTCTGAGATCCCTTCGGCAACAAAATCGTAGACGCTGCCAGCGACGTTACGCGGTGGATCCTGCTGCAGGCGCGCCACAACCAGATCCTGCTCATAGACGATGCGACCATCGTCCAGACCCTGCTCACGGTTGAGGATCTTCATCAGGGTCGATTTACCGGCACCGTTACGTCCCACCAGGCAGACACGCTCGTTGTCTTCGATGTGAAGCTCGGCGTTGTCCAGAAGCGGCGAGTCGCTGAACGACAGCCAGGCACCGTGCATACTAATTAATGACATCTTGTTCTATTCCTCTCAGGCTGCGGTAATCAGCCAGCAGTTATGGATCTGACGGTTGCGGGCGAAATCCTGCGACTGCGTTTTTTGGGTAATATCTTGTGCTTTCAGCCCCAGCTCAGCCAGCCCGTCGTGGTCCATACGGAAACCGCGTTTGTTGTTTGAGAACATAATCGTGCCGCCTTTACGCAGCATCCGTTTTAAGTCTTTCATCAGGCTCAGGTGATCGCGCTGAACGTCAAACGCCTCTTCCATGCGTTTGGAGTTGGAGAAGGTCGGCGGATCGATAAAGATCAGGTCGAACTGCTCGTCGGTATCCCGCAGCCAGCCCATAACATCGGCCTGCATCAGGCGATGCTGACGGCCGGTGAGACCGTTCAGGCGCAGGTTGCGTTCCGCCCACTCCAGATAGGTGCGTGACATATCGACGGTAGTGGTGGATGCCGCCCCGCCCAGCCCCGCATGCACGCTGGCGCTGCCGGTGTAGGAGAAGAGGTTAAGGAAATCTTTGCCTTTGCTCATCTGGCCGAGCATCCGCCGGGCGATACGGTGATCGAGGAACAGGCCGGTATCCAGGTAGTCGGTCAGGTTGACCCACAGGCGAGCGTTGTATTCGCTCACCTCCATAAATTCGCCCTTTTCGTTCATCTTCTGGTACTGGTTCTTGCCTTTCTGCCGCTCGCGGGTCTTCAGCACCAGCTTGTTAGGCGCGATCCCCAGCACGGTGATGGTGGCGGCAATAACGTCCAGCAGGCGCTGACGGGCCTTCTGCGGATCCACAGTTTTCGGCGGCGCGTACTCCTGCACCACCACCCAGTCGGCGTAGCGGTCTACCGCCACGTTATAGTCCGGCAGATCGGCATCGTAGAGGCGATAGCACTCGATCCCCTCCTGGCGCGCCCACTTCTCCAGCTTTTTAACGTTCTTGCGCAGGCGGTTGGCGTAATCTTCCGCCATGCCGCTGGCCTTGATATCACCAAAGTTCTCGGCAATAGAGTAGTTTTTCTGCACGCAGTCCAGCGGGCCGTTTTTGGCTTTAAACTGGCGGTCGGCGCGCAGTTGCAGGCAGTTGAGCAGCTCCGGCGAGGCGCTGAACAGGGAGACGTTCCAGCCGCCGAAACTGTTTTTCAGCGTGCGGCCCAGCAGGCTGTGCATGGCGATCAGCGCCGGTTCGCTCTCCAGACGCTCACCGTACGGCGGGTTACTGAGCACCGTACCGCGCGGCCCTTCCGGTAGCGGATTGGTCAGCTGGGCGACATCTTTAACGTTAAAGTCAATCAGCTCGCCGACGCCTGCGCGACGGGCGTTGCTGCGGGCAATATCAATAACCCGAGCATCGCTGTCGGAGCCATAGTCTGCCAACCCGCGACGGGCGCGGGTCTGCGCCTCGGCCTTCACCTCTTTCCACAGCGCCTCGTCATGCTGCGCCCAGCCGCTAAAGCCCCAGTGCTGACGGTGCAGGCCCGGCGCGCGATCGGTGGCCAGCATTGCCGCCTCAATCAGCAGGGTGCCGGAGCCGCAGAGCGGATCGAGCAGCGGCGTACCCGGCTGCCAGCCGGAGCGCATGACCACCGCCGCGGCCAGCGTCTCTTTCATGGGGGCAAGCCCGGCCCGGTCGCGGTAACCGCGCAGATGCAAGCCGTCGCCGCTGAGATCGAGGGCGATATGCGCCGTCTCTTTGTTCAGCCAGACGTTAATGCGCATATCCGGCTGTTCGCGATCGACGTTTGGGCGTTCCATGTTCTTACGCGTAAAGCTATCGACAATGGCGTCTTTTACCCTCATGGCACCGTACTGGCTGTTGCGGATCTCCTCATTCAGCCCGCTGAAGTGCACGGCAAAGGTCGCGCCGGGATTAAAAATCTCCGTCCAGTCAATCGCCTGCACGCCCATATAGAGATCGAGGTCGCTGTAGACCTTGCACTCGTTCAGCGGCAGGATAATGCGCGAAGCCAGACGACTCCACATCAGGCTCTGGTAAATGAGCCGGGTGTCCCCCTCAAAATGGACACCGCCCTGAACCACCTGGGCGTGCTGCGCCCCGAGGTTTTCCAGTTCAGTTTTTAACAGCTCTTCCAGCCCACGGGCCGTACTGGCAAACAG
>DAMBQR010000010.1:0-83251 GCA_032055545.1 Pseudescherichia sp. | reverse complement strand
ACAGGTAGCTGTTGAAGCCCACCAGCACCGCCGCCAGACCCACGAAGCTGTGCAGGATCGCCACCAGCTCCGGCATTTCGGTCATCTCAACTTTCTTCGCCAGGTGAATACCTATTGCGCCACCGATAATCATCGCGACGATGATCCAGGCAACGTTACCGGTATCCGGCCCAAAGATGGTGGCGATCAGCGCAATCGCCATCCCGGCCATGCCAAAGCGGTTACCCTGCTGAGAGGTTTCATGCTTTGACAGCCCGGCCAGGCTGAAAATAAACAGGATCGCGGCAACAATGTATGCAGCTGTAACTAATCCTCCAGACATATGCTACCCCTTAGTTCTTCCGGAACATTTTCAGCATGCGCTGAGTGACGGTGAAACCACCGAAAATATTGATACTGGCGATCAGAACGGCAATAAAGCTCAGGAAGCTTATCCAGCCGCCGTGACCGATCTGCAGCAGTGCACCGACAACGATGATGCCCGAGATAGCGTTAGTTACCGACATCAGCGGGGTATGCAGTGCATGAGAGACGTTCCACACCACGTAGTAACCTACCACGCAGGCCAGCGCGAAGACGGTAAAGTGGCCGAGGAACTCCTTCGGTGCGACATCCGCCAGCCAGCCGAAGAGGATAATGATCAGCGCCATAACAGCATATTTGCGCCACGGCGAGGCCGGAGCCTTGGGTGCCTCAGGGGCTGGGGCAGCTTTCGCGGCCGCCTGCGGCTGGGCAGAGACCTGAATCGGCGGCGCAGGCCAGGTGGTTTCGCCGTCGCGGATCACCGTGACGCCGCGTACCACTACGTCGTCAAAATCGACGGTGACGTTGCCATCTTTATCTTTGCACAGCAGCTTCAGCAGGTTAACCAGGTTGGTGCCATAGAGCTGGGAGGACTGAGTCGGCAGACGGCCCGGCAGATCGGTATAACCGATCACCTTGACGCCGTTGGCGGTGGTGAAGATCTCGTTAGGCACCGTGTATTCGCAGTTGCCACCGTTTTGCGCTGCCAGATCGACAATCACGCTGCCCGGCTTCATGGCGTCAACCATCTCACGGGTGATGAGCTTCGGTGCCGGTTTGCCCGGGATTAGTGCGGTGGTGACAATAATGTCCACCTCTTTTGCCTGGGCGGCAAACAGCGCCATCTCGGCTTTGATGAACGCCTCGGACATCACTTTGGCATAGCCGTCGCCGCTGCCCGCTTCCTCTTTGAAATCCAGCTCGAGGAACTCAGCACCCATGCTCTGGACCTGCTCTTTCACTTCCGGGCGGGTATCGAAGGCGCGCACAATTGCGCCGAGGCTGTTGGCTGCGCCGATGGCGGCAAGTCCGGCAACGCCAGCACCGATGACCATCACTTTTGCTGGCGGCACTTTCCCTGCGGCAGTGATCTGTCCGGTAAAGAAGCGGCCAAACTCGTGGGCGGCCTCGACAATGGCGCGGTAGCCAGCAATGTTGGCCATCGAGCTGAGGGCATCAAGAGACTGGGCGCGTGAGATACGCGGCACGGAGTCCATCGCCATTACCGTTACGTTACGTGCGGCCAGTTTCTCAAGCAGCTGCGGATTCTGCGCAGGCCAGATAAAGCTCACCAGCGTGGTGCCCGGATTAAGGCATTCAATCTCGTCATCGCCAGGCGCGTTCACCTTAAGAATGATGTCTGATTGCCAGATCGCATTGCCATCGACAACCTCGGCACCCGCCGCGGTAAATGCCTGGTCATCGAAGCTTGCTAACTTGCCCGCGCCGCTTTCGACCGCGACGGTGAAACCCAGTTTAAGCAGCTGCTCTACCGTTTTCGGTGTCGCTGCCACGCGGGTTTCATTGGCCAACCGCTCTTTTGGTATACCAATACGCATAGTTTTCCCTTCCATCGGTTTTGAGTGATGGTTTGTCAGTTTTTTTCACAGGTATCAAAAAATAAAACCGTAACAAACTTTCTATAACCTACTGAAAATAACGCTTGTGATCTACCGCAACAATTCAGAAATTAAGGTTTTATTAGGGAAAATTGAGCCAGCACGGGTATAAACAGCCCAATTTAACTTTAAATAACGGCAACGACCCCATATTCCGCTTATACGAGGCGGCAAAACATGATTTATCGCCGGGCCAGATCCGTATTTTAACAAGGTATTAACTTAAAAAAGTCATATGCTTAATCGCTTTTCCTGGTCAAGCGCCTGTTTTTTCAACATATCGTGTTTTGTTATGCCTGCCTATCGCCTCGCTGGCTCTGGCGGTGAAAAATCTCGCAGACAGTCACAAGATTAAAATGCAATAATCACCCACGTTTTCAAGACATCTCTAATACCAGTATTTGGTTTGCGCAAGGCGAAGGACTATTTTTATGAAGCTTAAGAACACCCTCCTGGCATCCGCACTCCTGTCGGCAACGGCCCTGTCGGCGCATGCCGCAACCGAGTTGACGCCAGAGCAAGCGGAAGCGGTAAAACCCTACGACCGCGTCGTCGTCACCGGCCGCTTTACCGCTATCGGTGACGCTGTTACTGCTGTCTCTAACCGTGCCGATAAAGAGGGCGCAGATGCCTTCTTCGTGGTTGATACTTCAGATGTAGGCAACAGCGGCAACTGGCGCGTAACGGCCGACCTCTACAAAAATGATGCAGCTAAAGCAGACGCCCCGCAGAACCGGGTGATCAACGGCGTGACCGAGCTGCCAAAAGACCAGGCCGTTGAGCTGGAGCCGTTTGATACCGTGACCGTACAGGGCTTCTACCGCAGCCAGCCTGACGTCAACGCCGCTATCACCAAAGCAGCGAAAGCGAAAGGTGCGGCCTCGTTCTATATCGTGCGCCAGGTGGATGCTAACGACGGTGGTAACCAACGCATCACAGCCTATATCTATAAAGCCGATGCGAAGAAGCGCGTGCTGCAGAGCCCGGATGCTATCCCTGCTGACTCTGAATCAGGCCGCGCCGCGCTGGCGAAAGGCGGTGAAGAGGCGAAGAAAGTTGAGATCCCGGGCATTGCCACCAGCGCCGCACCCAGCGCGGAAGTGGGCCGCTTCTTCGAAACGCAAACCTCGAAGGGTGGACGTTACACTGTCACCCTGCCGGACGGGACTAAAATCGAAGAGGTGAATAAGATCACTGCTGCACAGATGGTGCCGTTCGATAGCATTAAGTTCACCGGCAACTATGGCAATGGGACCGAAATCTCTTACCAGGTGGCAAAACGGGCCGCCAAAAAAGGCGCGAAATATTATCATATTACGCGTCAGTGGCAGGAGCGCGGCAATAACCTCACCATCAGCGCCGACCTCTACAGATAATTCTCCAAAAGGCGGCTGAAGCCGCCTTTTTCTTCCATTTCTGCAAATTTCTGCCATACATCATTGCATGCGCATCTTCCACTACGTAAAATCCCGCGCCTTAGTATGATCCACGTTATTTATGCGCTCCGGCGAAATATTTATTCTGGATTTGTTGTTTTTTTAACAGGATGCCAATGGAAAAGAAACTTGGCCTGAGCGCGCTGACTGCGCTTGTTTTAAGTTCAATGCTGGGCGCGGGCGTATTCAGCTTGCCGCAAAACATGGCGGCCGTCGCCAGCCCCGCCGCGCTGATGATCGGCTGGGCCATTACCGGAGTCGGTATTCTGCTGCTGGCCTTTGCCATGCTGCTGCTCACTCGCCTGCGCCCGGATCTCGATGGCGGGATATTTACCTATGCCAGAGAAGGTTTCGGCGAGCTGATTGGTTTCTGCTCCGCCTGGGGCTACTGGCTATGCGCGGTGATCGCTAACGTCTCCTATCTGGTTATCGTCTTCTCAGCGTTAAGCTTCTTCACCGATACGCCAGCGCTGCGCCTGTTTGGCGATGGTAATACCTGGCAATCTATCGTTGGTGCCTCCTGCCTGCTGTGGATCGTTCACTGGCTGGTGCTGCGCGGAGTGCAAACCGCGGCGAGCATTAACCTGGCGGCTACGCTGGCGAAGCTGGTGCCGCTGGGCCTGTTTGTAGTGCTGGCGGGGCTGGCCTTTAATGCCGACAGGTTCAGCCTTGATTTTACCGGGGTAGCGCTTGGTGTACCTGTGTGGGAGCAGGTGAAAAACACCATGCTCATTACCCTGTGGGTCTTCATTGGCGTCGAGGGCGCGGTGGTGGTCTCCGCACGGGCGCGCAACAAGCAGGATGTAGGCCGGGCCACGCTGATGGCAGTGATCGCCGCCCTGACGGTCTATCTGCTGGTCACCCTGCTGTCGCTGGGGGTCGTGCCCCGTCCGCAGCTGGCGGAGATGCGTAACCCCTCTATGGCTGGATTAATGGTGGATATGATGGGATCCTGGGGTGAGGTGATCATCGCCGCCGGGCTTATTGTCTCCGTCTGCGGGGCCTACCTGAGCTGGACTATCATGGCGGCAGAGGTGCCGCTGCTGGCAGCGAAATATAAAGCCTTCCCGCGTATCTTTGCTCGCCAGAATGAGAACAACGCCCCTTCGGCATCGCTGTGGCTTACCAATGCCAGCGTACAGATCTGCCTTATTCTGATCTGGCTCACAGGTTCTGATTACAATACGCTTTTAACCATCGCATCCGAGATGATTCTGGTACCTTATTTTCTCGTGGGAGCCTATCTGTTAAAAGTGGCCCAGCGTCCGCTGCATCAGGCAACGGGTATCGGTGCCTGTATCTATGGCCTATGGTTACTCTATGCCTCCGGGCCTATGCATCTGCTGCTGTCAGTAGTACTCTACGCACCGGGCCTGCTGGTCTTTCTCTATGCACGCCGTACGCACCCACAAAGCGATTTGTTACAACGTCACGAAAAGGTGCTGATGGGGCTGTTGCTCATTGCTGCTCTTCCGGCGACCTGGATACTGATGGGGCAGTAACGCTGCCCCGCGCTGCAAACCAAGGAGATAACGATGGGAAGAAACGACCCCTGCCCGATTTTGATCACCGGCGGCGGCCGCCGTATTGGCCTTGCCATTGCCCACCATTTTCTCAACCAGCAGCAGCCGGTTATTGTTAGCTATCGTACCCCCTATCCGGCGATCGATGTTTTACAGGCGGCCGGCGCGGTCTGCATTCAGGCGGATTTCTGTCACGATGAGGGCATTCTCGCCTTTGCCGAGCAGGTAAAATCGCTTACCCACGGGCTGCGGGGCATTATCCACAATGCTGGTGCATGGGTGCCGGAGAAGCCAGGCACGCCGATCACCGAGGTGCTCTGCGCGATGATGCAGATCCACGTCCATGCTCCGTATCTGCTGAATCATGCCCTGGAAAACCTGCTGCGCGGCCACGGTCACGCTGGCGGTGACATTATCCACTTTACCGACTATGTCGTTGAGCGCGGCAGCGATAAGCATATCGCCTATGCGGCCAGCAAGGCGGCGCTGGATAATATGACCCGCTCGTTTGCCCGCAAGCTGGCCCCAGAGGTGAAAGTAAACTCGATCGCCCCGTCGCTGATTCTGTTCAACGAGGGGGATGACGCTGAGTATCGGCAGAAGGCCCTGAATAAGTCGCTGATGAAAATTGCCCCCGGCGAGAAAGAGGTAATCGATCTCATCGACTACCTGCTTACCAGCCGGTTCGTGACCGGCCGCAGCTTTGCTCTCGACGGCGGGCGCCCGCTGCGCTAGTGGAAGCGGCTCCAGCAGAAGATAAGCAGCCAGGCGCTGAGGCTCCAGCAGAGTACCGCTGCACCCAGCGCCAGCGGCAGCCGCAGAGAGGCGGTGAAATACCAGAGTGACAGCAGGTATAAGAAGTAGGGAATAATCGCCCACATACCGAAAATTATCGTGGTACGCAGCGCTTCAATACCGCGCTCGGAGGCCACGATATAGTGCGCGATTAGCGCAAAAGTAGGAAACAGCGGGATCAGCCCAGCAATATAGTAATTTTTTGTTTTTGCTAACACGCCAATCAGCAAGACCACCAGTGCGCCAATCGCCGCTTTAACCACTAACCCCATGATTTGTCCCTGACTCTTTATAAATTGTAGCGACCAGCATAGCGGAAGCGCCGCCGTTTATGAAAGATTAATGGAAGCTTCCAGCAAGGCGGTGTATGTTGGCGTTTTTGTTCCTTATGATGACCTATGAATAAGATCGTTTTTGTGGAAGACGACCCGGAAGTGGGTGCGCTGATTGCTGCCTACCTTGGCAAGCATGATATTGAGGTCGTTCTGGAGACGCGCGGCGATCGCGCCGAAGAGATCATCCTGCGTGAAAATCCGGAACTGGTACTGCTTGATATTATGCTCCCCGGCAAGGATGGTATGACCCTCTGCCGCGATCTGCGCGGCCAGTGGCAAGGCCCTATCGTGCTCCTGACCTCCCTCGACAGCGATATGAACCATATCCTCTCTCTCGAAATGGGAGCCAGCGATTATATCCTGAAAACCACCCCGCCCGCCGTGCTGCTGGCACGCCTGCGCCTTCATCTGCGCCAGAATAATGGCGCTACGCGCCCCGCTGTCGCATCGCTAACACCACACAACGCGCTGAAATTTGGCAGTTTGTCTATCGATCCCGTTAACCGCCAGGTGCTGTTAGCCAACGAGCCGGTGGCTCTCTCCACCGCGGATTTTGACCTGCTATGGGAGCTGGCGACCCACGCCGGGCAGATTATGGATCGCGATGCGCTACTGAAAAACCTGCGCGGCGTAAGTTATGACGGGCTGGATCGCAGCGTTGACGTGGCCATCTCGCGGCTGCGCAAAAAGCTGCTGGATAGCGCCACCGAGCCATACCGGATCAAAACCGTGCGTAATAAGGGCTACCTTTTCGCCCCGCACGCGTGGGACAACCCGCAATGAAAAAGCTGTTCGTACAGTTTTACCTGCTGCTGTTTGTCTGCTTTCTGGTGATGACCATGCTGGTCGGCCTGGTGTACAAATTCACCGCTGAACGCGCAGGCAGACAGTCGCTGGACGATCTAATGAAAAGTTCCCTCTACCTGATACGCAGCGAGCTGCGAGAGATCCCGCCTCACGAGTGGAGCAGAACGCTGAAGGAGATGGATCTTAACCTCTCTTTCGATATGCGTATCGAGCCGCTGAATAAGTTTCACCTCAGTCAAGCCACTACCCAGCGTCTGCGCGAGGGGGATATTGTGGCGCTGGACGAAGAGTATACGTTTATCCAGCGCATTCCCCGCAGCCACTACGTGCTGGCGGTAGGGCCGGTCCCCTATCTCTTCTATCTGCATGAGATGCGACTGTTTGACATCCTGCTGATGGTCTTTATTGCTATCTCCCTCGCCTTCCCGGTGTTTATCTGGATGCGTCCCCACTGGCAGGAGATGCTGCGGCTGGAGTCCGCCGCCCAACGTTTTGGTAACGGGCATCTGAACGAGCGTATCCATTTTGCCAACGGTTCGAGCTTCGAGCGTCTTGGCGTCGCATTTAACCAGATGGCGGACAATATCAACGCCCTGATTGCCAGCAAAAAGCAGCTGATCGACGGCATTGCCCATGAGCTACGTACCCCGCTGGTACGCCTGCGCTACCGTCTGGAGATGAGCGATAACCTCACGGAAGCCGAGCGGCTGGCGCTGAACCGCGATATTGGGCAGCTGGAGGCTCTCATCGAGGAGCTGCTGACCTACGCCCGCCTCGACCGTCCGCAAAACGAGCTGCAGCTCTCCCAGCCGGATCTGCCCCGCTGGGTCACGAGCTATGTGGATGATGTAAAAAGCCTTAACCCTGCCCGCGCGCTGATGCTGTCGGCTGACGCTGAAGGTGACTACGGTGCGCTGGATATGCGGCTGATGGAGCGCGTACTTGATAACCTGGTAAATAATGCCCTGCGCTATAGCGAGAGCACCGTGCAGATTGTTCTCCGGCATGACGGTGCACGGGCCAGCCTGATCGTGGAGGATGACGGTCCGGGCATTGAGCCAGATGCGCGGGAACGTATCTTTGAGCCTTTTGTCAGGCTTGACCCAAGCCGGGACCGGGCCACCGGCGGCTGCGGTCTGGGGTTGGCAATTGTACGCTCTATCGCTCAGGCTATGGGCGGAGAGGTAGTGTGTGATGAGGCAAAGTCGGGCGGCGCACGCTTTACTTTTAGCTGGCCCGTGTGCTATTCGATCTAAACGTCGTCTCCTTTGTTTATGTAGCCCGTAGGTCGGGTAAGCGAAGCGACACCTGACACGACCGAGTCATAACGCCGGATGGCGGCTAACGCCTTATCCGGCCTACAGGCTGGCCTGTCACCCTTGCACTGGTCGTAGGTCGGGTAAGCGAAGCGCCACCCGACGTGACCGCACCATAACGCCGGATGGCGGCTGCGCCTTATCCGGCCTACAGTCTGGCCTGTCACCCCTGCACTGACCGTAGGTCGGGTAAGCGAAGCGCCACCCGACGTGACCGCACCATAACGCCGGATGGCGGCTGCGCCTTATCCGGCCTACAGTCTGGCCTGTCACCCTTGCACTGACCGTAGGTCGGGTAAGCGAAGCGCCACCCGACGTGACCGTGCCAAAGCCTGTTGACTCTGTGGCTTGACCGAACGCTGTGTGCTAACATAAAAGTATGTTGTAACTAATGAGGTTAACCATGGCCAGCTACGACCTGATTGAGCGTTTAAACAGTACCTTCCGCCAGATTGAGCGCGAGCTTGCGGAGCTAAAGAGCGAGCTGAGCGAATGTCGGCTGCTGGCCGGACGCGTATTTGAGCTGCCAGAGGTAACCAAAGAGGCCGAGCATGAGCCGCTAACCACCATTCAGGTCAGGCAGCATGTGGGCAAGCGTGCCGCCGAGCGCGCCCTGCACCACTTCTCTCACCTTTTCATCCAGCAGCAGTCGGAGAATCGCAGCAGCAAGGCGGCGGTTCGCCTGCCGGGCGTGATCTGCTACCAGACCACGCTGGCGACACGCGACAGCCTCGAGGCGCGCATTGGGCTGATTAACAGCCTGAAAACGACCTTTGAGCACATCGTGACCGTCGAATCTGGCCTGCCCTCCGCGGCGCGCTTTGACTGGGTACACCACCATCTGCCGGGCCTGATTACGCTCAATGCCTACCGGACCCTGACCGCCCTGCGCGATCCGGCGACGCTGCGCTTTGGCTGGGCAAACAAGCATATTATCAAGAATTTCACCCGTGATGAGGTGCTGGCCCAGCTGGAGAAGAGTTTAAAAGCGCCGCGGGCGGTAGGTGGCTGGACGCGGGAGCAGTGGCAGGCCCGGCTGGAGCAGGAGTATAACGACATCGCCGCCCTGCCGCAGAAGGCCCGGCTAAAGATAAAACGGCCTGTAAAAGTGCAGCCCATCGCCCGGGTCTGGTACGCCGGTTCGCAAAAACAGGTCCAGCATGCCTGTCCAACCCCCATCATTGCGCTGATCGCCGAGGAGAGCGGCGGCCGGGTGCCTGACATCGGCGAGCTGCTGAACTATGATGCCGACAACGTCCAGCACCGCTATAAGCCTGAGGCGCAGCCGCTGACGTTAATCATTCCCCGGCTGCACCTCTACGTGGCTAATTAGTTGCCGGAAGTCATGCTGCCTACCATGGTCTCCGGGCGTACCCAGGTATTAAACTGCTCCTCGGTCAGGTAGCCCAGCGCCAGCGCCGAGGCCTTCAGAGTCAGCCCCTCTTTGTGCGCCTTCTTGGCGATTTCAGCCGCCTTGTCGTAACCAATGTGGGTGTTCAGGGCCGTGACCAGCATCAGTGACTCGTTGAGAAGCTGATCGATACGCGCCCGGTTCGGCTCAATACCGATGGCGCAGTGCTCGTTGAAGCTCTCCATACCGTCGGCCAGCAGGCGCACCGACTGCAGGAAGTTGTGGATAATCATCGGGCGGAAAACGTTCAGCTCAAAGTTGCCCGATGCGCCGCCCATATTGACCGCCACGTCGTTGCCCATCACCTGGCAACAGAGCATGGTCAGAGCCTCGCACTGGGTCGGGTTGACCTTGCCCGGCATGATGGAGCTGCCCGGTTCGTTTTCCGGAATGGCAATCTCACCAATCCCGCAGCGCGGACCGGAGGCCAGCCAGCGCACGTCGTTGGCTATTTTCATCAGCGATGCCGCCAGCCCCTTCAACGCGCCGTGGGCATGCACCAGCGCATCGCAGGTTGCCAGCGCCTCAAACTTATTCGGCGCGGTGATAAATCCCTGGCCGGTGATAGCCGCCAGCTCATCGGCCACCCGATGGGCATATTCCGGATGGGTATTCAGCCCGGTCCCTACGGCCGTGCCGCCGAGGGCCAGCTCCGACAGGTGCGGCAGGCTATTTTCGATATGCTTCAGGTTATGCTCCAGCATCGCCACCCAGCCGGAAATCTCCTGGCCCAGCGTCAGGGGTGTGGCATCCTGCAGATGGGTACGGCCGATTTTCACGATGTCGGCGTAGGCACGGGATTTTTCCGCCAGGGTGCGGGTCAGCTCCAGCAGCGAGGGGATCAGATCTTCCCGCACGGCGATAACCGACGCCACGTGCATGGCGGTAGGAAAGACGTCGTTAGAGCTTTGGCTTTTATTAACGTCATCGTTGGGATGCACCTTACGCGCCATCCCCCGTTCGCCGCCCAGCAGCTCGCTGGCACGGTTCGCCAGCACCTCGTTCATGTTCATGTTGCTTTGGGTGCCGGAGCCGGTTTGCCAGATCGCCAGCGGAAACGCGTCTGGATGGTCGCCGTTGAGCACCTCATCCGCCGCGCTGATGATGGCCTGCGCCTTCTCGGCGGCCAGCAGGCCCAGATCCTGATTAACCTTAGCTGCGGCCCGCTTGGTTAAGGCCAGCGCACGGAGGAGTGAGACCGGCATTTTCTCGGTCGAAATACGAAAATGCTCGAGCGATCGCTGGGTTTGCGCGCCCCATAGCTTGTCTGCCGGGACGTCGATTGCGCCCATCGAATCTTTCTCACTGCGATGCGAAGTCATATACGCTCCTTGAATACGTTGCGATGTGGGTTACAGCACTGCTCACCTGCCCAAAGAGTTATTAGTATTGATGATTTTCAAACGCCTGCGGCAAAAAAAACCGCCCGGTTGGGCGGTCTAAGGTTACTTCACGCAGCGGGCACAGGCCGACGCGTGGATCTGCTGGAAGAAGTCGTTGCCCTTATCATCCACCAGGATGAAGGCCGGGAAATCGACCACCTCAATTTTCCAGATGGCTTCCATACCCAGCTCCGGATACTCGACGCACTCCAGGCTGCGGATACTGCCCTGGGCCAGCACCGCCGCCGGGCCACCAATGCTGCCGAGATAGAAACCGCCGTGTTTGTGGCAGGCATCGGTCACCTGCTGGCTACGGTTGCCCTTCGCCAGCATGATCATGCTTCCGCCCTCCGACTGGAGCTGATCGACGTAAGAGTCCATCCGCCCTGCCGTGGTCGGCCCGAGGGAGCCGGAGGCGTAACCCTCAGGCGTTTTCGCCGGGCCAGCGTAGTAGATCGGGTGATCTTTAACGTACTGCGGCAGGCCTTCGCCACGATCCATGCGCTCTTTCAGCTTAGCGTGAGCGATGTCGCGGGCCACGATAATGGTGCCGCTCAGCGACAGGCGGGTTGATACCGGGTACTGGGAGAGCTGCAGCAAAATGTCATGCATCGGACGGTTGAGATCGATGCGCACCGCTTCGCCCTCGCCGGCCTGGCGCAGCGATTCAGGAATGTATTTGCCCGGATTTTGCTCCAGCTTCTCAATCCAGATCCCGTCGCGGTTGATTTTGGCTTTGATATTGCGGTCCGCCGAGCAGGAGACACCCATGCCCACCGGGCAGGATGCGCCGTGGCGCGGCAGGCGGATCACCCGCACATCGTGGGCAAAGTATTTGCCGCCGAACTGCGCGCCGAGGCCGAGATCCTGCGCGGCACGCAGCAGTTCGTTCTCCAGCGCCACGTCGCGAAAAGCCTGACCATGCTCATTGCCTTCGGTAGGCAGGCCATCGTAGTACTTGGTCGAGGCGAGCTTAACCGTCTTCAGGGTCGCTTCCGCCGAGGTGCCGCCGATCACAAAGGCAATATGATACGGCGGACAGGCCGCCGTTCCCAGGGTGCGCATCTTATCGACCAGATAATCCTTCAGTTTACCCGGCGTTAACAGGGCCTTGGTCTCCTGATAGAGATAGGTCTTATTGGCCGAGCCGCCCCCCTTGGCGATGCAGAGAAACTTATATTCGTCGCCATCTACGCTGTAGAGATCGATCTGTGCCGGCAGGTTAGTACCGGTATTGACCTCGCGGTACATATCCAGCGCCGCGTTCTGCGAGTAGCGCAGGTTATCTTCGATATAGGTGTTGTATACGCCGCGCGCCAGAGCAGCTTCATCGCCGCCGCCGGTCCACACCCGCTGGCCCTTCTTGCCGCTGATAATGGCGGTACCGGTATCCTGGCAGGTTGGCAGAATGCCTTTCGCAGCAATATCTGAGTTGCGTAAAAACTGCAGCGCCACGTAGCGATCGTTTTCGCTGGCTTCCGGGTCGGCGAGGATATCTGCTACCTGCTGCTGGTGCGCCGGACGCAGCATAAACGACGCGTCATGGAACGCCTGCTGCGCCAGCAGGGTCAGCGCCTGGGGGTCAACTTTGAGGATCTCATGGCCGTCAAACTCCGATACGGAGACGTGGTCACGAGTAAGCAGATAGTATTCGGTTTCATCCTTTGCGAGGGGGAAAGGATCCTGATAGTGAAAAGATTTTATCGACATTGTGCTCTCACTTACTGCCCGGTCTGGTTATTGTCTGGGCAAACGTTCCGTTGCCCTGCTTAAAAGCGAGTCTGCCTATCCTACACAATTTTTTAACAAAAACTGAGATAAGGACGACTTTTTAAGTCCGGTAATTACTTACTCCGGGTTTATTGGTTTAATAGACGCATAATCCTCAACGTAATGCAGGGCTTGATAATGCAAAAACTCATTAACTCAGTGCAGAACTATGCCTGGGGAAGTAAAAGTGCGTTAACGGAACTCTACGGTATTGCCAATCCCGACGACCAGCCGATGGCCGAGCTGTGGATGGGTGCACATCCAAAGAGCAGCTCAAAAATCGAGAACGCGTCTGGTCAGCCGCAGTCGCTGCGGGAGGTCATTGAACAGGATAAAACGGCGCTGCTGGGCCAGGCGGTAGCAGAGCGTTTCGGCGAACTGCCGTTCCTGTTTAAGGTGCTATGCGCCGATCAGCCGCTCTCGATTCAGGTTCATCCCAACAAGCAGGCCTCGGAGATGGGCTTTGCGAAGGAGAACGCGGCGGGCATTCCACTGGATGCGGCCGAGCGCAACTACAAAGATCCTAACCATAAGCCCGAACTGGTTTTTGCCCTCACGCCGTTCCTGGCGATGAATGCGTTTCGTGAATTTAGCGATATCATCTCCCTGCTCCAGCCGGTAGCGGGTGCGCATCAGGCCATTGCCCACTTCCTGGCGCAGCCGGATGCCGACAGCCTAAGCCAGCTCTTTGCCAGCCTGCTCAATATGCAGGGCGAGGAGAAGTCACATGCGCTGGCGGTGCTGAAGGCCACGCTGGCGAGCCAGCAGGGCGAGCCGTGGGAGACCATCCGCTTTATCTCTGAGTTCTATCCGGATGACAGCGGCCTTTTCTCACCCCTGCTGCTTAACGTAATCAAGCTGAATCCAGGCGAGGCGATGTTCCTGTTTGCCGAGACGCCGCATGCCTACCTGAAAGGCGTGGCGCTGGAGGTGATGGCCAACTCCGATAACGTCCTGCGCGCAGGGCTGACGCCGAAATATATCGATATCCCCGAGCTGGTTGCCAACGTTAAGTTTGTGCCGAAGCCAGCGGCCGAACTGCTGACGGTACCGGAGCAAAACGGCGCGGAGCTGGATTTCCCTATTCCGGTTGCCGACTTTGCGTTCTCTCTGCATGACCTCTCTACGCAGGCATCAACGCTTGCCCAGCAGAGCGCGGCCATTCTCTTCTGCGTCGAGGGCGAGGCCGTGCTGAGCAAGGGCGAAGAGCGGCTGGTGCTCAAGCCGGGCGAGTCGGCCTTTGTCAGCGCCGGAGAATCGCCGGTTGAGGCGAGCGGCGTTGGCCGCCTGGCCCGTGTGTACAATAAAGTGAACTAAGTACTGACCTTTTTGCCCCTTATTGCTAAGCTTAGCAAGACCTTACGACTCTCCAGGCGGCCTTTTCCGCCTGGTTTCATTTTTAGGGATAATCGCTATGAAGAAAACGCTTGTCGCTGCGGGCATTATTGTTGCACTGGGCGTCGTCTGGACGGGAACCGCCTGGTACACGGGGAAACAGCTGGAAAAACACCTTGCCGACATGGTTGGGCAGGCCAACGCCGAGCTTAAGCGCAGCGCGCCGGGAGCAAATCTGGAAGTGGCCTCGCAGAACTACGAGCGTGGCATCTTTAAAAGCCATCTGCAGCTGCTGATCAAACCGATCGAGGGTGGTGAGAACGCCTGGCTGAAGCCCGGACAGAGCGTGGTACTGAACGAGACAGTCGATCACGGACCGTTCCCGTTTGCCCAGCTTAAATCCTTTAACCTGATCCCAGCCATGGCGTCGGTGAAAACCACGCTGGTAAATAACGATGTCTCTAAGCCACTGTTTGATATGGCCAAAGGCGAGTCGCCTGTAGAGGTTAATACCCGCATTGGCTACGGCGGTGATACCGGCTCCCACATCGCATTCAAGCCGTTGAGCTATGAGAACGAGGGTGAAAAAGTCGCCTTCAGCGGCGGTGAGTTCCAGCTTGATGCCGATAAAGACGGCAACGCTATCTCCCTGAAGGGCGAAGCGCAGAGCGGCCTGGTTAACACCGTTAACGAATATGGCCAGCATGTGCAGGTCACCTTCAACAATCTGAAAACCGACGGTGACAGCAAGCGCGCGCAGTTTGATGAGCATCTGGGCAACCAGAAGCTGAGCGTTGAGAAGCTGGCCATCGCGGTAGAGAACAAAGAGATTGCGGTGATGGAAGGCACAGAGCTGACCGTTAAAAACGATCTCGTTAACGACGACAAAAACATCAACAGCCAGATCGACTACTCGGTCAACAGCCTGAAGATTCAGAGCCAGGATATGGGCAGCGGCAAGCTGACGATGAAAATCGGTCAGATTGACGGCCAGGCATGGCATCAGTTCCGCCAGCAGTACAATGCGCAAAATCAGGCCCTGCTCTCTCAGCCTGAAGTGATGAAAGATCCGAACCTCTACCAGCAAAAATCCACCGAAGCATTCTTCGGCGCGCTGCCGTTGCTGTTGAAGGGCGAGCCGGTGATCACTGTCGCTCCGCTGAGCTGGAAAAACAGCAAAGGCGAGACGACGTTTAACCTGTCGCTGTTCATGAAGGATCCGGCCGCCACCCCTGCCGCTCCTGCACCGCAAACTCTGGCGCAGGAAGTCGATCGCAGCGTGAAGTCGCTGGAGAGCAAGCTGACTATCCCAATGGATATGGCAACCGAGTTTATGACGCAGGTGGCTAAGCTGCAGGGCTATCAGCAGGCGGATGCTGAAAAGCTGGCGAACCAGCAGGTGAAAGGCCTGGCGGCGATGGGCCAGATGTTCCGCATCACTACGGTGGCGGATAATGCAATTAGCACCAGTCTGCAGTACGCCAACGGCCAGATCACTCTCAACGGACAGAAGATGAGCCTGGACGAGTTTGTCGGCATGTTTGGTCTGCCTGAGTTAGGGATCCCGCAGGTGGAACCGGCCCCGGTCCCTGCTCCAGTACCTGCTCCGCAGGCGGCTCCTGCTCCTGCTCCGGAAGCAGCCCCGCCAGCGGCAGTGCCTCAGCAGTAATTTCCCCGCCCCTCTCCGGAGGGGCTATTTTTTGATGATTAACCGGGCAGATAACGTCTGGCTGCGTGCCGGGCTATCTTCCTTCACAATTCGCTGCATGATCCGCTCCGCCAGGGTATAGCCCATCTCCCTTGCAGGCGTTGTCACCCAGATAATCGGCAGTTCATCCAGTGCGCTCTCGGCAACATCCGCAAAGGCGGCAAGGGTCACCTGCTGCTCAAAATAGCTGTCCATCCCTGCCTCACCGCTCTGTCGTCCCGCCCGCATCAAACCAAACCAGGCGCCCCGGGCAATGATATCGTTGTAACAGACCACCGCGCTAATGGTGGGATTATGCCGCAGCAGCGCGGACACTGCCTCAGCGCTCTGCTTCTGGCTGGTGTCGCACTCAACGACCCATTCGCTGTGAAAGGGTAAGCCATATTTCAGCAGGGTGGCGCAGTAGCCGCCTACTCTCTCTGCCCGCGTTAGCGAGGCGCTGTTTCCGCCCAGCCAGGCTATACGCTGATGGCCGCGCTGAATGAGATACTCGGTGAGCATCTGCGCCGCCTGCATGTTATCCGGCCTGACGCAGTCGGCGTCGTCAAGGTAGCTGGCCCGGGAGGCAAATACCAGTGGAACGCCCTGCTCTGCGGCCCGCGTCTGCAGGTCGCCCCTGACGCCGGCCCCCCCGGCGATCACGATGCCGTCCACCCCCTGTGCCAGCAGGGTGTTAAAGCGCTGCAGAAGCTGCTCTCCGCCGTCACCCCCGTGGAGGAGAAACACCATCCGCCCCTGGGCTTCCAGCGCCTCTGTCAGTCCGGCCGTGAGTTCGGCATAAAAAGGTGAAGCGAGGTTACGCACAATCAGGCCAATCACCCCGCTCTGTCCGCCGCGCAGGGCGGACGCCTGACGGTTACGCACAAAGCCGAGTCGCTCGATAGCCTGATTGACGCGCTCCCCAGTGGCCGTTGAGATGCGCCCTTTGCCGCTCAGCACCAGTGAAACAGTGCTAACGGAGACCCCGGCGGCAAGCGCGACATCGTTAATGGTTATTTTTTTTAGCGTGGCCATATAAAAGTAAATCCCTGGTACTGGCTTAGATAAAACGTTTTATCTATACAGCAATGTTATACGCCATTTTATTGCTCAGTAGTGTGATTTGTAGCGCATAAAATTCAGGTAAAACGTTTTATCTTTCCTCCACAACGCATTTCACCTGCCCCTCTTTTTGACAAGGAGTCGTTCATGACGACGAAAACGGTACAGAAAATTACGCTGTGGGAATTTTTCCAGCAGCTGGGTAAAACCTTTATGCTGCCCGTCGCGCTGCTCTCCTTCTGCGGGATTATGCTGGGTATCGGCAGCTCGCTAAGCAGCCGCGACGTGATGACGCTGATCCCGGTGCTGAGCAATCCGCTGCTGCAGGCCATCTTTATCTGGATGAGCAAAATTGGCTCCTTCGCCTTTAGCTTCCTGCCGGTGATGTTCTGTATCGCCATTCCGCTGGGGCTGGCGCGTGAAAATAAGGGGATAGCCGCCTTTGCCGGCTTCGTCGGTTATGCGGTAATGAACCTGGCGGTTAATTTTTGGCTGACGGCAAAAGGTATCCTGCCGACTACCGACGCAGCGCTGCTAAAGGCATACAATATTCAAAATGTGCTGGGCATTCAGTCTATCGATACCGGCATCCTCGGTGCGGTCATTGCCGGCGTCATTGTCTGGATACTGCATGAGCGCTTCCATACTATCAGGCTGCCGGACGCGCTTGCGTTTTTTGGCGGTACCCGCTTCGTTCCGATTGTGACTACCGTGGTGATGGGGCTGATCGGCCTCGTGATCCCACTCATCTGGCCCGTCTTCGCCATGGGGATCCGTGGCCTGGGAGAGATCATTAACAGCGCGGGTGATTTCGGACCGATGATCTTTGGCACCGGTGAGCGCCTGCTGTTGCCGTTTGGCTTGCAGCATATTCTGGTCGCCCTGATCCGTTTTACTGACGCAGGCGGAACCCAGGAGGTGTGCGGCCATAGCGTCAGCGGTGCGCTGACTATTTTCCAGGCCCAGCTTAGCTGCCCGACCACGCATGGATTCTCAGAGAGCGCGACGCGTTTCCTTTCGCAGGGAAAAATGCCCGCTTTCCTTGGCGGCCTGCCCGGCGCAGCGCTGGCGATGTACCACTGCGCCCGCCCCGAGAATCGTCATAAAATCAAGGGCCTGTTGATTTCCGGTCTGATTGCCTGTGTGGTCGGCGGAACCACGGAGCCGTTAGAGTTTCTGTTCCTGTTCGTTGCCCCGGTGCTCTACCTTATTCACGCCCTGCTGACCGGCCTCGGCTTTACGGTGATGGCCGTGCTTGGCGTTACCATCGGCAACACTGACGGTAACGTGATTGATTTTGTAGTGTTTGGCATCCTGCACGGTCTGGCGACCAAGTGGTATCTCGTACCGGTAGTTGCCGCCGTCTGGTTTGCGGTGTATTACCTCATCTTCCGCTTTGCGATCCTGCACTTTAATCTGAAAACCCCGGGCCGCGATGTTGAAACCGCCAGCACCGTCGAGAAAACGATGGCAGGCGCGCTGGGACGCTCGGGCTACAACGTCCCGGCAATCCTCGCCGCGCTGGGGGGAGGTGAAAATATTGTCAGCCTCGATAACTGCATCACCCGCCTGCGGCTGTCGGTTAACGATATGTCTCGCGTTAATGTGCAGGCGCTTAAGGACAACCGGGCCATTGGCGTGGTGCAGCTTAACCAGCATAACTTACAGGTTGTGATTGGCCCTCAGGTGCAGTCGGTGAAAGATGAGATGGAAGCCCTGATGAATTCGGTGCAGGCATAAAGGATAAGGCTATGTTTGACTTTTCAACGGCAATCGATCGGCATGGGACGTGGTGTACGCAATGGGACTATGTGGCGGATCGCTTTGGTGTGGCCGACCTGCTGCCCTTCACCATTTCGGATATGGATTTTGCTACCGCCCCCTGCATTATCGATGCAATTCAGCAGCGGCTGGGGCACGGTGTGCTGGGCTATAGCCGCTGGAAAAATGAGGATTTTCTTGGCGCGATCTGCCACTGGTACGCCACCCGGTTTGCGACCGAAATCGATCCCGAGACCCTCGTTTATGGCCCGTCGGTGATCTACATGGCTGCAGAGCTTATTCGCCAGTGGTCAGCGCTGGGGGACGCCGTTGTCATTCACACTCCGGCGTACGATGCGTTTTACAAAGCGATTGAGGGCAACCAGCGCCGTGTTCTGAGCGTGCCGCTGGGGAAAACCGCTACAGGCTGGCAGTGCGATTTCACAGCGCTGGAGGCCGCGCTCTCCCGGGCCGAAACGAAAATCCTGCTGCTGTGCAGCCCGCATAATCCTACGGGTAAAGTGTGGACGCGTGAAGAGCTGGAGACGATGTCCATGCTCTGCGAGCGGCATGGCGTCAGGGTGATTAGCGACGAGATCCATATGGATATGGTGTGGAGCGAGAACAAACACACGCCCTGGTGTCAGGTGGGCCGAGGCGAGTGGGCGCTGCTCACCTCCGGGTCAAAAAGCTTTAATATCCCGGCCCTGACCGGGGCGTATGGCATCATCAGCGACGCGCGACGCCGGGAGGACTATCTCGCTGCGCTCAAGGGCCGGGACGGATTGTCATCCCCGGCGGTGCTTTCGCTCTGCGCACATATCGCCGCCTACCGGGAGGGCGCACCATGGCTGGACGCCCTGCGCACTTATTTACAGGATAATATGCAGGCGATCGCCAGCCAGCTAAACCAGGCATTTCCTCAGCTTCGCTGGCAACCGCCGGAGGCGAGCTATCTGGCATGGATTGACCTGCGTCCGCTTAGTCTGGATGACCATGCGTTGCAGGATGTCCTCATTCACCAGCAGAAAGTAGCGATTATGCCCGGGTATACGTATGGCCCGGAAGGGAGTGGGTTTGTTCGGCTGAATGCGGGCTGCCCAAGGGAGAAGCTGGATCAAGGGCTTGGCAGGTTGCTTGCAGGGATTAAGGTGTTAAGTTGATCGCCGCAAGGCACGTTGATCCTGGCCTAACATAGCCTGCCCGGCTGCTGGCCAGGGCCTATATCAGACCGGGGCCACGGAAGGTCCGGCGCCACTCGCTGGGGCTGACGTTAAAGCGGGTCTTGAAGCTCTGCCGGAACGAGACCGGTGACTGGTATCCCGCCAGCGACGATACGGTTTCAATGCTGTGATCGGTGGTTTCCAGCAGCTCCTGGCTGCGCTGCAAACGCTGTGCGCTGAGCCAGTCACCCACCGTCATGCCGGTGGCCTTGATGAAGTGGCGCGTCAGCGTGCGCCGGCTCATGCCTGCGAAGCAGTCGATACCTGCGGTTGTTCAGCAGTCCGGCGTAGGCGAGGACATAGGCCCCGAGGCACAGCCCCACAACTTCCGCTCCGCGCTGCCAGGCGCTGCGCTGCGCCTCCAGCAGCGTCGCATCTGGCTGCGTTTCGGGGTGCTCCCGGAACGGTACAATGATAATGTCCGCCGTATTAAGCCGCTCAAGCCCCTGCTCCACGTTGATGGAAATACCGATATCGGACGCCACGATGCCGGGCTGTTCTGCACAGATATCCACGCTGAACAGGCCCGGCTCCGGCATCGCCTTGTCGAAGACCATGGACGGCACGGAAAAGTGAAACGGGCTGAAGCCCGGCGTGGCGATAACGACAACGTGCAGCGTGGACATAACTCTGTACCCTTCCTGATTTAAACCGTGATGTTTATCCTGCTTTTTTCGGCCTGCCGCCCGGGCGCGCTTTTGCGTCAGAAGTTCAGCGTCTCGCCGTCTTCCGGCACCCGCACCCGGTCCTGAATGCCGTTTTCTGCTGCAAAGGCGCGCAGTTCGTCACGGCTTAGCAGGCAGTGGTTGACCGCCTCCATGTGCGACGCCACTACCGTCGCCGACGGCAGCACCTCAAGCGTGCGCAGCGCATCCTGCTTACCCATGATGATGGCACCAATTCCGTCCACCGTCGCCAGGCCCATGTTCAGCACCACAACGTCAGGCGCATATTTTTCCAGACTCTCCGTGTATGGCGCTACCCAAATTGTATCCCCGGCCACGTACAGCCTCTTTTCACCCTCTACAGAAAAGACCAGGCCGCACGCGTCACCCAGCCGCTCGGCAACTTCAGGAATGGCGTATGCCTCGTCGCTACCGTGCTGACCGTCGGTTTTAACCACGTTAATACCCGCAATGACGTTGGTGTCAGCCAGCACGCTGACCGCAATGAAGCCCTGCGAGCGCAGCAGCGCCGCGTCGCTCTCATTCTGCGTGTAAATGACCCGGTCTTTCGGGATCAGCTGCTGAGCCGCCTCGTCCCAGTGATCCTGATGCGTGTGCGTCACGATAATCACGTCCACATCGAGCAGCTCTTCCACGGAAACCGGCAGCGCGACCATAGGATTGCGCAGATGAGAACGGGCAGTACCGGGAAAACCGGGCCAGGCGTCCTTTTCAGAGAGCATCAGATCGATAAGGAAGCGGACGCCGCCATAGTTGAGCTTCAGCGTGGCATTACGTATTTGAGTCAGTTGCTCATCGTATTTTGACTTTTCTGCCTCTCATGGAGCGCGCTGCACGCTCTTTATACTTTCCTGACTGTTAACACATGAGGACAGGCCACCTGATAAGGTGGTCTTTTTATTTAAACGTGGTGACGTTCGCCGCTCAGCGCGTTCAGTCAACGTCCGGTAGGGCTAACCGGCGTTGCCGGTGTGCCAACCTGAAGTCACGATCTGGCTGGGGATCCGGTGATAGTTATAACATGTTAATATCGTTACATTACATCGCAAGCGTTTGGAAGAGATGCTGAGAGGCTAGTCTGTGAGTACATCCTTATCATTGGAAGAACTTGGTCCCCGCATCTGTATCATGGGGCCATCAAATAGCGGTAAATCTACACTGGCTGAAGCGATATCGCGTAAAATGTCTCTGCCTTTAATTCATCTGGATCAACTGCATCATCTGCCTGATACAAAATGGGTCCCCCGGCAGCCAGAGGACTTTTATCAGTTACATGCAGAGGCTGTCAGTAAAGAAAAATGGGTTATAGACGGCAATTATACAAAATGCATACATACACGACTCGAACGGGCCACAGGTCTGATACTGCTTGATGTGCCGGTGACGACAGCGATACTGCGCTATATACGTAGATGTTACTCGTCAAAACCCCGAATCGGCGGGCTTAATACCGGAAGGGAGAGTGTGACCTGGGAAATGCTTAAATACATTGCGTTTACTGCGCCGCAAAATCGCCTTCGTCACAAAATACTTTTCGAGCAGAGTACGCTCCCCAAGCTGATGCTGACGTTACCCCGGGATATTAATGCTTGCTATCAACAATGGAATTTAAAAAAATAGATCCTTTAATAGAGTGATGTTCACCTGGTGTGGGCGGGCGGATTGACGTCCCGGCAGTAGGAGGGAGTCGGAGGTTCCGGCAACCAGGACGATCAGGATGAATGGGGTGCACAATCTCGGGCGATCAGGGTGGCAATAAATACACAGCTTCCTGAGCCACAAAAATGAATAGAGCGTACTGCGAAGCGGTAAAATCAGCAGTTCAGAAAGCTAAATTTCCCGCCTTCACTCATCACGCCTCTGCAGCCAGATGCTGCGCGGCAATATCGGCGTCAAACTCATTCTGCTCTGAGGTTCCCAATATGACCACTTTCCACCAAATTACCGCCACCACTCTGCGCGGCCAGCCCATCTCAATGGCCGACTACGCTGGCAAGCTAGTCCTGGTGGTAAATACCGCCAGCCATTGTGGCTTCACGCCACAGTATGCAGGCCTTGAAGCACTCTACAAGAAATACGCTGCCCAGGGGCTGGTGGTACTTGGTTTCCCCTGCAACCAGTTTGGTAAGCAGGAGCCCGGCGGTGCCGATGAAATCGAGCAGACCTGTCACATCAACTACGGCGTGAGCTTTCCGATGTTCGAGAAAGTGGAGGTCAACGGCGCCGCTACGCACCCGCTGTTTCGTTACCTGAAAGATGAATTGCCCGGTGTGCTGGGTGGAAGGATCAAGTGGAACTTCACCAAGTTCCTGATTGGACGCGACGGCAAACCGCTCAAGCGTTTTGCTCCGTTCACTACTCCGGAGAAAATGGAGGCTGCCATCCTGGCTGCGCTTAAAATATGAGTTTGCCAAATGTTTATCGTTCGACAAATGTAAGCACCATCGCGACGTGGAAGAAAAATGCAGGAATCGGGGACGTTAGAGAAGAGAGTTATTACGATCCGGTAAAACTTGCTCTTGCGACGGGCATACAACCTCCCATGACTCTTTTTATTTCACGTCTCATTGATGAATTGAAAGCCTTAACAGGGAGTGACTCCCTCGCCGATACTCTGCCAGCACATGGCCTCCATTTCACTTTCTTACCCCTGACTCTACCCCTGTATGAGGTAAACGAGCCATTGCCTGCGAAGGTGGAGCAATTGCGAACTATCTGGACTGACTATCAGGCAAAAAAGATTGTTATCAGAAACCTCCGTTTTGTTGCTTTGCCCAGCCAGCTGTTACTGGCAGGTATCCCGGATGCGCCGGCGAGTGCCATGCGCCAGTCATTTTGCGAGAAAATCTTAGCCTCCTCCTGGAGAAATGAACTGCTGAAACGTCATACCCGTAGCCCATTACCTGCGCCGTTCTGGCACAGTACGCTTCTGCGTTACAGCGCTGCTTTTTTACCTGCAGCAGTGCGGCAATTTTTTTATGAACGTCAGGACATTGATTTCGGTGATGTTACAGGAGAATTAACGTTAGCGCGGATCAACTATAATTGGACAAAATGTTATCCGATAGAGTTCTAATTTTGGCGCGGCTTTTACCTGGCTGACGGTATTTACTGTTTTCCTGGCTGGACGAGAGCAGATGATTTATATTGCGTAAGGAAAATTTTCCTCGCGCAATATAGCTTTTCGTCGCGTTTTATTTTTATAATGTTCTGCACTTTATCTAAAAAAGAGTGCAACCATGATTGACGCTAACCTCCCTTTGACCGACATTCATCGCCATCTTGATGGCAACATCCGGGCGCAAACCATCCTTGACCTTGGCCGTGAGTTTTCTCTTGTCCTGCCCGCCGACACGCTTGAGTCGCTGCGTCCGCATGTACAGGTGACCGCTAACGAACCGGATCTGGTGAGCTTCCTGGCGAAGCTGGACTGGGGTGTTAAGGTGCTGGCCTCGCTTGACGCCTGCCGCCGCGTAGCGTTTGAAAATATGGAAGATGCCGCACGTAACGGACTGCACTATGTCGAGCTGCGCTTCTCCCCCCGCTATATGGCGATGACCCACGGCCTGCCGGTCGCGGGCGTGGTTGAGGCGGTGATCGAGGGCGTGCGTCAGGGTAGCGAGGCGTTCAACGTTCAGGCTCGCCTGATCGGTATTCTGAGCCGCACCTTTGGCGAGGATGCCTGCGTCGAGGAGCTGGAAGCCCTGCTGGCCCACCGCGATGCCATTACCGGGCTGGATCTGGCCGGCGACGAGCTGGGCTTCCCCGGCAGCCTGTTCCTGACCCACTTTAACCGTGGCCGCGACGCGGGCTGGCACATTACCGTTCACGCCGGTGAAGCCGCTGGACCGGAGAGTATCTGGCAGGCGATCCGCGAGCTGGGTGCTGAGCGTATCGGGCACGGCGTCAAAGCTATTGAAGATCGGGCGCTGATGGATTTCCTCGCCGAGCAACGCATCGGCATTGAGTCCTGCCTGACCTCTAACATCCAGACCAGCACCGTTGCCTCGCTGGACGCGCATCCGCTGAAGGCTTTCCTTGAGCACGGCATTCTGGCAACCATCAACACCGACGATCCGGCGGTTCAGGGGGTAGATATTATTCACGAATATCGCGTGGCAGCGCCACAGGCGGGCCTGAGCCAGGCGCAGATCCGCCAGGCGCAAGTCAACGGCCTTGAAGTGGCTTTCCTCAGTGCGGCAGAGAAGCAGGCGTTAAGAGACAGCCTGCGCACCGCGTAAAAAAGATGCCGCCCGGTTGGGCGGCACATCTGCTAAGCCAGGCACAGGGTCGAGCGGTGCTTGGCCGACTCCATGCCTAACTCGATCAGCTCCATAATCTGAATCGCCTGGCTGGCGGGCACCGGGTTTTCACCCACGCCGTTTAGCGCATCGCGGATACCGGCATAGTAGGCCGGATAGTTCCCCGGTACGGTAAGCCAGCTCTCCTCCGCCACCTCTTCACCCTGCACGCGAGTTAACACACCGTCTCGCATATCATAGCCCCAGTCCTCCTGCGGCAGGCGCTCGCCGTTTTTCAGCCGCTCCTCCTGTGGATCGAGACCATATTTCACGTAGCTGCCGCGCGTGCCATGAACGATATAGCGGGCCGACTCCGCCGCCGCCAACAGCGTGCCATGGAGTACGATCCGGCGCTGGGGATAGCTCAGCACCGCGTGGAAGTAATCCGTCGCCTGCGCACCGGGACGCAGCTGAGCCAGATCGACAGTAATGCTTACCGGCAGGCCGAACAGGTTCACCGCCTGGTCAAGCAGATGCGGACCCAAATCGTACCAGATGCCGCTACCCGGCCCGGCCAGCTCGCGCCAGCGGTTACGCACCTGCGGACGGAAGCGATCGAAATGCGACTCAAAGTAGTTCACTTCACCCAGGGCACCTTCTGCTATCAGGGCCTTTACCGTCAGAAAATCGCTGTCCCAGCGGCGATTATGGAATACCGAGAGCACGCGGCCCAGGCTGCGAGCCAACGCATCCAGCTCACGCGCTTGTGACAGTGTCACGGTAAAGGGCTTATCGACGACGACATGCTTGCCCGCCTCCAGCGCCGCCCTGGCCAGCGGAAAGTGGGTATCATTGGGCGTCGGAATAACAATCAGATCGAGGCTGGGATCGTTGAAGAGATGCTTAGGTTCAGAGACGACCGGTACCGCAGGCCACTCCGCCTTCACCTTCGCCTCATCGCTACTGGAGATAGCGGCCAGCTCCATTCCCGACGTACCGTCAATTAATGGGGCGTGAAATGTCTTACTGGCGTAGCCGTAGCCGATTAATCCGACCCGAATTTTATCGTTCATATGCTGCCTCTCGTCAGTGTGCGGGGATATTTCTACCCTCAACAAAGTTGTCACAATAATATGCAGTTTATAACTTATCTGAAACATCCTGTAGCGCAGTTTAACGTTCCAATTGCGAATAGGCTGAAAATATGGTTTGTTACTTGCTGGGGCCTTTTTACGCCGATACTATGCCATTTCTATATACAGGGAGAAATAGAAAAGTATGTCCGGGATAATGAACCGAATCATTGAGTTAGCTGGGTGGGTCGTGCTGGGCGTGAGCGCTATACTTTTGGGCGTTGCCAGCCACATTGACAACTACCAGCCACCGGAACCTGCCGCTACCGTTCAGGTAAAATAGTGCTCATCCGCGTTATTTTTAAACGCCTGTTGTGACGGTCATTTGTCGCCACGTGCGGTAGCAAATAGCGCGGGTAGCATTCGCTGTATAATGCTTTATACTCTCGCCCTGCAAAAGTGAGTTAACCATGCCAGGGGAGAAGATGATATGACCGCAACGCCTGCTGAACGTATTGGAGGCTGGTTGCTGGCTCCCCTCGCCTGGCTGCTGGTCTCCTTGTTGGGAACGCTGTTTGTAGTGGTACGCTTTATTACCGTGCTGCTGACGCCTGAGTTTAATGCCGTGCTGAATGCCCAAAGCGCCGGGGATAAAACGCTATGGTACGCCTCGTTTATCTTTGCTGTGGCCATGGGCATTTACACCCTGTGGTTAACCGTTGCTTTCTTTAAGCGTCGCAGGCTGGTGCCAAGGTACTATATTCTCTGGCTGCTCATCACCATCGTGCTGGCGCTGAAGGCGTTTGCGTTTTCACCGGTATCAGACGCCCTGGCGCTGCGCCAGCTGCTGTTTCCGTTACTGGCTGCCGCCCTGATCGTCCCCTATTTCAAACGATCGCAGCGGGTGAAGAAGACCTTCGTTAACCCATAATTAACCCTATACGTTGTACTGTTGTCGCCCGGATGGATTTATCCGATAATAGGCGGCTACTCTTTTTCAGGCTGAATAATGACTGATTATCTGTTGCTGTTTGTCGGAACCGTACTGGTTAATAACTTTGTGCTGGTTAAGTTCCTCGGTCTCTGCCCGTTTATGGGGGTGTCCAAAAAGCTGGAGACCGCCATGGGGATGGGACTGGCGACCACCTTTGTAATGACTCTGGCCTCTATTTGCGCGTGGCTGATTGATACGTGGATTCTGATCCCGCTCGATCTGATCTATCTGCGTACCCTGGCCTTTATTCTGGTCATCGCCGTGGTGGTGCAGTTCACCGAAATGGTGGTACGTAAAACCAGCCCGGCCCTCTACCGCCTGCTGGGGATCTTCCTGCCGCTCATCACCACCAACTGTGCGGTGCTGGGCGTGGCGCTGCTGAACATCAACCTCGGGCATAATTTTTTACAGTCGGCGCTGTACGGTTTCTCCGCGGCCGTCGGCTTTTCGCTGGTGATGGTCCTGTTTGCCGCCATTCGTGAACGTCTGGCGGTGGCGGATGTGCCTGCACCGTTCCGCGGTAATGCTATCGCACTGGTTACTGCGGGTTTGATGTCTCTGGCCTTTATGGGCTTTAGTGGTCTGGTGAAGCTGTAATGACTGCAATCTGGATAGCCATTGCTGCCCTGAGCGTGCTCGGGCTGATCTTTGGCCTGATTCTCGGCTATGCCTCACGCCGTTTTGCGGTAGAGGACGATCCGGTCGTCGAAAAAATTGATAACCTGCTGCCGCAGAGCCAGTGTGGTCAGTGCGGCTACCCTGGCTGTCGCCCCTATGCAGAAGCCGTGGGTAGCCAGGGCGAGAAGATTAACCGCTGCGCCCCAGGTGGTGAAGCGGTCATGCTTAAGATCGCTACGCTGTTAAACGTCGATCCGCAGCCGATTGGTGACGATGCCGAGGCCGTAGAGCCGGTACGTATGCTGGCAGTGATTGACGAACCTAACTGCATCGGCTGCACCAAGTGCATTCAGGCCTGCCCGGTTGACGCCATCGTTGGCGCAACCCGCGCCATGCATACGGTCATCAGCGATCTCTGCACCGGCTGTAACCTTTGTGTTGCTCCGTGCCCGACGCAGTGTATCGACCTGCGTCCCGTCGCGACAACAACCGAAAGCTGGAAATGGGATCTGCAAACCATTCCGGTGCGCATTATCCCTGTGGAACAACATGCTTAAGCTATTCTCCGCATTTAAAAAAGATAAGATCTGGGATTTCAACGGCGGCATCCATCCGCCGGAGATGAAAACCCAGTCAAACGGTACGCCGCTGCGCCAGCTGCCGCTGGCCGGACGATTTGTCATTCCTCTTAAGCAGCACATTGGCGCTGAAGGCGAGCTGTGCGTGGCCGTCGGCGAGCGCGTCCTGCGCGGCCAGCCGCTGACGCGTGGCCGTGGCCGCATGCTGCCTGTTCATGCGCCCACCTCCGGGACGGTAGTGGCGATTGCCCCCCACTCTACTGCCCACCCGTCGGCGCTGGCCGAACTGAGCGTGATTATTGATGCTGACGGTGAAGACCGCTGGATCGAGCGCGACGGCTGGAGCGACTATCGCTCACGTACGCGCGCCGAGCTGATTGAACGCATCCACCAGTACGGCGTGGCGGGCCTCGGCGGCGCGGGTTTCCCCACCGGCAACAAACTGCTGGGTGGTGGGGATAAGATCGAAACGCTGATTATCAATGCCGCAGAGTGCGAGCCCTATATTACCGCCGACGATCGCCTGATGCAGGATTGTGCCGCGCAGATTGTCGAAGGCATTCGTATCCTTGCGCATATTCTGCAGCCGCGTCAGGTGTTGATCGGCATTGAAGATAACAAGCCGCAGGCCATCTCGATGCTGCGGGCAGTGCTGGCTAATGCGCATGATATTATGCTGCGCGTGGTCCCGACGAAGTATCCCTCTGGCGGTGCGAAGCAGCTGACGCAACTCCTCACCGGCAAACAGGTTCCTCACGGTGGTCGTTCGTCTGATATCGGCGTACTGATGCAAAACGTCGGTACTGCTTTCGCCGTTAAGCGTGCGGTGGTCGATGGCGAGCCGCTGACCGAACGCGTAGTGACGCTGACCGGCGAGGCCGTCACGCAGCCAGGCAACGTCTGGGCGCGCCTGGGGACGCCGGTACGCCACCTGCTCGACGCCGCCGGTTTTTGCCCCTCAGGCGAGCAGCTGGTAATTATGGGTGGCCCGCTGATGGGCTTTACCCTGCCGTGGCTGGACGTGCCGGTAGTAAAAATTACCAACTGCCTGCTGGCTCCTTCCGCCAGCGAAATGGGCGAGACGCCGGAAGAGAAAGGCTGCATTCGCTGCAGCGCCTGCGCCGATGCCTGCCCGGCGGATCTGCTGCCGCAGCAGCTCTACTGGTTCAGCAAAGGCCAGCAGCACGATAAGGCTACCGCGCATAACCTGGCGGACTGTATCGAATGCGGAGCCTGCGCCTGGGTCTGTCCCAGCAACATTCCGCTGGTGCAGTACTTCCGTCAGGAGAAGGCCGAGATTTACGCTATCGCTCAGGAAGAGAAGCGCGCCGCCGAGGCAAAAATTCGCTTTGAAGCGCGTCAGGCTCGCCTGGAGCGGGATAAAGCGGCGCGCCTTGAGCGCCATAAAAAGTCTGCTGCCCAGCCAGCTGCGAAAGATAAAGATGCGGTAAACGCTGCTTTGGCTCGTGTGCGTGAAAAACAGCAGCGCGCCGCCCAGCCGGTGGTGGTTCAGGCCGGTGCCGAGCCGGATAACAGTGCGGTGATTGCCGCTCGCGAAGCCCGCAAGGCCGAAGCCCGCGCGCGTCAGGCCGAAAAAGTCCAACAGCCTGTGGCAGAGGCAGTGGCTGAGCCAGCCGATCCGCGCAAAGCCGCCGTTGAAGCGGCCATCGCCCGAGCGAAAGCACGTAAGGCCGCGCAGACGGCAGCGCCAGAGGCGACGCCTGAGCCGGTTGCCGATCCAGCCGCACCGGTTGACCCGCGCAAAGCCGCCGTTGAGGCTGCAATCGCCCGTGCAAAGGCGCGTAAAGCAGAGCAGCAGGTTATTGAAAAAAGAGTGGATACCCCGGCGGCCAATGACGATCCGCGCAAAGCGGCCGTGGCGGCAGCTATCGCCAGGGCTCAGGCCAAAAAGGCCGCAAAACAGGCAGTTAACGAGGAATAGATGGTTTTTCGAATCGCAAGCTCACCCTATACACACAACCAGCGCCAGACATCGCGGATTATGATGCTGGTTCTGCTCGCGACCCTACCTGGCATCGCCGTGCAGACCTGGTTCTTTGGCTGGGGTACGCTGCTGCAGATCCTGCTGGCAGGCGCGAGCGCCCTCGCTGCGGAAGGGTTGATCCTTAAACTGCGTAAGCAGAACGCAGGGGCGATCCTCAGGGATAACTCCGCCCTGCTCACCGGCCTGCTGCTGGCGATCAGTATTCCGTCGTTTGCGCCCTGGTGGATGGTGGTGCTGGGTACCGCTTTTGCGGTGATTATTGCTAAGCAACTCTATGGCGGCCTTGGGCATAACCCCTTCAACCCGGCCATGATCGGCTATGTGGTGTTGCTGATCTCCTTCCCGGTGCAGATGACCAGCTGGTTACCGCCTCACGAGATTGCCGCTAACGTGCCTGGCTTTATGGACGCGGTGCAGATTATCTTCACCGGCCACAGCGCGGGCGGCGGCAACATGGATACCCTGCGGATGGGGATTGATGGCATCAGCCAGGCCACGCCGCTGGACACCTTTAAAACCTCGCTGCACGCCGGACACAGCGTCGACCAGATTATGCAGTACCCGATCTACAGCGGCATGCTGGCAGGTGCCGGCTGGCAGTGGGTCAACCTTGCGTATCTGTTGGGCGGGGTGTTCCTGCTGGCGAAAGGGGCTATCCGCTGGCATATCCCGGTTAGCTTCCTGGTTACGCTGGCCTTCTGCGCCACGCTGGGCTGGATCTTCTCTCCGGAGAGTCTGGCCTCGCCGTTGATACATATTCTCTCCGGAGCGACGATGCTTGGAGCGTTCTTTATTCTGACCGATCCGGTAACCGCTTCAACGACCAATAAAGGCCGCCTGATCTTCGGCGCACTGACCGGTGTGCTGGTCTGGCTAATCCGTAGCTTTGGCGGCTACCCGGACGGCGTGGCCTTCGCGGTGTTGCTGGCGAACATTACCGTACCGTTGATTGATTACTATACGCGTCCACGCGTCTACGGCCATCGCTGAGGGGACCGCCATGTTAAAGACCATGCAGAAACACGGCGTTACTCTGGCGCTCTTTGCCGCCTGCTCTACCGGCCTGACGGCGGCAATCGCGCAGTTGACCAAATCGACCATCGCCGAGCAGGCCGCCATCCAGCAGAAGGCGCTGTTCGACCAGGTCGTGCCTGATAATCTCTATAATAACGATCTCAGCCAGAGCTGCTTTCTGGTTAACGCCCCGGAACTGGGTAAGGGCGAACGCCGAATTTACATTGCCCGTCAGGACGACAAGCCGGTGGCGGCGGTGATGGAGGCAACCGCGCCGGATGGCTACTCCGGTGCTATTCAGCTGCTGGTTGGTGCGGACTTTAGCGGCACGGTGCTGGGCACGCGGGTAACCGAGCACCATGAGACGCCAGGCCTTGGCGATAAGATCGAACTGCGCCTCTCAGACTGGATCACCTCTTTCAGCGGCAAGTCAATTGCGGGTGCGTCTGATAGCCACTGGGCGGTAAAAAAAGACGGCGGTGATTTTGACCAGTTTACTGGCGCAACCATCACGCCACGCGCGGTGGTCAACGCCGTTAAACGTGCCGGACTGTATGCGCAAACGCTGCCAGCCCAGCTTAATTCCTTACCTTCCTGCGGAGAGTAAACCATGAGCGAAGTAAAAGAGGTTATTGTTCAGGGGCTGTGGAAGAATAACTCGGCGCTGGTGCAGCTGTTGGGCATGTGTCCGCTGCTGGCCGTGACCTCTACCGCGACCAACGCCCTGGGCCTCGGCCTGGCGACAACGCTGGTCCTGACCCTGACCAACCTGTTCATTTCCACACTGCGCCGCTGGACGCCTTCCGAGATCCGTATTCCGATCTACGTCATGATCATCGCCTCGGTAGTGAGCGCAGTGCAGATGCTGATCAATGCCTATGCTTTTGGTCTCTATCAATCGCTGGGGATCTTTATTCCGCTGATTGTCACCAACTGCATCGTGGTGGGCCGCGCGGAAGCTTTTGCCGCGAAGAAAGGCCCGGCGCTCTCGGCGCTGGACGGCTTCTCTATCGGCATGGGGGCAACCTGCGCCATGTTCGTGCTCGGCTCCCTGCGTGAAATCCTGGGCAACGGCACGCTGTTTGACGGCGCGGATGGCCTGCTGGGCAGCTGGGCGAAGGTGCTGCGTATTGAGGTCTTCCATACCGATTCGCCTTTCCTGCTGGCGATGCTGCCCCCGGGCGCATTTATTGGTCTGGGTATGATGCTGGCGGTGAAGTACCTGATTGATGAACGGAGCAAAAAACGCCGTGCGGCTGCTGCGGTGGTTACCCCTGCAGTAGAAACGCCTGTCGCGCCCGGGAAGGCCTGATGAACAAAGTGAAACGGCTGGAGATATTAACCCGTCTTCGCGAAAACAATCCGCACCCCACCACCGAGCTGAACTTTAGCTCGCCGTTTGAGTTGCTGATTGCGGTTCTGCTTTCGGCACAGGCCACGGACGTTAGCGTGAATAAGGCGACGGCAAAGCTCTATCCCGTCGCTAACACGCCTGAGGCGATGCTGGCGCTTGGCGTCGATGGGGTAAAATCCTACATCAAAACTATCGGCCTGTTTAACAGCAAAGCGGAGAACGTTATCAAGACCTGCCGTATTCTGCTGGAGCAGCACGGCGGCGAAGTACCGGAAGATCGTGCCGCGCTGGAGGCTCTGCCCGGCGTCGGGCGCAAAACCGCAAACGTGGTGCTTAACACTGCTTTTGGCTGGCCGACCATTGCCGTCGATACCCATATCTTCCGCGTCTGTAACCGTACGCTGTTCGCACCGGGGAAAAACGTTGAGCAGGTGGAGGAGAAGCTGCTGAAGGTCGTACCGGCGGAATTTAAGGTTGACTGTCATCACTGGCTGATACTGCATGGCCGCTACACCTGCATTGCGCGTAAACCCCGCTGCGGCTCCTGCATTATTGAAGATCTGTGCGAGTACCGGGAGAAGGTTTACGCGTAATTCTCCCTGCGCTGCTTTTACTCTTTATAACCCCAGCTTATGTTTTCAGGCCAGCGCAGGACGTGATAAAACTCCGCTGGTTATGACTTTTGGGGGTTAATCGTTTTTTTAATACAAAAAATTTCTATACGTTTGTGAAGCCGGTCGCTTTGCTAAGGTATTGTTAAAGATTCGTCAAAAGCTTTATCCTTGCACCCCTTTCCTGCCACACTCCGTAAGCAATCAGCGATAGATTAAACCACTATTTTTAGCAATGATGGGCCATTACGCTGCAAGTAACATAAAATAGCAGAATATATCGCCAAACACCGGTTTTCGCTAATTTCTTTTAGTGGAAAAAACTATCAAACCGTTAATGTCAAAATTTAACGCTGAATAACAATCGTCCGGCTGGAGCATTATAGCGGACATTTTATATGTAACAGTTTATTACAAAGGTATTGCCTCAGCGTCCCGGATAGGGAACATTACCCGCCGTTTCCCCTCCCTTATAACTATAAGCTTGATGGACTCTGGCCATCGCGCATTGAACACCCCCGTTAATATGGGATGTAAAAAAAGAGGTATATGTGTCGACTGCAAACAACAAACCATCTGAAAGCGTTAGCCTGAACGCTTTCAAACAACCCAAGGCGTTTTACCTGATCTTCTCTATTGAACTGTGGGAACGCTTCGGTTTCTACGGCCTGCAAGGGATCATGGCGGTGTACCTGGTTAAACAGCTGGGTATGTCTGAATCCGACTCTATCACGCTGTTCTCCTCCTTCAGCGCCCTGGTTTATGGCCTGGTGGCCATCGGCGGCTGGCTGGGTGACAAGGTGCTGGGTACCAAGCGCGTGATTATGCTGGGCGCGATTGTACTGGCAATCGGCTATGCGCTGGTGGCCTGGTCCGGCCATGATGCGGCCGTTGTCTATATGGGTATGGCGACCATTGCCGTGGGTAACGGCCTGTTTAAAGCCAACCCCTCGTCGCTACTCTCTACCTGCTACGCAAAAGATGACCCGCGTCTTGATGGCGCATTTACCATGTACTATATGTCCATCAATATCGGCTCGTTCTTCTCTATGCTGGCGACGCCGTGGCTGGCAGCGAAGTTTGGCTGGAGCGTGGCCTTCTCGCTGAGCGTAGTCGGGATGCTGATCACCGTGGTGAACTTTGCCTTCTGCAAACGCTGGGTCAAGCAGTACGGCTCTAAGCCAGACTTTGAACCGCTGCGCATGGGTAACCTGCTGGCCACGATTGTCGGCGTAGTCGTGCTGATCGCGGCTGCAACCTGGCTGCTGCATAACCAGGGCATTGCCCGTCTGGTGCTGGCGCTGGTTGCGCTGGGTATCGTGTTCATCTTTGCCAAAGAGACCTTCGCCATGCACGGCGCGGCGCGTCGCAAGATGATCGTGGCCTTTATTCTGATGCTGCAGGCGATCCTGTTCTTCATCCTCTACAGCCAGATGCCGACCTCGCTGAACTTCTTCGCGATCCGCAACGTTGAGCACTCTATCCTGGGTATCGCCTTCGAGCCTGAGCAGTATCAGGCTCTGAACCCGTTCTGGATCATCATCGGTAGCCCGATTCTGGCCGCTATCTACAACAAGATGGGCGACAACCTGCCGATGCCGTTTAAGTTCGCTTTCGGGATGGTGCTCTGCTCGGCGGCGTTCCTGATCCTGCCGCTGGGCGCTAAGTTTGCCAGCGACGCCGGGATTGTTTCCGTTAACTGGCTGATCGCCAGCTATGCCTTCCAGAGCATCGGTGAGCTGATGATCTCCGGCCTTGGCCTGGCGATGGTGGCCCAGCTGGTACCGCAGCGCCTGATGGGCTTCATCATGGGCAGCTGGTTCCTGACGACCGCCGGGGCCAACCTGATCGCTGGCTACGTGGCTAACATGATGGCCATCCCAGAAAACGTCACCGATCCGCTGATGTCGCTGGATGTATACGGTCGCGTGTTCCTGCAGATTGGTATTGTTACTGCCGTCATCGCCGTGCTGATGCTGCTGACCGCATCGAAGCTGAACCGTATGACGCAGAGCGATGATAAAGACGCAGCCGCGTCTGAGACCGCTACCGCGTAACGTGCTCCGGGAAACGCAAGCCAAAGAAAAAGCCGCTGAGAGATCAGCGGCTTTTTTTATTACAAATAGTGAGGCTATACCTCTATGGCGCGGAACAGATGTTCGGGTCGGGCGATGCGATCCTGGGCGGCAACCACCTGCAGCTCATACTCGCCCATCTGTTTGGTGGTGAGCATGATCTCGTATACCGCTGCCGTCACATGCTCCAGCGCATCGCGCAGGGTTGCCCCCTGAAGCAGCTTAACCAGCAGCAGACCACTGGTGACGTCACCCACGCCAACCGGCTGGCGCATGCCAAAATCCACCAGCGGACGTCTGATGTGCCAGGCTTCGCGCGCCGTGACCAGCAGCATCTCAAAGCTCTCCATGCTTTTAGCCGCGCGCGCCAGGTGTTTGATCAGCACAATCTCCGGCCCCTGCGCAATCAGCTCACGCGCGGCGGCAACCGCCTCGCTGATGTTATTTACCGGATGACCACACAGCATCTCCAGCTCGATCAGGTTCGGGGCGATGATGTCGCTGGCGGGCAGCGCATAGCGGGCGTGGAACTCCGCAACGCCGGGGGCAACGATGCACCCCTTCTCAGGGTGGCCCATCACCGGATCGCAGAAGTACTTCGCCTGCGGATTCGCCGCTTTAACCTGGCGCACAATTCCCAGAATATGTTCGCCCTGCTCGGCAGAGCCAAGGTAGCCGGTCAAAACCGCATCGCAGGTCTTCAGCTTGTCGATATCGGCAATGCCCTGCACAATCTCCGTCAGGTGCGCAGGCGGCATTACGCAGCCGGTCCACTTGCCGTACTGGGTGTGGTTAGAGAACTGAACCGTATTGAGCGGCCAGACGTTGGCACCAAGGCGGCGCATCGGAAATTCAGCGGCGCTGTTGCCGGCATGACCAAAGACGACGTGAGACTGGATGGCGAGGATGTTCTTCATTTTCTTACCCGGACATAAAAATAAGGGAGTGATTTCTCACTCCCTGCGCTTAGTGCATTACTTCCAGCAGATCAGACAGTAATTTTTCTTACCGCGACGCAGCAGCGTATAGCGACCAAACAGGCGATCGCTGTCGGCGAAGGTGTATTCCGCATCAGACTGTTTTTCACCGTTGATGGTGACTGCGTTAGAGGCGATGGTCTTGCGCGCCTGGCCACGAGATGGCTGCAGCTCAGAATCCACCAGCGCCTGCATCAGATCCGCGCCCTTCTCCATTTCAACCATCGGAACACCGTCCTGCGCCAGCTGCTCGAAATCGGCTTCGCTCAGATCGCTCAGGGTACCGTTGAACAGGCTGGCGGTAATGCGTTTCGCCGCTTCCAGCCCCTCTTCACCGTGCACCAGACGGGTTACCTGCTCGGCCAGCACGTACTGGGCGCGCGGCGCTTTACCGCTGTTCTTATCTTCCTCTTCCAGCGCGTTGATCTCCGCGATATCCATAAAGGTGAAGAACTTCAGGAAGCGGTAGACGTCTGCATCGGCGGTGTTGATCCAGAACTGGTAGAATTTATACGGGCTGGTTTTCTTCGGATCGAGCCATACTGCGCCGCCCTCGGTTTTACCAAACTTGGTGCCGTCTGCTTTGGTGATCAGTGGAACCGTCAGGCCGAAGACCTGATTCTGATGCAGACGACGCGTCAGATCGATACCGGAGGTGATATTCCCCCACTGATCGGAGCCGCCAATCTGCAGCGCTACGCCATGCAGCTTGTTCAGGCAGGCGAAATCATAACCCTGCAGCAGGTTGTAGGAGAACTCGGTAAAGGAGATACCCTGATCGTCACGGTTCAGGCGCTGCTTCACCGCCTCTTTGTTGATCATCTGGTTTACAGAGAAGTGCTTCCCGATATCGCGCAGGAAGGTCAGCACGTTCATGCCGCCAAACCAGTCGTAGTTGTTTGCCGCAATCGCCGAGTTATCACCGCAGTCGAAGTCGAGGAAAGGCGCAACCTGCTTGCGGATCTTATCCACCCACTCCTGGACGGTATCTTCAGTGTTCAGCTTGCGCTCGGCGGCCTTAAAGCTCGGATCGCCAATCAGGCCCGTTGCGCCACCCACCAGCGCCACAGGCTTGTGGCCTGCCTGCTGGAAGCGTTTCAGGCATAACAATGGAACCAGATGCCCCAAATGCAAGCTGTCAGCGGTGGGATCGAAGCCGCAATAGAGCGCGATCGGGCCTTGCGCCAGTCGCTCTGCTAACGCATTTTCGTCCGTCACCTGGGCAACGAGGCCCCGCTCTTGCAATTGTTTAATCAAGTTACCGCTTGCCATCAAATTCTCCATGTATCAAACGCTGCACCTTTGCCGGTACACGACTTTTCGCTCGTTACGAAAGAGGGATAGAATAAAGCGCTGGAACCAGGAGTACCAGCGCTTAAATCAACATTTTTCAGCGATTAAGGCGCGAGACGATCGATTTTCCAGCCGCTGTTTTCACGCTGGTATAAAAAACGGTCGTGGAGGCGGTGTTCACCCCCCTGCCAGAACTCCATCTGCTCGATGCTGACGCGGAACCCGCCCCAGAAGCTGGGCAGCGGCACTTCGCCCTGCTGAAACTTCTGTTTAAGCTCAAGAAACTTGCTTTCGAGCACGCCACGAGCTGAAATGCGGCTGGACTGCTGCGAGACCCAGGCGCCGATCTGGCTGTCGCGCGGGCGGCTATGGAAGTACTTCACGACCTCCAGGGTTGAAAGACGTTCCGCTTTGCCAATGACCATCACCTGGCGCTCCAGCATGTGCCAGGGAAACAGCAGGCTGATATGCGGGTTATTTTCGATATGATGCGCCTTACGGCTGCCGAGGTTGGTATAGAACACCAACCCTTTTTCATCGTAGTGCTTGAGCAGAACGATACGCTGGTAAGGCTGCCCATGCTCATCCACCGTAGCGACCACCATCGCTGTGGGATCGGCCAGACGCGCCTCGCAGGCCTGGCTAAGCCAGCGTTCAAAGAGTTCTAACGGCTGGGCAGGGAGATCGGTGCGGCGCAGGCCACCTTTGGTGTACTCCCGGCGCAGGTGCGCAATGTGCTGCAGATCGCTGTTATGTGCATCGTTGTTATCTGAATGGTTGTCTGACATGGCGTTCGCTACGTAAAGATTCAGGTGGCGCTATTGTGCGCCGCCTGGGTAAAAATCTCAACGCTGCGGGTTTTGTAGCTGGCAGTTATTCAAGATAATGCGATCGTGCTTGTAAACCGTGGCGTTATCCCCTTTAGACCAGAAGACGTAAATGCCGTCGGTATAGCGCGCGCCGGAGGCGGAAAGACCCTGTTGCAGCGTCAGCGGCGTATCGTCCAGCATGAAATGCACCTCCTGGCGGGTCTGGTTTAGCTTGACCTCCAGCGGTTTCTCATCGTCGCACTGGTACGCGAGGGTATCGGTATGCATGCGCTCCACAAACTGGTTGTAGGTGGTACAGCCGGCAAGCATCACTGGCAATAAGGCAATCAATAATCTTTTCATGATCCATCCTAAAACGTGTCCCGGGGCGAAGCGTAACACGGCCCTGCCCCTGCATCGTTTTAGTCTAACGTCTCGTTACAAAAGAAAATTTAGGTTATGTCTGATTATGGCGCGGATTCGCCGGGAATATGGCCCCCAGCACGCTGGCCTGCGAGGCTCCGGTGACCGAGGGCAAATTCCCCGGCAGACCGGCTACGGTGCGCCACGCCAGCCATGCGAAGGCCAGCGCCTCCATGTCGTCTCCGCTAATACCCGCCTCGTCGGTAGTACCGACTTCAATCCCCGGCAGCAGGCTGGCCAGCCGCGCCATCACCAGTGGATTACGCCCCCCGCCGCCGCAAACCAGCAGGCGCTCGCAGCCACCGCTCAACAGCACCTGCTCAGCCACGCTGACTGCCGTCAGCTCTGCCAGGGTGGCCTGCACATCACTTCCCGAGAGGCCCGGAAAATGGGCGATCTGGCGTTCAAGCCAGCCGTAGTTAAAGTACTCCCGCCCGGTGCTTTTCGGCGCGGGCCGGGCAAACCACGGATCGCTAAGCATCTGCTGGAGCAGCGGAACAATGACTTTACCTGCGCTTGCCCACCGAGCATCTTTATCATAAGGCTGGCCCTTCTGCCGCCAGATCCACGCGTCCATCAGCATGTTACCTGGGCCGGTGTCATAGCCTCTGACCGGCTGGTCCGGGAAGAGCAGCGAGAGGTTAGCGATACCGCCAATATTGAGCACCATACGCCGCTCTACCGGATGCGCCAGCAGCGCCTGATGGAAGGCGGGAACCAGCGGCGCGCCCTGGCCGCCAAGAGCGATATCCCGGCGGCGGAAATCACCCACTACCGTAATCCCCGTGCGGGCGACGATCTGGTTGTTATCGCCAATTTGTAGCGTATGGGGGGCGTCGCCAACCGGCTCATGCCAGACGGTCTGCCCGTGGCAGCCAATGGCGACAACATCCTGCGGGCGCAGGTTCTCCTGCTTAAGCAGCGCCAGGACCGCATCGGCAAACAGTTTGCCCAGACGGCTATCAAGCTGCCCCAGTTGAGATAGCGTCAGCTGCTGACCCTGACAGATATTAAGAATGGCCTCTTTGAGTGACACGGGAATAGGCCAGCTCAGACTGGCCTGCTGCGCCACCATGCGATCGTCAATCGCCGCGAGAACAACGTCTACCCCATCAAGACTGGTGCCTGACATGACGCCAATATAGCGACCCGATTTCATATGCCGTCCTTCTCTCTCTGCGTGGCTTAAGATCTCTACCCCACCCTAAAGTGATAGCCAGGGCATGTGTAGCGCTATTGTGATCTTTCAGGTTGGGTTTGCACAGGTAAACTTGTCCATTTTTGGCTTGTTTAAGTAAAGTTAAGCTCTGCAACTGTACTATTTTCGCATTGTTTTGGCGGAAGGTATGACCTGATATCTTTAAATGCCATATAATTTAGAAATGACGGATGCCCGTCCGAACGTTTTTAGGTGAACAGGAGATTCATAGATGATTTTACGTACACTGGCAGTTTCCCTGATTGGCTTCACTCTGGCAGGCTGCGTGAATGACAGCAGCCTCTCCGGCGACGTTTACAGCGCATCCGAAGCGAAACAGGTTCAAAATGTCACTTACGGTACGATTGTTAACGCCCGTCCGGTACAAATTCAGGGCGGTGATGAGAACAACGTGATTGGTGCGTTGGGTGGTGCGGTGCTGGGTGGCTTCCTCGGTAATACCGTAGGCGGGGGCACGGGTCGTTCGCTGGCAACCGCCGCAGGCGCAGTGGCGGGTGGCGTTGCCGGTCAAGGCGTGCAGGGCGCGGTGAATAAAAGCCAGGGCGTAGAGCTGGAGATCCGTAAAGACGACGGTAACACCGTTATGGTTGTGCAGAAACAGGGTAACACCCGCTTCGCTGCTGGCCAGCGCGTCGTACTGGCCAGCAATGGTAGCCAGGTCACCGTCTCCCCGCGTTAATCAGTACCGTGGCCGCCACTGCGGCGGCCCGTTTATCTCCGCCATAAAAAAAGCCCTGCTTTCGCAAGGCTCTTGTCAGCGTCAGTCACGCGATTGTAACTCAATAATATTATGCTCCAGTCGGCCAATCAGGCTGATGAGCTGTTCCAGCTCGCTGGCTGAAATACCGGCAAGGATCTCGCCCCGCGTTTTATTAATAACTGACTCCATCTCATCAATGATCGGGGCAGCTTTCTCAGTGAGCTTAATACGTTTTGCACGTCGGTCGCTGGCGCAGGTTTGCCGGGAGATAAGCCCCTTCTCTTCCAGCTGGTCCAGAGTACGTACCAGCGACGGTTGTTCAATGCCGATCGCTTTTGCCAGTTGAATTTGCGACTGTTCGGGCGGCAGCTGATGGATGTTATGCAGCGTTACCCAGTGCGTCTGCGTTAATTCCAGAGGTTTTAGGCGATGGTCAATCAGTGCACGCCAGATACGTACTAAACGTGCCAGATCAGAACCCAATGGCGATTCCAATGTCATCTCCTTATAATTAGCTTGCTAATTTATTATACTGATTTTGTAACAGTTTGCAGCATTTAGAGAGGTAAAACAAATGTAAAGCTTTGTCTGCAGGACATGACGTGATCGATCGCGTCTATCTGGTATGACAAGTTAGCTGAGTTTACGTCGCCCAGTGCCGAATTACCCCTCCAGGAGTTGGTGGTTAACGTGGGGCAGGAGATGCGAAGAGAGCGAAGAAGAGCCTGCCGCACAGCAGGCGGCAAGCTTCAGGTTTGACGCTTTTAGTTAATGACACCACAGGCGTAGCGCGCTCCGCCACCGCCCAACGGCTCCGGTTTGTCAGAATAGTTATCCCCCCCGACGTGGATCATTAGGGATCTATTTTTTACCTCATCCAGCGTCTTCAGGCGTGGAGAGACCACGGGTTCAGTCGCTTTACCATCGTTATTGACCTGAAGCACGGGCAGATCTCCGGTATGACCTGCCCCCTCTGGTCCTTCATGTTTGCCAGTGGTATGCGGATCAAGATGCCCCCCTGCAGCTTCAGCCGCCGAAGGTTTGCCATCCTTCATTGCTGGTTCACAGGTACCTTTCGCGTGCACGTGGAACCCACGATCGCCGGGCGGCAGCGCTTTCAGATCGGGGGCAAACTCCAGGCCCTTATCGGTTTCGGTAATTTTTACCGTACCGATGGACTGACCTACGCCTTGAGAAGTGACAAGGTGCATCTCAACCTCTTCACTGGCAGCCTGCGCACCGGTGCAGGCTAACAGTGTTAATACGGCCAGGCTTAATCGCTTCATATGACCTCCGGTTAGTGTCTATTATTCCTCAAGTTTAAACCAGGAAGGCAGACATCACCGGAGAATCAGACAATCGGTTATTAGGGTACGTCATATCCCAGCGCGGCTTTACGGATACGGAACCACTGCTGACGGGTCAGGGAGAGTTTTTCAGCGGCAACGGCGGCGCGCACGCGTTCAATTTTGCCGGAGCCGATAATGGGCAGCGGCTTCGACGGCAACATCAGCACCCAGGCATAAACCACCTGCTCGATGGTTTCGGCATGGATCTCTTCAGCGATCTGCGCCAGCTCATCGCGCAGCGGCTGGAAGGACTCATCGCTAAACAGCTGGCCACCGCCGAGGCAGGACCACGCCATCGGGCGAATGCGCAGCTGCTGAAGCTGATCGAGGGTGCCGTCAAGCAGTAGTGGCTGATGCACCGGAGAGATCTCGACCTGGTTAGTTGCGAGGGTAAACGGCAGGCGCGATTGCAGAAGTGCAAACTGGGCCGGGGTGAAGTTGGAGACGCCAAAGTGGCGCACCTTCCCACTCTGATGGAGCTGAAGAAACGCCTCGGCTACCTCATCGGCATCCATCAGCGGATCGGGACGATGGATCAACAGCAAATCGAGGCGATCGGTCGCCAGATGGGTAAGAGACTGCTCGGCGCTGCTGATAATGTGCTGCTTATCGGTGATGTAGTGGCCGATTGCATGCTCTGGACGTGCGGTCGTGGCGATGCCGCACTTAGAGACGATCTCCATGCGTTCACGCAGATGTGGCGCAAGCTTAAGTGCTTCGCCAAAGGCCGCTTCACACTGATAGCCACCGTAAATGTCGGCATGATCGACCGTAGTGATCCCCAGATCCAGATGCGCTTCAATAAAGCTAACCAACTGGCGTGAGGGCATATTCCACTCCATCAGACGCCAGTAGCCCATAACGAAACGCGAGAACTCCGGCCCCTGGGGTGCGAGGGTAATACGCTGAACCATAACCGCTTCCTTTCTTTGCAAATAGATGTGCAAAGAGTATACGTAAAACGGCGCTTAAAACAGTGAGGGCTGCTGCGGTTCTTCTCCTGCCGGCGGGTTACCTGCCCGCATTTTACGCAGGGCACGCTGGCGGCAGAGGCGCAGCACGTTCTGCTTTTCACTGTCGCTCATACGCTGCCAGTTAAAACGTTCATCCCGGCTGCGCAGGCAGCCCCGGCAGTAGCCCTGCTCATCGGTCTGACAAATTCCCCGGCACGGGCTTTGAATGGGGAAAAACTCCAGCTGTTCCGGCACGTCCTTCCTCCTGTTAACGGTCAATAATACTATTGAAGACGCCCTCCCGGCAGAAAGCAACCCTTGCATTAGACCGAATGGTCTATTAGAGTAGACATCATGAACAGAGATACCGAACACGATACCCGTGAACACTTACTGGCAACCGGCGAGCAGCTCTGTATGCATCGCGGGTTTACCGGCATGGGGCTAAGCGAGCTGCTAAAAACGGCGGAAGTGCCGAAGGGCTCGTTTTATCACTATTTCCGCTCGAAAGAGGCGTTCGGGGTGGCCATGCTTGAGCGTCACTATGTTGGTTACCACCAGCGGCTCACGCACCACTTTGCACACGGCAGCGGCAACTACCGCGACCGATTAATCGCCTATTTTCAGGAGACGCTGAGCCAGTTCTGCCAGAAGGGAATTATCAGCGGCTGTCTGACGGTGAAGCTCTCTGCCGAGGTATGCGATCTCTCTGAAGATATGCGTAGTGCAATGGACAGAGGCGCTGGTCGTGTTATCGCGCTGCTGGCCGAGGCGCTGGAGAACGGGCGTGATACCCGCTGCCTGCGTTTCGAGGGCGATGCCCTCACTCAGGGGCAGGTGCTCTATGCGCTGTGGCTGGGTGCTAACTTGCAGGCAAAAATTTCCCGCAGCGCCCTGCCGCTGGAGAGCGCGCTGGCACACGCCAAAACAATACTCAGCACGCCTGAATAAGTCAGGCGTTTTATTTCCCTTTTAACTAGTTGACCGGTCTATTCAGGAGAAGCTATGTCGAACAAACTGTTTACCCCGCTGAAAGTGGGTGCGATTACCGCGGCGAACCGCGTCTTTATGGCCCCGCTGACACGTCTGCGCAGCATCGAGCCGGGTGATATCCCTACCCCGCTGATGGGCGAATACTACCGTCAGCGCGCCAGCGCCGGGTTAATCATCAGCGAGGCAACACAGATCTCTGCCCAGGCAAAAGGCTACGCCGGTGCCCCAGGCCTGCACAGCCCTGAGCAAGTTGCCGCATGGAAAAAGATCACCGATGGCGTTCACGCTGAAAAGGGTCAGATCGCAGTCCAGCTCTGGCATACCGGCCGTATCTCTCACGCCAGCATCCAGCCGGGCGGTAATGCCCCGGTTGCCCCATCGGCCCTCAACTCAGGAACCCGTACCTCGCTGCGCGACGAGAAAGGCAATGCGATCCGTGTCGATACCACAACGCCACGCGCGCTGGATATCAGTGAGATCCCAGGCATCGTTGACGACTTCCGCCAGGCAGTAGCGAACGCCCGTGAAGCCGGTTTCGACCTGGTTGAGCTGCACTCCGCCCACGGCTACCTGCTGCACCAGTTCCTCTCTCCGTCGGCGAACCAGCGTACCGATGAGTACGGCGGCAGCGTTGAGAACCGCGCCCGCCTGGTGCTGGAGGTCGTTGATGCGGTAAGCAAGGAGTGGAGCGCAGATCGTATCGGCATTCGTCTCTCTCCGATCGGCTCTTTCCAGAACACCGACAACGGTGAAAACGAAGAGGCAGATGCGCTCTACCTCATCGAAGAGCTAGCCAGGCGCGGCATCGCCTATCTGCACCTCTCCGAGCCGGACTGGGCCGGTGGTCAGCCATACACCGACGAGTTTCGTGAAAAAGTGCGTGCGCGCTTCCACGGCCCGATCGTTGGTGCCGGTGCCTATACCCCGGAGAAAGCAGAGAGCCTGATCGCTAAGGGTCTGATCGACGCGGTCGCCTTTGGTCGCGACTACATTGCTAACCCGGACCTGGTGGAGCGTCTGCACCGCAAAGCGGAGCTGAACCCGCAGCGTCCGGAGAGCTTCTACGGTGGTGGTGCGGAAGGTTATACCGACTACCCAACGCTGTAACCAACACGCTTTAACTGGCATTGATAGCGGCAGGGATCCGCCGCTATACTAAAATGGTATTTACGACTTAAATGCCTGAGCAAAAAAACGAAAGAGGATATTATGCGCTTACTTCATACCATGCTGCGCGTTGGCGACCTGCAACGTTCCATTGAGTTCTACACCAAAGTCCTGGGCATGCAGCTGCTGCGCACCAGCGAAAACACCGAATATAAATACTCACTGGCGTTCGTTGGCTACGGCCCGGAGAGCGATGAAGCGGTGATTGAGCTGACCTATAACTGGGGTGTGGATAGCTACGAGCTGGGCACCGCCTATGGCCATATTGCCCTCAGCGTAGAGAACGCAGCCGAAGCCTGCGAGCGCATTCGTCAGAACGGTGGCAACGTAACCCGCGAAGCCGGCCCGGTTAAAGGCGGCACCACCGTTATCGCCTTTGTTGAAGATCCAGACGGTTACAAGATTGAGCTGATTGAAGAGAAAGACGCAGGCCGCGGCCTGGGTGACTGATTTTGACGGGCGCGCTCTGCGCCCGTTGTTTCATCTGTGCTATACAATCCCTGCCTAAAGTTTGCCATAATGCGCGCTGCTTTTTCCTGTATTAAGAGATCCTATGTCCGATAACGCACAGCTCACCGGTCTTTGCGACCGTTTTCGTGGTTTTTACCCTGTCGTGATTGATGTTGAAACCGCCGGGTTTAATGCCAAAACCGATGCGCTACTGGACATTGCCGCCGTGACGCTCAAGATGGATAGCGACGGCTGGCTGATGCCGGACAGCACCCTGCACTTTCAGGTTGCACCTTTTGAAGGGGCTAATCTTGTTCCGGAGGCGCTGGCGTTCAACGGCATCGATCCCAGCGATCCGCTGCGCGAGGCGGTAAGCGAATACGACGCGCTGCACGCGATTTTTAAGATGGTGCGCAAAGGGATCAAAGATTCCGGCTGCAACCGCGCCATTATGGTGGCCCACAATGCTACCTTCGATCACGGCTTTATGATGGCTGCTGCAGAGCGCGCCTCGCTGAAGCGCAACCCCTTTCACCCCTTCGTTACCTTTGATACCGCCGCCCTGAGCGGGCTGGCATTAGGACAGACCGTACTGTCGAAAGCCTGCGCAGCCGCCGGTCTGTCGTTTGACAGTGCCCAGGCCCACTCCGCCCTGTATGATACGGAACAGACCGCCCTGCTGTTCTGCGAAATCGTCAACCGCTGGAAACGGCTCGGCGGCTGGCCGCTGCCGATGGCTGCGGACGAGGCGTAACGCCGCGCTTAAAACAAAAAAGCCGCTCAATTGAGCGGCTTTTTTTATACGGAACGAAACGCTTACTCTGCGTCAGGCTCTTCCGTTTTGTACTTTGCCGCCGTCTCTTTGATCAGCGTTTGCAGTTCGCCGCGCTGGTACATCTCGATGATGATATCGCAGCCGCCAACCAGTTCGCCATCTACCCACAGCTGCGGGAAGGTCGGCCAGTTAGCATATTTTGGCAGCTCGGCGCGGATATCCGGGTTCTGCAGGATATCAACATAGGCAAAACGCTCGCCGCAGGCAGAGAGCGCCTGTACGGCCTGGGCGGAGAAGCCGCAGCTCGGGAGCTTAGGGGAGCCTTTCATATACAGAAGGATTGGGTTTTCAGCGATCTGCTGCTGAATTTTCTCTACGGTTGTGCTCATTGTCTTGCTTCCTTAACTTCTTACGGCGTGATGTGACATTGTAGCTTTTCACACCACTGGGGAAAATAACATTTTGTTCACCAACCGTTAGTTTATCGTCTGAAGAATAAAGTTGCCGTAAAAATCGTGCTGCTTAGCCCTTCAGCTTAACAACTGCTCATCTTATGAGCATTAAAAATGCGACAGCTGCTGCTTTTTTTTGCGCTTGCTAACGAAACAGCACTGTGATGCGAAAAGTTTATTAACCTTTTGGCGTTTTATGCTTAGAATCGACGAGTTTTGTAAATCATACGCAAGCATTATTAGTTGCTTAACTGACTCAGGGGATTGCTCAGTGGCGCGGATAAATAAAATCTCGATCACGCTCTGTGCTTTAGTTTTTACCTCGCTGACGTTTACGCCGCTGGCATGGGCGTCCGAACAGGCGCGGCCCTCTGCCGTGCAAAAATCGCATTTGGCAAAAACATCAGAGCGAAAGAGTAAAAGCACTAACCAAAAGACTTCAAAGAAAAGCAGTGGCACTGCAAAAAGTAATACTAAAAAGAGCGATAAAAAAAGCAGCGTTTCCAAAACCGCCTCTTCCAGCACCAAGCGCGCTTCAAACAGCGCGAAAGCCAGCAAAGTCGCCTCCCGCCGTATAAAAAACAGCCCCGACAAAACCGCTTCCGTCGCCGTTGCAGAAAAATGTACCGTGCGCAAAGGCCATAAAACACGTTGTGTAAAGGCAAAAGGCGGTAAGCCAGAGACGCTGGCCGATCTGCATAAAGTCCGGGTGCAAAAAGCGCAAAAAACGGCAATGAATAAGCTGATGGATCAGCTCGGTAAACCCTACCGCTGGGGTGGCTCCTCCCCGCGTACCGGCTTTGATTGCAGCGGTCTGGTCTATTACGCCTATAAAGATCTGGTCAAGTTCCGCATTCCACGGACGGCTAACGAGATGTATCACCTGCGGGATGCCTCTCCGGTAAACACCGGTGAACTGCAGAGCGGCGATCTGGTCTTTTTCCGTACCCAGGGCCGCGGCACGGCCGATCACGTCGGCGTCTACGTCGGTAACGGTAAATTCATTCAGTCTCCGCGCAGCGGCCAGGATATTCAGATCACCTCCCTGAGCGAAGATTACTGGCAGCGCCACTATGTCGGCGCGCGCCGGGTGATGACCTCTAAGACCCTTCGTTAATTAAGCGCCCTGCCAGTCGATGGCAGGGCGCTCTCTTCTGCCTTACTCGACCGCGTATTCGCGTCCGGCCTGACCACGTCCTGATACCAGCACCAACAGCAGGGCCAGCACCGCAATCAGCGCCCCGGCCACAGGGACAACGCTGTATCCTAATCCGCTGGAGATCACCGCCCCGCCCGCCGCCGCACCCAGCGCATTACCGAGGTTGAACGCGCCGATATTAACGGATGACGACAGGCCTGGTGCCTCATGGGCTACGCGCATGACACGCATCTGCAGCGGGGGTACTACGGCGAAGGTCGCGGCCCCCCAGATAACCATACTCACTGCTGCCCCCAGCTCGTTACGCGCCAGCAGCGGGATCGCCAGCATGATCACAATCAGCAGCAGGAAAAAGCCTTTCAGAGTACCGCTTACGGAGCGATCTGCCAGCTTACCGCCGAGGTAGTTGCCGATAGAGAAGCCAACCCCTATCAGCACCAGCATCGCGGTAACAAATAGCGGTGTAGCATGGGCGATCTCATGCAGCACCGGCGCGATGTAGGTGTAGAGGGTAAACATTGCCCCCGCGCCCAGCACGGTGGTCAGCAGCGCCGACAGCACCTGCGGACGCACCAGCACGGCCAGCTCCTTACGCACCTCAGGACGCTCTCCGGCGCTGCCTTTCGGCAGGGAGAAGAAGAGGCTCAGCATGGAGATCACACCCAGCCCCGCCGTAGCAAGGAACGACATCCGCCAGCCAATGGTTTCACCCAGCCAGGTTGCCGCCGGCACGCCGCCGATGTTGGCGATAGTGAGTCCCATAAACATGGTGGCTACCGCGCTGGCCTGCTTCTCTTTCGGCACCACGCTTGCCGCCACCACCGATCCGAGTCCAAAAAACGCCCCGTGGTTAAGGCTGGTGATAATGCGTGACAGCAGCAGAGTGGTGTAGTCCGGGGAGAGCGCAGACAGCACGTTGCCCAGGGTAAAGATTGCCATCAGGAAGATCAGTGCGCTACGGCGGGCACGATGAGAGAGCAGCAGCGTCATCAGCGGCGCCCCCACCATCACGCCAATGGCGTAGGCACTAATAAGCATTCCCGCTGCCGGGATAGAGACATCCACCCCGCGGGCAATAGTCGGCAGCAGACCCATCGGGGAGAACTCGGTGGTTCCAATGCCAAATGCCCCTATCGCCAGGGCCAGCAGGGGAAAATTGATTTTCATGTTTTGACTCCAGAATTGCCGTGTCGAACAGGCGACACCGTCACAGAAGGCAAAAGCATGACATCTATCACAAAAAAACAGAAGTTATCAAACTAACAAAAGTTTATTGCCATTTTGATAACAATAAGAGAGGGGTGGAAACAGCAGAGGGAGAGCGTGCTCCCTCATGCTAAATCAGTTTAACGCAGCGGTCAGCGCACCAGCAACAATCAGGCCCAGCACGATAACGGTCGTCATCAGGGAAAACTTCAGATCTGCACTCATCAATTTCTCTCCATTCTTATTACCCCACAAAAAGTGAGCCAGCTCATTTTTACACATTTATAGGCAAAAATCTTCTTTGATTTGCGGTGATATGCGTTTTAACGCTTCCCCTTTTCATCAAGATAAGACAAAATTCCACGCTAAATTTATTCGCGTACCGGCCATAGACCCCTCCTGACGTTCCGTGTCGTTTTCCCGGCAAATCGCAACCCCAAAGGTTGTATGAGGGCTGAGTAGAGGCAAACGTTTACCTACACTATTTTCAGGAGCTTACGTCTTGGTCTGGAGTGACATTGCATGGCAACTATAAAAGACGTAGCGAAACGAGCAAACGTTTCCACCACAACCGTATCACATGTTATTAACAAAACCCGCTTTGTCGCGGAAGAGACGCGTAACGCCGTGTGGGCAGCGATCAAAGAGCTGCACTATTCACCCAGCGCCGTGGCCCGCAGCCTGAAGGTTAACCACACCAAATCAATCGGCCTGCTGGCAACCAGCAGCGAAGCGCCCTATTTTGCCGAGATTATCGAAGCGGTAGAGAAGAATTGCTTCCAGAAGGGCTACACCCTGATCCTCGGCAATGCCTGGAATAACCTTGAGAAGCAGCGTGCCTATCTCTCGATGATGGCGCAGAAGCGCGTCGATGGCCTGCTGGTGATGTGCTCCGAATACCCTGCTCCGCTGCTCAGCATGCTGGAGGAGTATCGCCATATCCCAATGGTGGTGATGGACTGGGGCGAAGCGAAAGCGGACTTTACCGACTCGGTGATCGATAACGCGTTTGAGGGTGGCTACATGGCTGGCCGCTACCTGGTTGAACGCGGCCACCGCGAGATCGGCGTGATCCCTGGCCCTCTTGAGCGCAATACCGGCGCGGGCCGTCTGGCCGGCTTTATGAAAGCCATGGAAGAGGCGCTGATCAATGTGCCGGAAAACTGGATCGTGCAGGGCGACTTTGAACCCGAATCTGGCTACCGGGCGATGCAGCAGATCCTCTCCCAGCCGCACCGCCCTACCGCCGTGTTCTGCGGTGGCGATGTGATGGCAATGGGTGCACTCTGTGCCGTCGATGAGATGGGTCTGCGCGTGCCGCAGGACGTTTCGCTGATCGGCTATGATAACGTGCGTAACGCCCGCTTCTTTACCCCGGCGCTGACCACCATCCACCAGCCAAAAGACTCGCTGGGGGAAACCGCGTTTACTATGCTGATGGATCGCATCGTCAACAAGCGTGAAGAGTCACAGTCGATTGAGGTTCATCCGCGGCTGATCGAGCGTCGCTCGGTGGCTGACGGACCCTTCCGCGACTATCGTCGATAATGGATCTGCGGGAGCCGACTACTCAGGCTCCCGCAGCCACTCCCCATTAAGCGTGTCGCTATCCCCTAAATAGTCGAGCAGCCAGCCCAGCGCAGGCGAGTTATCGTTTTGCTGCCAGGTCAGGCAGCAGGCCGCGTCCGGAAACGGCTCCTCCAGCTGTAGCTCCACCCACTCACCGCGGTCGAGCCACGGCCGGGCAAAATGGCCCGGCACCATGCCGACGCATAGCCCTGCGCTCAGGCACTCAGCTGAAGAGGTCCAGTCCGGCACCACCATGCGTCGCTGGTTATCCAGCAGCCAGGTGATCCGCTTGGGCAGCAGGCGAGAGGTATCCTCCCACACCAGCGACGGCCAGCCGCGCAGGATGTCATCGCTCAGCGGGCCACGCATGCTCGCCAGCGGATGGTGCGCCGCCACCACGCAGCGCCAGTTGAGCATCCCCATATCGCGAAAAGCAAAGCGCCCTCCTACCGGTATAGCGCGGGTGGCCCCAATGGCCAGCTCCACGCGCCCGTCGGCCAACGCATCCCATACGCCGTTAAACACCTCTTTTTGCACCAGCAGCTCGACGTCGGAAAAATGGCGATAGAAGTCAACGATCATCCGCCGGGTGCGCTCGGGGCGGACAATGTTATCCACCGCGATGGCCAGCTGGCCGCGCCAGCCGTTGGCAATCTGCTGGCACTGTTGCCGGGTGACCTGCATTTTTTTGATGACAGAGCGCCCCTCCTGTAAAAACCAGCTGCCAGCGGGCGTCAGCACCACGTCCCGGTGCCGTCGCTCAAACAGCGGTACGGCCAGCCACTCCTCGAGCTGGCGCACGGTGTAGCTTATAGCCGAAGGGACCCGGTGCAGCTCCTGAGCTGCGGCGCTGAAGCTGCCGGTACGGGCGACGGTATCTACCACTTCAAGCGAGTAATCTGACCACATATTCTGCCTGCAAAATTTTTGAATGCACCACGCAAATATTACCGTTTCACAACCGCTCTTGCACTGCCTACACTTTGCAGCTTTGTAATCCGCCTGTAATAAGAGAGTAAGAAGGAAAAATGATGGTACCTGGTAAAGGATTTTTAGTCTGGCTGGCGGGATTAAGCGTGCTGGGCTTTCTGGCTACGGATATGTATTTGCCCGCGTTTACGGCCATTCAGCAGGATCTCAATACGCCGGCATCGGCCGTTAGCGCCAGCCTGAGTCTGTTCCTGGCCGGGTTCGCCCTTGCCCAGCTGATCTGGGGACCGCTCTCGGATCGCTTTGGCCGCACGCCGATCCTGCTTTGCGGGCTGGGGCTGTTTGCTTTCGGCTGCATCGGTATGCTTTGGGTGCGCGACGGCACCACGCTGCTGGCGCTGCGTTTTGTCCAGGCCGTTGGGGTGTGTGCCGCCGCGGTGACATGGCAGACGCTGGTCACCGACTACTACCCGGCCCAGCGGGTTAACCGTATTTTCGCCACCATCATGCCGCTGGTAGGGCTGTCACCTGCCCTCGCGCCGCTGCTGGGTAGCTGGATCCTGGCCCACTCCCACTGGCAAACTATCTTCGCGGTGCTGTTTGCCATCACCCTGCTGCTGATGATTCCCGCCCTGCGCCTGAAAAAACCGCTGAAAAAGATCCAGCCGCAGACCACCCCATTGACGTTTGGGCTGCTGTTACGCTCCCGCTTTTACTGTGGAAACGTGACGATCTACGCCGCCTGCTCGGCCAGCTTTTTCGCCTGGCTTACCGGCTCGCCCTTTATTCTTAGTGCGTTGGGTTATGGTCCTACGGCGATTGGGTTGAGCTACGTCCCGCAAACCATCGCCTTTCTGCTGGGCGGCTACGGCTGCCGGGCGGCATTACAACGTTGGCAGGGCGCACGCCTGCTGCCCTGGCTGTTGGCTCTCTATGCTCTGAGCGTGGTCGCCGTCTGGCTGGTGGCTTTTATTCCACAGGTTTCACTCACCCTGCTGCTGGCCCCCTTCTGCATCATGGCGATGGCTAACGGGGCGATCTACCCGATTGTTGTAGCCCAGGCGCTCACTCCCTTTCCTCAGGCAGCGGGGCGAGCGGCGGCACTGCAAAATACCCTCCAGCTTGGCCTCTGCTTTTTAGCCAGCCTGGTGGTTTCTACCTTTATTGCTACCCCACTGATGACCACGACCAGCACAATGCTCTTTACCGTACTGCTGGCAGGCCTGGGCTATAGTGTCCAGAAAAGTACAGCAACTTCATTAGCATGCTAACAATTTTTGGTTGAATTACCTGTTTTTGCGTCCTATACTCATTTGGATAAATTTAATTAATAAATAAGAACTTATTTTCGCAGGCGCAGGAGTGCGCCTGTTATTCCATGGATGGTATTTTCGGCAAGGGTATCTCCCTTCCTCTGTTCTACGTCGGATATCAAGCTCACGGCCCGTTCCGTGGGATTTCTCACAAACCATTAAAAGCGTCTACGCTGTTTGAAGGTTCTGATCACATAGGGTGATGGAGAAGCTATGAGTTCATCGTGTATAGAAGAAGTCAACATACAGAGCGATAACTGGTTCCGTATCGCAAACGAACTGTTAAGCCGCGCGGGTATCACTATTAACGGCGCCGCCCCCTCGGATATTCGGGTAAAGAACCCCCGTTTTTTTAAGCGCGTCCTAAAGGAAGGCTCGCTCGGACTGGGCGAGAGCTATATGGACGGCTGGTGGGAATGTGACCGCCTGGATATGTTCTTTAGCAAGGTTCTCCGCGCTGGTCTGGAAACTCAGATGCCGCGCCACGTAAAAGATACCCTCCGCATTGCAGCAGCGCGGGTGTTCAACCTGCAAAGCCAGAAGCGAGCCTGGATAGTCGGTAAAGAGCACTACGATCTTGGTAACGATCTTTTCAGCCGTATGCTCGACCCCTATATGCAATACTCCTGCGCCTACTGGAAAGAGGCCCAGACCCTGGAGGAGGCGCAGCAGGCTAAGCTGCGGCTAATCTGTGAAAAATTGCAGCTGCAGCCCGGAATGCGCGTGCTTGATATCGGCTGCGGATGGGGTGGTCTGGCTTACTTTATGGCTAAAAACTATGGCGTCAGCGTGACCGGCGTGACCATCTCAGCAGAGCAGCAAAAGATGGCCCAGGCGCGCTGCGAGGGCGTAGACGTGACCATCCTGCTGCAGGATTACCGCGATCTGCAAGACCAGTTTGACCGCGTGGTTTCCGTCGGTATGTTTGAGCATGTCGGTCCCAAAAACTACGCCACCTATTTTGAGGTGGTCGATCGCAACCTTAAGCCTGAGGGCCTGTTCCTGCTGCATACTATCGGGGCGAAAAAAACCGATAACAACGTGGACCCGTGGATCGATAAGTATATCTTCCCGAACGGCTGCCTGCCGTCGGTGCGCCAGATTGCCAATGCCAGCGAGTCCCATTTCATTATGGAGGACTGGCATAACTTTGGTGCCGATTACGACACAACGCTGATGGCGTGGCATGAACGCTTCGTGGCCTCATGGCCGGAAATTGCCGATAATTACTCTGAACGTTTTAAGCGCATGTTCAGTTACTACCTGAACGCCTGCGCGGGTGCGTTCCGGGCACGGGATATTCAGCTCTGGCAGGTGATGTTCAGCCGCGGCGTCGAAAATGGCCTGCGCGTTGCGCGCTAATGGTTGCCATAAAAAACCCCGGGCTACCGGGGTTTTTTGTCTCTCTACTCGTCGCTGTCGCTGACCGAGGCCGCAATCATCGCTGCTTCACGGCTCGCCAGCACGCGCTCTACCGTATCGACAATAGCCTGGGTCTGTGGATCAATCTCAATATTCACCTTGTGTCCAAGCTTTTTATTGCCCAGCGTAGTACGCTCCAGCGTCTCAGGAATAAGATGGACACAGAAACGCGTTGGCGTGACCTCGCCCACCGTCAGGCTAATACCATCCACGCCGACATAACCTTTATAAAGAATATACTTCATCAGGCTCGCGTCCTGAACTTTGAACCAGATTTGACGATTATTTTCTGAAGCCAGAATTTTTACTATCTCAGCGGTGGTAATAATATGCCCCGACATCAGATGGCCGCCAATTTCATCACTGAATTTCGCCGCACGCTCAACGTTAACCTCGCTGCCGACGCTCAGCTCGCCCAGGTTAGTGATGCGCAACGTCTCCTTCATTAGATCAAAGCTCACCAGCGGACCGTCAATGCTGGTAACGGTCAGGCAGCAGCCGTTATGCGCTACCGACGCGCCGGTCTCAAGCCCCGGCAGCATCGCCTCTGGCAGCTCAACAACGTGGGTGCGGAAGTTGGGTTTCTCATCAATGGACACGATTTTTGCCGTGCCCTGTACAATACCAGTAAACATGCCTACAACTCCTGTAACCATTAATTCGGCGCAAGCCGTTTTGATAATTGCACAATAACAGGTGGAAAAAGAGGTTGCCAGCGCTGCACCTGTCCAGACTGTTTTTTCTCTGGCATCTTGGCTTTTCCCCGTTACAATGGTCTGGCTATTTATCCTGCAATCTCTTCTTGCTGCCAGTTAAGGTGGCTTTTTCATGCTTCCCTATAACAACAATATACAGGTGTTTCCGTGCAGAAGTATTATATCGAAGCGCGCCAGCTGCTAGCGCTGGCTATCCCGGTGATCGTTGCGCAGGTTGCACAAACCGCAATGGGATTTGTTGATACCGTTATGGCGGGCGGCTACAGCGCTACCGACATGGCGGCCGTCGCGATCGGCACGTCTATCTGGCTGCCGGCGATCCTCTTTGGCCACGGCCTGCTGCTGGCTCTTACCCCGGTAATCGCCCAGCTCAACGGGTCGGGCCGTCGGGATCGCATTGCCGAGCAGGTCCGCCAGGGGTTCTGGCTGGCGGGCTTTGTCTCCGTATTAATTATGATCGTCCTCTGGAATGCCGGGCATATCATTCATGCCATGCATAACATCGATCCGGAGCTGGCGGATAAAGCCGTGCGCTACCTACGCGCCCTGCTCTGCGGCGCGCCGGGCTACCTCTTCTTCCAGGTCGCACGTAATCAGTGTGAAGGACTGGCGAAAACCAAACCCGGTATGGTGTTTGGCTTTCTTGGCCTGCTGGTGAATATTCCGGTCAACTATGTCTTGATCTATGGTCACTTCGGCATGCCGGAGCTGGGCGGCGTCGGCTGCGGTGTCGCCACGGCGGCGGTCTACTGGGTCATGTTTATCTGTATGCTTTCATACATTAAACGCGCCCGCTCCATGCGCGATATCCGTCAGGACCAGCACTTTGCTAAGCCCGACTTCAGCGTTCTTAAACGCCTTGTCCAGCTCGGTCTGCCTATTGCGCTGGCGCTCTTCTTTGAGGTGACGCTGTTTGCCGTAGTGGCGCTGCTGGTCTCTCCGCTGGGTATTGTTGACGTGGCTGGCCACCAGATCGCCCTCAACTTTAGCTCCCTGATGTTTGTCCTGCCGCTGTCGCTGGCGGCAGCGGTGACCATTCGCGTTGGTTTTCGCCTGGGGCAAGGGTCGACTCTGGACGCGCAGACCGCGGCACGTACCGGATTGGGCGTCGGGGTGTGCATGGCGGTAATTACCGCGCTCTTTACCGTCTCGCTGCGAGAGCATATCGCCCTGCTCTACAACGATAACCCTGAGGTGGTGCACCTGGCGGCACAGCTGATGCTGCTGGCGGCAATCTATCAGATATCCGACTCAATTCAGGTTGTGGGCAGCGGCATTCTGCGCGGCTATAAAGATACCCGCTCCATCTTTTTTATCACCTTCACCGCCTACTGGGTGCTGGGACTGCCGAGCGGCTACGTGCTGGCGCTGACCGATCTGGTTGTCGATCGCATGGGACCGGCTGGCTTCTGGATGGGCTTTATCATCGGCCTGACCTCGGCAGCGATTATGATGATGCTGCGGATGCGCTTCCTCCAGCGTCAGCCGTCAAGCGTGATCCTTCAACGCGCTGCGCGATAATTCACCATAAGCCGCCTGCGGGCGGCTGTTTTCTCAACGTTTTGTGCAGTTGTTCCGCAATCGCGTGAAATCAGTAATAAAAGTGCTTTTTTCTGCTTGCCAGCGTCGCCGCCTGCCGCTAATATTCGTCCCCGTTGTCACACACAACGTTGCGTTCATAGCTCAGTTGGTTAGAGCACCACCTTGACATGGTGGGGGTCGTTGGTTCGAGTCCAATTGAACGCACCATTCTGCGTCTGTAGCTCAGTTGGTTAGAGCACCACCTTGACATGGTGGGGGTCGATGGTTCGAGTCCATTCAGACGCACCAATTCTCTTGCAGTATTCTCCTTAATTTTATTTCTATCCTGTTACCCCAAAAATAGATCTCTCTTTTCTGCAGCTGCAATAACCTCCTTGCCTTTTTTAACACTTAAGATCTCATCATTTTTTTTAAACATCCTCGGTACTTTTTTTGACCGACCCTCGCCCTCTCTTAGCCATATAGTTTCCGGGTTCCACAGAGATTCTCTGTTATCCGGAACATCTTATTAAATATGAGGGTTAATTATGTTTACTGTAAATGCTACAAATACGATTGCATCAGTCACTGCTGAACCACTAAGCGCCGCACCAGGTGATGAGGTTACGTTAACCGCTGTCGTACTGGATGATACTGGCGCACCGGCCTCAGGGGTCACAGTGACCTGGGTTAACCTGACCGATCAGTCCACCACGACGTCTGTTACTGACTCGACTGGGGAGGCCACGCTCGCGGTAGAGAGTGATGTAGCGGCATTTATTCCCTATGCAGTCTACGTGGATGATGACTCCTCTACCGCCATGCTGGCTGAAGCGCGTTTTTATACCTCTGAGACACCGCCTGTATTTGTGCCTAACGGCATGGATGGTGAGCTGGATCAGTACGATGTTGCTGCGAAGGTTGAAGTTATCATCGAGCAGTTTAAAGAAGCTCGCGCCGGGGATGTGCTGACCTTCTGGTGGGACGATATTCACAGCTTCACCAAGCAGATTTTCGATCCTACAACGGAGCTCCCTTTAACTATTGATATTAGCACTACCTTCCCGCCCGCCTGTCTGGCAAATGGAAGCTATGAACTGTTTTATCAGTATATTGATGACCGTCAGAACGTTCGGGTCTCACCGCCGTGGACCGTTTCTGTTACCGGTGGTGTTCTGCCGCCAACCCTGCCTGCCCCGGCATTCCCGCAGGCAGCAGACGATGGCTGGATCAATAAGCGTGAGGCCGACGCCGGTATCCAGATCCACGTTGACTACACGGGTATGGCCGTCAATGACCAGATCGATCTTACCTGGCAGCTCTATGATGAGAAACATATCCAGATCGATACGTTAATCATTCCAACCTTGGCCGTTGTACAAGCCGATCTGGATCAGGGTTACGTTGAGTTTATTCTGACAACGGATCAGGTCCCCTATGTGCAGTCTGGCTCTGCGCAAGCCTGGTATACCGTAACCCCGGCAAACCATGGCGATATTCAATCCTCTATCGTTGGCGAAGTCGGCGTCGATACAATTGCATAATGCGTTTCTAAACCAATGGCTATCTTCGGATAGCCATTTTTTTCCGTGAGGTATTTATGAGCGAAACCTTGATTCCGCCCAGACTCCCCCAAATGTCTGCTGATGGCGTCATTAATCAGCAGGATCTTACCCAGGGTGAGGGTGTACTGATCGTAATTGAAGAGTCCCCTAACGCGCGTCAGGGTGACTATTTGACTGCCTACTGGAATGGTATGCAGATTGGCCTGCTCTATATAGAAGACGATCCGGCGGCACAGCTCCCCTGGACGTTAGTGATCCCTGCCAGCCTGGCGCCCGATGGCAGCTACCAGGTCTGGTATAGCCGACTTGATGAGGCGAGTAATCTGATTGCCTCGCCCATCGTCACGGCGGTGGTGCAACGCAACGATATCGGTACGCTGCCGGCACCTGACTTCCCTGAAGCCGATGCCAGCAATACCATTACCGACGCCAGTATTGCTGATGGTAGCACGCTGGTTCATGTTCCGGCCTACGGCGGGATTGCCATTGGCGATCGGGTGTGGGTCTACTGGGTGGGGGCCAACAGCAGTGGGTTTACTATTCCCGAAAGCGTCGTCACCCTCACCTATACCGTCGTTGCGGCCGATATCGCTAACGGTTTCGATGTTGCGGTAACGGCCCCCTATGTCACGGTGATCAACGTGGGTAGTGCAACCGCGTGGTATACCGTTACGCCCGCCGATGGCAGCACTGCCGAAAGCTCCGATAGCGCCACTGTCAACATCGATATGACGGAGGTTACACTTCCTCCCCCCACCTTCCCTGAAGGCAACGACGGCTGGATTGATGCCATCGAAGCGGCCGACGGTACGCCAGTGGCCATTCCCGCCTATACCAGTATCAGCATGGGTGATGTCGTTACCGTATACTGGCAGGGTTACAGCGAGGGAACGTCGGTCTCCGGCACGGCATGGTCAACAACCCATACCGTTGCCAGCAACGACCTCAGCAACGGCTTCTCCGTTATTGTTCCCTCTGGATCTATTTTGCCCGTGGGCATGGGTTCAGCGCAGGCCTGGTACGATGTCGCTTTTGCCAGCACAGCGTCCCACGGCATCTCCTCCGTCGCGTCAGTCAATATTGATACCGTCCACTCAACCCTGCTACCGCCCCCCGTTTTCCCGGAAGCGGCTGACGATGGTGTTATTGACAGTACGGAGTATGTAGACGGAACGCCGATTATTGTCACCTATACGGATATGAGCGTTGGCGACGGCGTCAACCTCTACTGGCAGGGTTATGAGGCTGATGGCATAACGCCGGTACCGGGGACGACCTGGAGTGATATTCACACCGTGACCGCACAGGAGATGACCGCCGGATCCTTTAGTGCAACGGTTCCCGCCGCCTTAATTACGCCAATAGGCACTGGCAAAGCCACAGGGCAATATACGGTCACCTTCTCCTCTGGCGGTTACGCTGAATCCTCTACTGCTCAGGTAAACATTATGACGAATTTAACAAGCCAGCTCTATCTGAACGCCGCAACCGGCGCGCCATGGCGCGATAGTACCAGCTCACCCGTTGTGCCACTCAATACACTGACCGTTTCAGGTCCCGCCGGGGCAGCAGTTGCTATCTCACTTTCACAAAATGCGTATTTCAACGAAACAGGCACCTCAGTCTGGCAGAGTAATCTGGACCAAAACGGCAGTGCAATTTTGCATGTATTTAGCTTTGCGCCTGGGCTGATCAGCATTAGCGCCTATCTCACCTCAAACCCGGGTATTACGGCAACGGCCAGCATGATGTTTAGTGACTACCTACCGGGGACAGGCGCGTTAACGGGTTACGCGATCTCCACGGGAGCTGCGGCGAATGGTCGCTCCCAGGGGCATATTTATGTCCGTTCTCACCCCTCGGAAGATATTACTCTCGCACGCATCAGCCTCAACTCAGGCAGCGCGACGATGGAGGGTTATCCTCTTACCGTAGCAAACATTCCACTATACGACGACGGCTCCTGTAGCGTCGCGGTACTGGACACCGTTGCAGAGACCGTCAACGTCACCATCAGTCTCCCCCAGGCGTCTGGTTCAGCGGTAAGTTCTGATATTATCTTTATCTCTTTCCCGCCGGCGACGCTGCAAACTAATACCAATCGCTAATATTTAAACTCTGTTAACCAGCGCTTCACTGAGTGGAGCGCGGGTAAAACAGGTCAGCGCTGTCTCCCTGCTACAGTTAATCACCTTAACGCTATCGGCAAGGAAAGCTGATAACCAGATAAAATCCCTCTGCCATATTTTTACCGCGTTCTGATTAGGATTACCCAAGTCGACATGGTTGCCGTGCCAGTGGCTTCCTGCAGCAATAGAACAGTCGAAACCGAGTAAAATGATATTGCTGGCCCCACAATAGCGAGCGAATAGAATAGCCCGCAGGCCAGAGTTAAACGAGCCGCGATAATCAGGCTCAAAATAGTTCAGGTTAAATTCTATGCTGGCCGGTTTGCTACAGGTCCAGCGCTGCGGACCCGCCGGTAAGTGAGAGATACTCTTCTGCCACCAGCGACGATCGGCAGCGTAGATATAGGTGCATTCCGGCACTCGCTCCCACGTTGAGTTTACGGCAATAACAGGTATGCCAGCGCGGATAACCGCCTCACAGTCCCCTCTGATTAACGAAGGACCAGATGCGCATACTGCAATGGTTTTAGTTTTCGTCATAATTTATTACTTACGTTGTTTAATATAGAAAAGCAGCCCGATGGGGCTGCTTTTTAGAGAGGCGTGAATCAGTATGTATCTACAAACTCATGCAGGGGCGCAGATTCAACCGTAATGCCTGTACTTGGGCGCACTACCTTGCCCGTTCCCGTAGATAATAAGCTATTCCGATTACCATCTAATGGTTGTAACTCATCTACTTGCTCCTGCGGTACCGTAAATTCAATATCCGAACCAACCTCAGCGGCTGTCACCGTATGTACCGGGGAGGTGTAGTCCGGTAATACCTGCAGCGGAGAAAGTGGATCCATTTCGCCCTTGATCACAAAATGAATCGAGGCTTGATCTCCTTCCGCCATTCCCGGCCAGGCCTTCATGCGGATGAGTAAGCCGCCCTGGACGGCATAGTTATTGATGCCAGCATAGCCTACCTTAGGATATTCGATAGTTACCGGGCCAAAGCCAGCCTCAATAAACGAGGCGGTAGTCTGCCCTGTTTTACCCCCCGCTGCTGCGGTGATGGTTAATGACTCCGCCGTTGTGTCAACAAAGGAGAGTTTGGCTATCCCGTTTTTATCCGTATTGACGTTCAGCGACGTTTTGTTTACCGCATTGCCCGCGCTGATTGACCAGATCACCTCCACGTTTGGCATCGGCGCACCGGCTGTGTCCGTTACCACCGCCTGCGCTTCGTCGGTTGCTTTACCGTCGGCCATAGCGCCGTCAGTTAGCATGGTGACGGCGACGTTGCCTGCGGGCACTTCGGTGAAAGTAGCAAAGACCTGACCCGATTTACCTCCGGCGCTGGCCGTTAACGTCACAGATTCGACGGTGCTGTCGACGACGCTCAACGTCGCATAACCGTTTGCATCGGTCACAGCGGTAAGAGATGAGGTATTCGTAGCGTTACCGGTTATGCTCCAGGTCAGATTAACGCCCTGCATGGGCTGACCTTTAGAGTCGAGAACCTGTGCTCGGGCAAGATCCTCCGTTTGGCCATCGGCAGGCGAACCGTTGGTTTCCATCTCAACGGTGATGCTGTTTACAGCAACCTGGGTAAAGGTCACGCTAACGCTCTCCTGCAGGCCGCCTGCGCTGGCAGAAACTGCCACGGTCTCTGCCACGGTATCGGTCAGACTGAGCGTCGCGATCCCGTTAGCGTCGGTAGTCGCCGAGAGCGGTGTTGTCGGGCTAGCGTGGCTGCTGCCTAAGCTCCAGGTCAGACTGGCCCCTGGCATTGGCTGGCCTTTCGAATCGGTCACAATGGCCTGAACGGTGTTCGTCGCTGCCCCATCATTAAGCGCATTGTTGGTGATAACGCTTACGTTAATCCCTTTTACCTCGGTCTGGCCAAAGGTTACGCTGGCACTGCCCTGCTGCCCACCGGCGCTGGCGTTAACCGTTACGGTCTCCGCCACGGTATCGGTCAGGCTCAGCGTCGCGACCCCATTAGCGTCGGTCGTGGCCGTGAGTGAGGAGGTGGCACTGGCGTGGCTGCTATCTAAACTCCAGGTGAGATCAACCCCAGGCATAGGATTACCTTTGGCATCCGTCACCACAGCCCGAACGGCATTGGTTGATGCGCCATCGGCAGGCGCATTGTTCGTGGTAACAGTGACATCAACGGCGGACACCGCAACGGCATTAAACACCGCCTGCGTCTGGCCCTGAACGCCGTCCGCGCTCGCCGTGACTGCCTGGCTTTCCGCCACCTTATCGGTTAGCGTCAACGTGGCGATACCGTTCTGGTCCGTTAGGGTGGTCATAGGCGTCGTCGCTACCGCGCTACCGCTTCCCAGACTCCAGATGACGCTTTTCCCTGCCAGAACATTGCCACGATCGTCCACGGCCAGCGCCTGGGCAACGTTGGTGCTTATGCCATCCGCTGGTGCATTATTTTTGCTCATGGTGACTTTCAGAACGGAGACGCCTGCGGACTGGAAGGCAGAGCTGACCGTTTCAGTTTTACCTGCCGCCGTGGCGGTGAGCTTAACAGCGCCCGCCTGCGTATTGGTAAAGTGTACGCTTGCCTGCCCGCTGCTGTTAGTCGCTGCATCGCTGCTGGCGATGGTAGCACCATTATCCACTTTCCAGCTGATGGCGACGTCAGACATCGGCTTACCGTTTGCATCTTCAACGGTAACCTGACCAGCATTTTGATCCTGCCCATCAGCCTGACTGTTGTTTTTGGTTAATTTCAAATTGAGCGACGCAACGGATTGGACAAAGGTCGTTGTCGTACTGCGGACAAGGGATCCAGAGGCCGCACTGACGCTGTTCTGCTCTGCAGTCATGTTGGTGACATTCACGGATGCGTTGCCGTTAGCATCGGTTATGCCTGTGGTGGCGCTGAGTTTGCCCTGCCCGCTAATACTCCAGGCGATAGAGACGTTTTTCAGGGCGTTGCCATCGTTATCAATGGCGTGAACGGTAACGGTGTTAGCCGTTTTCCCATCGGCCGGGCTGCCGTCTACGACAGTATAGAGAGCGAGATCGGATAAGACCGCCGTCTGCTGTTTCTTCTTATACTGCAACACGATCTCATTGTTACGATCGACAAGATCGTAACGGCTCCCCGCCAGGCTGCGACGCCACGCGACTTGATCGGATGAGAGCTGAGACTGTAAGGACTGGCCAAGGGCGTAGCGGAAATTCAGACTGAAGCGGGTCTCATCCATTGAGTCCTGACCGCGTTTATAGTCCACGCCTGCGGTAATAAGGGGGACGGGCGTATAGTTAATCCCCAGCGTGACTGCCGAGGGGTTACTTTGCAAATGATCCGTATCGAAAAGGGCGACATCGTCGCCATAGTACTGTTCATACATCGCCTTGACGCCAAGCTGGGGATAGGCGGGTAGAAATCCTTCCGCCCTGACGTCAAACCCATCGGCGGGTTTCTCGTTGTAATCGTCAAAATCACGGGATGAGTGCCAGTCAGTGGTGCCGACATAGATGTTGCTTGCCAGCTTAAGGTTGTCTGTCCAGGCCTCTGAACCAAAGCTGATGCGGCGGTTTTTGCCGGTAAAGTCATCGTCGAAGAAGACGTTTCCTCCCAGCATCCACTCTTTTACAAAGAAGGTACGCACGCCGAGACCAAGGTTACCAGTGACCCGATCGTCGGGGCTACGCAGGCCGACCTGTGAAAAAAGTACCGCTTTCTGGTTATCGTAGAGCGGCGCGAGGAAGTCAAACGCGCTGTCATCCCAGTTCCCGTTGTCATCCACGTTTAGCTGGACCCTGGCGGTGCCAAACTGGCTCAGCCACTCCTGAACAGACGAGGCAGCATAGTCCGTTGCAACCGAAGCTGCCGCACCCGTAACACCCGCGGCGCCCTGGGAAGAGAGCGCGCTGGCGACGGTACTTAAACCCGTGCTACCTGGAACAACATCGGGGGCTGTCGTCCTGTCAACGGCAAAGGGCGATGCTGGCTTCGTCGCCGCCTGCGTATCAGCGTGGGCATTCAGACTGACTATCGATGCCAATGGCATTGCTGCCTGTAATATGATCTGTAGCCACACGACGCCCAGGCAGGCGCGCTTGCGTCTTAATTTAGAAAATAGATGTGTTTCTCTCATGTCTGTTCCCGTCTAAGTAGCCCATTAATTATCAGGCTTCTGCGCTTTGAAAATTGGAAAGATGTAAATTGTTTTTTACCACTCGCCAATGTCGTAGTAGCGATAGATGTAAAATGATTACTTATAAAAATAAGCGCTTCTATTTTGCATGACGTATTTTATCAAAATACATATTTCTCTTAACCTCATCCATGACTCCTTTATGAGACAGCTAAAGGAGTTGACTTAACATCAAAATTGCGGAAATTCTTATTCTTGACGCACTGACTCATTACATAACCTTTTAATAAACGTACAAACTAAAAAAAGCCTAATCAAAAGCAGAAATAGAACATTGCCCGCAGGAGAGTGTCTAAATATAGATAACTTCTTACATGGAATTTTAAATAAAAGAGGGCATCAAAGTGGAAAACCGTTTACCCACGCTCGGCAGAGCTATCATTGTTGCATCGGGACCGTCAGCCGCAAACTTTGTCCCACCTCCGGATATCACGATCATTGCCGTCAATGGCGCGATAGAGTGGCTTCCTCGCGCCGATCACTTTTTTACGCTGGATCCCTCCCCCATTAATCTGGCTCGTCTACACAAAAGACGAAATGGAGTCAGGTATCATGCTGCAGGTCTAATAGGTATAGTGCCGGGCGTCACCTCATATCACCGGGTTGCACGACGAGGGAGAGAGCCAGAGGAGAAAGGGACACCAGCGTGGTGGCTATGGCGCTGGTCTGCCGTCTGCGGACTGTCAGAAAACAGGCATGAAATCCATTCGGGTAACAGCGCCTGGGGGGCACTGGGGCTGGCTTACCATCTCGGATTTAAGGAGGTTGCACTGATAGGTGTTGATGCAACCGACCGGCCCCGTATCGAAGGTGGTAAGCCAAACAATCTTTCCCACCTACCGCTGCTGTTTGCCAGCGCCCGCAGGCAAATTGATGTGGTGAGCTGCGGGCAACTGACTGGCATACCCCGGCTCTCACTTGCGGCGTGGTACAGACGAGGATAGCGCCGTTATCCAGGGCATATTAAGTCGCCAGGGTCTTGGTCTGCCATGGAAACAGACTATTTTCGCCTTTGCGGGCAGCTTCCCAGTTCCGCGAGAGAAAGCGGGATGGAAACCACGCATAGAGTATGAGGCGACATGTGCTTTATAACTGATAATTTCATCGGGATACTCATCCTGCAGAAAGTTAAAGCGCACGATATGACGAAGTAGCTCGCCATCTCCCCTGTACCTGCTGAGGTCGTCGCTGGAGAGGCGTTTGAGCTTTTGCCAGATGGCCGCCTTGGCAGCGTGTGGGATACGCATAATGCCAGAGGCGGCATACTCTGGATAAAAGAAATCTCTTAACGCTGACAGACTATTATTCTCCAGCATATGATCAAACGACCCGATAACAACTGTATCCAGGTCAATATAAAAGATATCGTCATTAATAAGATCGGGGTTAAAAAGCTCAAGTTTAGCGAACCAGCCCGGCCAGTTAGTTTTAAGGGAAACCGTTTCTATACCGTTTACCTCTGCATCTGTTAAACAGAGATGTTCATAGCGTGAACAAAGCTGTTTATCAAGCCAATGCACATGTTCAGCGGAGTACTCTCCCCCGCTGCGTAAAACCGTTATAATTTTCACTTTTCCATTCCCAAAAGAGTATAATCACATACAGTCTTAAATAACTCCCAGCGCGATATACAGCAAAAACAGACTACTCCCGGGCAATAAAAAATAATTTATTTGCATATTTTGCCTGTGACTTTTCTTTAACTGCACAAACGTGCTTTCTTTTGTCGTTATAGTCCTGCTACCCCCGTGGGCTCTCTGTTTATTTAAACGCTAAAGGAGATTTACCATGACGCATGCTATAACCGACGCTCAAACCTCCTCCCTTGTTTTCTACTCTCTGCCCAATTACGCAGGTAATGCGATGCAGGCTGTGCACGGCCAGACTGGCATTGTCGCCTCTTCCGATATCTCATGGGCCGAACAGTCCGTCTCCGTGCCCGGCTCTGATAACATGTTCACTTTTCTCTGCAGCGGCGTCGATACCGGCAACCCCGCACTCTCCTATACCGGACACGTTGAGCAGTACATCACCGCGAGTCTGCCCGACATTGCAGCTGCCTTCCCTGCTCCGCAGTATCCGCTGCAGTTCCTGGCTATCGATGCCGCTCTTGCCGTGCCGGTCTTCGTGCAGCTGAGCGGCGACTTCATCGCACAAAACTGTTTTGCCGCCTCTTCACTGGTTCCTGGCTCTTCCACGACCGTTGCAACATTTGTTTCGTCAGCCAGCCAGGGTGCTCTCGCCTTTATTCAGCGTTTTAACGGCGCGTCCACCCTCGCCTCGCTGACGATCGGTACGCTGGACGAGACGACCGGCACCGTGGCCTGGTCAGAAGTCGGCTCCGTGATGCTGGTATATAGCAACGATACGCTGAACATTTTCTCCGTAAGCGGACTACCTGCTGGCTGGAATTTAGATAATCCGGTACAGCAGCCTGACGGATCCTGGCTTATCGACATATCAGATATCTCCCTGCCCGCTACCGCTGCCATCGCTTCGCTGACCTGTGATAAAGTGAGTATTGAAAATAACGGTACCGATACCGCTACCTTTACAGCTATCGTTACCGACTCTGCCTCTGGACTGCCGATAGCTGACGTCGCCGTTGAGTGGAACACTACCCTAGGCAGCCTCAGCGCCAGCGCCTCTATTACCAACAGCAGCGGCGCTGCCACCGTTAGCCTGACCGATACGGGCGACATCGGCACCGCTACGGTGATGGCACGCATCAGCAACGGCAGCACGAAATCGCAATCCCTCTTCCTGCTTTCTATGGCTGACAGCGCTCTGCTGTATAGCGAAACGCGTTACCAAGGGGATACCTATGAACTTAAAGAACATGACAGCGTTCAAGTCAGGACCCAACAAGGCCAGTGGCTTTGGCGGTCAGCCAGAATTAACGCTGACTATCTGTTAAGCCGAACCGTTATTTCGGATAAAAATACGTTTAATTACTGGACCTATGCAGATAATGTGAACATAACGGATGTGGCCGATATTACCACTAACTATAGTTTATTAACCTCTTCTCAGGTTGAAGCCACGGCACTGGGCAGAAATGATATTATCATACGAGGCACCCTGGTTTCTGACGACGCTGACGCCGCACTGGTCGCTTGCGCAGTACAAACATGGCCATCAACATTCACCACAGCCAGTCACTCATTTTCAGGCAAGAGCAATAATGGCATTTTAGCTATTATCGACAAGACCCAAAATATGACTGCCATATCTCTTTCTATCGGCACGTTAGATTCAGCGGGCATGGCTACCTGGCTCTATAACACATCTTTAATAGCCACATGGGATAATGTAAAAGAGATGCCCGTAGTGTCATTGGCCAGTGGAGAGTCGACAGATTTACTGCCAGGGCCCGTAGTTGCAACCGACACTTCTGCAGAATATACGCTTTCCCTTTTTGTAAAAAACCTGAAGGGTTCTATTAGCCGTTTGGTTAGCAATAAAAATACTCTGATAATTAACGGTCGTGACACAGCACTCATTACCGCAACCGTAGTCGATAGCCAACAACAGCCGCTGCAAAACACGCCTGTAATCTGGACAGCAACGTCCGGCAATCTTAGTTTTCAAAGCACTGAAACCGATGCCCAGGGTCATGCATCCACAACCTTACGCGCAACAAAAGGGGGTGCAATTATCGTTACAGCCGCGCTTGAGAACGGAGACAGCAAGTCAGTAACGATTAACACCATTACGGCTCGCGCTAAGTTTCCGCAGTTTATTGCGACTAACGTAAAAAGAGGCTCAAAAGCCGGAACGATTAGCTTTGAATTGATTACCAATGATTACCCAGGCGGGCAGCATTATGTGTTTAGATTTTACACGCCACCGCTGAGCGGCACACATCCAGGCTCACCCACCACTATCCTTTACTTAACTGATACCGCCGCCGTTTATCTTACCGATACAGCTCGTAGTGTCACCAGCACCTATATTCAGCAAAATGCTTCTACTGCTATTTCCGGCTCAGACTACCAGGCAACACTGCATATCATTGTTGATAATTTAAATTTAGCCACCTCTGACTGGAATGGCGGTACGATTCGAATGACCATATCTTATGGTTTCGCCTTTGATCCCGGCCCAGATATTTATATTCCTGCCATGTAAGTCCATTGAAGCCTGAGATTCAGGCTTCACCTTCACGGTTAAAAACGTGTCGCAAAACCATAGCTCTTTAGTTTCTCTATTTTACATTTAGTCTGTTTTTATTTGCACAATCTGTCCACTCCTTGCCGCTACAGTCTCTTTACCCCTGCGGGTAACCCTAATTAACCTGGTATTAAAGGAGTTATTTCATGAAATATCCTGTCAGTGATGTTCAGGCCTCTTCACTCGTTTTCTACTCATTACCTAACTATGCAGGAACGGCGCTACGGGCTGCTCACGGCCAGACTGGCATTGTCGCCTCTTCCGATATCTCATGGGCCGAACAGTCCGTCTCCGTGCCCGGCTCTGATAACATGTTCACTTTTCTCTGCAGCGGCGTCGATACCGGCAACCCCGCACTCTCCTATACCGGACACGTTGAGCAGTACATCACCGCGAGTCTGCCCGACATTGCAGCTGCCTTCCCTGCTCCGCAGTATCCGCTGCAGTTCCTGGCTATCGATGCCGCTCTTGCCGTGCCGGTCTTCGTGCAGCTGAGCGGCGACTTCATCGCACAAAACTGTTTTGCCGCCTCTTCACTGGTTCCTGGCTCTTCCACAACCGTTGCAACATTTGTTTCGTTAGCCACGGAGGGCGCCCTTGCCTTTATCCAGAGTGTTAACGGCGCATCCACCCTCGCCTCGCTGACGATCGGTACGCTGGACGAGACAACCGGCACCGTGGCCTGGTCAGGATCCGGCTCCGTAATGCTTGTTTATAATAACGATACGCTGACATTCTCCTCCGCGTCCGGTCTCCCCGCTGGCTGGACCTTTAGCGATCCTGAACAGCAGACAGATGGTTCATGGCTCGTGACTCTCTCTATGGGTAATGCCGCTGATATAGGCAAACTCTTTTCCGGCTCCGGCTATACCGGTAACAGCCAGATTCTTAATCCGCATCAGTCTTTGCAAGCTAACTCTGGCTCTGGCTGGATCTGGCGCTCCGTCGAACTGTATGAGATGCCCGTCCTGCTCTACTCCTCTTTTAACCCTGTCGATGCGGCATTCAACTATAACGACTATCAGATAGCGAGGATGAACGTAGACACGTCCGATTTTGCCGCCCTCTTTACCGGACATACACCAGCACAGCTGCTTGCGTTAGATAATACCGATGTTCAGCTCAATGTTACCCTTAGCACAACCGGTGACACGGATGCGGTAATGGCTATTACCCAGGCTTATCCTTCTGCCTTTTATTCCGCCGTTACGCGCGGCCATACCGGATTACTCGCTATCATTCCCGCCTCAGGGGTTTTACAGACGCTCTCCCTACAGTCTGGCTCCCTGAATGCCGACGGTACGGCTACCTTCTCTGTTTCCGGCTCATTCTCTGTTTCTATGGCAGGCGGCGTCCCGGTTATCTCTCCCGGGACAGGCACCCCTTCAGACTGGTACTTTAGCGAACCTGCCCTTCAGGCTGATGGAACCTGGCTGGTAGTGCTTTCCGACGCAGCCCTGCCCACGACGGCACACATCGACAGCCTGACCAGCGACAAAACCAGTATTGCAAATAACGGTACCGACACCGCCACTTTCTCAGCCACCGTTACTGACTCCGCGTCTGGCCTACCGCTGGCGGATGTTTCCGTTGAGTGGAACACAACCCTAGGCAACCTTAGCGCAAGCGCTTCTCATACCGACAGCAGCGGCGTCGCTACTGTCGCGCTGACTGATATGGGCGACACCGGCACGGCTAGCGTGATGGCGCGCCTCAGTAACGGTAGTGCAAAATCGAGCACTATTGAGATCAAGACCGCTGAACAGTTTGCCATTATTCTTGGCGCTCGCTGTTGTAAACAGGGGGCTGGTCGTCTGCAGCAAGGCCGCCTGGTCGCGCTTAATCCACAAACCCTGGCACCCACTACCGTCGTGTGGCGTTATAAAGATGACGTCAATTACACCATCGATAGCGCCTTTATTGACACGCAGCCCGGTAGATACATTGAAGTCAGCAATATTGCGGGTGATACCATCACAATAAATGTTTCAAATATTATGGGGAGCGGTGAATGGACCGATACTGCAATCTCTACCGGGGCATTTGCCGCAAGACTAAATAGCGGGGAGTATATTGGCTGGGGGGTGCAAGCTAAAGGGGGGTACACGCTTCCGGCAAGCGTAAATCATGATCTGCAATCGCTCTATGCTTCCTATTACTCTTTCGCGGCGATCCGTACTGACGGATCCATTTTAGCCTGGGGCGATAATACAGAGGGTGGCGAGCTGCCGGTGAATATCGCTATGCTGCATAGTGTGGCAGATATTAAGGCCTCCCGTGGCACATATGCTTTACGTTCGTTGGTTTATCCCTATATCCAGACTTGGGGATGGGGGGTCGATGTGAGCGAAAATATTGATCTCTCCGTGCCCTCTACGATTTCAGCAATGCGTGATATTAAGACTATCATTGCGAATGAAAATGCTTTTGCGGTGGTTAACCAGGCGGGTGAGATTTTTGCCTGGGGCGATGCAGACTGTGGAGCGAGCATCCCCTCAGCGATTAGCGCCCTGAGCGGAATTGATGATTGCTGCGCCAGCCGCCGCGCGTTCGCCGTGATTGCTAACGGCGTAGTTAAAGCATGGGGGGATCCCGACTACGGCGGTAACGCCAGTAACGTCAGGACCCTTTCTAATGCTTCACGGCTTATTGCTACCGAGTCAGCCTATGCTGTGATGCTCTCAAACGGCGGCGTTGCGTGCTGGGGTAATAGTAGTTACGGAAACAGCCTACCTGCGGAGTATAAATCGAGAACGGATATTGTTGATATAAAAAGCTCGTATGGCGCATTTGCAGCACTCTGTGAAGATGGTTCCGTCATTGCCTGGGGCAATCCGGCCTACGGGGGAGATGTAAGTAATATCGCATCGCAACTTAATAATGTTATCTCTCTTAGTGCAAACAGCAGCAGCTTCGCTGCATTAACGCGATCGGGCCGTGTTATTACCTGGGGCGACGCTGCCACAGGCGGATACGATGCATTTATCTCAGGCCTGAACAATGTTGTTGCCATTTACAGTAATACCAGGGCTTTTGTCGCATTAAGGGCTGATGACTCCCTGTTTGTATGGGGTGATGCCGCCTCAGGCGTTATTGATTTCCCGGCAACGGCTATCAACGGCAACATCTCTTACTATGTCAATTAAACAACCGCTATCAATATTGGCAGTCTATTTTATATCGAAAAAAAATTAATCAGAGAATAGCCTATGAATATTTTTAAATATCTTCCAATCCTATTACTGGCATCGTTTAATCTTTTTGCCGACAGTAATATAAACTTAATACAAGATAACTGGCAGGATCTGCATGGCCAGCAGGTTGCGGCAAACTTAACGGCGCAGTATAAAAACAGTACTGCCGAATGCAGAGAAAATAGCGCCCCTGCGTTTCATTGCTCTGGCATAATGCTACGAGGCACTGACCACTCCTCCAGCTATTTTGCATGGAACCCAAGCCCCGCCTCGGTGACCAGCGGCGGCGTCTCTTTTTCCTACCTTAGAGCAGACTCTAAATATGATAACTTAGCCTATAGTTACTATAATGGATTTATTATCTATCCCGGCCAGGAGAGACCTGAAGGTAAACGAAACCTTGATATACTCTGCTCTTTTCCTATTGATGCCGCGACTAATAACCGTTCGGATGCTGGTTGTGGAATGTATCAGGGACAAAGCCAAAGTAAGCAGTGTCAGTTACAAGGCATAACCGATGCCGATGGCTGGTACGCTCACTATGTTCAATATAACCGATCGCATACCTCACAATGTGGTTTTGGTCTGACAGACGACTATACCAACGTTACTGACGCCTTTTACCAAACGATTCTGAGTATGGCAAAAATGGGTAGCGAATCGTTCAAAACACAAAATGAGCTGCGTATAGCGACCTGGCCGCAGGATATTCCTGATGAATTGCCTGTTCAGGCATTTTTTTACCTTAACAGCACCGGTCTTACATCAGCTCAGGCTGACCAAAAGGATTTTTATAATCAGACCAACGGCATGTTTGTTCCGGTGATAAAATTGAACCTGCCGGCCACGCAAAGTGCGGATGCGACTTTTACCTACGAACCTTCGGCTCAGGTCGAAACTGACGCTTTGCGCGTGACTGATATGCAGGCGATCCCGCCAACGATCAATACCTCTGGCGACGAGTCAGTAACCCGGTTAACGGCAAAGGTTCTCTCCTCAAATGGCGAAGCGATTTCAGGCGCGATGGTTACGTGGGTCTCCAGCTCAGTAACCGGAACGCTGGAAAACAATATTACGTTTACCAATGCATCCGGTATTGCCACGACCACCTTCTCTGATAGCAAAGCTGAAAATGCCTTCGTTTATGCCTACGGTCCTGATGGTAAAAATTTTGGCGTCAGGATAATTCCGGTGAAAGAGAGTGCCTCAGAAGATCTCTTTATCGACGGGCTAAAGGTGGATAAAACCACTATTAAGGCTAGCGGGCAGGATAGTGCGGTCATTACGGCGTTCGTGAAAAGCAAAACTGGTAGCGCCGTTGCGGGCGCCAACGTCAGCTGGCATACAACGCTAGGTAATTTAAGTTCCTCTACAACAATCGCGGATGATACCGGCGCTACATCTACCACTCTCAGCAGCAGCACGCCAGGCGAAGCCGTTATTACTGCCACCCTGGACAACGGTAGCGCGCAGTCTACCTGGATAGACGTAATTAATTAGTTTCAACGCTACACCGCCGGGCAACGCAGCCTGTAGCCCGGCTATCCCGCCCTACCCTTCAGCCATGATGTCTATACTGTAGTGTTCTTGCGCTATACACTGGAGGTAAAATGGAGTATCTGGCACGGCTGAATATCGTTACGGTGTTGATGTCACCGGCTTTTTGGATCAATCTGGCAATTGTCTTTTTTGTCACCCTCATTACCTACTGGCTGACCAACCGGCTGCTTAATTTTGTCTATAAGACTATCCAACAGGCCAGCAAAAAAGAGGGCAACAGCACCCACTCACGCTTTATCGCCTTCGATATACTGAAGCGAACCAACAAACTGCTTCTCTTTATCGCGGCCTTTCTCTTCAGTCTGCGATTTGTCGATCTCCCTGACCGTCTCTTCTCTACGGTTTCCCACATCTGGTTTTTTGTTATCGCCATCCAGATTGCTATCTGGCTCGATCAGGGTGTGCAGTCATGGATGCGCCATCTGCTGTACGCACCGGGATCGAATAAGAACCCGGTAACAATGGTGATCCTGGGCATGATCCTGCGCGTCGTGGTCTGGTCGATGATGCTGCTGTCCATTCTGGCAAATATTGGCGTCGATATTACCGCGCTGGTCGCCAGCCTGGGCGTTGGCGGTATTGCTATTGCCCTGGCGGTGCAGACCGTACTGAGTGATGTCTTCGCCTCCCTGTCGATCGGTTTCGACAAGCCCTTCGAAATCGGGGACTTTGTGGTATTCAATGACGTAGCGGGTACTATTGAGCATATTGGACTGAAAACCACCCGCATTCGCAGCCTCAGCGGGGAGCAAATTGTCTGTGCTAACGCCCAGCTGTTGCAACAGACCATTCATAACTACAAACGGATGCAGACCCGGCGGATCGTCTTTACCTTTGGCGTCGCGCTTGCAACGCCACCGGAAAAGCTACGCATCATTGGCGACATGGTAAAAACCATTATTACTGAGGTGGGTGAAACGAAATTCGACCGCGCCCATCTGCTGGCGTTCAATGCCGACCGTCTGACCTTTGAGGTCGTGCATATCGTGAATACGGCGGACTATAACAAGTACATGGATATTCAGCAGGAGATCAATATCCGGATTATCGAGAAACTGAATGAGCATGAGATCGAACTGGCGCTGCCTAGCCTGGTCGTCAGAACGCCGGCCCAGCCTGAGGCGACGCCGTTCCCTGTCGCGATGCAGCGCTGGCCTAAAGAGGCCTGATTCTGGTGCCGGTAGCATTTCTCGCCATCCCGAACGGATGACTTATAATGCTAAAGTAGCAAATCAATCGGCTTTTAAAAGAGGTAACTAATGGAAATTGATCTCGACAACCTGGAGTTTGCCGGGCTTGACGAAGCGCAGGAGCGCAATGCAGAACGTCTGGAAGACGCGGATAAAAAAGCGCAGGCGATCGTCGCCGATGATGACTGCGGCGACGCCTGCAAAATTTGATGTTCAAACCGGCCGCCGAGGCCGGTTTTTTTATATATTGATGGGGCAAACGGCGGCAAACTCCGGGTGCTGCTCCGGCTCTGGCTTATACGTTTCCAGCCGCTCGAAAAGCGTTTGTACCACCTCCAGCCGCTCTCTTTGCGTGGCATACTCCCGCTGTTGCAGCGCATCCTGGGTTAAGCTCTCTATCAAGGTTTTCGCCTCCTCTGCCGCCGCGCTGCGCATGGCGGGGGGATAGACAGGATCGAGGGCGATATCTATATCCATATCCGTCTGCAGCTGGTTACTGTTGACGACGACAGGACTTTCTGACGGGAACGTTTCTACAACCAGACGGTGGCTTAAGCCCACCAGCTTGATGTTGTAATCCTGTCGGGACCGATCCGCGGACCTGGCAAGATCAACTCGCTGGACGATACCCGCCGCGAAAGCAATCGCCTCGCGATCCGGCAGTTCGTGCTGGGCCTCAGCAACCGAGAGCATCAGAAAAGCCAACCCTGCCGCCTGTTTAGCTTGTCTTTCCGCACGCTCGGCTGTAGCAAACCCCAGGCCCAGCACCACTAACCGTCGCGCCAGGCGCAGGTTGGCCTCATTCAGCCCCGTATCGCTTTTCAGTAGAGGATAGCGGTTGATAAATTCCAGCATCGCCTTCATACCGGCACCATCCTGCTGAATGTGATCCAGGCCACCTTGCAGCAGATGAATACGCTGCCGGGCGACGGTACACATCAATTGGGCGATATCATGCTCCGCGCTGACCGTCTCTGAATAGGGCGGGAAACAGACCTTCTGGTAGTGCGCGACAGTCAGCCTGCCCACCTCTTCATTTTGCCGATCGCCAAAGACGCTGTTATCTGGATCGCTGGCCCAGGCCCAGGCGAAGCGCGCTTCCGCCAACAGCCAGGCCGGAGATGCATTCATCTCTTCAATTTGTGCCAGTGCGGCGCTCGCCTGCTGCCGATAAGCCTCACGATCCAGACCCGTCTCTGCTGCGACGTCGCCCGTCTGGTAAACACGGTCCAGCAGACAGCGTCCACGCTCTGCCTCGTCCGGGCTACTGCTGCACTCCGCTGGCGGATCTGGAGGGTAGAAGCCCCAGGCGTCATAAGTTTGTAGAGCGAAGAAACAGACCAGAAGAAGCGACACAATATTCAGGCTTCCATGCTTAAAAGCGAGACGAGCTGTTATCGACATTAAAAGAGACCCGGGGACGATCGGTCCCACGAGTATAGGCAGACCGGGAGACGCTGAAGTATGAAATTATCCCACCCTTTTGTTTCATATTCGTGTGACATACTATCGTGTATGTCAGCACACCCGTGAACAAGGAGATAAAGATGTATAACAAGGGCGAAGGTCTGACGCCGGAGCAGGCGCTGGAGAAGCTTGATGCACTCTATGAGCAGTCGGTGAACGCACTACGCGACGCCATCGGGGCCTTTATCGATGATGGTACGCTACCCGATACGCTGACGCGTGCCCAGGGGAAGTTTGTCTATCCTGAGCTGTCGGTCTCCTGGGATGGCAATACCACTAATCCGCCAAAAACCCGCGCCTATGGTCGTTTTACTCACTCGGGGCGTTACACCACCACCATCACGCGCCCGGGGCTATTTCGTCCCTATCTGCTCGAGCAGTTAACCCTGCTGTACAATGACTATGGGGCAGTAATTGAGGTGGGGCCATCCCAGCATGAGATCCCCTACCCCTACGTGATTGATGGCTCAGCGCTGACGCTGGATCGCTCCATGAGCGCAGGGCTGACTCGCCACTTCCCAACCACCGAGCTGGCGCAGATTGGCGATGAGACCGCCGACGGCCTGTTCCACCCGACCGAACTTTATCCGCTGTCGCACTTTGACGCCCGCCGCGTGGACTTCTCGCTGGCTCGCCTGCGCCACTACACCGGCACGCCCGTCGAGCACTTCCAACCCTTCGTGCTGTTTACTAACTACACCCGCTATGTGGATGAGTTTGTACGCTGGGGCTGCAGCCAGATCCTCGATCCTGACAGCCCCTATATTGCGCTCTCCTGCGCAGGCGGAGTCTGGATCACCGCCGAGACTGAAGCGCCGGAAGAGGCAATTTCCGACCTGGCATGGAAAAAGCATCAGATGCCTGCCTGGCATCTGATCACCGCCGACGGAGAAGGTATTACGCTGGTGAATATAGGTGTCGGCCCGTCGAACGCTAAGACCATCTGCGATCACCTCGCCGTGCTGCGTCCTGCCCTGTGGTTGATGATTGGTCACTGCGGCGGGCTGCGTGAAAGCCAGTCTATCGGTGACTATGTGCTGGCGCACGCCTATCTGCGCGACGATCATGTTCTGGATGCGGTGCTGCCGCCGGATATTCCCATCCCGAGCATTGCTGAGGTGCAACGTGCGCTGTACGACGCCACCAATGCGGTCAGCGGTATGCCGGGTGAAGAGGTTAAACAGCGGCTGCGTACCGGGACGGTGGTAACCACCGACGATCGTAACTGGGAGCTGCGCTACAGCGCCTCGGCCCTGCGCTTTAACCTGAGCCGCGCGGTGGCGATCGATATGGAGAGTGCTACCATCGCCGCTCAGGGCTATCGCTTCCGTGTCCCTTACGGCACCCTGCTGTGCGTTTCCGATAAGCCGCTGCATGGCGAGATCAAGCTACCGGGCCAGGCGAACCGTTTTTATGAGGGGGCGATTTCTGAGCACCTGCAGATTGGCATCCGGGCAATCGATCTGCTGCGCGCCGAGGGCGATCGCCTGCACTCGCGTAAGCTACGGACATTTAACGAGCCGCCTTTCCGATAAGACCGACGCGAAGCCTGCTATAAAGCAGGCTTTTTCGCATTTTCTCTCACGACAAACTGTAAAAAATCATCGCGCCAGACGCTGTTTATTTTTGCATTCCATGCCACGCCAATATTCCAGCAGATCTGAATTTCCGGCGGTATCAGCAGTTTTACGCCAGCGGGTAAAAAATGCTGAACGCTCTCCGGCAAAAAAGCGATACCGTTGCCACCGGCAACCAGCGCCAGGAGCGTGGTCATATCCTCCGTTACCGTGACGGGCCTGGCACTAAGCTGGTTAAGCTGGAGAAACGCTGCCGTCTGCTTTGTAAGGCACGGACTGGCAGAGGGATCCAGTTGAAGTAGCGTATAGGTTGATAAAGCATACTGAATACTCCACGCTTCAATATGACTTTCTGCCGGGATCGCCAGAGCCAGCCTCTCCTGATGAATTATTGTCGATGAGAGGCCTTTAATTACCGGCATTCGCACAAAACCGACATGCAGGCTTCCTTCCAGTAACATTTTCATCTGCACGCTGGAAGGGAGCTGATTGATGACCACATCACATGTAGGAAATTGCTGATGAAATCGGTTTATCCATATAGGAACTTTATGGAATGATGAAATGCCAAACCCCAACGCTATTTTCTCCTGTCTTTTTGCCGTTAGCTCTTGCGCATAGTTGAGGAAATCAATATGGGACTGTAAGAGCACATTTGCTTTAGCAAAAAGCAGTGTCCCAAAGTCAGTCAGGGTTGCGCCATGGCGACCACGCAGGAAAAGGTGCCCGCCAGTCAGCTTTTCAAGCGTTTGTATTTGCTTAGAGAGCGCAGGCTGAGTGAGGAAAAGCGTTTTTGCAGCATAACTATAACTTCTTTTTTCCGCCAGCGTAACAAAAGCACGCAGCAGTTTTATATCTATTCCTTTCATTTATTGAACCCTGAATAAAATGGAATTATACAACGCCCTATAACAGGCACATGATAACTATATAGGATGATAACGAAACCTGATTTTCATCCCCGGTCAATCGAACCATTCCCCCCATTAATTAGTTTCATGAATGCAAAGGAATATAATCATGCCAAATGTCGCTGTACTCACTAATGATTTACAATACGAGTTTACCTATAAAATTACCCGTTCACCTCAGCAACTGGAACGAAAACTTGCTGATTTTAATCAGTTTCTCGACGGTATCAGAAAACAAAACCAGATCGTTATCCATCTGCAGCTTATTAATGACCCTGGCGTTCCCGCAGTACAACGACGCTATAAAAACCGTGAGGCCGGTATTCCCGCCCTTGCTGACAGGCCTGAAAACCAAATTATTAATGCTATTTATCATCCTTCGGATCTGATAATTGTAAAAGGGAGAGACAGCGGTTTCTTTAATAACAATTTGGATGAAACGTTGCAGCAGCTTGGGGTAAAAACCGTTATAGTGACGGGTTTGCAAACGCATGTTTGTGTGCAAACAACGGCCGCAGACGCTTTTTTCCGCGGATATAATGTCTGGATCCCTGATGATTGCGTTTTTGCCCCCTCGGCAGAAGATACCGAACGCGCTTTAACGTGGCTTGCGGATTACTGCGCGACCGTTGCACCATCCGCTGAGATCCTCTCCCTGTTGGAAAAGTATAACGATCTACCTGAACGCGGTGAAAGGAGTGCCTCATGAATAGCTACACCACACAGGCAGAGAACCCTGTTGAGAAGATAGTGCTGGATCATGGAACAGGCGCTCGCCTGAGCCGTGAACTGGTCGAGCGGATCGCAGCAATTCTTGGTGAGGCTTATCTTGGAACCATGGAGGATAGCGCCTTACTCACACTACCCTGCCAACACATTGCCTTCACAAAGGACTCTTTTGTTGTCACTCCCCTTATTTTTGGCAACGGCGATATCGGTAAGATTGCCGTATGCGGCACCGTCAACGATCTTGCCGTAAGTGGTGCACGTCCGCTCTACCTGACGCTCAGTCTTATTATTGAGGCTGGAATGTCGATGTCTGATTTTGACACGATTATTAAGTCGGTACGTGATACCGCTATTGCCGCAGGGATCAAGATCGTTGCTGGCGATACCAAAGTTGTCGGTAAGGGAGAGGCCGATCGGCTCTTTATTAACACCGCTGGCGTAGGCGTCATTGAAAACACGGCTTTTTCTATTAAAAACGTGCGTCCTGGACAGAAAATCATACTGAGTGGCTATATTGGCAACCACTCAATTCACCTGTTATCCATGCGTGAAGGGCTTGGATTTGAAAGAAATATTCTTAGCGACTGCGCCCCGCTTAATCATATGATCCAGCGGCTCATTGATTTCGTTCCTTCAGGAAAAATTGCATCGATGAGAGACGTGACGCGTGGCGGCCTGTCTGCGGTCCTCCATGAACACGCCCGTGCCGCAAATCACACGATTCGCTGTGACCGCCGGGCATTGCCGATCCAATCTGAGGCGGCCATGGCTGCTGATATGCTTGGCGTGGACGTCATCAACCTTGCCAATGAAGGGTGCCTCTGTCTATTTGTTGAACCTGAGATTGCAGAGAAAGTTCTCATGCTATTGCAGGCACACCCACTTGGGCAAAAGGCAGCGATTGTTGGCGAAGTCTTGCCAGCGCCCGAGGCGAGAGTGTGCATGGTTGAAACGGATGGAACCCTGACGACAATAGAGGAGCTATATGGTGCTGAATTACCACGACTCTGCTGAGCAATCCGACGCCAGGGAAACCCGGCGTTATCGCATCTGCGGTATTGTACAAGGGGTAGGATTCCGTCCTTTTGTTCACCGGCTCGCGCGAACCTTTGACGCCACAGGCTGGGTACTTAATGACTCAGAGGGCGTGCTGCTTGAACTACAAGCAGCACCAGTCAATATTTCCCGCATAATGGATGAGCTGGTATTAAGTCTGCCGCCGCTCGCCAGAATAAGCAGCATCGAAGAGGTAGAATCAGCCGATGCAGGTCAACGCTACGAGGCATTCACTATTCGTAAAAGCCGTCAGCTGGCGAATATGGACACAATTATCCCGCCCGATTCTAACGTCTGTCAGGATTGCCTTAACGAAATGCGCGATCCTAAAAACCCACGCTATCGCTACGCATTTATTAACTGTACGAATTGTGGGCCGCGCTACTCTATCATAAAAGGGATGCCTTACGATCGTGCCCAGACGACAATGCGCACCTTCGCTATGTGTCCGGCCTGCCAGCGGGAATATAACGACATTGAGAGCCGCCGCTATCATGCGCAGCCTAACGCCTGTCCCGTATGCGGCCCTAAGCTGCAATTAACCTCGCGGAGTGGAACGCCAATACATACCCGCGATATCGTCAGGTTTGCCATAGCAAAATTGCGTGAAGGGGCAATTGTCGCGATTAAAAGCCTGGGCGGTTTTCACCTGGTTGTTGACGGCACTAATGAGGGCGCTGTAAAGACGTTGAGAAAACGTAAGCGCAGGGATGCAAAGCCTTTTGCGGTTATGGTGGCTGATGCGGAGCAGGCTTTACGCATTGCCGACGTTAGCCCTCATGAAAAAGCACTGTTGGAGAGCGTGGAACGCCCTATTGTACTGCTGCGCAAACGCCAATCTGGACTTCCCGAGTCCATCGCGCCGCATAATCCCAATATTGGAGTCATGCTACCCGCCACGCCTCTGCAATACTTGATGCTGGAAGATCCGGCTCTCTCCACCCTGGTTATGACCAGCGGTAATCTCTCAGGTCATCCCATCGTCTTTAATAACACCCGGGCGATCGAAGAGCTGGGTGACATAGCCGACTACTTTATTCTTAACGATCGTGATATTCATACCCGCGTTGATGATTCGGTCGTTCGCATCATGTCGCATCGTGATATGGAAAAATGCACACACTTGTATCTTCGCCGCTCCCGTGGCTATGCTCCCTATCCTATCCACCTTGCCTATGATGTCGGTACCATCGTTGCGTTAGGGGCTGAGTTAAAAACCACCGTCAGTATCGCTAAAGGCAGTAAGGTATTTATGAGCCAGCATATTGGCGACCTCAAAAATGACCTTACCTTTACCTCGCATATTGATTGTATCAATCATCTGCAAAAGCTTCTTGGTATTGAGGCCTCGACGCTGGCCTGCGATCTTCACCCTGCATTTCGCTCAACGCGGAGCGCAATGAGCCAGTCGCAGCGTCGTGTTATTCAGGTCCAGCATCATCACGCCCATATGGCTTCCTGCATGGCTGATAATGGCATATCCGGAAAAACGATTGGCGTGATATTTGACGGCACAGGTTACGGAACCGACGGTACGATTTGGGGCGGCGAGTTTCTTATCGGGGATACCAGAAGCGTCGATCGCGCGGCACATCTTCGTCAGATAGCCCTACCGGGAGGGGATAACGCAGTTAAAGAGCCTGTCCGGGTCGCTATCTCGTTATTAACCGAGATCTATGGTGAACATCCCCCTGAATGCCCTCTTCCTTGCATAAGAAGTTTATCATTCGAACAACGAGCGATATACGCGAAGATGGCGGCAAGGAGATTCAATGCGCCGGTAACCAGCAGTATGGGCAGGCTTTTCGATGGTGTCTCCGCATTGATGGGCGTCTGTATGCAGAGTGAATATGAAGCGCAGGCGGCCATTGAGCTGGAAGCGCTACTGCAACGCGACCTTGAGATGGGGCAGCCCTTTAACGTTGACATTGTTGAGCGTAATGGCTGTTACGAAATTGATTATCGCCCAATGATAAATGAGCTTGTTTTGGCTCTTACGTCAGCTCTTCCGGACCTGGCTGAACTGAGCCGGCGCTTTCACTCCACCCTTGTAGAGACGAACGTAGCAGTCTGTATGCGGCTGTCAGCACGCGCAAATACCAGGCAAGTTGTTTTAAGCGGAGGGGTATTCTGTAATGAATTTCTGCTTATCAATGCCATGGAGAGGTTGAGCGCCGCCGGGCTGGATCCTTACTGCCATCAACGCGTTCCCACTCATGACGGCGGCATTTCATTGGGGCAAGTTGTCGTAGCCGCGAGTCTGGTTGGAACACCCGATACGCATATTAAGGAAAATGCCCATGTCTAGTTTTATCCCCTGCGTTGCCGCCGTACTGTTTGATATGGACGGCGTGCTTATTGATTCCAATGCGGTGATAGAGAGAGCCTGGCGTGAAGCGGCGGAGATGTATGGCAAGACGATATCTGCAGACGATATTATCAAACACATTCATGGGCAGCCCGGTCCGCATACTATCCAGGCGCTGTTTAACGACCTGCCGCTCAAGGATCGGGAAAGCGTGCAGGCGCATATTATCCATGTTGAAAATACGGCGGACTACGAACCGATCCCCGGCGTGGCACAGCTGATTACCGCCCTGGATGCAGCAAGAATCAAGGTTGGCATTGTGACCAGCGGCTGGAGAGAGAAAATCGATCGGGTAACGGCCATGCTCGGGGTTCAATCCTGCATATCTGTCGTTGTCGAACGTGACGATGTGGCGCGGGGTAAGCCGTTCCCCGATCCCTATCTTCTCGCCGCCGAACGGCTGGCTATGCCTGCCGAGAAAACGGTGGTGTTTGAAGACTCGAGAAGCGGCGTGACCTCAGCCGTTTCAGCAGGTGCTTTTTGCGTTGGCATTGGGGGCGTTGAGCTGGTGGCGTGCGGTGCAAGGCTTGCAATACCTGATTTCACCGGGGTTGAAGTCATCCCACGGCTTGACGGGAACGCTGCAATGTCACTTTGCCCCGGTCATATTCTGGTCATGACGACGGCTGGCACACCGTAATAAATATCAAAGCAGTAGAAAGCAAAAAGCCCGCTAAAAAGCGGGCTTCTTTAATTTGGCTCCTCTGACTGGACTCGAACCAGTGACATACGGATTAACAGTCCGCC
>DAMBQR010000009.1:0-87820 GCA_032055545.1 Pseudescherichia sp. | reverse complement strand
GCGCCAGCTTGCCGATGGTGGTGGTTTTACCCACGCCGTTGACGCCAACCATCAGAATAACAAACGGCGTTTTGCCTTCAATATTAAGCGGCGCGTCAACTTTTGCGAGGATATCACCCATCTCTGCCTTCAGCAGGCCATAAAGCGCCTCGGCATCCTTGAGCTGCTTGCGGCTGGCGCTCTCGGTCAGCGTCGCGATAATTTTACGTGTCGTCTCAACGCCGACGTCAGCCACCAGCAGCTGCTCTTCCAGCTCTTCGAACAGATCATCATCGATTTTTTTGCCGCGGAAAAGAGTGATAAATCCGGAACCCAGATTCTCTTTCGTTTTCAGCAGGCTGCGTTTCAGGCGCGCAAAGAAACCCTCTTTAGTGGGTTTTTCCTGCTCCAGAGGCGCTACCGCGACAGGCTCCTCCTCGGGGACACTCTCCTCTTCCGCAGGGGCAGAGAGCGCGGCGGCCTCCAGCTCCTCGTCGGTAAGTTCACGCTGGTCCTCTTCGGTTAACCACTCTTCCGGCTCCGGCTCGACGAGAGCGACCTCTTCCGTCTGCGGCAGCTCTTCCGGTTCAATGTATACCGGCGGCTGAGCATGCAGGGGTGCTGTTGGCTCCTGTTGAATTTCTTCTGGAACCTCTTGCGCAACGGTCTCCTGAACCTCTTCCTGAATCTCTTCCTGGGCAGCAACCTGCTCCGTCACCTCGACGACATCGGCGGCAAAGGCTTCTGATTCGGCTTCGCTATGCGGGGCATGCTCCGCCTTCGCTTCTGCTTCCGTTTTCGCTTCTTTTTCAGTGACAACCGCCGCCTGCTGCTGGATCTGCTCTTCCGGCTGCTGCTCAACCTGCTGCTCTGGCTCCGCCTGCTGCGGCTCCTCTTTCGGGCCTAAGCCCAGCCAGGAGAGGAAACCCCGTTTTTTCTCTTTTGCCATTTGCGACTACACTCCTCGCGGTTAATTCATGGCACAGCCCGTATTGTCCTAAAGATAGTCGCAAACAGGGGCTGAAAATTGTGTAAGTAATTCGTTAGTCTAACACTTTCCTGATTCCACAGCACCGCCTGCGGATTAAGGTTTCGTCCGGCGTCGCCCGCCGCTAAAATGGCGGCCTAAAAATTGTGACCAGAGCCAGCATTATGAAAAAACCCAACCGAGCCGCCAGCGGCCAGATACGCATCATTGGCGGCCAGTGGCGCGGCCGAAAACTCCCGGTGCCGGACAGCCCCGGCCTGCGGCCAACCACGGATCGCGTCAGGGAGACCCTGTTTAACTGGCTGGCCCCCTCAATGGTAGACGCGCACTGCCTCGACTGCTTCGCGGGCAGCGGTGCGCTGGGCGTTGAGGCGCTGTCGCGCTATGCCGCTTCCGCAACGCTGATAGAGATGGAGCGCGGCGTAGCCCGCCAGCTGCAACAGAACCTGGCGACGCTGAACGCCACCCGGGGCAAGGTGGTTAACGACAATACCCTCGCATTCCTTAACCAGAGCGGGACCCCGCATGATATCGTTTTTGTCGATCCGCCGTTTCGTAAAGGCCTGCTTGATGAGACACTGCGGCTGCTGGAAAATAACGGCTGGCTGGCGGATGACGCGCTAATCTATGTAGAGAGCGAAGTGGAAAATGGGCTGCCGCCCGTGCCATCGCACTGGGATCTGCACCGTGAAAAGATAGCCGGACAGGTCGCCTACCGCCTGTACCATCGACATATACAAGGAGCGTAACATGCTGATTAATTTAGGCCGAGTTCTGATGCTATGCGTCTGGGCGTTTCTGATCCTCAACCTGATCCACCCCTTCCCGCGTCCGCTGAATATCTTTGTCAACGTGGCGCTGGTTTTCACCGCCTTTATGCATGCCCTGCAGATGGTAATGATGAAGACCGCCCTGCCAAAGGATGGCCCGCAGATGACTGCCGCCGAGCAGTGGCGCATCTTTGTGTTTGGTGTCTTTGAGCTGCTGGTGTGGCAGAAAAGGCTTAAGCAGAACCTTCAGCGGAAGAAGTAATCGCACAACACAGCGTTGTCATCTGCCCGCAACGGCCACTACACTGAATAGCAAGGGTGTGGGCGTAAAGCCCACGAGACAGTAACAAATTCAAGGAATTAAGATGCTCTGGTCGTTTATCGCCGTCTGTTTTTCCGCCTGGCTTTATGTGGATGCCTCCTATCGCGGGCCTGCCTGGCAACGCTGGGTCTTTAAACCCGTCACGCTGCTGCTGCTGCTGCTGCTGGCCTGGCAGGCACCGATGTTTAACGCCGTCAGCTACCTGGTGCTGGCCGGGCTGTGCGCCACCCTGGTGGGCGATGCGCTGACCCTGCTGCCGCGCCAGCAGCTGCTCTACGCTATCGGGGCGTTCTTCCTTGCCCATCTGCTCTACACCATCTACTTCGCCAGCCAGATGACCCTCAGCTTCTTCTGGCCGCTGCCGCTGGTGTTGCTGGTGATTGGCGTCCTGTTGATCGCCACCGTCTGGACGCGTCTTGAGGAGCTGCGCTGGCCCATCTGTACCTTTATCGCCATGACGCTGGTGATGGTCTGGCTGGCGGGTGAGCTGTGGTTCTTCCGTCCTACCAGCCCGGCGCTGTCGGCGTTTGTCGGTGCCACCCTGCTGCTGCTGAGCAATATTGTCTGGCTGGGTAGCCACTATCGCCGCCGCTTCAGGGCAGACAGCGCTATCTCCAGCGCCTGCTATTTTGCAGGCCACTTCCTGATTGTTCGCTCTCTCTACTTATAACGCTTGACTCTGGAGTGGACTCCAGAGTGTATCCTCCGGTTAATGAGAAAATTATCATTGACCGGAGGACGTCATGTCTATCCCCAACAAACCCAATAAAGCACCGCAGTTTTCAACGTTTAAGCTCACCCCTGCGCCGGTTAAAAAAGAGGGCTGCTGCGAGGGAGAGTGCGAGACGCAGCGTTCTGCCCCTCTTCCCGCTCGCGGCGATCGTTACAGCTGGATCGTTAACGGCATGGATTGCGCCGCCTGCGCACGCAAAGTAGAGAACGCGGTCAAACAGGTTGCCGGCGTTGAACAGGTTCAGGTGCTTTTCGCCACCGAGAAGCTGCTGGTCAACGCCTCGGGCAACGTCAGCGCTCAGGTAGAGGCAGCGGTCAAAAATGCCGGTTATTCCCTTCGCAGCGAGACGGCCCCGGCGGAGAAAGCATCCTTCCTGCAGGAAAACCTGCCGCTCATCACGCTGGTCATCATGATGGCGCTAAGCTGGGCGCTGGAGCAGGTCAACCACCCGCTCGGTAACCTGGCTTTTATCGCGACGACCCTCGTTGGTCTCTACCCTATCGCCCGCCAGGCGCTGCGCCTGATGAGAAGCGGCAGCTGGTTTGCCATTGAGACGCTGATGAGCGTAGCGGCCATTGGGGCGCTGTTCATCGGCGCAACGGCAGAGGCGGCGATGGTGCTGCTGCTGTTTTTAATCGGCGAACGCCTGGAGGGGTGGGCCGCCAGCCGGGCGCGGAAGGGTGTCAGCGCCCTGATGGCACTCAAGCCAGAGACCGCCACTCTGCTGGTCAACGGTGAGCGTAAAACGGTGGCGATAGAGACGCTGCGTCCAGGGGATGTAATTGAGGTAGCTGGCGGAGGGCGTTTGCCAGCCGATGGTGTGCTGCTTAGCGCTGACGCCAGTTTTGATGAGAGCGCCCTTACCGGCGAATCGATCCCGGTAGAGCGAACCGCAGGGGAAAAGGTGCCTGCCGGAGCCACCAGCGTGGATCGCCTGGTCCAGCTGAAGGTGCTATCAGAGCCGGGCGACAGCGCTATCGACCGCATCCTCAGGTTGATCGAGGAGGCCGAGGAGCGCCGCGCGCCCGTCGAGCGCTTTATCGATCGCTTTAGCCGGATCTATACCCCGATCGTTATGCTCATCGCCCTGCTGGTTGCGGTTGTGCCACCGCTGCTCTTTAGCACGGCGTGGGAAGGCTGGATCTACAAGGGGCTGACGCTGCTGCTCATCGGCTGCCCGTGCGCGCTGGTGATCTCCACCCCAGCGGCGATCACCTCCGGGCTGGCGGCGGCGGCACGGCGGGGTGCGCTGATTAAAGGTGGAGCAGCGCTGGAGCAGCTCGGTCGCGTGCGCCATATCGCCTTCGATAAAACCGGCACCCTGACGCTGGGTAAGCCGCAGGTCACCGGGGTTTATCCTCATGCAATCACGGAGAACGAACTGCTAACGCTGGCCGCCGCGGTTGAGCAGGGTTCAACCCACCCGCTGGCGCAGGCAATTGTGCGGGAAGCGCAGTCTCGTGGGCTGGTGATACCGGCCGCCACGGCACAGCGTGCGCTGGTGGGATCGGGCATTGAGGCCGACGTGACGGGGAAAAAGGTGCTCATCTGCGCGGCGGATAAGTTTCCTGCTGCCGAAGTTAGCGCGCATATCCATGAGCTGGAAGCCGCCGGGCAGACGGTGATCGCCGTGGTTGAGGAGGGGGCGTTAAAAGGGCTGCTGGCGCTGCGGGACACGCTGCGGGACGATGCCAGAGAAGCCGTTGCTGCCCTGCAGCGTCTGGGCGTGGAGGGGACGATCCTCACGGGCGATAACCCGCGTGCAGCGGCAGCGGTGGCCGGCGAGCTGAGACTTGAGTTTAAAGCCGGACTGCTACCAGCAGATAAGGTGGCGGCGGTAACAGCGTTAAATGCGCACGCCCCGCTGGCAATGGTCGGGGACGGTATTAACGATGCTCCGGCAATGAAGGCAGCAACCCTCGGTATTGCGATGGGCAGCGGCACCGACGTGGCGCTGGAGACCGCCGATGCGGCGCTGACCCACAGCAGGCTAAGCGGGCTGGCAGAGATGATTACCCTGGCGCGGGCAACGCACGCCAACATCCGGCAGAACATTGCCATTGCGCTGGGGCTGAAGGCGGTGTTCCTGGTGACGACCCTGCTGGGGATCACCGGACTCTGGCTGGCGGTGCTCGCCGACACCGGCGCAACGGTGCTGGTGACGGCGAACGCATTGCGGTTATTACGCGGGCGGTGAAACGCCGGGTGGCGGCTTCGCCTGACCCGGCCTACGGTTTTGTCGGCCCGGCAAGCGGAGCGCCGCCGGGCGTAACGCTTACTGCATCCCTAACAATCCCGGCAGCCATAGCGAAATCGCCGGGATATAGGTCACCATCGCCAGTACCACCAGCAGCATGCCGTAGAACGGCAGCATGGCGCGCACTACAGTCTCGATCTTCTGCTTGCTCACCGCACTGGCAACAAACAGCACCGATCCCACCGGCGGCGTGATCAGCCCGATCCCGAGGTTGACCATCATGATCATACCGAAGTGCACTGGATCGATGCCTAACGAGTTGGTCACTGGCAGCAGCACCGGCGTCAGGATCAGAATCAACGGGGCCATGTCCATTAGCGTGCCCACCAGCAGCAGCATGATATTGAGGTACATCAGAATGACGTACTTATTGTCAGACAGCGACGTGAAGAACTCAGTGATGCGCGTTGGCAGCTGCATGTAGGTCATGACCGCACCAAAGGCCGCCGCAAAACCAATCAGGATCATTACGATAGTGACGGTCTTTACCGTACGGCACATCAGCTTCGGCAGCTCGCTCCACTTATAGTCGCGGTAGATAAACATGGTCACGAAGAACGCCCACAGGCAGGCGACCGCCGCCGACTCGGTGGCAGTAAAGATACCCGACAGAATGCCGCCGAGGATAATCACCACCGTCATCAGCCCCCACAGGGCGTCGAACAGGATCTTCAGCGCCTGCTTAAACGGAATGCGCTCCCCTTTCGGGTAGCCGCGCTTATGGGCAAAGCCAAGGCAGAGGATCATCAGGCACAGCCCCAGCAGCAGTCCCGGCAGCACACCCGCGATAAACAGCGTGGCGATGGAGACGGTGCCCCCTGCCGCCAGGGAGTAGATCACCGAGTTATGGCTGGGCGGGATCAAAATCGCCTGCACCGAGCCGCTGGCGGTCACCGCCGCCGCATACTCGCGCGGGTAGCCGTTCTTCTCCATCTCCGGGATCATCACGCTGCCGATAGAGGCCGTGTCCGCCACCGACGAGCCGGAGATCGCACCGAAAAAGGTTGAGGCGACGATATTTACCAGCGACAAACCGCCGCGAATAAAACCGACAAAGACGTAGGCAAAGTTAACCAGCCGCCGGGCAATGCCCCCCTCCGCCATGATTGCTCCCGCCAGGATAAAGAACGGGATCGCCAGCAGGGTAAACTTGTTCACCCCGCTGGTGATCTGGATCATCAGCGCCTCCAGCGGCAGGTCAATCCACAGCGCACCCGCGACGGCGCTCAACCCGACGGCGAAGGCCACCGGCATCCCCAGCGCCAGCAAGATGGCGAGGGTGAATAACAAAACAAACGCATCCATCTTTCACCCCTTAACCATGGTTGCCAATCAGTACGACCGGACGATTTTCCTGCGATCCAAACAGCAGGCGTTCAAGGACAAACAGGATCAGGATCGCCGACCCCAGCGGCAGCGGCAGATAGCTCTCCCCGGAGGTCAGGATCGGGAACTCGGCAACAGGCTGTTCCCACAGCTCCACGCAGAGCCAGAAGCTGTACCAGAACATGAGCAGCGAGATCCCCAGCATCAGCAGATCCACCGCCCTGGCGCACAGGGTTTTGAGCGACTCGGGCAGCCGATCGGTAAGCATGTTAACCGCGATATGCGACCCGGCGCGATAGCTCACCGCCGCGCCGATAAAGGTGAAAGTCACCATGCAGATAATGGCAATCGGCTCCGGCCAGGACTCGCCGCGGTTGAGCACGTAGCGCGAGAAGATGCCAATGGGGATCACGATGGTCATGACCAGCAGCGACAGGCCCGCCACGGTCATGGCGAGCAGGTACAGACGGTCCATCCACTTCGGGTAGAGTTCGGACATACGTCCTCCACAAAACAGGTCAGATTTACTGGACGTCAGCAATGGCTTTCATTAGATCCTGATGCTTATCGCCATACTGGGCGCGCACCGGCTCTGTCGCTTTGATAAAGACCGTTTTATCGATCTCGTGGAACTGGACCCCGCCCGCTTTCATCTTGTCGAGCGCCTGCTGGTTATAGGCGTCCCACAGCTTGCGCTGCTCAAACTGCGCTTCACGGGCCAGGGTGAGGATCTTCTGCTGCTCGTCAGCGCTGAGTTTGTCCCACTTCACTTTGGAGTAGAGCAGCATCTCTGGAGTGATAAAGTGGCCGCTGAGGGTGTAATTTTTCGCCACCGGCATGTAGTTGTGGGCGACGAAGGTCGGCGGGTTGTTTTCCGCACCGTCAATGACGCCGGTCTGCATCCCGCTGTAGACCTCGCTGACGCCCATCGCTACTGAGTTGGCTCCCATATCCTTCAGCGTCGCCAGCGCCACCGGGCTACCCTGGACGCGGATCTTCTTCCCTTTCAGATCTTCCGGTTTGACGATGGGATCCTTGGTGATCAGGTTGCGGGTGCCGGAGTCCATCCAGCCGAGGAACACCAGGCGGGATTTCGGGTTGGCGGTGAGCTTATCGCCAATGCTTTTACCGATATCGCCGTCGATGATCTTGTGCATGTGGTCTTCATCACGGAAGACGTAGGGCAGCGTAAAGACTTCGATATCCGGTAGGATCGCCGCCACCGGTGCCATGGAGACGCGGATCATGTCGATCGCGCCCATCTGCGCCTGCTCAATCATCTGCTTTTCATCACCGAGCACGCCGCCGGGGAAGACTTTAATCTCCAGCTTGCCGTCGGTTTGCTGTTTCAGTTTTTCGCCCATCTGCTCCACGGCCACCACGTTGGGATAACCCTGCGGGTGGACGTCGGCAGCCTTAATGGTTTGAGCAGCAACGGAAGAGGCAAAGGCAGAGAGGCACAGAGCGGCTAACAACGGCTTGAGGGTCGTTTTCATTGAGTCAACTCCAGGGTAGTGAGGTAAGCGCCAGGACAGCGTTCTAATTTTTACGCTTAAAAACTACACTACGTCTGGAGAAGCAGAGGTGAAGCGGTTCACAAAAGTAACAAGATTGTGAAACGATGGTTCAATTATGTGACAACGGTAGTCCGAATAGCGGTTGAGCTACGCAGTACAAACTCTGCTGGCAGGATGCGGCTTCCCGGTCGCTTACCCGGTGATGTTGCCACTGCCCTTGCCACCGCCTCTTTCCCCTGGGCATCCAGATCCAGACGCACCGTGGTCAGGGAGGGGATAAAAAACGCGCTTTCGTAGCTGTCATCGTAACCCACTACCGACACCTGCTCCGGTACTGCTATTTGGGCCTGATGTAAGGCGCTCAGCGCCCCCAATGCCATCTGGTCGTTACCTGCCAGCAGAGCGGTAAACGTTTTTTTCTCAGCAAGCAGCGTCTGCACCCCAGCATACCCGCTCGGCGCGTCCCATGAGCCGAAGATGACCGAGCACGGCGTCAGACCATACTCGTTAAGGCTATCCAGCCAGCTGGCTAAACGCAGCTGGGCCGATACGGCATGCTGTGGGCCAGGCATCAGCGCAATATGCCGGTGTCCCAACTCATAAAGCTGTTTTACGCTCTCCCGTGTACCGTTTGTCGGATCGAAAATGACGTGAAAAACGTCGCTATCAGGTGCAACGTCGAGAAACAGGCAGGTAACATCTTCATTCTGCTGCGCTACAGTTTCAGCGACAGCCCTTTCCAGCGGCACGTTGATAATAATTTTATCAACCAGCTGCGACTTAAAGTCATTAATTGATTGCTGGATAGCGGTGGTATCGTTTTCATCAATCATTGAGATGAGAACCTGATAGCCAGCATCGCGGGCATGTTTCTTTACCGAAGCAGCAATTTGCGAAGGCGCATGAAGAGCAAGCGAGGTAGTAACCAGTCCGAGAGTGTGTGCGTGTTTCCCTACCAGCTGCTGGGCGAGACGGTTGGGCACATAGCGCAGCTCTTCAATCGCTTCTTCAACACGAATACGCGTCTTTTCGGCAACGTTCACGGATTTATTTAATACTCTGGATACGGTCTGGTAAGAGACGCCAGCGTGGCGGGCAACGTCTTCCAGGGTCACATTTCTGCTCTTATTCACCCTTTTTCCTTTCTCAGTTACGTCTCAAGTTCACACCTCTATCATATCAAAATGTCTTACGTTCACATGGCTGCTTTTTGCGATCTTGCTCACTTTTCCCCACACGAAAAAAGCACGTTCTGTGATAACGGTTACATTTCGCAGCGTTGAACGTTGTGCAAAAGATTTGTCAGGTATTGTATGTAAACCAAGGATGTGAACGTCGTACATTTTCGTACGATGCTGTTCACACCAGCCAGACACGCCCAAAAGAACGCTATTCGCCGCAGCCCAGGCGAAGCACTGACTTCTGTTCCTTGATAAGGAAAAAAGAGATGGTTACCGGCAAAAGGAACTACATACTTTTAAGTATCTTCGACTTTCTCTATCTGTTTGCCTGGTCAGCAACAATGGCTTTTTTTGTTATCTGGACCACCCAACACTTAGGCATCAGCGCAACAAAAACCGGCTGGCTCTATGCCATTAACGCCTTTATTGCCCTGACGATGCAGCCGTTCTTTGGTTATATTTCTGACAAATTTGGCACCAGAAAATCGCTTATCTTCCTGATCGTTGCCCTGCTATTGCCGATTGGGCCATTCTTTATTTACGTCTATGCTCCGCTGCTGGTAAGCACCTTCTGGTTGGGGGCTATTCTCGGTGGTATCTATCTGGGGATTATCTTTAACTCTGGCTGCGGCGTTATCGACTCTTACATTGATAAAATCTCTCGCCGCTACGCCTTTGAATATGGCCGGGTCAGAATGTGGGGATCGCTGGGCTGGGCCGCGGCAGCCTATATTGTGGGTCGCAATATCAACGATAACCCTAACCTCTCCTTCTGGCTGGCCAGTGCGGCTATCGTCTTAGCCGCCGTCTGCTTTATGCTGACCAAAATAGAGGTCACGGTTGAAGAGGAGAAGATGACCTCCTCCCTGAAGGCAGGACATGTCTTCGAGCTGGCAAAAAATCGTCAGTTCTGGATGCTGATTATCTTCACGCTATTCGTGACGCAAATCTACGATACCTATGACCAGCAGTTCGCCCAGTATTTCTCCCTGCAATTCTCCAGCGTAGACGTCGGGAATAAGTGGTACGGCACCCTCGCATCGGTACAGGTCTGTTTTGAAACCCTGTTTTTGGGGCTGATGCCGTGGTTTGTAAACCGCGTAGGCGCAAAATGGGCGCTGGTGATTGCCGGGACGATTATGTCGGTACGTATTCTTGGCTCCGCCGTCCCTCTCGGCCCGGTATGGATTGCCGCAGTAAAAATGATGCACGCCATCGAGAAGCCGCTCATTCTCATCGCCGTGTTTAAATTTATTGCGCAGAATTTCGATCACAAGCTCTCATCAACTATCTATCTGCTGGTGCTGTTTGCCGCGTCCATCGCCACTACGGTCTACTCACCCGCTGTCGGCTATCTGTACGACACCATTGGCTTCGCCAACACCTACATCATTCTTGGTACTGTTTCAGGCCTCTTCACGCTCTTCTCCGTGTTCTCTTTACGTAACCGGAAAGGCCAGGCCATCAATCTTTCTCAGGAGAGAGAGTCTTTAGCTTAACGGAGGCGGTCATGCGCAACTTATTCCCAACGCTGGGTTTTTTACACGGTGCCGATTACAACCCCGATCAGTGGTTGCATCAGCCAGGCATTATCGAGCAGGACATTGCGATGATGAAAGAGGCCCGCTGCAACGTCATGTCGGTCGGCATATTCAGCTGGTCAAGCCTGGAGCCTGAAGAGGGTCACTACCAGTTTGGCTGGCTGGATAAGGTGCTCGATAAGCTTTATGCCAACGGCATCTCTGTTTTTCTGGCGACGCCCAGCGGAGCAAGGCCAGCGTGGGTGTCAGAAAAATATCCAGAGGTGTTACGAACCAATAGCGATCGCACCCGGAACCTGCACGGCGAACGGCATAATCACTGCTACTCCTCCCCCGCATATCTCCGCCTGACGGGAAAGATCAACGCGCAGCTGGCCAGCCGCTATGCCAATCATCCGGCTGTGCTGGCCTGGCATATCTCCAATGAATATGGCGGGGAGTGCCACTGCGAGATCTGCCAGGAAAACTTTCGCGGCTGGCTGAAGCAGAAATATCAGAGCCTGGAGAACCTGAACCAGCGCTGGTGGAGCACCTTCTGGAGCCACGAATATACCCGCTGGAGCCAGATCCAGTCCCCGGGACCGCTGGGGGAGCAGTCGGTTCACGCCCTGAACCTTGACTGGCGGCGCTTCGTCACTGAACAGGTGGCGCTATTCTGCCGCCATGAGATAGAGACCGTAAAATCGTTTAACCCGGCGCTACCGGCGACAACCAATTTTCACGGCGCGTTTAATGATTACGATTACTGGCGCCTGGCGCAGGAGATCGATTTTGTCTCCTGGGATAGCTACCCGGAGTGGCATCAGACCCGGGATCAGCAGGCGCTCGCCTCTTACACCGCGTTTACGTTTGACCTGATGAGAAGCCTGAAGCCCGGCCTACCGTTTTTGCTGATGGAGTCAACGCCGGGCACCACCAACTGGCAGCCGATCAGCAAGCTGAAAAAACCGGGAATGCATTTGCTTTCGGCCCTGCAGGCGGTGGCGCACGGCTCCGGCTCAGTGCAGTATTTTCAGTGGCGTAAAAGCCGCGGCTCCAGCGAGAAGCTGCACGGTGCGGTGGTCGATCATGTTGGGCACCTCAACACGCGGGTAGCGCAGGATGTCAAACAGGTTGGCGCTGCGCTTGAGAAGCTGGCCGCTGCGGCAGGGAGCGATTATCGGGCCGAGGTGGCGATTGTTTACGACTGGGATAACCGCTGGGCGGTGAACGATTCTGCAGGGCCACGCAACTGCGGCATCAAATTCGAAGAGACCGTGCATAAGCACTACCAGGCGCTGTGGCAGCAAAACATTCAGGTCGATATTGTCTCCCAGCGCGCCGATATTAGCCGGTACCGCGTCGTCGTTGCACCTATGCTCTATATGGTAAACGAGGCGTTTGCCGACCGGGTGAACCAGTTCGTTGCCGCAGGCGGTATTTTTATTGTCACCTACTGGTCAGGGATCGTTAACGAGGACGATCTCTGTTACACCACCGGCTTTCCTGGCCCGTTGCGGGACGTTTTAGGCATCTGGTCAGAAGAGATCGACAGCCTGTACGACGGTGAAACGAACCAGATCCAGATGACGGCGGCATCGTGGGGTAAAGCGACCCGCGACTACACCTGCGTTGAGCTGTGCGATCTGATCCATACCGAAGGGGCGGAGGTGCTGGGCGTTTATCAGCAGGACTTCTACCAGGGCAGGCCAGCCGTAACCCGCAACCGCTATGGTAAAGGTGAGGCGTACTACCTGGCGGCCAGAACCGGAAGCGATTTTTTGACGGACTTTTATCAGCTGATCGCAGACCGGCACGGGCTGTCTGCCTGCACGGCTCTGCGTCTGCCGCCCGGAACGGTAGCGACCGTGAGAGAGCAGGATGGCAAGCGGTATATCTTTGTGCAGAACTTTAGCGATGGTGCCGTGACGCTGGATCTGGCTCAGGAAGCGGGGCCGCTTGAGGCGCTGCTAAATACCGGCGAGCGGCAGGAGCAGCAGTACGCGCTGCCCGCCTTTGGCGCCGAGGTCTTTCTGGCGGAGTAAGCTCAACGCCGGGCGGCACTGCGTTTGCCCGGCCTACAATGGGTTCATTGCGATGTGTAGGCCCGGTAAGCGTAGCGCTACCGGGCGTCATTACTGCCCTTTACGCAGTAGATAGCGGTAGGGCAGCACTTCAACCTGCTGGGCCACCAGCTCGTGCTCCATAAAGCGGCAAAAGCCGGGAATATCGCGCGTGGTGGCGGGATCGTCGGCAATAATCAGCAACGTTTCGCCTGTCTGCATCGTACGCACGGTTTTGCGCACCATCATCACGGGTTCCGGGCATCGCAGCCCTTGGGCATCAAGAGTGTGGTCTGGCGTAGATAAGAGGTCGGTCATTTTTAGCTCATTCCGTCAAAAACCGCTGTAGTTTACGCCGCGATTATCATAAAGCAAACCAGGTTAACGATTGCGTGCATATTAACCATTGCAAAGTGGTTGCAAAGCAGTATGATGCGGCGGTTCTGAACCTATCCCATTATGGGTACGGTTGATTCAAATTGGGTTCCCTAACCCCAACTACTAAAAAGGTCACAATATGACGCAGTTCTCGCAATCGCAGCGCACCAAGGCGCTGTTCTGGCTATCGCTTTTTCATCTGCTGGTGATCACCTCCAGTAACTACCTGGTACAGCTGCCGATCTCAGTATTGGGTTTCCATACCACCTGGGGCGCGTTTAGCTTTCCGTTTATTTTCCTCGCCACCGACCTGACCGTGCGTATTTTTGGCGCACCGCTCGCCCGGCGGATCATCTTTGCCGTCATGCTTCCGGCGCTGATTATCTCCTATATCGTCTCGTCGCTGTTTTATATGGGCAGCTGGCAGGGCTTTGGCGCGCTGGCACACTTTAACCTGTTCGTCGCCCGCATCGCCGCCGCCAGCTTTATGGCCTATACGCTGGGACAGATCCTCGACGTGCGCGTCTTCAACCGCCTGCGTCAGAATCGCCGCTGGTGGCTCGCACCGACCGTCTCCACCGTATTCGGTAACGCCAGCGATACCGTTGCCTTCTTCTTTATCGCCTTCTGGCGTAGCCCGGACGCGTTTATGGCCCAGCACTGGACCGAAATCGCGCTGGTGGACTACAGCTTTAAGGTGCTCATCAGCATTCTGTTCTTCCTGCCGATGTATGGCGTATTGCTCAATATGTGCCTGAAAAGACTGGCGGATAAATCTGAAATTTCTGCGTTGCCGGCCAGTTAAAGGTACGCTTCCTAACTTGTGATAAGATGGGCCTATGAGCCGTTTTGGCCGTTTATCGAAAGGAAGAAGTCAATGCGCAATCTGGTTAAGTACGTCGGGATTGGCCTGCTGGTGTTAGGGCTGGCGGCCTGTGATAACAGTGACACGAAAACGCCTGCTCAGGGCGCTGCGCCGGAGAGCAACGCCACCGGCCAACCGGTGACCCTGCTGGACGGCAAGGTGACCTTCTCCCTGCCTGCTGACATGAGCGATCAGAGCGGCAAGCTGGGTACCCAGGCGAACAATATGCACGTTTACTCCGATGCTACCGGCCAGAAAGCGGTGATTGTGATCGTCGGGGATAACACCAATGAAGAGCTGCCGGTGCTGGCGAAACGCCTGGAAGACCAGCAGCGCAGCCGCGATCCGCAGCTGCAGGTGGTGACTAATAAATCCATCGAGGTCAAAGGCCACACGCTGCAGCAGCTGGACAGCATCATCTCCGCGAAAGGCCAGACCGCCTGGTCCTCCGTGGTGCTGGGCAAGGTTGATAACAAACTGCTGACCATTCAAGTGACGCTGCCGGCGGAAAACCAGCAGCAGGCGCAGACTGCGGCAGAGAACATTATCAACACCATCGTGATTAACTGATCGTCACATCTTACACTTCTGAAACGGTCTCCAGCGGAGGCCGTTTTTTTAGCTTCAGCGTCAGCAGCAGTGCCACCGCCACCAGCCCGGCCGCGGCGATGTAGATTGACGAGACGCCCATCCACGCCATTAGCAGCCCCGCCGCCGGTCCGGTTACGCCGAGAGCCAGATCCATAAACACCGTATAGGTCGCCAGCGCCGCGCCCTGGTTCTGCTGTGGCACCGCTTTGACCGCCACCACGCCAAGCGCCGGGAAGACTAGCGAGAAGCCCGCCCCCGCCAGCAGCACGCCGACTTTCGCCATCCACGGCGCAGCGGCGAGGCCGGTAAGGATCAATCCCAACGTCTCGACCGCAAAGCAGATCAGCGCCACGTTCAGGCCGCCTAACCGACTGATGCCGTTAGGGAAGAAGAGCCGCGTGCCGATAAAGGCGCAGCTGAAGAGAGTCAGAGCGAAGGCCGCGCCGTCCCAGCCTTTGGCATCGTAGAAGAGGGTAATAAAGGTGGCGATGACGCCAAACCCGGCGGAGCCGAGCGCCAGCGCCATCCCGTAGAGCCAGATGCGCCCCAGCACGTCGCGAAACGGCAGCGGCTTGCCTTTGCTTACCTTCACCGCCGGACGGGTCAGGGCAAAGAGAAACGCCACCAGCGCCACGGCCATAATGGTAAGCGCCAGCCCGGTCAGGCCGACATAGTGAAAGCAGAGCACGCCCAGCGGTGCCCCGAGCGCCATGGCGCCGTAGGAGGCGATGCCATTCCAGGAGATCACCTTGCCGATGTGCAATGACCCCACCGTGCCCACCCCCCACAGCGTCGAGCCGGTACCGGCAAAGCTCTGGCCGATGCCGAGGATCACCCTGCCTACGCAGAGCAGAACCAGGCTAATGATAGGCCAGCCGCTGCCGAGGCTCGCCAGCAGGTAGCCGACGCCGCTGAGGAAACAGCCGCCCAGGCCAAAGAGCACGATCTTTTTCGGCCCTAACGCATCGGCGTAGCGTCCGGCATGGGGGCGGCTCAGAAGGGTGGCGAAATATTGCAGGCTGATCACCAGTCCCGCCCAGAAAGCGCTGTAGCCCATGACGTCGTGGACATAGCCTGGCAGCACAGCCAGCGGCAGACCAATCGTAAGGTAACTTGCGAAGTTAAAGATCACTACGGAGACGATGCGCAGATTAAGGCGCACTCCGCTTAGCGCCGGGTCGGCGACGGGTTCAAGCATCAAGCTCACCAGTTTTACAGCGGTTTTTACAGGAGTGTTTCACTATTAGCACGACGAGGCGTGAAAATCAGCATTAACAATAAGATTCTCCACCTTAAGCGAAGCCCGGACAAGGCACTACACTTAACGAGCATACCGATAAAAGGAATTCAACATGCTCAACGTATTGCCTGAAAAATCCGGTGATAAGGCAGGACTGCACATTCTTGTCAAACTGGCTGCGCTGGTCATTATCCTGGCGGGCATCCATGCGGCGGCGGATATTATCGTCCAGCTTCTGCTGGCGCTCTTCTTCGCCATCGTACTTAACCCTCTGGTGACCTGGTTTTTACGTCGCGGTATTAAGCGCCCTATCGCCATTACGATCGTCGTGGTGGTGATGCTTGTGGTACTGACCGCGCTGTTTGGCGTGCTCGCTGCCTCGACCAATGAGTTCGTCAACCTGCTACCAAAATATAACCGAGAGCTGACGCGTAAAATCGTCGCCCTACAGGAGGCGCTGCCTTTTTTGAACCTGCATTTCTCGCCGGAGCGTATGTTGCAACGCATGGACTCCGACAAGATGATGACCTTCGCCACCACCCTGATGGCGCAGCTCTCCAACGCGATGGCCAGCATCGTCCTGCTGGTGATGACGGTAGTGTTTATGCTGTTTGAGGTTCGCCACGTGCCCTATAAGCTGCGCTTTGCGTTGAATAATCCCCAGATCCACATCGCAGGCCTGCACCGGGCGTTAAAAGGCGTATCGCACTATCTGGCGCTCAAGACGCTTATCAGCCTGTGGACCGGGGTGATTATCTGGCTGGGGCTGATGCTGCTTAACGTCCAGTTCGCCCTGATGTGGGGCGTGCTGGCGTTCCTGCTCAACTATGTGCCCAACATCGGCTCCGTGCTTTCAGCGATCCCGCCGATGATTCAGGCGCTGCTGTTCAACGGCTTCTATGAGTTTGTTATGGTCGGCGCGCTCTTCCTGGTGGTGCATATGGTGCTGGGCAACATTCTTGAGCCGCGGATGATGGGCCACCGGCTGGGGATGTCAACGCTGGTGGTGTTCCTCTCGCTGCTGGTCTGGGGATGGCTGCTGGGACCGGTGGGCATGCTGCTCTCGGTTCCGCTCACCAGCGTGTGCAAAATCTGGATGGAGACCACCAAAGGCGGCAGCAAGCTGGCGATCCTGCTCGGCCCAGGACGGCCAAAGAGTAAGCTGCCAGGATAGCGCATTTCCGGCAGCTGCTACGCTTAATGGTTTGACCATGACATCTACGGGAGCAAACAATGAAGATTGATTTGACGGGCAAAGTTGCGCTGGTGACGGCTTCTACCGGCGGGATTGGTTTAGCGATCGCGCGCGGTCTGGCGGAGAGCGGCGCGGAAGTGATCCTCAACGGCCGCAGCCAGGAGAGCGTGAACCAGGGCATTCAGCAGCTGCAGCAGGCGGTACCGGGTGTAGAGGTGCGGGCCACCATCGCCGATCTCAGCACCCCTGAAGGCGTTGAATCGGTACTGAAAACCGCCGCCTCCTTGGATATCCTGGTTAACAATGCCGGCATCTACGGCCCGTCCGATTTCAACGCTACCGACGATGCCACCTGGGATAAGTACTGGCAGACCAACGTGATGTCCGGCGTACGCCTGGCGCGTGCCCTGCTGCCGGGGATGGTGAAGAAGGGGTGGGGCCGGGTGGTCTTTATCTCTTCGGAATCGGCGCTTAACATTCCGGCAGATATGATCCACTACGGCGTGACCAAAACGGCGCAGCTCTCCCTGGCGCGCGGGCTGGCAAAGTATGTGGCGGGCAGCGGCGTGACGGTGAACAGCGTCCTGCCTGGCCCGACCCTCTCCGACGGCTTTGCCGCCATGATGCAGAGCGAAATCGACAAAACCGGCAAGTCGCTGGAGACGGTCGCCACCGAGTTTGTGAAAGCCAACCGCCCCACCTCGGTGATCCAGCGTGCCGCGACGGTAGATGAGGTCGCCAGTATGGTGGTCTATGTCTGCTCAACCCAGGCCTCAGCGACCTCCGGCGCAGCCCTGCGCGTTGACGGTGGTGTCGTGGACGATATTGTATAACCGCAGCGTGGAGAACAGTTATGTCTATGCGAACCTCACGCTGTCTGCTGGCCGCCCTGCTCCTCAGCGGGACGGCAACGGCAGCAGAGTACGGTGAACATCTGGAAGGTTTTAGCTACCCCTGGGAGCTAAAAAAGTTTGAGTTTCAGTCGCAAAAGCAGCCGCTCAGCATGGGCTACATGGATCTTCAGGCGGATAAGCCCAACGGCCACACGGTCGTACTGCTGCACGGCAAAAACTTCTGTGCCGCCACCTGGGAGGAGACGATCCGCGCCCTGCACGGTGCCGGGTATCGCGTTGTCGCCCCGGATCAGATTGGCTTCTGCACCTCCACCAAGCCCGCCAGCTATCAGTACAGCTTCCAGCAGCTGGCAAGCAACACTCACCAGCTGCTCGACTCGCTGGGAATTGAGAAGGCTACGATCATTGGCCACTCTACCGGTGGGATGCTGGCCACGCGCTATGCCCTGATGTACCCGCAGCAGACCGAGAAGCTGGTGATGGTCAACCCCATCGGCCTTGAGGACTGGAAAGCCAAAGGCGTGCCTTACCGCAGCGTTGACGAGTGGTATCAGCGGGAGCTAAAAACCAGCGCTCAGAGCATCAAAGCCTATGAGCAGAAGACCTACTATATGGGCAACTGGAAGCCGGAGTATGACAAGTGGGTCGATATGCTGGCCGGACTGAGCAACGGGCCGGGCAAAGAGCGCGTGGCGTGGAACTCTGCCCTGCTCTACGACATGATCGCTACCCAGCCGGTGGTCTATGAGTTTAAAGATCTGCGGGTACCGACGACGCTGTTTATCGGCACCGGGGACACTACCGCCCCAGGCAGCGATACCGCGCCGCCGGAGGTGAAAAAGGCGGTGGGTAACTATAGCGTGCTGGGTAAAGAGGCCGCGAAGCAGATCCCTGGCGCGACGCTGGTGGAGTTTGACGGCATGGGCCACGCCCCGCAGATGGAAGATCCGGCGCGCTTCCACGCGGCATTGCTGAAAGATTTACGATCGTAATCCGGAGCAGGTGAGTTAAGGGAGTAAAATATGTTTTTTATCTGGACGCTGATACCCGCTCTGTATGTGATAGCGCGGTTTATTCTGCCGCTGTCGCTGCCGATGTGGGTACGCGCAGGATTGGCGCTGGTGCTGCTGGTGGCGGGCGAATTTCACCTGCTGGGCAAGCTGTTCTTCGGCAGTATGTTCTCCCCCGAATGGCCCGAGCCGGTAATGATCGCCCAGGGCTGGCTGTTTGGTTCTATCGTGATGTTTGCCGGGCTGCTGCTGCTGCGCGACGTTGTCGGCCTGCTGCTGAAGTGGCTGCTGCGCAAGCGCCTGCCACAGACGTCATCCGGCGTGGCGCTGATGGTGGTTGCGCTGGTGCTGGCGGGCATTGGGGTGAAACAGGCGATTGAGATCCCGGCGGTGCGCACCGTCGAAGTGGATTTCCCCGATCTGCCCCCCGCCTTTGAAGGTTTTAAAATTGTCCAGCTGACGGATATCCACTCCAGCCGCCTGCTGCCGAAAGCCTGGGTTGAGCAGGTTGTCGAGAAAGCCAACCGGCTTAATCCTGACCTGATCGTGCTGACCGGAGATATGTCCGACGGCACGGTGGACCGCCGCTTTAAGGATGTCGAGCCGCTCTCCCGGCTCCAGGCCAGGAGCGGTCTCTATGCTATCACCGGCAACCATGAGTATTATTTTGACTACGTAGAGTGGATGAAGATTTACCGGCAGCTGAAGATCCCTTTCCTGCAAAATAGCCACGTACGCATTGCGCGCGGCGATGAATCTATCGTGCTGGCGGGCGTCAACGATGAGGCTGCCCAGCGCGTGGAGGAGACCGGCCCGGATCTTGAGCAGGCCCTGGCGGGCGTTCGTCCTGATGACAGCATTATCCTGCTCGATCACCGTCCCGGATCGGCCCGTGACAATGCTAAGCACAACGTGAAGCTGCAGCTCTCCGGACATACTCATGGGGGGATGATCCGCGGGCTGGATCTGCTGGTGGGTCCGGCAAACAACGGCTTTGTCTCCGGGCGTTACCAGGTCGGCAATATGACGCTTTACGTCAGCAACGGCACGGGCCTGTGGAACGGTTTCCCACTGCGGCTGGGGCATCCGTCGGAGATCACCGAGCTGATCCTGCACCGCAGCGCTGCCCAGTAGCTGTTATAAAATTGTAACAATGTTTACTTAGTCTAACGGCGTCACTTTACTCTCTGGTTAACCAAAGGACGCCGTCGTGAGCAGACCGTTAAAATCCCTATTCAAAAAAGAACATAGCGAAGAGATCAGTAACCGCAGCGCCAACCCGGTATTTTCTGACGTGGCGAACGTCTTTCTCTCCCGCCGCCGCCTGTTGCAGATGGGCGTGGTGGCGGGCGCGGCGGTCTCTTTCCCGCTGCTGGTGAAGCCGGAGGTGGCCTTTGCTGCCGTTGGCCGTCCATCTGCGCTGGCTAAAGCGGTCTCGCTGGGGTTCACCAGCATCCCTGTCTCCTCTGAAGATACGGTAATTGTGCCGGAGGGTTATATCGCCCGTCCCTTCTACCGCTGGGGCGAACCGGTGGGTCTGAAGGAGGCGATGCCCGCGTTCAGGACCGACGGCAGCAACACCACCGACGAACAGGCGGCGCAGGCGGGCATGCACCATGACGGCATGGCGTGGTTTAGCCTGCCGCAGGGTGAGAGCACCCCCGATCATGGCCTGCTGGCGATGAACCATGAGTACATCGATAACGGAATGTTGTTTAAGGATGGCGACGCCAACTGGAACCTCGACAAAGCCCGTAAGGGACAGAACGCGATGGGCATCTCGGTTATCGAGGTGCAGAAGCGCGGCAGCGACTGGCAGGTAGTACGCCCCTCCTCTTTCGCCCGCCGCATCACCGTTAATACGCCGATGCAGCTCACCGGCCCGGCACGCCATCAGCCGCTGATGAAAACCGCCGCCGATCCGCAGGGGGAGCAGGTACTGGGCACCATGCAGAACTGCGCCAACGGCCAGACGCCGTGGGGAACCTACCTTACCTGCGAAGAGAACTGGTCCGATATTTTTGTGAAGAAGGCCGATCGCAACGCGCTGGAGAAGCGCTACGGTATCGCCGATAGCGACGACTCCTACCGCTGGAACGAGGTTGACGAGCGCTTTAGCGTGGATAAAACCCCGAACGAGCCGAACCGCTTTGGCTGGGTCGTTGAGATTGACCCGTACAATCCTGACTCCACGCCGCGCAAGCATACGGCGCTGGGCCGCTTTAAGCACGAAGGCGCAATGGTCACCCTCGCCGCAGACAACCGCGTGGTAGTCTATATGGGCGACGATCAGAAGTTTGAGTACATCTATAAGTTCGTCTCGGACAAAAAGTACGATCCGGCCAACCGTGCAGCTAACATGGATCTACTCACTTCCGGCACGCTCTACGTGGCGAAATTCAACGAGGACGGCAGCGGCAGCTGGCTCCCGCTGATCTTTGGCGAAAACGGCCTCGATCAGAGCCACGGCTTCGAAAGCCAGGGCGATCTGCTGATTAAAACCCGTCTGGCCGCCGACGTGGTGGGCGCAACCAAGATGGACCGTCCGGAGTGGATCACTGTCGATCCGCATACCGCCGGCAGCGTCTACTGCACCCTGACCAACAACAGCGATCGCGGCAAAGAGGGCAAGGCCCCGGTCGATGCCGCCAACCCGCGCGCCAACAACCAGTTTGGCCACATTATGCACTGGCTGGAAGAGAACAACGATCCGGCCTCGGGGCGCTTCCAGTGGGATATTCTGGTAATGGCAGGCCGCACCGACAGTAACGATGCGCAGGCCAAAGGCTCCATGCAGGGGGCCGCCTTTGGCAGCCCGGATGGACTCTCGTTCGACCATCGCGGCGTGCTGTGGATCCAGACCGACGTCTCCTCCAGCACCATTAACCAGAAAGCGTATGCCGATATGGGCAACAATCAGATGGTAGCGACCATTCCGGGCACTAACGAGTATCGCCGCTTCCTGACCGGGCCGCGCGGCTGCGAGATCACCGGCATCGCCTTTACCCCGGATAACCGGACGCTGTTTATCAATATCCAGCACCCTGGCGAGGTGGGCGACGGCATCACCGATCCGGCCAATCCGCGTGCGGTGTCAAACTGGCCGGATGCCGACCCGAACGGCCGCCCGCGCTCCTCTACGGTGGTGATTGTGAAGGCTGACGGCGGGTTGATCGGCAGCTAAAAAAACAAAAAGCCGACGGCAGCGATGCCGTCGGCTTTTTTTACGTCTGCTGTAATCAGGCGTTATGCAGCTGCTGCCCGCAGGCGATCACGCTTGCCAGCAGAACTTTTACGTCCTCCAGGCAAACGACCGGGTTGAGCAGGGTCAGCTTCAGGCAGGTCACGCCGTCCGCTTCCGTTACGCCCACGTTCGCCGCCCCGGAGGCCAGCAACGCATCACCGATACGCTGGTTCAGCAGCGCAACGCCTGCGATGTCGCCGTTTTCCGGACGGAAACGGAACAGCACGCTGGCCAGCTGCGGCTGCATGACCAGCTCCAGCTGCGGCTGCTCGGCCACAAACTGCGCTACCTGCTGCGCCAGAGTTACCCCGTTATCAATGATTTCGGCATACTGCTTTTTACCCAGCGCTTCCAGGCCCATCCACAGCTTCAGCGCATCGAAACGGCGGGTGGTTTGCAGCGATTTAGAGACCAGGTTCGGTACGCCCTGCTCTTCGTCGAAATCAGAGTTCAGGTACGCCGCCTGGTAACGCATCAGCTGATAGTGACGCGCATCCTTCAGCAGGAACGCGCCACAGCTGATGGTCTGGAAGTACTGCTTGTGGAAGTCCAGCGTGACGGAGTCAGCAAGCTCCAGACCGTTCAGGAAGTGACGATACTTCTCAGAGAGCAGCAGCGCGCCGCCCCAGGCCGCATCCACGTGCACCCAGATCTGCTCTTCAGCCGCCAGCGCGGCGATCTCAGCTAACGGATCGATCGCGCCCGCATCGGTGGTGCCTGCGGTGGCAACAATCGCCATCACCTGCTCACCGTTGGCTTTCGCCTGCGCCAGCTTCTCTTTGAGATCGTAGAGATCCATACGCGAGAATTGATCGGTTTTGACCAGCGTCACGGCCTGGTATCCCAGTCCCATCAGCGCCATGTTCTTCTGCACGGAGAAGTGTGCATTTTCAGAGCATAACACTTTAATTTTACTGAGATTACCGGTCAGGCCGTGCAGCTGAACGGAGTGACCCTGGCGAGCAAAAAAGGCATCGCGCGCCAGCATCAGGCCCATCAGGTTGCTCTGCGTACCGCCGCTGGTGAAGACCCCGGCGTCGCCCGCCTGGTAGCCGACCTGCTCGCGCAGCCACTCAATCAGCTTGACCTCAATAATGGTCGCCGACGGGCTCTGGTCCCAGGAGTCCATGCTCTGGTTAGTGGCGTTGATCAGGACTTCCGCCGCCTGGCTAATCACCAGGCTCGGGCAGTGCAGATGCGCCACGCACTGCGGATGGTGCACAGAGAGGCTGTCCTTGAGGAAATACTCCACGGCGCGCTCAATGGCGGCCTGGTTGCCCAGGCCCTCAGCGCTAAACTCTAAATTGATGCGCTCACGGAGTTCCGCAACGGTTTTGCCCTGGTACATCTCAGGTTGCTTAAGCCACTGCACTACCGCTTGCGTGCTCTGCTCAATCGCTTCCTGATAGGCGGCAATGCTCTGCGCGGAACCAGAGAGAATCGGATTTAGATCAGACATGTGCTCATTTGCTCCGATTAAACAGGCTTCACGCCAGCGCTCAGCAGCGCGTTTTCAAATTTATCGAGGAAGATCCCCAGCTCGTTTTTGTCGATCAGCAGGGACGGCAGCAGGCGCAGTACGCAACCGCCACGGCCGCCGCGCTCGAGGATCAGGCCCGCTTCGAAGCATTTTTTCTGCAGCAGAGCAGAGAGATCGCCGTCCGCCGGGTAGCAGCCCATATGATCCTGCGCTTCCTGCGGTTTAACGATCTCAATCCCAATCATTAAGCCCAGACCGCGTACGTGGCCGATAACCGGATAACGCTTCTGCATCTCAGCCAGCTGACCCTTCAGCCATTCGCCTTTTTCAGCCACCTGATCGGCAATGCCTTCTTCTTTCAGGATCTTCAGCGTGGTGAGGCCGGTAGCCATCGCCAGCTGGTTGCCACGGAAGGTACCGGTATGATGACCCGGCGCCCAGGCGTCGAACTGCTTTTTGATCCCCAGCACGGCCAGCGGTAAACCGCCGCCTACCGCTTTCGACATCACGATGATATCCGGCTCGATACCGGCGTGCTCGAAGGCGAAGAATTTGCCGGTACGGGCAAAGCCCGCCTGCACTTCGTCAAGGATCAGCAGAATGCCATGTTCCTGGGTCACTTTACGGATGCGCTGCAGCCACTCGGCCGGAGCCGGGTTTACGCCGCCTTCGCCCTGAACGGCTTCGAGGATCACGGCAGCAGGTTTACGCACGCCGCTCTCAACGTCGTTGATCAGGTTTTCGAAGTAGTAGGTTAGCGCTTTTACACCGGCTTCGCCGCCGATGCCCAGCGGGCAACGGTACTGGTGCGGGTAAGGCATAAACTGCACTTCCGGCATCATGCCGTTAACCGCTTCTTTCGGCGACAGGTTACCGGTTACGGAGAGCGCGCCATGCGTCATGCCGTGGTAGCCACCGGAGAAGCTGATTACGCCGGAACGTCCGGTCACTTTTTTCGCCAGCTTCAGCGCCGCTTCAACGGCGTCTGCGCCGGATGGACCGGTGAATTGCAGGCAGTACTCTTTGCCCTGGCCTGGCAGCAGCGAGAGCAGATAAGCAGAAAACTCATCTTTTAACGGCGTGGTCAGGTCAAGCGTATGTAACGGTAAGCCACTGGTAAGGACGCTTTGGATACTTTGGATCACATCAGGATGATTATGGCCCAGCGCCAGCGTTCCGGCGCCTGCAAGACAGTCAAGGTATTGTTTATTATCTGCATCGGTGATCCAGACGCCCTGCGCTTTGGTAATCGCTAACGGCAACTTACGTGGATAACTTCTGACGTTGGATTCAAACTCGGCCTGTCTGGCCAGAAAGGTCTCATTGCTCTGCGGTAAAGAATCAGCACTCAAAGAATCAATACGGACTTTATCCGTCATCATATCTCTCCTACAACCTGGCGTCGTTAAAACACCGATTGAATAAGGGTTTAAGGGGGGTAAAAAATCGCGGCTAATATATGTGTTTTCAGCAGCGGACTCAATCTTTTATTTTTTGTGGGCTTTTATGTAAATATTCTTATAAATCAATGACAAGAAATGTTTTAGCCCCGGCTTAACATAAAGGTTGAAGAAAATATCGATTCAATGGGTTAAATCACTTACTATGCCCGCCGTTAAAATCCCAAACCGATAAGGAAGATCTTATTTAACTATTTATGCGATCCCACCCCGGTAACCTGTAAGAGGCAATGAGAGCAGGTTCCTGAGTTTTAAGTAGAAATGTTCGCGGGCGGACATTTCGTAAGGTGAAGAGCTCTTCCCTTATGCCGAAATGAAAATTTTCATGCCATATCGATATGGCGCCCTGATATGAGATTGTTATGACTCACACTTATCCACACATCATCGTTGCCAAGTTTGGCGGAACCAGCGTAGCTGATTTTGACGCGATGAGCCGTAGTGCCACCCTCGTCCTTGCTGATAAAAATGTTCGTCTGGTTGTACTGTCTGCCTCTGCAGGCGTCACGAACCTGTTAGTCGAACTCGCTTCCGGCCTGGAAAGTCCTGACCGGCTGGACAAAATCGCCACCCTGCGCGCCCTGCAATACAACATTATTTCACGCCTTAAACAGCCTGACGCCATTGGTCAGGAGATCGATCGTCTCCTCGACAATATTAGCCGTCTGGCCGAAACGGCCCTCGATTCCCGTTCAGCCACGCTCTGCGACGAGCTGGTGAGCCATGGGGAAATGATGTCCTCCCTGCTGTTTGTGGAAGTCTTGCGTGAACGTGAAGTAGAGACGCAGTGGTTTGATGCCCGCAAAGTCATTCGCACCGATGATACGTTTGGCTGCGCAGTACCGGCCATCGACGCCATTGCCGAGCTGGCGGAAAAACATTTACGCCCGCGACTTGAGCAGACGCTGATGGTAACCCAGGGTTTTATCGGCAGCGACGCGACAGGACAAACGACCACGCTCGGGCGCGGCGGCAGCGACTACACCGCTTCTCTGCTGGCAGAGGCGCTTCATGCCTCACGTGTGGATATCTGGACCGACGTCGCTGGGATCTATACAACCGATCCCCGGATCGTCCCCCAGGCAAAACGTATTGATAATCTTTCGTTCTCCGAAGCGAGAGAGATGGCGACCTTTGGCGCCAAAGTGCTGCACCCGGCTACCCTGCTGCCTGCCATGCGCAAGAACATTCCGGTGTTTGTCGGGGCCAGCAATAACGCGTCCGCAGGTGGAACGCTGGTTCGCCGCGATGCGCTGGAGCCGTCACGCTATCGCGCCCTGGCCGTACGCCGCCAGCAGACGCTGTTGACGTTATCCAGCCTGAATGCGCAGCCAACACACCGCTTTTTAGCCGAGACGTTTGCAATTCTCTCGCGTCACGACGTTGCGCTCGATCTGGTGACCACCTCGGAGACATGCATTGCGCTGATCCTCAACTCCACCGGTTCGACGTCAGGCGAGGCCGATACGTTGACTACCTCCCTGCTCACCGAGCTATCGTCGCACTGCCACGTTGAAATCGAGACCGGGCTGGCGCTCGTCTCGTTGATTGGTAACGCGCTGGCGAAGGAAGCGGCGGTATGCAAAGAGGTCTTTGCCGAGCTGGAAGCGCACGCCGTGCGCATGATCTGCCACGGAGCGTCTGACCATAGCCTCTGCTTCCTGCTGCCAGCGGGATCTGCCGACAGCGCGGTGAAAGCGTTACACCGCAGCCTGCTGGAATAACAGCTAACAGGTTAGTTTTGTTCTACAAGCGCCTGTGCACAGGCCCAGGCGCTTGACCATGCCCACTGGAAGTTATACCCCCCCAGCCAGCCGGTGACGTCCATCACCTCGCCGATAAAGTAGAGTCCCGGTACGTTGCGCGCTTCCATGGTGCGTGAGGAAAGCTCATGCGTATCGACGCCGCCGAGCGTCACCTCGGCCGTGCGGTAGCCCTCGGTGCCGTTGGGCTGTACGCGCCAGCGGGTGAGATTATCCACCATGATCTGCTGTTCACGGCTGTTGAGCTGCTTCAGGGTCACGTCCGGGATCTGCCCGAGCTGCTGCAGGCACTCAATGAGTCGTTTCGGCAGCTGCATCGCTAACGTATTCTTCAGGCTCTGATTCGGATGGGCGGCGCGCTGGTCGTTGAGGAACGCATCCAGATCGCACTCCGGTAGCATATTGATGGTGACAAATTCGCCGGGCTGCCAGTAGCTGGAGATTTGCAGCACCGCCGGGCCGGAGAGGCCACGGTGGGTGAAGAGCAGGCTTTCACGGAACACGGTGCCGTCTTCTGCAGTGATAACCGCTGGCACCGATACGCCGGAGAGGAGCGACAGCTGTTCCAGCAACGGCTTGTGCAGAGTGAACGGCACCAGGCCCGCCCGCGTGGGCAGCACCTTCAGGCCAAACTGCTCGGCAATCTTATAGCCAAATGGCGATGCGCCCAGGCCGGGCATCGACAGGCCACCGCTGGCAATCACCAGCTTGTGGGTGACCACACTTTCACCGTTGAGCTGCAACGTATAGCCTGCTTCGTCATGGGTGACGTCGATCACCTCGCTACGCAGGCGGGTAGTTACATTACCCTTTGTGCATTCTGTCACCAGCAGATCAACAATCTGCTGCGCGGAGTCATCGCAGAAAAGTTGACCCAGCGTCTTCTCATGCCAGGCAATACCGTGCTTGCCGACCAGATCGATAAAATCCCACTGGGTATAGCGCGCCAACGCAGATTTGCAAAAATGCGGGTTTTGGCTCAGATAGGCCGCAGGCTCGACATAAAGGTTAGTAAAGTTGCAGCGACCGCCGCCAGACATAAGAATTTTACGTCCGGGTTTCTTACCATTGTCCAGCAACAGCACCCGGCTCCCCGCCTGTCCAGCTATCGCCGCACAGAACATCCCCGCCGCGCCGGCCCCAATGATAACGGCATCAAACCTTTCCACACTGCATTCCTCTTCGCTAATCCGGCGCGGATTGTAAATTTTATGCGGTGGTCGCACCAGCGCAAATGGTGGCTAAAATGGTCATTTCGTTGAAATTTATGACATAATTATTTACGTACCGTTACAGGCACAGGATGAATATCAAAAAAAAGCTATATTTCACTTTGCCCCGGCCGCGAATGTCCATGATAATGCGCGGCGTTCATGACCTCAAAAATGGCGTAACGTCCTATGTTACATTTGTTTGCTGGCCTGGATCTTCATACCGGGTTGTTATTACTTCTTGCTCTGGGTTTTGTGCTGTTCTACGAAGCGATCAACGGCTTCCACGATACAGCGAACGCAGTGGCAACCGTGATCTATACTCGCGCATTACGTTCGCAGATTGCGGTCGTCATGGCGGCACTCTTCAACTTCTTTGGCGTTCTGCTTGGCGGCCTGAGCGTAGCCTATGCCATCGTGCATATGTTACCTACGGACCTGCTGCTGAACGTCGGCTCCGCTCACGGCCTTGCTATGGTCTTCTCCATGCTGCTGGCCGCGATCATCTGGAACCTGGGTACCTGGTACTTCGGACTTCCGGCCTCCAGTTCACACACCCTGATCGGTGCCATTATCGGGATTGGTTTAACCAACGCGCTGATGACCGGTACCTCGCTGGTGGATGCGCTGAACGTGCCGAAGGTAATCAACATCTTCGCCTCGCTGATCCTCTCGCCGATTGTCGGCCTGGTCTTTGCGGGCGGCCTGGTGTTTATCCTCCGTCGCTACTGGAGCAACACCAAAAAACGCGCCCGTATTCACCTCACCCCAGCCGAGCGTGAAAAGCAGGACGGCAAGAAAAAGCCGCCGTTCTGGACGCGTATCGCCCTGATCCTCTCGGCTATCGGCGTCGCGTTCTCTCACGGTGCGAACGACGGCCAGAAAGGCATCGGCCTGATTATGCTGGTGCTGATTGGCGTGGCCCCGGCAGGCTTCGTGGTGAATATGAATGCCTCTGGCTACGACATCACCCGTACCCGTGACGCGGTAAACAACGTTGAGACCTGGTTCCAGCAGCATCCCGATCTGCTGCTGAAGGCAACCGGAGCCGATCCGGTTATCCCGACGCCAGAGCAGACCGTCGGTCCTAACGGCGAGTTCCACTGCCATGCAGGCCGTGCCGTCGTGGCGCTGGATCGCGCGAAAGCGATGCTGACCAATATCGAAAGCTATGACAAGCTGCCGATTGAGCAGCGCAGCCAGCTGCGCCGCATCATGCTCTGCATCTCTGATATTACCGATAAAGTCGCCAAACAGCCGGAAGTCAGCGCTGATGACCAGCGTCTGCTGAAAAAGTTGAAAGGCGATATGCTGAGCACCATTGAGTATGCACCGGTGTGGATCATCATGGCGGTCGCGCTGGCGCTGGGCCTGGGTACGATGATTGGCTGGCGTCGCGTCGCCACCACCATCGGCGAGAAGATCGGCAGGAAAGGGATGACTTACGCGCAGGGCATGTCGGCCCAGCTCACCTCCGCCGTCTCTATCGGCCTGGCGAGCTATACCGGGATGCCGGTATCCACCACCCACGTTCTCTCCTCTTCGGTCGCGGGAACGATGATCGTAGACGGCGGCGGTTTGCAGCGTAAAACCGTGACCAACATCCTGATGGCCTGGGTTCTGACCCTGCCGGCAGCGATTTTCCTCTCCGGAGCGCTGTACTGGGTGGCGCTGCAGCTGATTTAATCGGTGACAGCCACAAAAAAAGCGGGCCATGATGGTCCGCTTTTTTTATAGGTAAATTTCAGTGCCAAATCATCAGGGCGATCAGGCTGACCACCACCAGGCCGCAGAGGGCGCTGGTTAAAACAAAGTGGCGACGGACCCGCTCACAGCGACGAATAAACTCATCGTCATGATGATCGCGATAGCGTTGGGCGTAGATATACCACACCAGACGCATCTGCTTACTGGGCTGGCCGTGCGAGGTAAAAAAACCGCCGCCATCCACATATTGATAGAGCAACGGATCGCAACCACGAAGGACAACCAACAGTGCGCGTAGTGATGAGAAGTAACGCGCCATGTTAACCACACAAACGATACACAAAGCCCAAAACAGCGCGACAGTGCTGACCATACCCCCTCCCCGGCGACCACCCACGGAGATAGACTCCAGGGCTGACGCTCCCCGATTTCCGGCCAATGAGTTCTTTGATGTGTGTACCAGAAGCCGACGTGGATCACAATTCTACATCCGAGCGGCTTATTTAATAGTGTAGGAGATCTGTTAATTATTTCGCCACATCATCGATCTATATCAATGTCGTAACCGACATTTTTTGATGATCTAAACCGTGACCCATGACAATTGACGAGGGGTTTAGCGCGTTATAAGGTAGAAATATCTTCTACAATTAGATCTTTAAGGCCGGGCACTACCCGCGCAGTGGCACGCAGGACGCGGGACTGACCGCAGCGCGAAAGCAGCGGCTCTATACCCAACGGTCATCGACAACTTATGGAAGGAGTAACATCATGGCTTACAAACATATCCTTATCGCGGTCGATCTCTCCCCTGAGAGCAAAGTACTGGTAGATAAAGCAGTCTCTATGGCACGCCCCTACAACGCAAAAATCTCCCTGATCCATGTCGATGTCAATTACTCCGATCTCTATACCGGGCTGATCGACGTTAACCTGGGTGATATGCAGAAGCGCATCTCTGAAGAGACCCACAACGCGCTGGCTGAACTCTCCACTAACGCGGGCTACCCGATTACCGAAACCCTGAGCGGCAGCGGCGATCTGGGCCAGGTGCTGGTTGATGCCATCAAGAAATACGATATGGACCTGGTGGTCTGCGGCCACCATCAGGACTTCTGGAGCAAGCTGATGTCCTCTGCGCGCCAGCTGATCAACACCGTGCACGTTGATATGCTGATTGTTCCGCTGCGCGACGAAGACGACGAGTAAGCGTTCATCTGTAACGCCGGGCGGCGCTGCGCTTGCCCGGCCTACATATTTTACTCTGGTGTGCCGGGGTAAATATCAAACCGGTGGCCTTTGGTGACCACCGCGTTTTGCGTGGCAACGTCTGCCAGCGGCGGGGCATAATCGGGGCGCTTCACGACCACGCGCTTCGTTGCCAGCGCGCGAGCAGGCTCCAGCAGGCCATCGGCGTCAAGATCCGGCCCAACCAGCGACTGAAAGACCCGCATCTCCTTTTTCACCAGCGCGCTCTTCTGCTTGTGCGGAAACATCGGATCGAGATAGACCACCTGCGGCCGTGGGGTGATATCCGTCAGCGACGTCAGGCTTGAGGCATGGATCAGCTGCAGGCGCTCCCGCAGCCAGCAGCCAATCTCTGCGTCGGCATAGCCGCGTGTCAGGCCATCCTCCAGCAATGCCGCCACCACCGGGTTACGCTCCAGCATCCGCACCCGGCAGCCAATGGAGGCCAGTACGAAGGCATCTCGCCCCAGACCTGCGGTGGCATCAACCACGTCCGGCAGGTAGCTGCCCTTTACCCCTACCGCCTTCGCCACCGCTTCGCCGCGACCGCCGCCAAACTTGCGCCGGTGCGCCATTGCGCCAGAGACAAAATCAACAAAGATGCCACCCAGTTTCGGCTCATCCCGCTTGCGCAGTTCAAGGTGCTCCGTCGTCAGCGCCAGCGCCATCGGGTTATCTTCGTCATGCTGCAAGCCAAAGCGGGACGCAAGAAGTGATAAGGCACCGTCTCCGGTGCCTGTTTCATCCAGTAAGCAGATTTTCACGCCGTACTTAGCCCTTGATGCCGTAGTGCGCCAGCATCGCGTCCAGCTGCGGTTCACGGCCACGGAAACGTTTGAACAGCTCCATCGGCTCCTCTGAACCCCCACGCGTCAGGATGTGGTCGAGGAAAGACTGGCCGGTTTCACGGTTGAAAATCCCCTCCTCTTCGAAGCGGGAGTAGGCGTCCGCCGCCAGCACGTCGGCCCACAGGTAGCTGTAGTAGCCTGCCGCGTAGCCGCCAGCAAAGATATGGCTGAAGGCGTGCGGGAAGCGTCCCCAGTTGGGACCCGGGATAACTGCCACCTGCGATTTGATCTCGGCCAGGGTTTCGAGGATTTTCGCCCCCTGCTCCGGGCTGAACTCGGCGTGCAGACGGAAATCAAACAGGCCAAACTCCAGCTGGCGCAGGATAAACAGCGCCGCCTGGTAGTTCTTCGCCGCCAGCATCTTATCCAGCAGGGTTTTCGGCAGCGGTTCGCCGGTCTCGTAGTGGCCGGAGATAAACGCCAGCGCGTCCGGCTCCCAGCACCAGTTCTCCATAAACTGGCTCGGCAGCTCTACCGCATCCCATGGCACACCGCTAATGCCCGCCACGCCCGGGACGGCGATCAGGGTCAGCATATGGTGCAGGCCGTGACCAAACTCATGGAACAGGGTGATCACTTCATCGTGGGTAAACAGCGCCGGTTTGCCGCTCACCGGGCGGTTGAAGTTACAGGTCAGGTAAGCAACCGGCTTCTGCAGCGAGCCATCGGCTTTCAGCATCTGCCCAACGCAGTCATCCATCCATGCCCCGCCGCGCTTGTTTTCACGGGCGTAGAGATCGAGGTAGAAGCTGCCGCGTAGTTCGTTGCTCTCGTCATACAGCTCGAAGAAGCGTACGTCCGGATGCCAGACGTCGATATCTTTGCGCTCTTTAGCAGTGATGCCGTAGATGCGTTTAACCACTTCGAACAGGCCGTTAACGGCTTTGTTCTCCGGGAAATAGGGGCGCAGCTGCTCATCGCTGATGCTGTAGAGGTGCTGCTTCTGTTTTTCGCTGTAGTAGGCGATATCCCACGGCTGTAACTCTTCCACGCCAAACTCGGCGCGGGCGAAGGCGCGGAGCTGCTCCAGCTCTTTCTCACCCTGCGGGCGGGCGCGTTTTGCCAGATCCATCAGGAAGTCCAGCACCTGCTGCGGATGCTCGGCCATCTTGGTGGCGAGGGATTTGTGAGCATAGTTGTCGAAGCCCAGCAGCTGGGCCAGCTCGTGACGCAGAGCAAGGATCTCTGCCATTACCGGGCTGTTATCCCATTTGCCCGCGTTTGGCCCCTGGTCGGAGGCACGGGTGCTGTAGGCGCGGTAAAGCTCTTCGCGCAGGGCCTGGTTATCGCAGTAGGTCATCACCGGCAGGTAGCTCGGGATGTCGAGCGTCAACAACCAGCCCTCTTGCTCTTTGGCCTGCGCCTGTGCCTGGGCCTGTGCCAGCGCGCTCTCCGGCATGCCGGACAGCTCGGACTCATCGGTAATCAGTTTGCTCCAGCCCATGGTGGCGTCGAGCACGTTGTTGCTGTAGGTCGAACCCAGCTCGGAGAGGCGGGCTGCGATTTCGCCGTAGCGTTTCTGTTTCTCTTTCGGCAGGCCAATGCCGGACAGTTCAAAATCGCGCAGGGCGTTATCCACCGCTTTCATCTGCGCCAGATCCAGTACGGTATAGGCCTCGCCGTCGCGCAGGTTGCGATAAGCCTGGTAAAGACCTTCGTGCTGACCCACCCAGGTGCTGTATTCAGAGAGCAGCGGCAACGTCTGCTCGTAGGCTTCACGCAGCTCCGGGCTGTTCTGCACCGAGTTCAGGTGGCTGATGGGGGAGAAGATGCGGCCAAGGCGGTCGTCCACCTCCGCCAGTGGCTGGCAGAGATTGTCCCAGGTATAAGGTGCGCCCTGGGCCACCACGCGCTCTACCGCTTCGCGGCAATCCTCAAGCGCTTTCGTCACGGCGGGAACCACATGCTCAGGTTTAATCTGGGAAAACGGCGGCAAGTCGAAGGGCGTCAGTAATGGATTGGTCATAAGCGCTGTCCTGTAAAAATAATCGCAAGCGCTCGGGCGGCGCTCGTTCCTGTAAGGTCTAGCATGGGGTTTAGTGTAGTTAATTTCAATGCTGTAAGTTGCGCTTTTGCGCCCTGGCTACAGCGTCGCTGCGGTAATTTGCCGCAATCTGCGGTAAACTATCGGCTATCTGTTTTTACTTCCCAGGATTGTTCCTTCCATGCTCAGTTATCGCCACAGCTTCCACGCTGGCAACCATGCCGACGTTTTAAAACACACCGTTCAGAGCCTGATTATCGAATCGCTGAAAGAGAAGGAGAAACCCTTTCTCTATCTGGATACCCACGCAGGCGCGGGCCGTTATCAGCTGAGCAGCGAGCATGCCGAGCGCACCGGCGAGTACCTGGAAGGCATCGCCCGCATCTGGCAGCAGGACGATCTGCCTGCCGAGCTGGAGCCGTACATCAGCGTGCTTAACCACTTCAACCGTAGCGGCCAGCTGCGCTACTACCCTGGTTCGCCGTTGATCGCCCGCCAGCTGCTGCGCGAACAGGACAGCCTGCAGCTGACCGAGCTGCACCCGAGCGATTTTCCGCTGCTGCGCTCAGAGTTCCAGAAAGATAGCCGCACCCGCGTCGAGCGCGCCGACGGTTACCAGCAGCTGAAATCCAGGCTGCCGCCAGTGTCACGCCGGGGTCTGATCCTGATTGACCCACCCTACGAGATTAAAAGCGACTACCAGGCGGTGGTTCAGGGCATCAGCGAAGGCTATAAGCGCTTTGCTACCGGCACCTATGCGCTGTGGTATCCGGTGGTGATGCGCGCGCAGATCAAACGTATGTTGAAAGAGCTGGAAGCCACCGGCATCCGCCGTATTTTGCAGATTGAACTGGCGGTGCGTCCGGACAGCGACCAGCGCGGCATGACCGCCTCCGGCATGATTGTCATCAACCCGCCGTGGAAGCTGGAGCAGCAGATGAAAAACGTTCTGCCGTGGCTGCACAGCAAGCTGGTTCCGGCGGGCACCGGCCATACGCTGGTGAACTGGGTCGTACCAGAATAATCACAGCCATCGGTGGAACCTTAAGGGCATCGCGTTACACTCTAAGCAAAAATTCACTAAGGAAACGTTATGACTAAGCACTACGACTATATCGCCATTGGCGGCGGCAGCGGCGGTATTGCGTCTATTAACCGTGCGGCCATGTACGGCCAAAAATGCGCCCTGATTGAAGCGAAAGAGCTGGGCGGAACCTGCGTGAACGTAGGCTGCGTGCCGAAAAAAGTGATGTGGCACGCCTCGCAGATTGCCGAAGCGGTCAACCTCTACGGTCCGGACTACGGCTTTGACGCCACCATCAATAACTTTGACTGGCAGCGCCTGGTGGCCAGCCGCACCGCCTATATTGACCGCATCCACAGCTCCTATGAGAACGTGCTGGGTAAAAATAACGTGGATGTGATCCGCGGCTTTGCCCGCTTTGTCGATGCCAAAACCGTTGAGGTCAACGGCGAGACCATCACCGCCGATCATATCCTGATCGCCACCGGTGGGCGTCCGAGCTACCCGGATATTCCGGGCGTTGAGCACGGCATCGACTCCGACGGCTTCTTCGAGCTTACGGCCCTGCCGAAACGCGTTGCTGTAGTCGGTGCGGGTTATATCGCCGTTGAGCTGGCAGGCGTGCTGCACGGCCTGGGGGCAGAGACGCACCTGTTTGTGCGTAAGCATGCCCCGCTGCGCAGCTTCGATCCGCTGATCGTTGAGACGCTGGTTGAGACAATCCAGGCTGACGGCCCGACGCTGCATACCAATGCCACGCCGAAAGCGGTAGTGAAAAACAGCGATGGCAGCCTGACCCTGGAGATGGAAGATGGCCGTAGCGAGACCGTTGACTGCCTGATCTGGGCGATTGGCCGCGAACCGGCTAACGATACCTTCAACCTGGCGGTTACCGGGGTGAAAACCAACGATAAAGGCCACATCATCGTCGATAAGTTCCAGAACACTAACGTTGCAGGGATCTATGCGGTAGGTGATAACACCGGTGCGGTAGAGCTAACGCCGGTTGCGGTGGCGGCAGGCCGTCGTCTCTCCGAGCGTCTGTTCAACAACAAGCCGGACGAGCATCTGGACTACAGCAACATTCCTACCGTGGTCTTTAGCCATCCGCCCATCGGCACCGTGGGTCTGACCGAGCCGCAGGCGCGCGAGCAGTACGGCGATGACCAGGTGAAGGTCTACACCTCCTCCTTTACCGCCATGTACACCGCCGTCACCCTGCACCGCCAGGCGTGCCGGATGAAGCTGGTCTGCGTCGGTCCGGAAGAGAAGATTGTCGGCATTCACGGCATTGGCCAGGGCATGGATGAGATCCTGCAGGGCTTCGCCGTCGCGCTGAAGATGGGCGCAACGAAAAAAGACTTTGATAATACCGTGGCAATCCACCCTACGGCGGCGGAAGAGTTTGTGACGATGCGCTAAGGTTCTTTAAAAGCGCTGGGATCGCAGGCCTGATAAGCGTAGTGCTATCAGGCCTCGTTCGTAATGACGGGTGGCGGCTAACGCCTTACCCAGCCTACGTTGTTTCAGTGCGCAAGCTGCTGAACCCCTTTCGTGCTCCCCTGGCCCGGAGTATGATCGCAATTACAACAATAAGATTACGGCTCAAAGGAGAGCAGATGGACTACCGTTGGTTAAACGCCCTACATATTATGGCGGGCGTGATTTGGCTGGGCGGCATCTTTATGATGGCAGCGATCGTCGTGGCATGGTCCCAGAGCCGCAGCGTGGTGGCAAAAGGCAGTAGCGATCCCCTACTAGAATATGCGCGCCGCTGGAACCGGTTCGTCACCTCACCGGCCATGATCCTGCTGTGGGCCTTTGGTATCGCGCTGATTTTAAAAGGCGACTGGCTGCTGCCGCTCTGGTTAGGCATTAAGCTGGCGGTACTGGTGTTCCTCTCGGCGGTGCACGGCATCCTGTCGGGGTCGCTGCGCAGACTCGCCACCGGCGAAACCTCTACCGTGTCCCTGCTGGCACGTAACGCTGCCTGGCTCACCGTAGTGTCCGTTATCATCGTTGTGGCTTTAGCGGTGGTAAAACCGTTTAGCGGTTAAACGTTATCTTGAATGCTCTGAAAATGCAGTCTGTTTAGCCAGGCTGCAATGTCGCAATTTTACTTTTAAAAACAAAAAGCTATCGCACATCTCTTTACAAATCAGCATGTGTAATTGTGATCTTGCGCACACTTTGTACTTCAATACCCATATCAAATGACTAAACTTTAGAATTAAATAACAACCGGGAAAACCCGATCTTTTTACGACGCCATCCGGAGGTCGCCACTATATGTTCAACCAGAAACTACAGCTTGCTGAGTCTGTCGAATTCGAGATCGAGGAGAAGATCCGCTACGAGACCGATCCTTGCGAATTAAAACTGGATGAAATGATCGAGGCGGAACCGGAACCGGAGATGATCGAGGGGTTGCCCGCTTCTGACGCGCTGACCCCCGCCGATCGTTATCTGGAGCTATTTGAGCAGGTACAGTCTTCAGGCCTCTTTGCCGACAGCAAAACTTTCCCTGACTGTGCGCCAAGAATGGATCCGCTCGATATCCTAATCCGCTATCGTCGTATCAAGCGCAGACCTGACTTTGACCTGCGCCTGTTTGTTTCAAGACACTTCTGGCTCCCGGTACAGATGGATAGCCAGTATGTCTCTAACCCAGAAAACTCGCTGAAGGAGCATATCGACCAGCTATGGCCGGTGCTGACCCGCGAGCCGCAGGATCACATTCCGTGGTCGTCGCTGCTGGCCCTGCCGCAGGCCTATATCGTGCCCGGCGGACGGTTTAGCGAAACCTACTACTGGGACTCCTACTTCACCATGCTGGGACTGGCCGAGAGCGGCCGTAACGATCTGCTGAAGTGTATGGCAGACAACTTTGCGTGGATGATTGAAAAGTACGGGCATATCCCGAACGGTAACCGTACCTATTATCTGAGCCGCTCCCAGCCGCCGGTGTTCGCACTGATGGTGGAGCTGTTCGAAGAGGATGGCGTGCGTGGGGCGCGGCGCTACTATGAGCACCTGCTGATGGAGTACGCTTTCTGGATGGATGGTGCCGAGTCGCTGAACCTCAACCAGGCCTATCGCCATGCGGTGCGGATGCCGGACGGCTCTCTGCTCAACCGCTACTGGGATGACCGTGACACGCCACGCGATGAGTCCTGGATTGAGGACGTGGAGACAGCGAAGCACTCGGGCCGTCCGCCGAGCGAGGTCTATCGTGACCTGCGCGCCGGGGCAGAGTCCGGCTGGGACTACTCCTCCCGCTGGCTGCGGGATACCCAGCGTCTGGCCAGCATCCGCACGACGCAGTTTATCCCTATCGACCTGAACGCCTTTCTGTTCAAGCTCGAGAGCACCATCGCTAACCTCTCCGGGCTGAAGGGTGACCGCGAGGGCGAAGCCATGTTCCGCCAGCGCGCCAGCGATCGCCGCGCAGCGGTTAACAAGTACCTGTGGGATGAGGAGAAAGGGTGCTACCGCGACTATGACTGGCGGCGTGGTGAACAGGCCCTCTTCTCTGCGGCAAGTATTGTGCCGCTCTACGTGGGTATGACTACCCATGAGCAGGCCGATCGGATAGCGGTGGCGGTACGTGAACGCCTGCTAACCCCGGGCGGCATGATGGCTACAGAGTATGAAACCGGCGAGCAGTGGGATAAACCCAACGGCTGGGCACCGCTGCAGTGGATGGCTATCCAGGGCTTCAAGCTGTACGGTAACGACGCCCTTGGCGATGAGATCGCTCACTGCTGGTTAAACACCGTCAACGGCTTCTATAAGCAGCATCACAAGCTGATTGAGAAGTACCACATTGCCAGTGGCACGCCGCGTGAGGGTGGCGGCGGTGAGTACCCGTTGCAGGATGGCTTTGGCTGGAGCAACGGCGTGGTACGTCGCTTGATTGGGCTATACGGGGAACCGTAAGCCCTTATTTATCAACGGGTAATCCACTAGCGAATAACGTTATAGATCGCAGTCTGAATGTCCAGCCACCGGCGGGTACTCTCATCAGGCTGCGTTTTATTACGTATTTTTGCCTGTTCGGTTTCGTAGCGCTGCCGCTCGACAACGGCAGAGCGGGTACAGAAGGCGCGCAGGTAATCCTTCCGCTGCCCGGTGAGTTTTTCTCCGTTCAACATGGCATGACCGAGAGTGGTGGTAAAGCGGCGGCAGGGACGCGGCTCATCCATCTGTCGCTGATAGCGCAACAGCAGCGTCAGCACCTCGTCATTACCCGCCGATAGCGCCTGCTCAGTCCATGAGAGCTTCCAGTCCATCCCTCCTTTCAGAAACAGCTGGGCCACGCGGGTATCGTTGCGGTCTATTGCCGAGCGAAGATTGCTCTCATCCCAGGTGATGCCCATCCGTGTTAGCTGCATGCGTGAGGTAGGCGTGTCATATTCGTTTTCCGTATCGGTCAGCACCTGGGTCTGCGCCGGAGGCTCGCTTACCGCCCGTGCAGCCGGGGTACTGTTTATCATCATGATGCCACCGCCGATCATCACCAGCACCATTACGCCAACCGCGCCCCAGAGAATGCCGGACACCAGACGTACGCGCTGCTCCGGCGTGCGGACGGCGCGACGCTCGGGCCGTTCAATGTCATCACGCACCTCGAAAATATCCCCGCCGGCGCGTGCCTTTTTCACTGTCCGCGCCTTAAAGGTCTCCAGTTCGCCCGCGTCGGTGGTTAACAGGCTGGCCGGGTTAACGGCGGTGCGGCCCTCGTTGAAAGCGCGCTGAACCGGGGCGGCAATCTGTGGATAGTAGGTGTCCAGCAAATTAAGCTGGATGGCAGAGAGCGGCTGCTGCGCGGTAAGGGTATTGCGGATCTGGCGAATGTCGTCGAGGAAGGTTTGCAGGGTCTTACGCGGGTCGGCAAACAGCGTCAGTACCGAGCTGTCATTAAACAGCGGAGCGTAGTGGCGGGAGAACTCTTTCTTATCCACCAGCATCACGGCCAGCTCGCTAAACAGCATCCCGCTGAGCACGTCGTTGCGCTCGCCCAGCTTAAGCCAGCGACGGACGCGATCCTGACCGAACTGGGTTTTGAGATGGTTCCGCAGCTTCACGCCGTCCGGCCAGGCGGCATAGACCAGCCCGCTAATCATCTGCTCCAGAGCGCGCAGCTGCGCCAGCCCCTTAAGCTGCGCTTCGCCATTTACCGTCTCCGTTGAGGTGGGATAGGTTAATACCGGCTGCTGCAGACGAAGATGCTCCAGGGCGGTGACAAAGCGCAGCGCGGCGATCAGCTGATTTTCGCTGACGTCCTGGCCGCTCTCATACTGGGGAACCAGCTGCTGCAGATGGCGGAGCTGCATGGTGAACTGGGTCAGCTCGGCGTCGTTGAGCTTCAGCCGCTGCGCTACCGCGCCCCAGCCGCCGAGGCCCTGACGGGCATTCTCCAGCTGCTCGAGGAACCAGCGCGGATCCTTGCCTTCGCTGACCCGAACATCCAGCAGTAAGAGAATTTCGATAGACGCCTGACGAATAATTCCAAGGCAGGTTTCGAATTGTTCGCGGATCCTGAGCGATGTGCTGTATGTCATTATTTTCCCTTAACCACAATTAGCGAAAGTTAATGCCAGCCGTCTACGCAGCTTAATTTATCTTAAATTCCAGCTAGTTAGATGATAGGCGACTTTCAATTAAATATCAGTGATGCAGTTAATAAAAGACGAAGGGAAATAAAACAGAGCATTCCTTATCCACAGCGGAATTTCCTATGCCAGGCTTAGAAGAGAGGTATCTGAGGCACATGCGAAAGGAGTATCTATGAAGAAAATGTTACTTGCTGCCACGGTGGCCGCCTTATTCACCCTTCCGGCACTGGCCGAAGACTCACCGGGGCTGAATATGGATAAAGCACCGCCGCCGCCACATAAGCTCGACGACGGCTATCGCGGCATTGAAGATGCCCGTACCATGAACATTAAACAGGCGCTGGAGCTGCACGATGGCGGTACCGTCTCCTTGCGCGGGAATCTGATCGCGAAAAAAGGTAACGATATCTATACCTTCCGCGACAAGACGGGCGAAATTGACGTCTATATTCCGATGGCGGTTTTTGCCGAGCGTGAAGTTAGCCCGGATCACCTGGTAGGCATCAGCGGCTCGCTGGATAAAAAACAGAACCCGCCCCGTATTAAAGTGCATCACTTCCAGAAAGAGTAACGCGTTTCGTAGGCCCGGTAAGCTTGCGCCACCGGGCATTTCCACTCTCTTACAGGAACATTCCTCCCGAGACCTCAACGCGCTGGGCGTTCATCCATCCCAGCTCATCGCTCAGCAATGCCGCTACCGCGTCGCCGATATCATCCGGTAGGCCCGTGCGCCCCAGCGCCGTTTGCGAGGCGACAAACTGGTTTAGCTGCTCGTCATCACGTACCCGTCCGCCGCCAAAATCGGTCTCGATAGCCCCTGGCGCAATGATATTGACCGAGATGCCGCGCGCCCCTAACTCTTTTGCCTGGTAGCGGGTTAAGACTTCCATCGCCCCTTTCATCGCCGCATAGGCCGCATAACCCGGCAGGGCAAAGCGCGCCAGGCCGCTGGATACGTTCAGGATCCGCCCGCCGTTTTTAATCAGCGGCAGCAGATGCTGGGTCAGAAAGAACGGTCCCTTAAGATGGATGTTCACCAGCTGGTCAAACTGCACCTCGGTGGTCTCGGTAAAGGCCGCGTGCAGGCCGATGCCGGCGTTGTTTATTAAGTAATCAAAGGTGTCGCGCTGCCAGGTCTGTTTTAGCTGCGCCTGCACCTGACGGGTGAAGTCAGGAAAGCTGGCGCTATCCCCGACATTGAGCTGCAAAGCCACAGCCCTCGCGCCTTTCAGCTCAATTTCGCGTACCACGTCCTGCGCATCTTTCTCCTGACTATTCCACGTCAGGATAATATCCACGCCCTTCTCTGCCAGCTTCAATGCGGCGTTTTTTCCCAGTCCACGGCTGCCGCCGGTCACTAATGCAATACGATGCGTCATAAGAAACCTCATTTCTGATGGTGGGGTGATTGAGAAAGAGCTTATTAGGTGGTAGATAAACAATAAAGTCTGCTGAATACGCTTCACTGTTTCATTTATAACAACACCGGGCGGCAAGGATGGATAAAATTTACGCAATGCAGCTTTTTGTTCGCGTCGCAGAGCTGGCGAGCTTCTCCCGCGCTGCCGACTCCCTTGGCGTCCCCAAGGGCAGCGTCTCGCGCCAGGTCCAGAGTCTGGAGAACCATCTCGGTACCCAGCTGCTGCACCGCACTACGCGTCGGGTTCAGCTCACCCAGGACGGCATGGTCTACTACGAACGGGCAAAGGATCTGCTCTCTAACCTCGACGAGCTGGACGGCCTGTTTATCCACGATCCCGCCAGCGTCAGCGGCAAGCTGCGGGTAGATATGCCGGTAGGGGTGGCACGCAATCTGGTGATCCCCCGCCTGCCCGCCTTTGTACAGCAGTATCCCGGCATTGAGATTGAGCTAAGCAGCAGCGACCGGCTGGTGGATGTGATCCGCGAGGGCTTTGACTGCGTGGTGCGCGTTGGCACGCTGAAGGATTCCGGATTAATCGCCCGCCCGCTGGGCAGGCTGGCGGTGATCAACTGCGCCAGCCCGGGCTATCTGGAGCGTTTTGGTTATCCGGAGACGCTGGAGGATCTCTCCTCTCATGCGGTGGTGCACTACGCCGTGCACCTTGGCACCCGGCCGCAGGGCTTTGAGCTTTATCAGGACAACACCACACGCTGGATCAAGACCGGCGGCATTCTGACGGTCAACAGCACCGAGACCTACCATGCAGCGTGCCTGGCAGGGCTGGGGATTATCCAGGTCCCGCGCACCGGCGTACGTGACGCCCTGCGCCAGGGCAAGCTGGTAGAGATCCTGCCCCAGTACCGCGCCGAGCCGATGCCGGTCTCGCTGATCTATCCTCATCGCCGTAACCTCTCCCGACGGGTACACCTGTTTATGGAGTGGCTAACGAGCGTCATGAAGGATTACGTCGATTCACCCGCTTAGGTGATGAGGGTCTATAATTTGCGTTACATCACGCTAAGCAGAGAAGGAAGCCGTACTGATGACCCCGGAAAATAGCGCCAAGCGACCTGTCCCACACCTGGACTACGAACCTGTCAAAAAGGTCGATACCACCGATAAGCCCGAGGCTGAATCAGAGCCGCTGCTGAGCGGCAAGGCCGAGGGCGTCGTGGAGACGGTCACCGAAGCGGCGGAGAAGATCCAGCGTCGGCCGATGATTGCACACCTGATCCGCGCCACCGAACGCTTCAATGACCGAATGGGCAACCAGTTTGGCGCGGCCATCACCTACTTCTCGTTCCTGTCGATGATCCCCATCCTGATGGTGTCGTTTGCCGCAGCGGGTTTTGTGCTGGTCTCTCACCCCACGCTGCTGCAGGATATCTTTGATAAGATCCTGCTCAACGTCAGCGACCGCACCCTGGCCGATACGCTGCGCAACACCATAAGAACCGCCGTAGAGCAGCGTACCACCGTCGGTATTGTCGGCCTCGCCGTCGCGCTCTACTCAGGTATTAACTGGATGGGCAACCTGCGCGAGGCGATCCGCGCCCAGTCCCGGGACGAGTGGGAGCGTACGCCCCAGGACAGTGAGAAGATCTGGGTAAAGTATTTCCGCGACTTTGTGTCGCTGATTGGCCTGCTGATCGCACTGGTGATCACCCTCTCCATCACCTCTATCGCCGGCGCGGCCCAGCAGATGATCATCTCTGCCCTCTATCTGGACTATATCGAGTGGCTTAAACCGGCCTGGCAGCTGATTGGCCTGGCGATCTCCATCTGCGCTAATTTCCTGCTCTTCTTCTGGATCTTCTGGCGGCTGCCGCGCCACCGCCCGCGCAAGAAGGCGCTGATTCGCGGCACGCTGATTGCGGCGGTCGGCTTTGAGGTGATCAAGATCATCATGACCTGGACGCTGCCTTCGCTGGTAACCTCTCCGTCAGGGGCGGCGTTTGGCTCCGTGCTCGGTATCATGGCCTTCTTCTACTTCTTTGCCCGTCTGACGCTGTTCTGCGCGGCGTGGATCGCCACCGCAGAGTACAAAGACGACGTGAAAATGCCGGGTAAAGAGACCCTTTAACCGTACTATTGGGCTGAATCAAAACGCAAAGTTTCAGCCCAATCCCCCATTTCAGCATTAAAAACCAGCCCGTAACTTTTATTTAACCAAAATCTGGTTTTATCTTCTGATATCCAATTTCTGTGAAGCATTTCATAGATGCGAAAACTCAGGCACGAAAATTATTCACTTTTTGCCGTTTTTATCGCCACCCGCCCGCCCTGTTACAGATTGAAATGTCGCTTTTGCTGTGCGTAATATGGCCCTTCGTTCGCCAAAAATAAGAAATTTCTATGCAAGCTACAGCCACAACGCTCGATCACGAACAGGAAAGCCCCCCGGTCAACTCGCGTAATAAAGTTGTCATCGCCTCGCTGATTGGTACAGCGATTGAGTTTTTCGACTTCTATATTTATGCCACCGCGGCGGTCATTGTCTTTCCGCACATCTTCTTCCCACAGGGTGACCCGACGGCGGCCACGCTACAGTCGCTGGCGACCTTTGCTATCGCCTTTGTGGCGCGTCCGATCGGCTCTGCGGTGTTTGGTCACTTTGGCGATCGCGTCGGGCGTAAAGCTACGCTGGTGGCGTCCCTGCTGACGATGGGGATCTCTACGGTGCTGATCGGCCTGCTGCCGAGCTACGCCACCATTGGTATTTTTGCTCCCCTGCTGCTGGCGCTGGCGCGCTTTGGTCAGGGTCTCGGCCTTGGCGGTGAGTGGGGCGGTGCGGCACTGCTGGCGACCGAGAACGCCCCGGCACACAAGCGCGCGCTTTACGGCTCCTTCCCGCAGCTGGGTGCGCCAATCGGCTTCTTCTTTGCTAACGGCACCTTCCTGCTGCTGTCGTGGCTGCTGACCGACGAGCAGTTTATGGCGTGGGGCTGGCGCGTGCCGTTTATCTTCTCCGCCGTGCTGGTGCTGATCGGTCTTTACGTCCGCGTCTCCCTGCATGAGTCGCCGGTATTCGCCAAAGTGGCCGCTGCCAAGAAGCAGGTGAAGGTCCCGATGGGTACGCTGCTGACTAAGCACATGCGTGTCACCGTGCTGGGTACCTTTATCATGCTGGCAACCTACACGCTGTTCTACATTATGACCGTCTACTCGATGACCTACAGCACAGCACCCGCGCCGGTAGGCCTTGGGTTGCCGCGTAACGAAGTGTTGTGGATGCTGATGCTGGCGGTGATTGGCTTTGGCGTAATGGTGCCGATTGCTGGCCTGCTGGCGGACGCCTGGGGCCGTCGTAAGAGCATGATCGTGATTACCTCGCTGATCATTCTCTTTGCCCTGTTTGTCTTCCCGCCGCTGCTGGGTTCCGGCAGCCAGGCGCTGGTGATGGCCTACCTGCTGATCGGCCTGAGCCTGATGGGGCTGACCTTTGGCCCGATGGGCGCGCTGCTGCCGGAGCTGTTCCCGACCGAAGTGCGTTATACCGGGGCATCGTTCTCCTATAACGTCTCGTCCATCCTGGGCGCGTCGGTGGCACCCTACATCGCCGCCTGGCTGACCGCTAACTACGGCCTGTTCTACGTGGGCGTTTATCTGGCGGCAATGGCAGCCCTGACGCTGATTGCCCTGATCCTGACCCACGAAACCAAAAACCAGTCTCTGTAACAGGATTCGTAGGCCCGGCAAGCGTAAGCGCCGCCGGGCGTAGCATCATACGTTCCGGAATCGCCGGGTGGCGGCTACGCCTTACCCGGCCTACGTGGAGGGCGGTGCAGTTTTGCTTACTCAGAACCGCCAGTTCAGGCTGACTACAAATACTGAAGGAAAAATGATCCCTGATTCCACACCAAAATGACGGGTAAAGTTATACTGAACCGCATGATATATATAGGGTGCAAAACCCACTCCGGTAATATTTTTAAATGAGTGATAAATGCCCTCATCGCCGCATTTGCTAAACTCATCAAAAAAGAATTCGCCGGTGTAACCGTAAATACCTTTAAATACAATATTATCCTTTTCTGCCCAGTCTTTTCTAACGCCAAGCGAAAGGCAACGATCCCCGTAGCTGTTTCTCATTGTCCCGACGAGCAAACTGTAATCAGGATGGTCAGGAAGTTTCTTTTCGACTGAATAAAATTCATTATCAAACTTCTCAGTGTATTGACCGTGATTCCCAAGCAGATGATAAACAAACGAGCCAGTATTAAAAGCAATGGTCTCTTCGGCCTGCGCAAAAGTCGTGGCCACCAGGAGAGTTGCTGCAGAAAGGTTTAAAAAGTTAAGGCGTGAAGGCATTATGAAGCGATATGTTGAGATAATTTCACATTAGAGTAGCAGCCAGATAGTTAACCAATCCAGAACGGTTGCCATCCACTAAGCCAGAGATTATGAAACTGAGACTGTTCTTACCACCGCTGCACGCTATCTAATTGAAATAGTAAAAGCCCGGTGCGCGCGAACGCCTCCGGGCTTTTTTCATCCTGCTCTCCTGCTTACTTCTTCATCTGCGCCAGAATGTTCCGGCACTGGTTCTCCTGGCCTTCCGACGGGGAGATGAGCGCCAGCAGCGCCGCTGCCGGCGTCACTAATGTTGCCAACGCTGCCGCTACCGCACCGCGCGCAATCAGCGGGCCAGCCTTCACGCCCGCCTGCGGGTTCTTGAAGGTGCCACGCACGTAGAGCGGTGAGCGCAGGGTGACGATACGGATCCCCTTGCTCTCGGGGTTGATGGTCAGATCGAGCTGCTCCGAGGCGAAGCTGGCGGTACCGGTGACGTTGATGATCGCGTTCTCGGTATCGAAGGCGAAAATCTGCGGACGTGCCACGCCGTTGACCAGGTTCAGGTTGGCGGCAGCGCAGTTTACGCGCACCTCATCATCACCGAAAATCTGCCCGACGATAAAGTTGCCGACGTTGAGTCCGAGGATCTCCATCAGGTTACGGCTGACCACGCCGTCGTTCATCAGCAGCTTCAGGTCGCCGTTGCTTGAGCCAAGCAGCGCGGCAATGGAGTTACCCGTCCCGCGAATATCGGCATCGCCGTTCATCTCACCGATGGTTTTCTGCATCAGCTCCACGTCCGGCATCAGCTCTTTTAGCTTCAGGCGGCGGGCCTGGATGTCCGCCCGCCCCTGCATCGGCTTCTTATCCCCTTCAAGATGGATATTGGAAGAGATGGTCCCGCCCGCCAGGCCAAACTTCAGCGGCTGAAGGCGCAGGTCGGCGTTCTTCAGGATGATATGGGTCGAGAGATCGCTGATGGGCAGAGAGCTGCCGTGTTCGATGCGCCGCCCCTTAAAGCTCACGTCGGCGTCCATGGTGTCCCACTTATCGGTTTCGAAGCGATCGTAGGGCAGCACTTTGCCTGCGGGCTGATTAGTCTTCTCGCCCTTCTTCTGCTCAGACTGCTTCGACTTCTCAGCCCCCTTCCCGGAGTCAACGCCAACCAGCGGCCCTAAATCCGCCAGACGCAGCTGGCGCGACTCAAGATCGCCCTCCAGCTTCGGCCGGGGTTTGCCGGTGGTGTAGGTCAGGGAGCCGTGAATATCGCTGTCGCCGATGCGGCCATTAAAGCCGCGGTAGTCATAGACGGAGGATTTTTCAGCATCGATCTTCGCCACCAGCCGACCGTCGGTCTCAAACGGCGGCGTATCCGGCAGCAGGACGCCGGTCAGATCGTACAGCTCACCCAGCGAGTTACCGGCAAACTTAAGCTTAAGATCGACTCCGCCCATCTTCATCGGATCGCTCACCGTGCCGGAGAAGGCGACGCGGGTGTTACCAGAGCGGAAATCAGCCTGCACCGGGAACGGCGTACCTTCGCTGCGCAGCGCCAGCATGCCACCAATTTTACCCGTGCCGGTCACCTGCTGGCCGTTGTAGCGCCCCTGCGCCTTCAGGCCAAACACGTAGTCGCCTACTTTGGTGTTCTTCTCTTTATCACTACCCGTGACTTCGCTAAACGGCAGCGGCTTGCCAAGCGGATCGATCAGGATCTCAACGTCAGCTTTGCTGACCTTGTCATCAATCGCCACGCGGCCCTGATCGAAGAGAATATTGTCCAGACGGAAGGACCAGGCCGACGGCGGCGCGCCCTCCTCTTTTGGCTCATCGCTGCCCGCCAGGTTAAAGGTCCAGTTGTTGGTTTTTTCCGACAGGCGGATCAGCCGGGCATCCGGCTTCTCAAACTTCACCCACGGCAGATAGACGGTTTTGGTCAACAGCGCCAGCGGGGCCAGCGTGGCCTCAACCCGCGGCAGGTGGACCATGGTGATCTCAGGGATATCGGGCGGGTTGCCGAGGATCACATCCTCGGCATGCACGTGCGGCCATGGCACCCAGCTACGCCAGCCGGTCTCCTGCTTCTGCCGCTCCCAAACGACGCCTAGATCACCGCGTATCGCAAAGGGGCGATTCAGCTCGGTGGAGACCTTCTCATTAATAGTCGGTTTAAGACGGTTCCAGTCAAAGGTCGCGATAATGATGATGGCCACCACGATCAGCAACAAAAGCGTTCCCAGGACGGCAATGATTGCCTTGCTTGTTCTTGTCATGCTTGCATCCTTCCATTCTTGCCTTGCCTGTCATAAAGATAGCTGAGGATGAAAGAAAGGAGTGCAACCTGATGTTATAGAGCGAGAATAACGCTTTCGAGGTTTTCCAGCGGTACGGGACGAGAGAGGAAATAACCCTGCGCGGCAAAGGCCGGTGACGCCTGTACGTCGCGCCACTCCTCCAGTGTCTCTACACCTTCGACAATCACGCCCTGGCAGTAACGATTCATCAGCTGCAACAGCAGCGTGAACAGATTGCGCCCTTCCGGCGTCTTGCGCAGCATGATGAACAGCTCGCGGGCTACCTTGATGTAGTCGTAGCGCACTTCGCTCAGCGCAGAGAAGTTCGCCATCCCGGTGCCAAAGTCATCCAGCCACAGCGGGCCGATTTCACAGATCGAAGCAAACGAGGAGTCCTCCGGCAGGCGAATATGCTCTACCAGCTCGAAGCGCAGCCACGGCAGCGTCTCGATCAGCGCCATCATTTGCGGGTTCTGGCGCATCGACAGCAGCGTTGGGCCATCAACGTTGACCGACGCCAGCACGTTATTCTGCACAAAAAAGTCGTTTTGCAGGGCGAGCAGGTTGACCTGCTCCAGCATGACGTCCAGGCGCTGACGGACCGCAACCTCCGCAAAGTAGCGGTCAGGCGCAATACGCTGCGATGGATTATCCGGGTGCGTAACGATCGTTAATACTTCGATTGCCATCAGGCTGCCATCTACGCGATAGATGGGCTGGTAAGTGTAGGCACGTTCACATTGCAGCCAGTAGCGCCGCTCTTCCAGGCTTTCGATGCTCGCCTCCGGAATGCTTAGCCGCTGGATAACCTGCTTCAACTTCATTGTCAGATGTCCTGTAATAGAGTGAGTGACCTGGCGGAACTCGTCTTTGAGTTATCGGCGCGGCGGGTGAGAACTTTATGTTCAATCAGGCAGCAAAATAAAATTCTGCAGGCGGAATCTGCACTTAACACGCGCCAGCTCAAAAATTTATTGGAACGTTGTTTTAATATGATTGACCACGCAGCACGCGCAACGCACACTAACCCCAATACTTATCCGACTCAGGTTGATGACTATGTCCAGGAAAATTGCCGTCATTGGCGAATGCATGATTGAGCTGTCACAGAAAGGCACAGAGGTGAACCGTGGCTTTGGTGGCGATACCTTAAATACCTCCGTTTACGTTGCCCGCCAGGTCGATCCGGCCGCGCTGTCGGTACACTACGTCACGGCGCTGGGGACGGATAATTTTAGCCAGCAGATGCTGGACGCCTGGCAGAGCGAAAGCGTCGATACCTCCCTTACCCAGCGCATGGAGAACCGCCTCCCGGGTCTCTACTACATCGAAACCGACAGCAACGGCGAGCGTACCTTCTACTACTGGCGCAACGAGGCGGCGGCTAAATTCTGGCTGGAGAGCGAGCAGTCCGCCGCCATCTGTGAAGAGCTGGCGACCTTTGACTACCTCTACCTGAGCGGGATCAGCCTTGCGATCTTAATCCCGGCCAGCCGCGATAAACTGCTCTCCCTGCTGCGCGAATGTCGCGCCAACGGCGGCAAGGTGATTTTCGATAACAACTACCGTCCGCGCCTGTGGGCCAGCAAAGAGGAGACTCAGCAGGTCTACCAGCAGATGCTGACCTGCACCGATATCGCCTTCCTGACCCTGGACGACGAGGATGCGCTGTGGGGCGAAAAGCCGGTGGAAGAGGTGATCGCCCGTACCCAGGCCGCTGGCGTCAGCGAGGTAGTGGTGAAGCGCGGCGCGGACTCCTGCCTGGTGGCGATTGCCGGTGAAGCGGTGATTGATGTGCCGGCCGTGACGCTGCCGAAAGAGAAGGTGATCGATACGACCGCCGCAGGCGACTCCTTTAGCGCCGGCTACCTGGCCGTGCGCCTGACCGGCGGGGATGCCAACGCGGCGGCGCAGCGCGGTCATCTGACTGCCAGCACCGTGATCCAGTACCGCGGGGCGATTATTCCCCGCGAGGCGATGCCGAACTGATCGCCAGGCGTTTCCGGCCCCTGCCGCTGGCAGCGGGCCGGCTCCAACTGCGCTACTGCTGAACCGGCGGAATATCCGTCACGTCCTGATGTACGTCATCGCTGACAGGCACAAGGGCAGAGGTCTCGGTACTCATTACCTCATCCCAGGTAGCCTGCAGCTCCTTCATATTAAACTCTGGCTCGCCTTTCGGCTGCAGCAGCACCAGCGACAGCTCCTGAGTCAACTGCTGGCGCAGGCTCTGGTTCAGAATGTCGGCGGTCAGGCCGTTCAGGAAGTTCTGCCGCAGCTTCTGGTACTGCTCAGGGGCAATATCCACCACCTGATTTTGCAGGGAGCGCATACGCTGGCTGATCAGCACGTCGGTATCGGTGCGGGCATAGGTCGTAAACAGCCTTTGCAGCTCCAGCTTCTTCTGGGCAATCAGGGCATTAAACTCATCCTCTGACAGGCCGTTGTCGCGCACCTTTTTCAGCTCGCGGGCGATGGTAGCAAGATTGGCGCTGAGCTTATCGGGTGCGGAGTCAACGTTAATCGCGCACTGCGCGCGCTGGAACAGGACCCGGCAGTCGAAACCGAGGCCAATATCTTTGGCGTTATTTTTGCTCAGGTTCTGCTGGATATGCCAGAACAGCGCCTCGCGGGCCACGTCAGCCCGCCAGTAGCGCTCCAGCGCAGCGGATTCACGGATCGGCTGCCACGGCACGTCCCACATCAGCGAAAGCCTGTCCTGGCGCACGGAGTCGGTCATAATGCTTACCGGCTCGCGCGGCAGCGGAGAGAGCGTTGGCAGCGGAGCCGGCGTCTGCCGTTTGCCCTTCAGCTCGCCAAAGGTTTTATTGATCTGCTCCCCGACGGTGCGGCTGTCGATATTGCCCACGACGATCAGGGTCATGGCGTCCGGGGTGTACCACTTCTGGTAGAAAGCCTTCAGCTGGGCCTCATCCACCGGTTTTTTCAGCGGCGCGGCAGGATCGTGTCCCAGCAGGGTGGAGCCTTTCAGGCGGTAGCGCCACCAGTTATCATTGGTCTCTAACGGCCAGGTCGCTACCATATCGTCACTGCCCAGCGCGTGGTTTATCGTCTCCGGCGTTACGGTGAGCTTGCCGGTAATATCAGAGAGGTAGACCAGCGCCTCTTTCAGCAGGTCGCTGCGGTTATTGGGCAGGCTCAGGCTAAACAGCGTGTAGTCGTAGGAGACCAGCGCGGGGGGCAGCGGACGTTTGGGATCGATCCCCTGCTGCCAGAGCGCGCGCACCTGCGCCGGCTCAAGGCTGCCGCTGTGGGACAACGCGATACGTGGAATAAAGTGGCTATAGCCACTCTGCTGCGTGCTTTCGGTGAGCGAGCCGGTATTCACCAGCAGGCGGAGCTCAACCCTGTCGCTGGGGCGCTGCGGCGTACTTAACACCTGCCACTGAAAACCGTTCGTCAGTGTCCCCTGTTGCCATGCCGGGTCGGGCTGGAGCGCATCTGCCTGCACGTAACTGGCTGCCATCATCAGCAAACCGCCAGTTATGAGTCGAATTTTTGTGCCCTGCATGTAAACCCCTGATCAACATTCCTGGTTAAAAGACCGCCTGTCATGCAGGCAGCCTAAAATGAAGTTTTAACACTCCGTGTTAGACAGCCAAAAAAGCAAAACGTCACACCGGGAAGTGAAAAAATAGGGGGTAATTATGCGCAGGTGCCCGTGCCCCTACAAGGGACAACGGGCATAAGTGGGTAGATTATGAGGAAATTTCGCCCGTTTTGCCGTCTGGCGCACGGTTATTAAGGGTATTTTTCAGCTGCTTGTGGTCCAGCTCTTTCACCCATTTTGCCACCACAATGGTCGCTACGCCGTTACCAATCAGGTTGGTCAGCGCCCGCGCCTCGGACATAAAGCGGTCGATACCCAGGATCAGCGCCAGCCCGGCGACCGGCAGATGCCCTACCGCAGAGAGGGTGGCCGCCAGCACGATAAAGCCGCTGCCGGTCACCCCTGCCGCCCCTTTTGAGGAGAGCAGCAGCACCACCAGCAGCGTGATCTGATGGACAATATCCATATGGCTATTGGTGGCCTGGGCGATAAACACCGCCGCCATCGTCAGGTAGATAGAGGTGCCGTCGAGGTTAAAAGAGTAGCCGGTAGGGATCACCAGCCCGACCACGGATTTACGGCAGCCGAGCTTCTCCATCTTGTCGAGCATGCGCGGCAGCGCCGATTCGGAGGACGAGGTGCCCAACACGATCAGCAGCTCTTCGCGAATGTAGCGGATAAATTTAAAGATGCTAAAGCCAGTGGCACGGGCAATGCTCCCGAGCACCACCACGATAAACAGAATACAGGTGGCGTAGAAGCAGATGATCAGCTGTCCAAGCTGCACCAGGGTGCCGACACCATATTTACCGATGGTAAAGGCCATGGCGCCAAACGCGCCGATAGGGGCGAGGCGCATGATCATGTTGATGATGCCGAAGATGACCTGGGAGAAGCTCTCGATCACGTTAAAGATCAGCTGCCCCTTGTGGCCAAGGCGATGCAGGGCAAAGCCGAACAGCACGGCGAACAGCAGCACCTGGAGAATATTGCCGCTGGCAAACGCGCCGATGACGCTGGAGGGGATCACATCCATCAGGAAGGCGATAGTGCCCTGCTGCTCGGCCTGGGCAGCATAGACCGCCACCGCTTTGGCATCCAGAGTGGCAACATCAACGTTCATGCCCGCGCCCGGCTGTACCACGTTAACAATGATCAGACCGATGATCAGTGCCAGGGTACTAACCACTTCAAAATAGAGCAGCGCCACCGCGCCGGTGCGGCCTACCGCCTTCATGCTTTCCATGCCTGCGATGCCGGTTACCACGGTACAGAAGATCACCGGGGCGATAATCATTTTAATCAGCTTCACGAAGGCGTCGCCAAGCGGCTTCATCTGTGTGCCGAGTTCAGGGTAGAAGTGACCGAGCAGAATACCGATGGCGATGGCGGTCAGCACCTGAAAGTAGAGGCTTTTGAAGAGTGAGGTTTTCATAGGGTGTCCTTGAATTAAAAACCACAGGCATTGTAGGGTTGGGTCGCCTGCGGTCTTAAAATAACACCCGAACAACATCGCAGAAATAAACTTACTTCAAATTTGAAACAGAAATGTTAAAAAATTTGAGCCAGCTCGCACAAGTGAGTGCGGGTTCTACGCGCTGCCGTCAGCCAGATGGGGAAGATTATGCTGCTCAAACGCCTCCGGGGCCACCGCGCGGCCAAAAAGATAACCCTGGGCCATCTCCACCCCCGCCTCCTGTAGCCAGGCGCGTTGCGCCTCGGTCTCAACGCCTTCCGCGATGATATTCAGATCGAGGCTGCGGGCCATATGAATAATCGACGAGACCATGCTGCTGTCCTCCGGCAGCCCTTCAACAAAAATCTTGTCGATCTTCAGCACGTCCACCGGCAGGGACTTCATGTGCTGGAGCTGACGCAGGCCTGCGTAGCCCATACCGAAATCATCCAGCGCGATACGCACCCCGGCATTGCGCAGGGGACGCAGGATAGCCACCGCCGCGTGCGGATCGTCAATGCGGCGGCTTTCGGTCACCTCGAGGATCAGCGTGCCGGGCGCAATACGGTAGCGCTCCAGCAGCGCAAGCAGGTCCCGCACCATATCCTCGTGCATCAGCTGCAGCGCCGAGAGGTTAACCGACAGCGGCAGCATAATGCCTCGCGCCTGCCACGCCGCGAGCAGGCGGCAGGACTCTTCCAGCACCCAGTGGCCGACAACAATCATCAGCCCGCAGGACTCAATGCTATCGATAAGCCCCTCCGGCAGCTCCCAGCTGCCGTCCGGCTGCTGCTGGCGCAGCAGGGCCTCGGCGCTCACTACCTCGCTGGTCGCCAGATTAACCTGCGGCTGTAGCCAGATGGCAAATTGATGGTTATCCAGCGCGTTTAAGATGTCGCTCTCTTCCGTCAGCCGCTTTTGCGCCGTCGCCATCTGCTCAGGGTCGAAGAACTGGATCTGGTTTTTGCCTTTGCGACGAGCGGAGAGCGCCGCTGAGATAGCCCGGCGGTAGAGCTGCTCCGCCGTCACGTCGCCATAGAACATGGCGATACCAATGCTGGCGCTCGGGCGCAGCTGAATGCCCTGCACCGGCAGACGCTCGTTAATAACAGTGAGCACTTGCTGACCCAGCGTAATGGCGTGCCACGGCTCGCTGGCGCCGTTGCCAATGATGGCAAAGGTATCCGTACTCACCTGGGCCAGCACCATACGCGGGGCCAGGACCGACTTGATCTTCTCTACCAGCGTCAGGAGCAGCATTTCACGCTGGCTCTCTTTGAGTACCCCTGCCGTATCCTGCAGGGTTTCACAGGCGATAACCATCAGCGCAGTGGTTTTTTGCCGGGCCACGGTCTGCTCCAGAAGGGCCATCATAAAGGCCTTATTCGGCAGCTCCGATACGGGAAAGCGTGTCGTCTGGCTGTTCAGCTCTTCATACTGACGCAGCACCATCTGCTGGTGGCGGTTGTAGCCGCGCACCAGCATGCCAATCTCATCATCATGATGATGGCGGGGCAGCGTCAGCTGGTGACCAGGGTGATCCTGCGGCGACAGGTCATTCAATTCGCGGGCGATCTTGCGCAGCGGCCGGATGATCAGTCGGCTGATGCACCAGGTGAGCGCCACCGTCATGATCAGTACGAGAAGTAAGTAAGTAGTGACTAACGTTGAGACGGTGCTCATCACGAACTTATACATGCGGAATGAGTCCGCCTGCAGGACCAGATAGGCCAGCGGCTGCGGGTTGGCCGGACGCTCAAGGGAGTAAATAGGCAGCGAGATCTGCACCGGCAGTTCAAAGAGTCGGGTAATGGTCACCGGCACCGGCCGCTCGGGGATAAAGCTCATGCGCAGGGCCTGAAACTGATTCGGCAGGACAACGTCCGCCCGGCTGACGACGCCCGCCGGCTGGATGCGTTTGAGGATAGCCTCCGCGTCGGCAATGTCGCCCTTCAAAATAGCGGCGGAGAGCGGCTCACGCACCGAGCGCGCGATGCTCTCCAGCTGCGTGCCGGTGTTGTAGCGATTCTGCTGCACAAAATGGAACAGCAAAATGACGCAAAAAAGGAAAATAAACACCATGGCGACGATCGAGACCATCGCCATCTGTTTAATGGTTAACGAACGGCTAACGCGCAAATTGACTCTCCAAATACTCCGTGTCCGCAAAAGTAACCGGCGGCTACCTGCCTGCTGTCAGAGTATACTCGATTCTGACAGCAGATTAAGACTGGGATAGAGAGCCTGGCGCGTTACCAGTCTGCGTGAGGCGTCAGCACCTGCGGCGGCGAGTCCATATCGCCCTGCCAGCCCGCCTGCGAGTAGCGGACATAGAGCATGCCGTGACTCGGGGTGTAGTCCTCCGCCTGCTGAATATCGATGGCGGCGCCAACGGACCAGTTAGAGGTAATACGGCGCTCAATCAGCGCGCGTGCCGTATAGCCAAAGCCGTTGCTTTTCGATCCTGGATCGTTAGTTTCGCTGGCCCGCGCACGATAATCCTCTGGTATGAGGTTAAGCAGCGGGTAGCGATCCTGAGTGCGGGTAGCCGAATGCGACCAAGAGAGCGAACCACCCAGCTCCCACGACCAGTTCTCCGTTCTTTCACGCCACGTTACCGGCACGGCAAACGAGAGGTATTTCTGCGGGCTATAGTAGCCCCCCTGACCGAGGGTATAACTGCTCAGATCCTTTTCATAGTGCCAGAGCATATTGTTCAGGCCAACGGTGACGCGGCGGTTATCTTCGTTGACCAGCTTGTAGTAGTAGCCGGTCATCCAGCGCACGCGCCAGTTGTCATCCACGTTCTTGCCGGTAAGCGCGTCGGCGCTGAGGCTCGCCCAGACGCCGTGCGCTTCACCCTGGTCGTAGCTCAGGCTAACGCCGCCGCCGGTGGAGCGTACGCCGCCCCAGGTTTTGCCTGTATTGCTTCCTGGATCGCGTTGCCCGCCAAATGCCAATAAAGAGCTTGAAATTGGGCGGCGGTGCACGTCTAGCGTATAACCGACCGGGCCTAGATCGTTGCTATAACTTAGGCCGCCAACCACATCAACGACACGGAAACCCATCGGGGTGGTGCCAATGTCCCCCTCCCAGGTATCGTTACGCCAGCCAGCCGCTACGCTTACGCCACCGTCAGATTGGCTTTTATCGTCATTAATACACTGTATCTCATTACAGGTTCCCCACCTGGGCTGATATACACCTTCTTCATTCGTTGAAAACGATCCGACGTTCATATTGACCACGTCGGTACGGAAGAACATCCGGCCATCGGCAAGCGGCGCATCAGCCTGCAGCATGGTGGTGTTGGCCTTGAGATCGGAGTAGCCGCCGGTGCCGCTGGAGCCCCAGTAGTCATGCGCCAGCGTGACGTTGAGATCCTGCTGGCGATAGAGATCGGCGGCGTCGCTGCGCAGGCCGCGCTTCAGCCAGTCATCGCTGGCATCGTTACGCGTCTGGCGGGTAAAGGTGTCGTTATCCTGGGCGGGTGTCGAGGCAATGCCTGCCGCGACCATCGCCTGTTTATAGCTCTCCAGCGCCAGCTGCGGCTCGCCGTTGGCCTGCTGGAAGCGGCCATAGTCACGCAGCACCAGGGTGCTATCCTGCGACGGCGGCAGCGCCTTCGCCTCGGGCACGATGGTGTCATAGGTGCGCTGGGCCAGAACCCTGTCCCCCAGCTGCGCCCGCACCAGCGCCATCCGGCGCTGCATGTTGATTGACGGCGGCTCGGTCTGTGGCATCTCGTTCAGCGTCGCCAGCTGCTGGCGCGCCGCAAGCGGGTTGCCCTCGGCAATCGCTACCTCTACCAGGCTCAGGCGGGCGTCGGCGTTAGCCGGTTCACGGGCCAGCACGGTCTCATACCCGGCGCGGGCAGTAGCGTAATCACCGCGCTGCTGCGCCCAGTCCGCAAGAGTCAGGTCGATTCGCGTAGAAGCAGGCTGCTGCCTGAGCAGCGCTTCGGCCTCCTGCTCCTGGCCGCTGTCGCGGAGGCGGTTGGCGGTCTCCAGCAGCTGGTTGCCCTCCAGCCGGCTCGCCAGCTCCTGCATATTGCTGTCCCATTTGCTGCGCGGCAGGGTATTGAGGTGCGCCAGCGCGGCGCGATCCTGGTCGTTGCCGGAGAGATAGAGGCTGTAGGCGTAGACCTGAGTCGGATCGTTAGGCTGACGGCGAACCAGATCGCGCATCTGCGCGTCGGCCTCGGCGTGCTTCCCGGCGCTCCAGAGGTCGCGGGAGAGACGGTAGGCGATCCAGACGCTGTCCGGATCGGCCGCCAGGCGACGGCGCTGGATCTCAGCCGCCTGCGCCCAGCGCCCCTGGTTCTCCAGGCTTTCAGCCTGCTGCGCCAGTCGATCGTTAGCGAGGCTACGCTCAATGTCATCCACGCTGCGGCGCTGGCTGGCAGGAAGGGAGGCAATCCAGGCGGAGGCTTTTTCCGGCGACTGCGCGCGATAAATATTGGCCAGCCCGCGCACCGCGTTGCTGTTGCCGCTGTCCATGCGCAGCGCCTGCTGGTAGTAGCGCTCGGCGGCGGCGTTATCCTTGCGGGCGACGGCGGCGTCACCCAACCCCAGCACGGCGTAGCTGTCGGTGTTATCTACCCCCCGCGCCTGCTGGTAAAGTCGTTCTGCCTGACCCGGATTGTTGGCCTTCAGCGCGGCGTCACCCTGCTGGATCAGCAGCCAGTAGCGGTTAGTTTGCAGCAGGCTATCCCACTTGCTGCGGTTGCTGCTCTGCGGCGCCAGGGCGATCGCTCTCTCTAGCAGGGGAACCGCCCGGGCGCGATCGCCCTTTTGCGAGTAAGCCTGGCCGAGCGCGCCGGTGGTTTCACCGTCGTTCTGGTCGGCATTCAGCGCCTGCTGCAGCGGGGCGATAGCCTGCCCGCCCTGCCCGGCATCAACCGCGGCCAGCCCGCGTGAACGGGCGCGGAACGCCGGATCGGCCAGCTGCTGCTGCTGTTTCGCCAGCGTCGCCCGGGCGGTATCCACCGTATCGCCGCTGCTAAACTCGTTCAGAAACTGCTGCAGCGCCTGCACGCTGGCATCGCTCACCGGCATATTTTGAATCTGTTGATACCAGATGGCCGCCGCCGCTTCGCGGGTGGTTCCCGACTTCGCCATCTGGCGCAGGACGGTATAACCTTCATCGCTGCGCCCGTTGGCAAACAGCAGCTGCGCCAGCGAGTTTTGCAGCTGGGGATTACCGGGGTAGCGGGCGTTGGCGCTCTTCAGCTGGGTAATGGCCTGGCTGCGTCGCTCGGGCACCTTCGCCACCAGCGTCCAGTATTCGGCGGCGAGATCGCTATCCGGCGGGTTGCCCTGCAAAATTTTGTCATAGGCAGCGATGGCCTCCGCCGTATGGCCGGTGGTGGCCAGCAGTCGCGCCTCCTGCAACCCCTGTCGCCCCTGGGCGGTGGAGAGAGCCATGGTGCTTTGTGCTTCCCGGTACGCCGCCGAGTTGGGGGCGAGCTGCGCCAGTCTATCAAGCTGCTGCTGCGCACCCGCGGTGTCCCCCTGGCGCAGCAGATAGCGCTGGCGGGCGGCAATCACCTCGGGGTTATTAGGATCGATAAGCTCCAGCCGGTAGAGGGACTGGCGTACCAGATCCTCACGACGGGTAGATTCTCCGAGCCGGACCTGCTCAAGCAACTGTTGCTGCTGGGCTGTCGGGGCCGCATACGTCTTTGGCATCAGCGCGATGCCCAGCGATAAAGCAAGTAAGCGTAGGGTTAGCGTGCGCATTCCTGGCCCCAGTCAGGTTGTAACTCACCTTGGGAGGTGAAACGAAAACGGTGCTCATCCCAGCCCTGTCCAAAGAGGGTGAGCACGTAGCTGTAATAGGCGTCGCTGCCGGGAAAATTGTCGGCAACGCGCTGGCGCAGCACCGCTTGTGCGTCGCGGTTTTGCATAAACGGCAGCAGGGCGGCGGAGAAGCCCGTCGCACCGCTGCCCTGGGCCGCGCCGGTGACCACGTTCACCTTCTCCGGCGGCACGCCGTTTTTCGCCGTCAGCGCCGCCATCGGCTTAAAGCGCGCCAGCAGGCGATTTTTTTGCAGATCGCTGTCGTGCAGCATGCCGACCCACAAGTAGACGCGAATAGCATCATAGCTTGAGACCAGCTTGCTCTCCGGTTTCAGGCTCCAGCCGCCACCCTTCTCGTAGCTCACCCAGTCCGGGGAGAAACCTTTGGGAGCGGTCTCTAACAGCAGGCGCAGGTTGGTCTCCCGCAGCGTGGTCCAGGGTGCGCCAAAGCGGGTGAGATACTGCGCCACCTGCGGCGGCAGATAGCTGGGGTTAAAGCGCCAGCGCTCTTTCTCGGCGAAGCCAATTTTGCCCGGCAGCAGCATTGAACCCAGCCCCGGCACGTTCACCACCTCTTCGCTGACGATATGCTTGAGCAGTCCCTGGGCCAGGGCGGTGTAGCGCGGCTCTTTCCACAGGCGTCCGGCCTCAAACAGCGACCAGACGATCCAGATATCGGCGTCGGAGGCGGAGTTGGTGTCCAGCACCGTCCACTCCGCGTCGCCCTTCTTGCCCCACAGCCAGGCGGGAAGATGGGACGCGAGGTCACCTTCGGCGAGGTTATCCTCAGTCCACGTTAGGATCTTGTCGAAGCCGGGTCGGTCGTTGGCGGCAAGGGCGAAGAACAGCCCGTAGCTCTGCCCTTCGGAGGTCGTGATCTTCCGGGCATCGCTGGGATCGATCACCCGCCCGCCGTCGCTAAGGTAATCCTTTTTAAATGCGGTCCAGGCCGGCCAGCTACAGGCGGCGTGCGTACCCGCCGCCGCCAGCAGCAGCGTGGCGGCGATCGCTCCACGCAGTAAGGTCTTCATGGCTTACTCATCGTGCGGGTCGAGACGACGACGGCTGATGATACGAAGCAGACGCCACAGTACCCAGGCCAGCAGCACGATGCTCACCGCCGCCAGCACCGCCAGCAGCACCGGATGGTTAGAGAGCGCATACCAGATACGCTCGAACCACGGCAGGTGGCCGACGTAGTAGATATCCCCGACTCGCAGGCCGTTGACGCCCGACTCGCGGATCACCGTCACGGAACCATACATTGCTGCACGTTTGCCGCTGTCGTTCATCGCCTCGTTCAGCAGCTCGTAGCCGCGCGGGCTATCCGCCAGCAGGGCAACCACGCTGCGCTGATCGTTATACGGCGACTGGAAGCCGACGATAGCCGCCATCGGGCCGCTGGAGGTCACCGCCGTCTGGGCATCCGCCTGACGATCGGTGTTGTCCGGGATGATGGCCGGGAAGGTGGTCTGGCGCTGCGGCGTCTTCACCCAGCTCTGCGTCGCCTGCACCAGCAGGTCAATGCGTTTGTCATCCTTCAGGCTATCCGGGATAGCGCCGATGACCAGCACGTCGGCATCCTTGTTCTGGATCTGGCTGCCGTCATTGGTCAGGGTCAGGTTAACCGCCGGGAGACCGGTTTGTGCGCCAATCTGGCCGATAGAGTCCAGCAGCGTGGTCAGCTGGCCCTGGTTCGGGTTAGCGGGCAGCACCACAATGGTGTCCGCAAGGTCCGCCATGCGGCTGAACGGGAAGCCCGCGTTGGCAAAGGCACGCAGGTCCGGCATGGCAATAAAGTGGTAGTACTTCGAGAAGTCGATGGTCGAGTCATCGCCAATCACCACCCGGTTCTGCACCGGCTGGAAGGTGACGCAGTTATCTACGGTGCCGCCTGGCATCGGGTTCATGTACTGGAAATCAAAGCGCAGCTGGTTAAGCGCCCCCAGCTGCAGCGCCGGAATGGTGACGGCGGTTTTACCATCCAGCAGCCCCTGCAGCACCGGCAGGCGCAGCAGCAGACGGTTGGTATCCTGGTTGCTGGTCAGGTTGAAGGATTGCAGGAACTGGTTGTTCAGGCTGATATCCATCCGCGAGCTGTCTTTGGTCGGCGGCGCGGTGTAGCGGTAGTTGAGATCCATATCGATGCCGTTACTGCGCAGCAGATAGAGATCCGGCGGCAGGTTCAGCGCCACGCCGATCGAGTTCGGCTCAAGCCCTACGGACTGAAGCTGCTCCTCGTAGTTTTTCAGCTCGGCAAAGGAGATAGCCCGATCGGTGCGCACCCAGTTCGGGGCGTCGTACGGCTTACGGGCCAGCAGCGGCTTAACATCGTTCACCTCTACGCGATCGCCACGGAACAGGACGTTACCCTGGGCCATGCCCTTCGCCGCCTGCAGCAGATCTTTATCATCGCGGCCAAAGACCACCAGCAGCTTCACGTAGGGGTTTTCGGGGTGATCCATCATCACCACCGTCGGGGCGTTCACCGGCGGCGCGTCGCGCAGGAAATCCGGGCGCTTGTCGTTGGTGGCAAACACAATGGCGTTGCGATCCGGCAGGCCGTTGTAGATCACCGGGAAGCTCTGGCCGCGCCAGCCCATGCGCGAGCCAAAGAAGGAGGCAACAATGCTCGCCGCCTGCTGCTGCTCCAGCGCGGGCGCACCGGCAAAGACCATCGGTAGCACCAGCGGACGGTTATCCCGCGCGTCATAGAACGGCACCGGGAAGTGCGAGAGATCGTTTTTCAGCGGCAGGGACTGGTAGGTCATCTCCAGCGAGCTGCTGCGTCCGACGTCCATCCACAGCGTGCTGCTGGCCGGGTTTTCACAGACGTCGCGGTAGTGGCCGACGAACTCCAGCCGCACCCGGTTATAGTCGGTGATATAGAGCGGATCGATAGCCAGCTGGGCGAGCGTCTTCTTGCCCAGCTGCTCTTTGGTGACCGGCAGGACGCCCATCAGCTCATCGTTCAGATAGACCTTCAGCTGCGACTGCACCGGCAGCAGCGACGGCGACGGGGTGTACGCCAGATTCAGCATCGCCTTCGAGACCACTTCGTCGCTGCGCATGCCAAATTCGATCTGGCCGTCGGGTTTGACCCCGCGCAGCACCATGCTGCCCGGCGGCGGCGCAATCTGGGCGAAAGAGAGCTTCACCTCCCGCGACGGGGCATTATCCGCGACGATGGGCGCATTGGCGCCGGTAACGCCGGGCATCACCTGGCCGACGGCCTGCGGATCGGCAGCGGGCTGCGCTTCAGGCGTCTCGGGTGCGGCAGGCACGGTGACCATCGGGGTGGCCGGGGCCGCGTGGGTGACCAGCGACGGGAAAGCACTCATCCCAACCGCCACTGCACAAATCCAGGAAAGTTTTCTTTTCATCGCATTATCATCGTTGTTGAGCCATAACCGGATCCGGCTGCTGCACCACCACGCCCCGCGCAGGACGGCGGGGAATGAACGACACAACCCAGGAGATCAGGGAAGTAAGCGTCCGGAAAATCATTTTCACGGACGATGGAGCAAATTCGGCAAGGTGGCGATAGCCACGGAAGCCAAGCTTGAGAATATCCAGCATGCTCTCCAGCGGTTTATCTTCCGGGAAGCTGTCCTGCCAGAGCGCCCAGGTATCGGCGCGGGCGAAGGTGCACTGAACAAAATCGATATGCTGGCGGGTGGTCAGCGGCATGAGCTGCAGGCCCACTTCCCTGCCGTGGACGCGTACCACGTGTGCCGGGAAGACGTACTCCTGCTGGCCGCGCTTGAGCAGCAGGTTGACCTTCTGCCCCTCCAGCACCTGCGACTGGCCGTTGATCTTGATCCCTACCCCGCCGTCGGAGAAGTCGTGCACCGTACAGGAGAAGAGATGACCATCGTCACGGGCGATAGCCGCTGGCATGGCGATCTCAACGCGGTGCGCCCGGCGCACCTGCTTGCTCTCTACCGACACCGCCACCGCACCGCCGAGTACGATCAGGTTGTAGAAGACCCAGACGATACTGACGACCACCGTCAGCATCTCGTTCTCCGGGCCGTAGAAGTAGCGCCAGACGCCCACCAGCACGCCGACGATATTCAGCAGCACCAGGAAGATGTAGGGCCGGGAGATCACCCAGTCAACATACTCCTCCTCCACGAGGCCGCCCTTCGAGGTCACGTTAAACTTACCCTTGTGCGGGTTAAACAGCGCCACCATTGTCGGTCTGGCGATATACCAGGCCAGCACCGTTTCGTAGATCTCACTCCAGAACGAGTGGCGGTATTTCCCCTGAATTTTGGAGTTGGTCAGGCTGGCGTGGATCATGTGCGGCAGCACGAACAGAGCGATCATCAGCGCCGGCGCGTAGATGATATAGGCATGCAGCAGCAGGAACGCCAGCGGCGCGGTGAGGAAGATCAGCCGCGGCACGCCGGAGAGGAAGTGGAACATGGCGTTGACGTAGCAGAGCCGCTGCGCCAGCTTCAGCCCTTTACCAAACAGCGGGTTATCGAGACGGAAAATCTGCACCATGCCTCGCGCCCAGCGGATACGCTGCCCGATGTGGGACGACAGGCTCTCGGTTGCCAGCCCCGCCGCCTGCGGAATACGCATATAGGCCGAGGTGTGGCCGCGACGGTGCAGGCGCAGGGAGGTGTGCGCATCTTCGGTCACGGTCTCTACCGCAATGCCGCCAATCTCATCCAGCGGACCACGGCGGATCACCGCGCAGGAGCCGCAGAAGAAGGTGGCATCCCACATGTCGTTGCCGTCCTGCACCAGGCCATAGAACAGGGTGCCTTCGTTCGGCGTCTGGCGGAAGCGCCCGAGGTTACGCTCGAACGGATCTGGCGAGAAGAAGTGGTGCGGGGTCTGCATCATCGCCAGCTTCTTATCCTTCATGAACCAGCCCATGGTGAGCTGCAGGAACGAGCGGGTTGGCACGTGGTCGCAGTCGAAGATCGAGACAAAGTCGCCCTTCGCATACTGCAGCGCGTTGTTGATGTTGCCTGCTTTGGCATGTTCATGGGTAGTACGGGCGATATACTCTACCCCCACCGTCTCGGCAAACTGGCGAAACGACTCGCGGCCGCCGTCGTCGAGGATCCAGATTTTCAGCTTATCCTTCGGCCAGTCGATACCCAGCGCGGCGTAGATGGTGTTCTTCACCACGTTCAGATCTTCGTTATAGGTCGGGACGAAGATATCCACCGACGGCCACTGGGACATATCCTTCGGCAGCGGCACCGGCTGGCGGTTGAGCGGCCACACCACCTGGAAGTAGCCGAGCACCAGCACAATCCACGCGTAGGTTTCAGCAAACAGCAGCACCAGGCCGCACACCAGGCTCACCGGATCGTTCCAGTTGAGCGTCGAGGTGTAGCGCCACCAGATGTAGCGGCAGGAGACGGTCAGCGACAGCACAATCAGCATTAAGGCCGAGAAGCGTCCTGGAATACGCCGCACCAGCAGCGCCACGCCCCACAGCAGCAGCAGGAAGATAAACTGCGACCAGGGGTTAAACGGCTGGGTGATACAGAGCAGGGCAAGGATCAGCGAGAAGAAGACGATCACGCCGATAATAAAGCGGCGCAGGCCCGGCTTGAGGTGCGCCAGCTCCTTCTGCCCCTCGAGATGGCTCGTGCGGTTGCCGACCTTTGCAGGCAGCGCGTCCAGCCAGTTGAGGTAGCGGCGGCGGAAATGGGTAAAGCGTGCGCGTTTGCTCGCACGCGGCCGGGCGGCGGGCACATTATGCGCGGTGATGAGCAGCCAGACAGTTTGCAGCAGGTAGCGGGCCGGATCGAGAGGACGCGGCCGCTCGGCGCGAATATGGGGGTAAAACTCAGCGTGTCTGGCGCGGAGCTGCTGCCAGCGCGGATGCTCCAGCGGAATAAACAGCCAGGCAAGAATAGCCCACAGACAGCCCAGCGCCGCGCTAAATGCCGGGGCGCCATGGCTGCGGTAAAGGTGGTAACGCTCGCTCAGGCGGGCATTCACCGGGGGGATCAACAGCAAGGCGGCAAGACGGCTCATACAACCTGCCCGGCGCTGTCAGGATGATAAATGCGATCCGGCCCGGCACAGTGCAGCAGGCACCAGTTGGCCAGCGTCAGGATCTCCTCAGCGGCCAGCGAGTCATTACGGTACTCGCCCAGGGGCTGCTTCGCCGCCAGGCACTCCACCATCGCTTCATCACGATGGATAACCATCGGCAGCAGACGGGGCTGGCTCTGGAGCCAGACCTGGTAAAGATCGTCCTGCAACAGGCTGCCGATGCGCAGATCGTTAATCAACAGATGCGTGCCGGCCGGCAGCGCCTGCTGGTGCAGGCGAACGTGGCAGTTAGTATCAGGTTTCACCACGGTTAGCGTATGGTCGCACAGCGCCAGCAGCTCCCGAGTGAGCGGCGTGAAGTCTGCGGGCAGATCGAGCAGGATCCACTGATAGTGCCCATTGTCCTTCAGCGCCTGCAGCGCAGCGGTGAACGGCGAGAGGCGATCGTGCAGGGCATAGACATTTTCCCGCTCACCGGCGGCCAGCTGGCCAAACGGCAGCAGATCGAGATGTGAGGTATAGCGTTGACCGCTATCGCGCCACTCTTTATTGTCCAGCAGCGCCCGCGCCCAGCCGTCAGCGTGGGTAAACTCCACGTTGAACGAGAGGCGCAGCATATTGTCCGGAGAGGTGTCGATCATCAATACCGACTCCCCCAGCAGCTGTAGCGCCCAGCCCAGCCCTGCGGTTACCGATGTGGTTCCCACGCCGCCGCGAATGCCTTGCAGACCCAGAATGGCCATCCACGTCTTCCTTATTAACTATTGTTGGCCAGCAAATTCAGCGAGCAGCGGCCAGCGTTTAATCGCCGTAGCCAGCTGTTCACGTTGGGATATATCGGTGTAATCAATTTCAGGCAGCGAAAAGACCCGGCTTAAAGCCAGGAAGTCGTTTTGAAAGGTATAGCCCAGGGTTGAATCAGTCTGACTTGTAAACTCTTTGTTAGACATTTTTACTGCATCTCGTTAGATGAAAAACAGACGGAAAGATAGCAACGCAGGGTGCCACTGAAAATTCATTTACATGCTAAATGTGATGTTCTTTAATTTCAATGTTAGGTTTATTTCTCGGCTTTCGCTAGTAAACTAAGGTGCAGACGATTTTGATTAAGAGAGAGACCGTGAAGCCCATATTTACCCTTGGCATCCAGTCATTGTGGGATGAGTTGAGCCACATGCCCGCAGGCGGCGTCTGGTGGGTCAACGCCGATCGCGAAGAGGATGCTATAAACCTGGTGAATCATACTCTTGCTGCCCAGCATAAAAATACCCGGGCGGCGCTGATAACTATGGGTAACGATCCTAATAAAATTATTAATTTAGAGTCAGATCACGGTCCCGATAAAATCCATCTTTTTACCATGCCTAATCATGAGAATGGGCTATCCTTTTTTACCCGCGATCTTCTCAGCGCTATTGATCCCCAGCACTATTTTCTGGTTTTGCTCTGCGCCAATAACGCCTGGCAAAATATATCCGTCGATAATTTGCGTGGCTGGCTGGAAAAAATAGCCGCCTGGACGAAATACCACAACTGCACGCTGCTGATAGTTAACCCAGGCAACAATAATGATAAGCAATACTCATTTTTAATGGGTGAGTATCGCTCACTTTTTGGCCTGTCCAGCCTGCGCGCCCAGGCCGATATCCATCTTTATGACGTCGCCTTCTGGTTTAATGAAAAAGGCGTCAGCGCCCGCCAGCAGCTTATTGTTGAGCAAAATAACGGCAGCTGGAAAATAGCCCAGCAGGAGCAGGCGTCGGTACAGCCGCGCAGCGATGAAAAGCGTATTCTGAGTAACGTAATGGTATTAGAGGGCGCGCCGCCACTTTCTGAGCACTGGGCGCTGTTTGATAATAACGAAATCCTGTTTAGCGAGGCACGGACCACCCAGGCGGCCACCATTATCTTCTCGCTGATGCAGAACAACCAGATTGAAGGTCTGGCCCGCCAGATCCACACCCTGCGCCGGCAGCGCGGCAGCGCGCTAAAAATTATTGTACGTGAGAAGAATGCCAGCCTGCGCGCCACCGACGAGCGCCTGCTGCTGGGCTGCGGGGCGAACATGGTTATTCCCTGGAACGCGCCCCTCTCGCGCTGCCTGACGCTGATCGAGAGCGTGCAGGGACAGCAGTTTAACCGTCCGGTGCCGGAGGATATCGCCGCCCTGCTAACCATGACCCAGCCGCTGAAGCTGCGCGGCTACCAGACATGGGACACCTTCTGCGATGCGGTAAGCAATATGCTCAGCAATACCCTGCTGCCCACGGACGGTAAAGGGGTGCTGGTTGCGCTACGCCCGGTGCCCGGTATCCGCGTGGAGCAGGCCTTGACCCTGTGCCGCCCGAACCGCGTGGGCGATATCATGACCATTGGCGATAACCGGCTGATGCTGTTTCTCTCCTTCTGCCGGGTCAACGATCTTGATACCGCCCTGAACCATATTTTCCCGCTGCCCATTGCCGATATCTTCTCGAACCGGGTGGTGTGGTTTGAAGATAACCAAATCGCCGCCGAGCTGGTGCAGATGCGCGCCCTGCTGCCGGAGAAGTGGGGTAAGCCGCTGCCGGTGATCGACGGACCAAACCCCATTATCAACGCTGAACACAACGGCCAGAGCTGGCGGCGTATCCCGCAGCCGCACCGGTTGCCGGGCGGGGCGTCGGAGCAGACATCATGATGCAGTTAAGCGATATCATTCAGCTGGTGGTGCTGTGCGCCCTGATCTTTTTCCCGCTCGGCTATATCACGCGCCACTATATCCGGCGGATCAGGACCGTGCTCCGCATGCTGTTTATTAAACCGCGCTATGTAAAACCGGTTGGCACATGGCGCAGTGCTTCGACCGTCAAGGCAAAACGAAAAGATGACTAATCAAACCTTTACCGCCTCTGCGCCCTCACCGCTGTGGCAATACTGGCGCGGCCTTGCCGGCTGGAATTTCTATTTCCTCGTGAAGTTTGGTCTGCTGTGGGCGGGCTACCTCAACTTTCACGCACTGTTAAACCTCGTGTTTATGGCGTTTCTGCTGATCCCGCTCCCGCGGCTTAGCGTGCACCGCCTGCGCCACTGGATCGCCATTCCCATTGGCTTTGCTCTCTTCTGGCACGATACCTGGCTCCCTGGCCCGCAGAGCATGCTCAGCCAGGGATCGCAGGTGGCCGGATTCAGCGGTGATTACCTGCTGGATCTGGTCACGCGCTTTATTAACTGGCAGATGATCGGCGGGATTTTTGTTCTGCTGGTGGCCTGGCTCTTCCTGTCGCAGTGGATCCGCGTCACCGTCTTTGTGGTGGCGATTATGGTCTGGTTGAACGTGCTGACCCTGACCGGGCCGACCTTCTCCCTGTGGCCAGCCGGTCAGCCTACCAGTACCGTTACCACCACCGGCGGCAATGCCGCAGCCACCATCGCCGCCGCGGCGGACAAACCGGTCGTCGGCGATATCCCGGCGCAGACCGCCCCGCCGACTACGGCGAACCTCGACGCGTGGCTGAACAGCTTCTACACCGCCGAAGAGAAGCGCCAGATCCGCTTCCCGACGCAGCTGCCTGCCGATGCCCAGCCGTTTGAGCTGCTGGTGATCAACATCTGCTCCCTGTCGTGGGCGGACGTCGAGGCGGCAGGCCTGATGTCCCATCCGCTGTGGTCGCACTTTGATATTCAGTTTAAGCACTTCAACTCGGCCACCTCCTATAGCGGCCCGGCGGCAATCCGTCTGCTGCGCGCCAGCTGCGGCCAGCCCTCGCATAAGAACCTCTATCAGCAGGCGGGCAACCAGTGCTACCTGTTTGATAATCTGGCACAGCTCGGCTTCACGCAGCAGTTTATGCTCGACCACAACGGCGTGTTCGGCGGCTTCCTGAAAGAGGTACGTGATAACGGCGGTATGCAGGCTCCGCTGATGGATCAGTCCGGTCTCCCGACCGCCCTGCTCTCCTTTGACGGCTCGCCGGTGTACGACGACACGGCGGTGCTCAACCGCTGGATGCAGTCCCAGGATGGGAACCAGCGCACGGCCACCTTCTTCAACCTGCTGCCGCTGCACGACGGGAACCACTTCCCGGGCGTGAGCAAAACGGCGGACTACAAGGTGCGCGCCCAGAAGCTGTTTGACGAGCTGGATGCGTTCTTCAATACCCTGGAAAAATCTGGCCGTAAGGTGATGGTCGTAATGGTGCCGGAGCACGGCGGCGCACTGCAGGGCGATAAGATGCAGGTCTCTGGCCTGCGCGATATCCCTAGCCCGTCCATTACTAACGTTCCGGCAGGGATCAAGTTCTTTGGCATGAAGGCGCCGCACGAGGGTGCGCCGATAGTGGTCGATCAGCCGAGCAGCTTCCTGGCGGTATCGGAGCTGGTTGCCCGTTCGGTGGACGGCAAGCTGTTTACCGAGGATAGTGTTAACTGGGACAGCCTGACCAGCAACCTGCCGCAGACCGCCCCGGTGTCGGAGAACGCCAACGCCATTGTGATCCAGTACCAGAACAAACCGTACGTTCGTCTTAACGGCGGCGACTGGGTACCGTATCCGCAGTAAGGTCGTTACGCCCGGCGGCGCAACGCTTGCCGGGCCTACGGTGAACGCCGGAATCAACAACTAGCATCTATTTGTAGGCCGGGTAAGGCGAAGCCGCCACCCGGCGGTGCACCTCTTACCCGAAGTATACTAACGCTCATTTTAAACCTTGCTTCAGGCTAAGCACATTCCAGGTGTTATCTATAATAAACTCATAACGATACTTAACGCCATTAAGTTTATAAACCGTATAATACTCATTACCCGGCTTTAAGTTTATATTTATGCATGTATCAGGATAAGACAATTGCACAGGATAATAACCACTATCTGTGAGGACGGTGTCCTTTCCTGATTCGTTAAGGCCTATATGGTAATCATTCAACACATCACTTTTATCAAAGCTATAGCATACTCTTTGGCTATCTACTGATACGGTTCGCCATTTGCCAATATCTATCCCATGATTACTATTGCAACTACATGCAGTAACGCAACCCAATAATATCACTGCAACTTTAATAACAGACACCCTATAACCCTCTCATACAAAGGGTTACTATAGCACCGTAAAAATAGCAAACAATTATTTAGATAATGGATGCATTCCTATGAAATATTCACTTAAATAATGAATATTATTTTGTAGGCCGGGTAAGGCGAAGCCGCCACCCGGCTATGCATACCTACACCGTATTATTTCTCGCATACTTTTTGATTTTTAATGCTTTATCCAGAAGTTAAGAGGATGAAAAGCGCAGTGTTGTGACAGAGCTTATGAGTTTAGATGTTCTTATCTATTTATGATCCTCTGCTTATAGAAACCTTCGTAGCATGGCGAAGGCGTAAAGGAGGATTAGGGATGAGCAAACGAAGCGATATCATTGATGGAAAAAACGCCGCAAGGGTTCCATTTGGTTTGGTTTATACAGAAGTGCTCGGATGGGTTGATCTCGGTCATGCGCAGGGCACAGACATTAGATCATTGTTACAGCAAATCGATGCTGGAGAGTCTTCCGGCCAGGAACGTTATGACATAAGCTATTCACAGTCCATGGTAGATCCCTTTCATACAATAAAAATGGGCAAATTTATTACGTGGCGCATTACACGCGGCCGCTCATACCATGAACGCAAAAGTATTGCTCTTGGCATGATGATGTCACTGGCTCGTAAATTTGAGGGGCTACAGGCATCGTTCCCTGTTAGTCTCGTCACAGATAGCGGCTTCAGTGGAGAGGATTTGATCTCTGATTTGCTGGGCTTTTACCGTGTTGTTTCCATTCAAAATCCATTTGAAATATTGCGGCCTGTTAGTAAAGATAAAGCTTTAAGACGTTGGGACTATTATGGAAAGATAGGATCCTGGAAAAACAGGGGGTTCACGCCGTTGCTTTTTCCCGATCCGGATAAATTTCCTAACGCCAGACCGCGTAAAGGTATGCTTCCTAACTTCATGCAGACAATAAGGCCATGGAGTGACTTTAAATCAGGAATTGTAAGTATTGCCAGTGCTGATGGCTCATACATGGACAGCGCGAAAGGGGGAACATTACCGTATGCGTAAATCATTTAAAGTGCTTGGTAGTGTCATTATTGTTGCTGCCGCAGCGCTGACCTATGTCTGGCCTTATATCGTAATGGAGTTCGCCGGGAACGCACACTATACCGAACAGGATAAACGGAAGTATGAATTTTATACGCCCGATCTTCTAAAAAAAATGCCACGGATTTCGCCCCGTTATGACTTCAACTTTGCCAATGTCACTGGTCCGGCATCACATGTATATGCTGTCAGGTACTACGGTACTGACGATTCGAGGCAGATCGAAACTTATCTGAACGCCATGGGTTACCAAAAGCAGGTAAGTTGTCATATTGAGGCAGTGTGCTGGCGTAGCGCAGATCCGCAAGAGATTGTGACCGTAAGCACATTGGATAGTCCTAAGGCCCTGTTAGTCTCTGTCGTCTACAACTACTAATAGCATCTCTCCCTCTATTCCGCCTTATACGTATCTTTTTATTAACCGGCGGCGCATCGTTGATGCCGCCGGGAACAGCCGAAGCCTGACGGATGCTCAGAGTCAGGTGTGCCGGGAAGCACAGAACAACGCATGGGGCAAACTGCTATATGGGCGAGATGTACATCTGGCAGGCCACGCCCACAATCCGCGCATGCAGGACACGCAATCATCAATGCCGTTCAATGTGGCAGGTGTTGCAAAGATTTTACCCTTTTATGAAGATCACCCGTCCGCTCCCGGAGGTAAATATGGGTTGGCAAAAGTGCAGCGCTACTCGGCGCAGCAATGTAGGCCGGGTAAGCGCGAGCGCCACCCGGCTTTTTTATTGCCTGCTAACGCTGTTCCGCCAGCCAGGAGAGCATCTTCAAACTTGCTGAATAATAGTCATCCTGGGCGGTAATCTGCGGCTCGCCGTTTTTCACGCCAAGCGTAAGATCCCGCACCGCCAGCTGCCCCTCGTTCATATTGTAGGGCGCGCCTTCGTTGGTGGTGACGTTGACCCAGGCCGGGGTCTGGCTGCGGCTGAACGTCTGCCACCAGCTGCGCCACGGGGTCAGCAGCGGGCTGTTTGGATCCTGCCAGGCGACGTAGAGCGGAATACGTATTGCGTCGTAGCTCATGCGCGGCGGCCACTCTTTGGCGGGCTGCATCTTGCCATCGGCAGCCAGCGCCACCCAGTCGGTAGGCAAATTCGCCTTACCCCAGCCCATCTTACCCGTCAGCGTCTGCGCGTCGCGGATCAGGTCCCGCCACACCGTCAGGTGGCTGCGATCGGCGAACGCCTGCCACGCCGGGAAGATAAAATAGGAGGGGTTGAGGTTCACATGGCTGTTGAGGTTGAACCCGTTGGCACCCGGCAGCATGACGCGATAGCCCGCAAAGTTAATCACCGTGTGGCTCACCAGCGCTTTGGTGATGGCGTCCGAGGCGGCGCTGTAGCGCCCATCGTGCCAGCGCGCATCGGCCTTCAGCAGCGCCCAGGCGATCAGCGCGTCACCGTCGGAGGCGTTGTTTTTATCAGGGATCGGATCCGGCTCGACCGGGTTATAACGCCAGTAGAACAGCCCGGTCTTTTTATTTTTTAACGTCTTCTCCGTCCAGGCCCACATCTTGTCGAAGCTGGCACGATCGTCATCGGCTACCGCCATCAGCATGGCGAAACCCTGCCCTTCGGTATGGGAGACGTTTTTATTGCCGGTATCAACGATACGCCCGTCCGGCATCAGAAAGCGGGATTTATAGGTATCCCAGGCGGTGCCCGCCTGAGCAAAAGAGGCAGAGAGCAGGCCTCCCAGGACAACCATTACGGCAACAACGCGCTTAACCATAGCTGGACTCACTGTGGATTGTGGTAACGGAACTGAACGTCGGAATGGGAAAACAGACGCTCGCGCTGTACGGTGACGTGTGCTCCCCCGCCCTGCGCCTGCAACCAGCGGGCGTAGAGGCCCTCCAGTATCGCACAAAAGGCGTGGCACCAGCGCTGCCGATCGTCATCGCGCCCCAGCGGTAGCCCCTCGTGGCGCAGCAGCATCCCGCTCTCGTTGGCCACAATATCGATAAAGCCCCAGTTGAACTGGCGCAGCAGGGCGTTGATATTCGCCTCCAGCTCCCCCACCGTTTCCGCATCGGGCAGCGGAAAACGTTCGGCCATCGCCTCGCCCATCTGACGCAGGAAAGGCTGGCTGTCCGTCTGCCCCACGTTACGCACCATGTTGTCGATCATAATGGTCAGCAGATCGAACCAGCCCGCTGGCGTCTGCTGCTGCTGAAAGTAGCTCATCAGCGGTGAATATTGACCGTTCTGGGTCATCAGTTGCCTCCTAACATATAGCGGAAGTAAAGCCCGGCGGTGCTTTCGTTGTAGTTGCCGAACGTGTCATAGCCGACCTTGCCGCCTATCGTCATATCTTTATTAACGTTGTAGTCCACGCCCGCACGCACGGTGTAGCCGACGCCGCTCTCCGAGCTGCCGCCGTAGCGGTAATCACGCGCGTAGCCGAGGTCATAGAGATCCTTCAGCAGACCCTGCGCGTCATCGCTGGTGGGGAAGTAGTCGCTGCTGTCCTGGCTGTAGGATTGATAGCCAACGGAACCGCCAACGTTCAGCTTCCAGTTATCAATTTTCTGCGAGAAATCTACCGGCAGCGAGACGCTGACGTAGTTCTGCGGGCTGAAATAACCGCCCTGGCCGTAGGTGTAGTAGCTGAGGTTTTTCGAGAAATCCATCCAGCTGACGTTCAGTCCGGTCTGTAGTGCCCGGAAATCATCGTGATAGGGACGCAGGTAGATCCCGGCGCTGGCGTTCATACTGGTGTTGCTGGCAACGTTCTCGCCGATGTAGCTATAACCGCCGCCATTCACGTAGAAACCCGCATCGCCGTCGTCGTAGCCCAGCTGCGCGCTACCCCCATTTTTCGTTACCCGTCCCCAGGTTTTTCCGGAGTAGGCATCCTTCATACCGACGTAGGAGAGCAGGCTGTCGGTTACGGCACGACGCTCGCCTTTGAGGATCAAGGTCAGATAGTTGGTCAGCTTCGGCGACCACTGCACACCGCCCACCAGGGTGCTGAGATCCTGGCCCAGCGGCGTGGTACCGATATCGATCCGGTACTGTTCGCCGCTAAGCGCCATCGCCAACTCAACGCCGTTGGCCTTTTGCGATTCAGTTGAGGAGCTGATCCGATTGTCGAGGCTCGACTTGAAGTTCGACACGCTGAGCGCCTTCAGGCGGCCTGAATCGTACAGGCTGGCCAGGTTCGCCAGCCCCGCATCGGTCATTGGTGAGAGATTTTCACCATTGTAGTCCAGCAGATCGCTGAAGTTCGCCGCCGTGGGATCCGCTGAGTTCTCGCTATTATCAATCGACGAGGTAATATTGCTGATGGCGTTGTTGAGCGGATTCGTACCGTAGCGACGCCAGGCATCTCCCGAAGCGCTGCCGGCGCTAAGGGTAATCGGCGTGGCGGTGAACTCGAAGCGCGACTCGCCAAACGGCGAGCTGGACCACGTCAGCGGCGCTTTGGCCTCCGTCAGCTTGCTGGTGCCGGATTCGCCGTCGCGGCCGCGGATCTCTACTCCACCCTGCACCCACATACCGGTTTTCTGCTGCAGATCCTGCATCATCTCATCAACCTGACGCAGGGTACGGCTCTGCACAGTCTCCATCGGCAGATCGGTGCGCATCGTTCCCGGCAGCGTGCTGCCCGGCTCGTGCGCCGTCTGCGCCACCTGCCACGGCATGCTGCCACCGTCGCTATACGTGGAATGTGCCGCCGTCCTGCTGTTGCCCACGAACGGATTGTCCGCCAGCAGCACACCACCAATGGTTGGCGTGGCGGCGGCGTTGGTGGAGGTCATCCCCAGCAGCTTGCCCCGGGCGCTGCGCAGGTACGTCATCGCCTGCTGGTGGTTGCCTTTCGCCTCTTCCAGCCGGGCCAGCAGCAGCATCCTGTCCGCCGAACCGTCGTTGCGCAGGCCATCGGCAAGGCTCTGGGCCTTATCAACGTTGTTCTCTGCCAGCGCCACGTCAATCGCCCCCACGCGCGCGGCCTGATCGTCGGTATCCCGGGTGATCAGGTAGTCGTAGACCACCCCGGCCTCTTTGTTCATCTTGCCGGTCTGGTAGAGGCGGGCCATGGCAAACATCAGATCGGTGTTCTGCGGATCGCTCTGCATCGCCCGCATCAGTTTGTCATAGGCGGCGGCATAGTTACCCTGCTCGCGCAGCTGGTCGGCCTCGTTGATCACGTAGCCGTTGCGGATCCCTGCCAGCTGCGTCGGGGTACTGCGTGCCTGCAGCTCCGGGTTGGCAAGAAAGGCCTGCGCCTCGTTGTCCAGCCCGGCCTGGTTCAGGACCGTGACCTGATCGGCGTAGTCTCCGGCGTTGCCCTGCACGCCCTGGCGTAGGTTGTCCCGCACCAGCGCCACCGCGCCGCTGAGATCGCCGCTTTGGGCCAGCAGCTTCGCCAGCTTGCCCGCATCCACCGGGCTTTCCGGCGGTCGGTGGGTCAGCGTTTTCAGCGTGTTGGCGGCGGCAATAGAGTTACCCTGGGCCAGGTAGCGCTCGGCGGTAACCAGCTGCAGGTTGTAGTTCACCCGCTGGGCCAGGTCGCGCATCTGCCCGTTCTGGCTGGCGGGGGAGATGCGCGACAGCAGGGTTTGCGCCTGCTGCCATGCGCCATTCTCGCTGGCAAAAAGCGCCGCTGCGTAGAGCGAGCTGGCCCCCGCGCCGTTGCGCGCTGCCGGGGCTATCACCGAGCTGGCCTCGTTGCTGCTGCCACTCTTTTGCAGCAGGCGGGCAAGGTCGAGACGCAGCCACGGATCGTCCGGCAGGCGACTGACGCCCTGCTGAAGGATAGCGATAGCCTGCTGGGTGTTGCCCGCTGCGGCGGCCTGCTGGGCCTGGCGGCGGATGGGATCCCCCGGCAGACCGGTGACGATACGCGGCTGGAGCTTCGCCTGTAGGCTGGCGGGCAGCGTGCGCAGCATCGCCTGGGCCTCGTCCGACTTGCTCTGCTCCCGCAGGACGTAGAAGAGGTTCTCCCTGGCGGCGGCGTTTTGCGGCTGGTCATTTAACACCGCGCGCAGGGCCTGCTCAGCCTGGGGATAGTCTTTATTGTGGCGCAGGACGTCGGCACGGAACAGCTTCGCCGCCGTGCCGCGCTCCCCGCTCTGCTGGACCAGCGGGGCGGAGAGGGCCAGCGCCTGGCTGACGTTACCCTCCTTCAGCGCCTGCTGCGCCTCGGCCAGCTGGCCGTAAAATGCCGCGTCATCCGCCTGGGTTTTGCGCTCCGCCGAGGCCTCACCCCCCTGGCTCGCTGCCCGGCTCAGGTACTGCGAGGCTGCTTTATAGTCGCCATTGCGCTGGGCAATATAGCCCAGTCCGGCGAGGGCGTCGGCATCTTCAGGATTGGTTTGCAGCACCTGCTCAAACTGGCGCTTCGCCGAGCCGGTATCGCCGCTGTTAAGGGCGGTGAAGCCCTCACCTTTCGCTGCACCGCCGACGTTTTTCCGATAGTAGGCCTGCACGTCGCCATCCTGGGGGTGGCGCTGGAGGAAGTTATCGTAATACCGCTCGTCGCCCGCCTGCGGCCCCAGCCACAGCAGCGCCTGACGCAGGCCGTCATCGGCCTCGCGGCTGCCGCTGGCCATCGGCTCCAGCAGGGCGATCCCGTCGCGGCGGGTATCCTCCCGCCACGTCAGCATTTTACCCAGCGCCACCCGCCCCGCGTTGTCCTGCGGGTTCTCGGCAACGAAACGCTGAAGCTCCCCTATCGCCTGCGGGTAGAGCGACTTATCGCTGCCCATGGTCAGGTAGTACTCCGGAGCCAGGCTTGGTGGCGGGGTATCGCCGTTAAACATGCTGCGCCAGGTGGCAAGCGCCGCCGGGACGTTGCCGCTGCGCGCCTGCTGGCGGGCCAGGGTTAGCTGCCCCTGAGGCACCTGCGCCAGCTGTTTGGCATTATCCAGCGCCTGGAGTCCGGCGTCAGCGGGCGCCACGACCGCCAGCCGGGCGCGCCACTGGGCAGCGGTTTGCAGATCGCCATTTTGCTGCGCCCAGAGCGCCATCAGGTAGAGCGCCTGGGTATTGTTGGCATCGACCATCAGCACTTTTTTCAGCGACTCGCTCGCCAGATCGTCGTGGGATTTCTCATGCCAGTAGTTAGCCTGGTCAAACAGCGCCTTTAACGCCGCATCGTTGGGCGCGGCCTGCGCCTGACTCACCGCGCCGAGCGTCAGCGCGCCCGACAGGCAGAGGGTCGATAACCGACGGGCGGTTTTAATTTTCATTGTTGTCACCCTTTTCACTCTCCATCCTGCGGATCCAGCCGCTTACGCGCACGTTTTTTCAACAGGGCATACAGCGCCAGCCCGACAATAATGCTGAAGCACAGGCCCAGCACCGCCAGCAGCCCGGAGTGCTGATTGGCATACCAGATCACCATCAGATGCATCGGCATCTCGCCGCGCGGGTACTGCGCACCCACCCGGAAGCTGCGCACGCCGTTCTCGTTGGTGATAATGGCCGCGTCGCCGCGAATGCCAGCGTTGATCTTCGGCGAGGCGAGATCGCTATGCAGCCGCGAGAGCTGGTCGTCGCTGCTGCCGATAGCGGTCACCACCGTGCGTCCGCTGCTCCACGGCGAGCGGAAGCTGACGAAACCGCGCCAGGACTCGTTCGACGAGAAGTAGCGATCGGCCTCAAGACCGTCTGCGTTCCAGTCTCCGGCCATCCAGCGCTGGATCTTCTGCCACTGGCTCGGCTCGCGGACGCTCAGCAGATTGTCGTGGGCCACGAAGGGCGAGGTTTTTAACAGCTCACGGTTGAAGTCGTGCTGATCCAGCCCGGTCACCGCCAGCACGTCGCGATCCCGCAGCAGCTCGAGGTTCGAGCCCGCAGTGGGTATGCCCAGCACCACGCGGTTGTGGCTCAGCGCCGTCCCGGTGGCGTTACCGGCGCGCGCGGCCATGTCGAGCAGCGTCCCAATCTGGGTCTCGGAGGGTTTCTCCGGCAGCAGCAGCACGGTTTGCGAGTAATCCGCCAGCCGGGTGAAGGGGAAGGAGGCGCCTACGAAGTAGGAAAGATTTGGCAGCAGCGCAAAGTGGCGGGTGTGGCTCAGATCGATCCACGAGTCGTCATCTACCCGGCTCTTGATGTTGTTGTTCAGCAGCACGCTGCACGGCGCGCTCTCCTTCGGCACGATGTTGAAGTAGAGCGACAGCTGGTTGTCGCCGTAGATCATGTACGGCTCCAGCGGCATGTCGAACTGCTCCTGGCGTGCGTCGCCGCCCATTTTGTGCCACAGCGTCTCCAGCGCCCCCTGTTTGTTGACCGGCAGGTTGTGCAGGAAGGTGTCGTTCATGGTCATGCTCAGCCATGAGCGCTCCTCATCAATCCAGCTCTCCGACGGGAAGCGGTAACCAATGCGCAGCGGAATGGTTTCGCCATCCCAGAGGAAAAGATCCGGCGCGGCGCGGAAGGCGACCCGCAGCGCATCGTGCCAGATCCCGTTCACGGTCATGCTTTGATCCTTGCGGATCAGCTCCGAGAGCTTCACTGGACGATCCGTAGGGATCCAGCGCGGCGCGTCGTAGGGCTTGCTGACCGGGATCGACTCGCCATCCACCGTTACGCTCGGCGTTTGCAGGGCAAAGTTACCCCGCGTCAGACGCCAGGCCGCCGCCCGCAGGGCGCGATCGTCATTGCCCACCACCAGCAGCAGCTTGTAGGTTGGGTTCGCCGGGTTATCGATAATGCTCAGTGTCGGCCCGCTGCCTTGAGGCAGGGTCAGACCGCCGATGCGCTCGCCAGGGTGACCGACCAGAATGCCGTTCTTCTCCGGCAGGCGATCGCTCCGGGCAGCGAACGAGACGCCGCGATAGTCCGCCTGGATGCCCATCCACGAGGCGATCAGCGCCGCCGCGCTGATGGTATCCGCCGTCAGCTTCGCCGGGAAGGCAAATGCGATGGTGGCAGGCGTCATCTGCATGCTGTCAAAGAAGGGGCGCGGGAAGTGGCTGAGATCGGAGCCGATATCCAGCTGCTGCCCCTCAAGGCTAAATTTCGAGTCCGCCAGGATCGTCACCCGATATTTATCCGTAAGATCGCGCTGGCACATCATCGCGTCGCCGTCGTTGACCTTGAAGCTAAGGGTATTGCTGGAGACCAGCAGCGCCGCCGGGAGGTCAAGCTGGAAGCGGGAGACGTCGCTGTCGGCTGCCCCCAGCGGCACGGTGCCCAACGGCTGGCCGTTGAGCATCAGCTGCATCGTGGCGTTGCGGGTCGCCATCGCCGGGGAGACCTTCAGGTTCAGCGCCAGCTGGGCGTTGGTGATCACCTGGCTGACCGGCAGGGTAAAGGCAACGCCGCCCTGCAACTGGCCGCCGCTCAGGACAATGCCCTGCGGCTGGCCCATCTGCGCCAGGGTGATGTCGTTTACCACCGTCGGGATAAAGGCCGTTGGCGCAGGTGCCGGGCTGGCCACCGGCGGGGGCAGATCCAGCGGCAGCAGATCGGCAGGGGTGGTCTCCTCCCCGTAGAGCGGCGTAATAAACAGTACGCTGACCAGCAGCGCCAGAGAGGTTAAACGTTTCATACGCTCCCCTTCTCCTGCGCAGCTTTGAGCACCGCACGCTGGCGGCGGTTTTCACGGCGTGACTTCCACGTCAGCCAGAAGAGGTCGAACACGCAGCGCATGATGGTCAGCATCGAGCGGAACGGGTTGTCCTGCGGTCGCTGAGGTTGGATCCATGCATCGGCGCGGGAGAGTACCACCCGCACCAGCTCGCGGCGGCGGGAGAGCGGGATCTCTTCAAACTTCAGCCGCACGTAGGTATCGTCAGCGGCGATGGTCTTCACCGGAATGCTGATCGCCCCAGACTGAAGCTGCAGCTCAATCTCTTCGATCTCATCGGTCAGGTGACGGCTGTCCGGCACGGCGACGCGGCAGCCGCCCATCGACAGGTCAGCGGTCTCGCTGCGGGAAGAGATGCCGCTGGCGTAGTGGATCAGCGTCGGAATGTTCACATCGATACGAATCGTTTTACGCGTCTGCCGCGTTTCCCGGGCAACGGCAATCGCCGCCAGCAGGAAGATCAGGCTGTAGAGTCCCCACCCGACGTTAAGCGCAATAACCTTCGGATCAACGCCAAAGTGGTCGTGAGCGAAGGCGCGCACGATCCCCCAGATCACCGCAACCGTCAGCAGGAAGGCGATCACCAGGTGCGGGCGCACGACGCTGAAGTCAAAGTAGCCGACGTTGAGCAGGCCGCCCTTATCGGTCACGTTGAACTTGCCGCGTTTCGGGAAGAGCATGGTCACCATGGTGGGCAGCACGATATGGAACGCCAGCACCAGGTCATAGATCTCACCCCAGAAGCTGTAGCGGTAGCGTCCGTTCAGCCGTGAGTTGAGGTAGATCGACAGGAACAGGTGCGGCAGCGCGTAGGCAAACACCAGGCTCGCCGAGGAGTAGATGATGTTGAGGTTAAACAGCAGATAGGCCAGCGGCGCGGTCAGGAAGATGATGCGCGGAATGGCGAACTGATAGTAGAGCATGGCGCTGAGGTAGCACAGACGCTGCTGGAAGGTCAGGCCGCGGCCAAACAGCGGGTTGTCGAGGCGGAAGATCTGCGTCATACCGCGCGCCCAGCGGGTACGCTGGATGATGTGCAGGACCAGGCGCTCGGTGGCAAGCCCGGCGGCCAGCGGAATATCGATAAATGCCGAGCCCCAGCCCAGGCGCTGCATCTTCAGCGCGGTATGGGCATCTTCGGTTACCGTCTCTACGGCAAAGCCACCAATCTCCTCCAGCGCGCTACGGCGGATCACCGCACAGGAGCCGCAGAAGAAGGTAGCGTTCCAGTTATCGTTACCCCGCTGGATCGGGCCGTAGAACAGCATCCCTTCGTTAGGAATATTGCGGCCCACGGAGAGGTTGCGTTCAAAGGGATCCGGCGAGTAGAAGAAGTGCGGAGTCTGCACCAGGGCCAGCTTCGGATCCTTCAGGAAGCCGCCGACGGTGGCCTGCAGGAAGATACGGGTCGCGACATGGTCGCAGTCAAAGACGCAGATCAGCTCGCCGTTGGTGAGCTTCATGGCGTGGTTGAGGTTACCCGCTTTGGCGTGCGAATTATCGTTACGCGTGATGTATCCCACCCCGACGTCGGCGGCAAACATGGCAAACTCGCTGCGCTTGCCGTCGTCGAGGATATAAATTTTCATTTTATCCCTGGGGTAATCGATGCACTGCGCCGCCAGCACGGTGTCGCGCACCACGTCCAGCGATTCGTTATAGGTAGGCACGTAGACGTCAACGGTCGGCCACAGGCTCATATCCTCCGGCAGGGGCACGATCTCGCGCTTCAGCGGCCAGATGGTTTGCAGGTAGTTCAGCAGCAGCATCACCCAGACGTAGAGATCGGCGAGAAACAGGCCGATACCGAGAATGGTCTCTATCTCCGAATTAAAGTGCAGGGTCTGGGTGGCTCGAAAATAGATGTAGCGCGTTGACATCAGAAACGACATCACCACCATAATTACGGAGATGCTGCGCTTTTTGCTGTAGCCCATTAAAAACAGAATGCCGATGCTGATCAGGCCAAAGAGATACTGCTTCTGGCTATCCATTGGCGTAATGACCACCAGCACGGCGGCAGGCGCCAGCGCCAGGATCAAGAGGTAAAACAGGAACTTTTTCATTGTTCGCCCTGGCGAAAATTAGAATCCAGACATCTTTGGCTGGCTGTGAACGGTGCCGTCGCCGACTCTCACGCCCAGAATATTGGTCACCTTTCTGGCAATCAGCTCGATATCAAACGCCGCCGCCGAGGCCGGGCTAAAATCGAAAATCGACTGCTGGGAGGCGTTGGCCTCGATCACGCTCTCATCACGATGAACCACGCCCATCAGGCGCTCGCCCAGCCGCTGCTCCATAAAAGCGGTGACGTCGCGGCTGATCTGGCGACGGTTATCGCTCTGGTTCAGCACCACGTAGTAGCCCGCTTTGCGGTTAAGCACCTCACCGGTCAGACGGTGACTCTCCACCTGCGGCAGCAGGGAGAGCGAGGCGGTATCCGCCAGCAGTGAGACCAGATGCAGATCGGCCAGCCGTGACAGCGCCTTCAGCGCCGGTGAGGGACCGGGTGGGAAGTCGGCAATGATAATTAGCCCGGGGTAGTTAAGCAGGGTGCTCAGACCGCGCAGCAGGAAGTGCTCATCCTGAACCAGACGCGTTTCGAAGGCTTCGCGCTGCGGCTCCGTGGCATCGCCATAGGGCAGAACAAAGATATTGCCGCCCGCAGAGAGCACGAACTGGCTCCAGTCGGCGGATTCAGTGGCCTTCGCAACAAAACCGCGGCCGTCGGAGAGCGGAACGCCGAAATGCAGGCGCAGCGCATTCTGCACGTCAAAATCAATCGCCAGCACTTTGTTGCCCGCGCGCGACAGCGCATAGGCGAGGTTTGCCGTGAGGGTTGTTTTCCCTACGCCACCCTTCGGCGAACAGACACAGATCAACGGCATGAAGCGATCCTTTCTAACAGCGATTTCAACGGCTGATTTTTTTCAACGGCGGGCTTCGCCTCTGCGGCTTTAGGCGCAAAGAGCTGGGAAAAGTTAACCGGGGCGGCGGCGACAGGCGCGACGGCAGGGGTTGGCGTAGGTGGCGTTATCAGCGCCGCAGGCGCGAGTACCGGCGCGGCGGGCGGCGTCGCCAGCTGGGCCGCAACGCTCTGGAAGATAGGCGGGGCGGCATCAGGAAGCGGTGCCGGGATCTGCGCTGCCGGGGCGGCAAGCGGCTGCTCTACCCGCGCGAACGTATCTGGCTCAACGGACTGCGGAACGGGCAGCGAGACGTGACCGCCCATAGCCAGCGCCGACTCTTCGGTCGCCGGAGAGAGCTGGTTGATAATGGCCCAGCTGCCGTAGTCATTCGCGAGGTTTTGCGACGAGAGATCCTTAAAATCGTGTTGCTGTGTGTGAGTCTTGTCTTTAAACCTCTGCAAATCATCATAATTATTCATATCTATACTCATGATTTACAAACATAAATAGTCCTACCGCCGTGTTGCCCAACGTGGCTTTTCACCGGTAAGGATCTCGAATTTTATTATCGTGTTGGTACGGGAGCCTTTATCGCGCTTCCGTATGCTTAATTATTGCGTCGTTACGTTACTGCTCTACGACTTTCAACCTATTTACAGCAGTAATATAAGGATTAGCGGGACACATGCTATCTGTTTTTGCGGTAAAAAACAGCAAAGCTTTAAATAGTGAGCAGGCAGTAAATTGCTGGAATATAGTGCTAATTTAAAGCAAATTAGACCTTAAGAAGGGTATATTTAACGCTGACTTTCAGCGTAACAGGTTGAATAAGATAGTTCTTAATTTAATAATTACTTACCCTGTGAAATATTTTGAAATACTTTAACGTAGAGTGCGGCCACTATTTTCGTAAAGCCTGATGGCGCTACGCTTATCAGGCCTACGGCGCTTCAGCTCTTCAGAAATAAAAAAACCGGAGGCTATGCTCCGGTTTTGGGGACAGGTAAGTCAGATTGCTCAGACCGGGTTAATCGGCTTTTCGCCGTTCTCATCCTGATCTACCGCAAAACAGGCCACCAGCTGGCCGCCATACGATTTCAGCTGCGGCTGAAGCTGGGTGCAGGGGCCAAAGCGACGACGGCAGCGGGCGCTGAAGGCGCAGCCCGGCGGCGGATTCAGCGGGCTGGGCAGCTCGCCGGTCAGCTTGATACGCTCCCGGCGATCGTCCGGATTCAGGCGCGGCGTCGCAGAGAGCAGCGCCTGAGTATACGGATGGCGCGGATTGCTAAAGATCTGCTCTTTGGTGCCCTTCTCTACGCAGCGGCCGAGGTACATCACCATCACTTCATCAGCAATGTGCTCTACCACCGACAGATCGTGGGAGATAAAGACGTAGGAGAGGCCCAGGTCCTGCTGCAGATCCATCATCAGGTTCAGCACCTGCGCACGCACGGAGACGTCGAGGGCCGATACCGGCTCATCGGCAATCACCACGTCCGGATCGAGCATCAGACCACGGGCGATGGCAATACGCTGACGCTGACCGCCGGAGAACATGTGCGGGTAGCGATCGTAGTGCTCGGTCTTGAGGCCCACCTTCGCCATCATCGACAGCGCTTTTTCACGCAGCTCCGCTTTGCTGAGGTTGCTGTTAATCTGCAGCGGCTCTTCGAGGATCTGCCCCACTTTTTTACGCGGGTTCAGCGAGCCGTAGGGGTTCTGGAAGACAATCTGAATCTTCTGTCGGCGCAGCTTCTGCGCCTGCGGATCGTGCTTAAGCAGATCCTGGCCCTGATAGTAGAGCTCGCCGCCGGTGGGCGTCTCAATCATGGTCAGCAGGCGGCCAAGCGTGGATTTACCACAGCCGGATTCGCCTACCACCGCGAGAGTTTTCCCGCGTTCGAGAGAGAACGATACGCCGTCCAGAGCTTTCACCAGGCGCTCCGGGGCAAACAGCCCCTTCTTCACCGGGTAGTGTTTTTTCAGGTCAATAGCCTGCAACAGCACAGGGGTTGTGGCCTCATGCGTACTCATAGTTAGGCCTCCCGGCATCATCGAGTGGATAGTGACATTTTGAACGACGTCCGTTGTCCACCAGGTTTAAGCCTGGCTCTTCGACGCGGCATTTATCCGTAGCGTACGGGCAGCGCGGATTGAGCAGGCAGCCGGTCGGGCGATCGTATTTACCCGGCACTACGCCCGGCAGCGAGGCCAGACGGGCTTTGTCCTGAGCAAACTCAGGCAGCGCACGCAGCAGCGCCTGGGTGTAGGGGTGACGCGGCGCACGGAAGATCTCGTGCGAACTGCCAGACTCGACGACCTGGCCCGCGTACATCACGATGATTTTGTGTGCGGCTTCAGCCACCAGCGCCAGATCGTGAGTGATCAGGATCAGCGCCATGTTCTCTTTCTGCTGCAGCTCCAGCAGCAGCTCGATGATCTGCGCCTGGATAGTCACGTCCAGCGCGGTGGTCGGTTCATCGGCAATCAGCAGCTTCGGCTGGCAGGCGATAGCCATTGCAATCATCACGCGCTGGCTCATCCCACCGGAGAGCTGGTGCGGATAGACGTCAAGACGCGACGCCGGATCCGGAATGCCGACCTGGTTTAGCAGGTCGATAGCACGCTGACGACGGGTTCGCTTGCTGCCGCCCTGATGCACCTTAATCGCCTCCATAATCTGGAAGCCAACCGTATAGCACGGGTTAAGGCTGGTCATCGGATCCTGGAAAATCATCGCCACGTCGGCACCTACCAGGTTACGACGCTCTTTTTCGGAGATGCGCTTCAGATCCTGGCCGTTAAACTCCAGTTTCTCCGCCATCACCCGGCCAGGGAAGTCAATCAGCCCCATAATCGCCAGCGAGCTGACGGATTTACCGGAGCCGGATTCGCCGACAATGCCGACCACTTCGCCCTGCTCAACGCTGTAGCTTACGCGGTCTACGGCACGGAACGGTGTCCCTTCGTCGCCGAAGTGCACCGACAGTTGATCAATATTCAATAACGCCATTCTCGTGCCTCTTACTGCTTCAGTTTGGGATCGAGCGCATCACGCAGACCGTCACCCATCAGGTTAAATGCCAGCACCGTCAGCAGGATCGCCAGACCCGGGAAGGTCACGACCCACCAGGCACTCTGTGCGAACTGCAATACGTCGGAGAGCATGGTGCCCCACTCCGGCGTTGGCGGCTGCGCACCCATGCCAAGGAAGCCAAGGGCGGCCATATCGAGAATGGCGTTAGAGAAGCCGAGCGACGCCTGAACGATCAGCGGAGCAAGGCAGTTAGGTAAAATATTGACGAACATCTGACGCATCGCCCCCGCGCCCGCTACGCGCGAGGCGGTAACGTAGTCGCGGTTGACCTCGACCAGCACGGCGGCACGCGTTAAGCGCACGTAGTGCGGCAGCGCCACGAAGGTCAGCGCCAGCGAGGCGTTCACTATCGACGGACCAAAGATAGCCACCAGCACCAGCGCCAGCAGCAGGCTCGGCAGCGCCAGCATGATATCGACGATGCGCATGATGATGTTATCAACGAGGCCACCAAAATAGCCCGCTATCAGACCGAGCACGACGCCCATGATCAGCGACAGCACCACCACCAGACAGCCCACCAGCAGCGACAGACGTGCGCCGTACATCAGGCGGGACATCACGTCGCGGCCAACGTCATCGGTACCGAGAATATGCGCCAGGCTGCCGCCATCCTGCCATGCAGGGGGTGCCAGCAGCGCGTCACGGAACTGCTCGGCCGGGTTATAGGGCGCAATCCAGTTGGCAAAAATAGCAATGATCAGCACCACGATAACGTACACCAGGCCGACTACCGCACCCTTGTTGCGTTTGAAGTAGTGCCAGAACTCCTGCAGCGGCGTCATTGGTACCGGTGCGGAGACAACTTTATCTTGAGTAACTTGTGACATGATGGCCCCTTACTTCTTGTGTCGAATACGCGGGTTCACCACGCCATAGAGCAGATCGACCAGCAGGTTAACGAGAATAATCATCGTCGCTACCAGCAGCACCCCGCCCTGCACCACCGGATAGTCACGGCGCTGCAGCGCATCAATCAGCCAGCGTCCCAGCCCCGGCCAGGAGAAGATAGTTTCGGTCAGGATCGCCCCGGCCAGCATCGTCCCCACCTGCAGGCCGATAACGGTCACCACCGGCAGCATGGCGTTACGCAGAGCGTGAACGATAATTACGCGCATACGGGTCAGGCCCTTGGCGCGGGCGGTACGAATGTAATCCTCACCCAGCACCTCCAGCATCGCTGAACGGGTCATACGCACGATCACCGCCAGCGGGATAGTGCCCAGCACTACCGCAGGCAGGATCATATGCGCCAGTGCATCGATAAAGTTGCCCTCTTCACCCCAGATAGCGGTGTCGATTAGCATAAAGCCGGTCAGCGGATTGCTGTCGTCGAGGAACACCATATCGCTGACGCGCCCGGAAACGGGGGTCAGGTTGAGCTGCACCGAGACCAGCATGATCAGCATCATGCCCCACCAGAAGATCGGCATGGAGTAGCCGGTCAGGGCCAGGCCCACCGCGGTGTGGTCAAAAATAGATCCACGCTTCACGGCGGCGAGCACGCCCACCGGGATACCGACGGCCACGGCAAAAATCATGGCGCAGACACCGAGCTCCAGCGTCGCTTGAAAACGCGGCACGAACTCGTCCCACACCGGAAGACGGCTTTTTAGTGAAATCCCTAAGTCGCCGTGCAGAACGCCCCAAACGTAGTTGACGTACTGTTGCCACAGCGGCTTGTTGAGACCCAGCTCAGCCAACAGCTGCGCATGGCGCTCGGGAGAGATACCACGCTCACCTGCCATGATCATCACCGGGTCACCGGGGATCATATGGACAAAGGCAAAGGTGAGAAGGGTGATACCGATAAACGTCGGGATAACTAATCCCAGACGTCGGAGGATGAACTGCAACATAACCCGGATTCTCTCTGATGACGC
>DAMBQR010000008.1:72334-94450 GCA_032055545.1 Pseudescherichia sp. | reverse complement strand
TGGCTGCGCCTGCGCGGGCGGCTCGTTGCCCTCCAGCACGCCAGAGGCCAGCGTGGTCGGTGCGCCAAGGAAGCCGCTGCCACTCACCGGCGCACCGGTGGCGCCGTCGCTTTGCAGCGTATCGTTACTGATAGGGCGAACATCCCCAGCAGGCTGGGCCGGCTGCGGCGCAGAAGAGGCGCTGCCCATGCCGCCGCTCAGATCCGGACGGTCGGGCAGGGCGTAGGTCTGCTGGGCAATCGTAGTACAGACCGTACCGGGGCCGGAGAAGGAGCCATCCTGCGAGACGATAATCGGATCGATACGTACTTTGGTGTTGTTGGAGTTGTTCAGCCTGTCAGCCGCGGCGCGGGAGAGGGAGATGACCCGGTCATTACCGTAGGGGCCGCGATCGTTGATGCGCACCACCACCATCCGGCCGTTAGACAGGTTGGTAATACGGGCGTAGCTGGGGATCGGCAGGGTCGGGTGCGCCGCCGTCAGCTGCATCGGGTCGAAAGCTTCGCCGGAGGCGGTCAGGTTGCTGCCCGGCTCCGCATCGTAGATGGCGGCAAGGCCAGCCTGGGTGAAGCGCGAGGTGTCCTGCACAATCTTCCAGGACTTGCCATCGCGCTCGTAGTCCTGGTTAACCGACGGGTTCAGCGGCTCGTAGCGGGGTTCGGCCCCGCCGATCTCTACCGTCGGGCCGTTACAGACCGCAGGCTGCGGCGCAGCAGCGGTTGGCTGCTGGCTCTCCTCGGTACTTGAACACGCTGTCAGTAATCCTGCTGCTACGCAAACTGCAAGGCAAAGCTTTCGCATTGCGAACCTCTTATACGCTTTTCGACAACATTTTTCTGTGGGTATGGATCGACATGACGATACCAAACCCGGCCATAAGCACAATCAGGGCAGAGCCACCGTAGCTTACTAACGGTAGGGGCACCCCCACTACCGGTAAGATACCGCTCACCATACCGATATTTACAAATACGTAAACGAATAAAATCAGCATTAAGCCACCGGCCATGACGCGGCCAAAGGTAGTCTGCGCATGGGCGGCGATCCACAGGCCGCGCATAATCAGCAGCAGGTAGAGCGCCAGTAGGATCAGGATCCCTACCAGGCCCAGCTCCTCGCCGAGTACGGCAAAGATAAAGTCGGTGTGGCGCTCGGGGAGAAACTCGAGCTGCGACTGGGTACCGTGCAGCCAGCCCTTGCCACGCAGACCGCCGGAGCCAATGGCAATCTTAGACTGAATAATATGATAGCCTGCTCCCAGCGGATCGGTTTCCGGATCGAGCAGCATCATGACCCGCTGACGCTGATAGTCGTGCATCAGGAAGAACCAGAGGATCGGGATAAAGGCCGCCAGCAGCAGGGCGGCAATGCCGATCAGCCGCCAGCTTAGGCCCGACAGGAAGAGCACAAACAGACCGGAAAGCGCGATAAGAATCGAGGTGCCAAGGTCCGGCTGCGCGGCAACCAGCAACGTAGGCATGAAGATCAGCACCAGCGCGATACCGGTATTTTTCAGCGACGGCGGACAGACGTCGCGGTTGATAAAGCGCGCCACCATCAGCGGGACGGCGATTTTAGCGATCTCTGAGGGCTGAAAACGCACGATGCCTAAATCGAGCCAGCGCTGGGCCCCTTTCGAGATTGCGCCGAAGGCGTCAACCGCCACCAGCAGGATCACGCAGAAGATGTAGAGATAGGGCGCCCAGCCTTCGTAGACACGCGGAGGGATCTGCGCCATCACCACCATCACCACCAGGCCCATGGCAATCTGGCCGATCTTGCGCTCGGTCATGCCGACATCCTGGCCGCTGGCGCTCCAGATCACGATGGCGCTATAGAACAGCAGCGCGAGAACGATCAGCAGCAGCGCCGGATCGATGTGGATTTTATCCCAGAACGATCTTTTGTTCGGATTATCCGTCATGGTTATTGGTCCTCAGCCGCCGCTGACGACGGATTCTCCGCCGGCAGGTCGGTGTTGTTATCGCCCAGCATAATGTGGTCGAGGATCTGGCGCATGATGGTCCCGACCGCCGGGCCGGCACCGCCGTTTTCCAGAATGATCGCCACCGCTACCTGGGGTTTGTCATAGGGGGCAAACGCCGTCATCAGTTTATGGTCACGCAGGCGTTCGGCAATTTTATGCGCGTTATAGGTTTCGTTGGCCTTCAGGCCAAACACCTGTGCCGTACCGGATTTGGCCGCTACCTTGTAGGGGGCGTTGGCAAAGTATTTGTGCCCGGTCCCGTTAGCACGGTTGGCTACGCCGTACATGCCGTCTTTGGCGATCTCCCAGTAGCCGGAGTGGATATCGCCTACCGGCTGCTGCTCTGGCTGCTTCCACGGCACCTGCTGGCCATTCTCAGCCGTACTCATTAACAGGTGTGGCACTTTGACGATGCCATCGTTAATCAGGATCATCATCGCCTTGCTCATCTGGATAGGCGTCGCCGTCCAGTAGCCCTGGCCAATGCCCACCGGAATGGTATCACCCTGGTACCAGGGCTTCTTAAAGCGTTTCAGCTTCCACTCGCGGGTAGGCATGTTCCCGGAGCGCTCCTCCGAGAGGTCGATACCGGTATAGTGGCCGTAACCAAATTTGCCCATCCACTCCCCGAGGCGATCGATCCCCATGTCGTAGGCGACCTGGTAGAAGAAGGTATCGGCGGACTCTTCCAGCGATTTAGTGACGTTCAGATGGCCGTGGCCCCACTTTTTCCAGTCGCGATAGCGCTTCTCGGAGCCGGGAAGCTGCCACCAGCCGGGGTCAAACAGGCTGGTATTACGGGTGATCACCCCTGCGCTCAGGGCCGATACCGCAACGTAAGGCTTAACGGTCGATGCCGGGGGGTAGACGCCCTGGGTCGCACGGTTGATCAGCGGCGTGTTGGGATCGTGCAGCAGGCCGTTGTAGTCCTTGCTGGAGATACCATCCACAAACAGGTTCGGGTTATAGCTTGGCATGGAGACCAGCGACAGAATGCCGCCGGTGCGCGGATCGGTCACGACCACCGCCGCACGGCTCCCCTCCAGCAGGGTTTCAATATAGGTTTGCAGCTTAAGATCCAGCGTCAGGTAGATGTCATGCCCGGCCTGGGGCGGCACCTCTTTCAGCTGGCGGATCACGCGGCCACGGTTATTCACCTCAACCTCTTCATAACCGGTCTGGCCGTGAAGCACGTTCTCGTAGTAGCGCTCAATACCCAGCTTGCCGATATCGTGCGTCGCCGCATAGTTGGCGAGGATGCCCTCTTTGTCGAGGCGCTCGACGTCTTTATCGTTGATCTTTGAGACGTAGCCGATAACGTGAGTGAGGGCAGAGCCGTAGGGGTAGAAGCGGCGCTTGTAGCCTTTCACTTCCACTCCCGGGAAGCGGTATTGGTTTACCGCAAAGCGCGCCACCTGGACTTCCGTCAGGTTGGACTTCACCGGAATCGAGGTGAAGCGGTGCGAGCGGGCGCGCTCTTTTTTGAAGTTAGCGATGTCGTCATCGTTGAGATCGACCACGTCCCGCAGCGCATCCAGCGTCTGCTGCACGTTGTCCACCTTCTCGGGCATCATCTCCACCTGATAGATGGTCCGGTTGAGCGCCAGCGGGATACCGTTGCGGTCATAGATGATGCCGCGGCTCGGCGCAATCGGCACCAGTTTGATGCGGTTTTCGTTGGAGCGCGTCTGGTAGTCGGTGTGACGAACAATCTGCAGATTATAGAGGTTAGCGACAAGCACGCCGCTGAGCAGCAGGATCCCTGTAAAGGCGACGATCGCCCGGCGCACAAACAGCGCGGACTCAGCCGTATAGTCGCGAAAAGAGTTCTGTAATTTCATCCGCTGCGTAATCTACCTAATGCTCTTCGTTACTCACGATGATAGGGATGGTTGGTCGTAATGCTCCATGCGCGATAGAGGCTTTCTGCCACCAGAACCCGGACCAGCGGGTGGGGGAGCGTTAACGCAGAGAGTGACCAACTTTGTTCTGCTGCCGCTTTGCAGGCGGGGGATAACCCCTCCGGGCCGCCGATCAGCAGGCTGACGTCTCGCCCGTCCTGCTTCCAGCGCTCCAGCTCGTGTGCCAGCTGCGGCGTATCCCAGGGTTTGCCTGGAATATCGAGGGTGACGATGCGGTTTTTACCGGCCGCAGCGAGCATAAGCTCACCCTCTTTATCAAGGATGCGTTTGATATCGGCATTTTTGCCGCGCTTGCCGGCAGGGATCTCTACCAGCTCAAACGGCATATCTTTCGGGAATCGACGCAGATATTCAGTAAAGCCGGTTTGTACCCAGTCGGGCATCTTTGTGCCGACGGCGACCAGTTGCAGCTTCACCCATTAGCCCCAGAGTTTTTCCAGCTCGTAGAGGCGACGGCTCTCTTCCTGCATAACGTGGACAATGACATCGCCGAGGTCGACAACGACCCAGTCGGCAACGTTTTCGCCCTCAACGCCGAACGGGATCAGACCCGCCGCGCGGGACTCCTGCACCACATGGTTGGCGATAGAGACAACGTGACGCGTAGACGTACCGGTGCAGATGATCATGCAGTCGGTGATGCTTGATTTACCCTTAACATCTAAGGTGACGATGTCCTGACCTTTCAGGTCGTCAATTTTGTCGATAACAAAATCCTGGAGTGCTTTACCCTGCAAGTGTTCCCCCTGGGTGGATGCAAATAACGATAATCAATAAAGAGTCAGCCAGTATACCTGAAGCCCGGCCTTTTCGGGACGAAAGTCGCCTATATGTCTCTGAAAGTGGGCTATCATCCCACCCTCCGCACGAGAATGCATCGCCATTTTTGTAAAACAATTTCTATGGAACTGCTGCGGAGGGAAAAGTCTGGCAGCGGAGGATAGCAGTCTGGGGGGGCGTGTCAAGTTAGCGATCCTCTGGCATCCACCCTGCGCGGCTGTTCAGCACGCTTAATGTGGCAAAGCCGTCGTAGATATCGATCGCGCTCCATGCCCCCTGGGCGACGCGGAAGTGCCACAGCGACGAGGCGGGCATCTTCAGCAGGGTGGCAATCAGCACGCTCAGTACCCCCTGATGGCTGACAATCAGCACGTTTTCATGGGCATCCCACTCTGCAAGACGGGCAATAAACTGCTGTACACGAGCGGTAAAGTCCTGAAACCCTTCACCATTGGTGGGGACAGCGGTCTGCCAGTCGCTGCACCAGGCGGCGTAGCGCTGGGCATCCTCAAGGGTAAGATCGCGGTGGTGGCGCATCTCCCAGTCCCCGAAAAACATCTCGTTAAGCAGCGCCGAGGTGTGGACGGGAACCTCACGGGCATCGAGAACCAGCCGGGCAGTATGCTGCGCCCGCTCAAGCGCGCTGCAAATCGCCACGTCAAACGGGACGTCTGCCAGCAGCGTGCGCAGCGTTTGCGCCTGGCCAATACCGCGCGGCGTAAGCGGGGTGGGGGAGTGTCCGCTGTAAAGCCTGGCCACGTTTGCTTCTGTCTCTCCGTGTCGGACAAGCCAAAGACGCATCGCGTACTCTCCTTATAGGGTATGGATTAACGGTACAGCCCCTGCTGCATAATATAGTCGAGTACGGCGGGCGGGAGCAGATCGTCACAGGGCTGATTCTGCCGCAGCCGCTGGCGAATTTGCGTGGCAGAGATGTCAAACCACGGCGTCTGGGCGAGGAAAATTTTTCCGGCGGGCAGGGTATGCAGCGCGCGGGGATCCGCCGTCAGGTGCTGTTCAAGCCAGCGCTGATGCACCGCCTCGCGCATCGCCAGCGCATAGCCGGGGCGGCGGCAGACAATCAGATGGCAGTAGCGAAGAATAGTGTCGTAGCGGTACCAGGTCGGGAAGGTGAGCAGCGAGTCCTGGCCGATAATAAAGGCCAGCGGGCGGTCAGGGCCGCTCTCCTGACGCCATGCCGCCAGCGTTTCTGCCGAATATGATGGCGTGTCGCGCTGCAGCTCCCGCTCGTCGAGGGTAAACAACGGACGGTCAGCAATAGCCAGCGCCAGCATAGCCTTACGCTGCTGGCTGGTGGCCTCCGGCTGCGGACGGTGGGGCGGCACGTTGTTTGGCATGACGATCACCCGCGTCAGGTTAATCGCCTCTGCCAGCGCCTCTACCGGTAAAAGGTGGCCGTAGTGAACGGGATCGAAGGTCCCGCCAAACAGGGCTTGCAGTTGATCCATCTCATCCCTCTATAAATACGTCTGCCAACGTCTTATGACAGAGTAGCAGAGAGATCCCCTCCAGCTCGGCCCAGACCGACTGGCCGTAGTCCTGCTTAACGGTTAGCTCGGTACGACTCAGGAGATGTACAGCCTGGCGAAGCTGAGCATGGCTAAGGCGATTTAGCGCCTCGGTAGTGACGGCACGGCGGTTCTGCCACACCCTGTGCTTATCAAAGAGGGTGCGCAGCGACGTCTGCGCCATCTGGCGCTTTACATTCAACAGCAGCAACAGTTCACGCTGCAACGTACGCAGCAGGATCACCGGCTCGCTGGCCTCCAGCTTCAGCTGCTGCAAAATATGCAGGGCGCGTTTGCTCTTGCCTGCCAGCAGGGCATCGACCCAGTGGAAAGGGGTAAAGTGGGCAGCATCGTTCACCGCCTGCTCGACGCGTGGCAGCGTGAGTTTGCCGTCGGGCCAGAGCAGGGAGAGCCGGTCCAGCGCCTGCGCTAGCGCCAGCAGGTTGCCCTCGTAGCAGTAGCAGAGCAGCTGGTTGGCGGCATCATCGAGCTGCAGATGGTTCTGCTTTGCGCGATTCGCCACCCAGCGTGGAAGCTGCGCCTGCTCCGGCGTCTGACAGGTGACCTGCACAGCACGGTTAGCCAGGGCGGTAAACCAGGCGGCGTTCTCCTGCGCTTTGGTGAGTTTGTTGCCACGCACGATCAGCAGCAGATCGTCATGCAGCAGTCCGATCAGGGTAGCAAGCTGTTCGTTGATGGCCGCATTGGGACCGTTGTCCGGCAACTGGAGCAGCAGCGTCTGACGGCTGGCGAACAGGCTCATGGCCTGGCAGAGAGAGAAGAGGGCGGTCCAGTCGGTGCTGGCATCGAGCGCAACGGAGTGATGTTCATCAAAGCCCTGGGCTGCGGCCGCCTGGCGCACCGCATCCTGACTCTCCTGCAGCAGCAACGGATCGTTGCCCAGCAGCAGATAGGCTGCGCGCAGCCCTTCATTGAGCTGCGCGCGGAGCTGTTCAGGGTACAGCTTTAACATCAGTTACCCAGCGTCGTGGAGACGCGAGAGGAGGTAGAGGCCGCTTTGGCTTCCGCTATCTTCTCCTGCTTCTCTGCCGTTTGTACGCTCGGCAGCTGACGGATCAGCTGTTCCGCAGCTTTATCGTACATTTCGTTGATGATCATATCCTGCTCGGCATCTTTCGCCAGCGCGGTCTGCGGGTTATCAAAGAATGAACGATAAACGGTGGTGTGCAGCGGATAGATCCCTTCGCCTGGGATCAGCACTGACGCCTGCACTCGCATTACCATCTGGTACTCAGCCGTACGCCCGTCGCGGAAGATGGACGCAGTATCCTGGCTAATGTTTGCCTCCCCCAGGCGCAGGGAAGGTACATCCTGGCGCACGGAGCTTTTCTCTACCAGCGTGACGCCGTTCAGGCGCAGCTGCGATCGTACTGCCCGGCTTAGCGGACCGTTGGGATCTGACGAATCGAAAATCATCGTTTTCATCTCGTCAGGGATCGCTGAGCTGTTACGCAGGTGCCAGCCACATCCGGCGGTGACCAGCACCGCCAATGACAACAAGAGTGTTGTTAGAAATCGCACGCTTCCTCCCGCGCTTAGCCAACGACCAGATTGAGCAGTTTACCTGCAACGTAAATCACTTTACGCACGGTAACGCCATCAAGATATTTTGCCACCAGCGGCTCCTGAGCTGCGCGCTCGCGCACCTGCTCTTCGCTGGCGTCAACAGGCACGGTGATCTTACCGCGTACTTTACCGTTTACCTGCACCACAACCAGGGTGGTGTTTTCCACCATCGCCTGCTCGTCAGCCACCGGCCACGGCGCATTATCGATATCGCCTTCGCCTTTCAGCTCCTGCCAGAGGGTGAAGCTGGCATGCGGCGTGAACGGGTTCAGCATACGGACAACCGCCAGCAGCGCTTCCTGCATCAGGGCGCGATCCAGCTCGCCTTCCAGCGGCGCTTTCGCCAGCTTGTTCATCAGCTCCATGATCGCCGCAATGGCGGTGTTGAAGGTCTGACGGCGACCAATATCGTCGGTCACTTTAGCAATGGTTTTATGCACGTCACGGCGCAGCGCCTGCTGATCTTCGCTCAGCGCAGCCACATCCAGTGCAGGGGCACTGCCCTGGGACGTGTGCTCGTAGACCAGCTTCCAGACGCGCTTCAGGAAGCGGTTTGCCCCCTCAACGCCGGACTCCTGCCACTCGAGGGTCATATCCGCCGGTGAGGCGAACATCATAAACAGACGTACGGTGTCCGCGCCGTAACGCTCTACCATCTCCTGCGGGTCGATGCCGTTGTTTTTCGACTTGGACATCTTGCTCATGCCGGTATACACCAGCTCATGACCCGCCGCGTCCTGCGCCTTCACGATGCGGCCTTTCTCATCGCGCTCGACGATAGCCTCTTTCGGAGAGACCCAGTTACGCTCGCCGTTTGCGCCCACGTAGTAGAAGGCATCCGCCAGTACCATGCCCTGGCAGAGCAGCTGCTTCGCTGGCTCATCAGAGTTGACCATACCCGCGTCGCGCATCAGCTTGTGGAAGAAGCGGAAGTAGAGCAGGTGCATGATGGCGTGTTCGATACCGCCGATGTAGATGTCCACCGGCAGCCAGTAGTTGGCCGCGTCCGGATCCAGCATCCCCTCGTTGTACTGCGGGCAGGTGTAGCGCGCATAGTACCAGGAGGACTCCATAAAGGTGTCGAAGGTGTCGGTTTCACGCAGCGCAGGCTGGCCGTTAACGGTGGTCTTCGCCCACTCGGGGTCAGCTTTGATCGGGCTGGTAATGCCGTCCATCACCACGTCTTCCGGCAGGATCACCGGCAGCTGGTCTTCCGGAGTCGGCAGCACGGTGCCATCTTCCAGCGTCACCATGGGAATTGGCGCGCCCCAGTAGCGCTGACGGGAGACGCCCCAGTCACGCAGGCGGTAGTTGACCTTACGCTCGCCAACGCCGTTCGCCGCCAGTTTGTCGGCAATGGCGTTAAACGCGGCTTCGAAGCCCAGACCGTCAAACTCGCCAGAGTTAAACAGTACGCCTTTTTCGGTCAGCGCCTGAGCGCTGAGATCCGGCTCGGTACCGTCGGCCGCGAGGATAACCGGCTTGATCTCTAAATCATATTTAGTGGCAAACTCATAGTCGCGCTGGTCGTGGCCCGGGACGGCCATCACTGCGCCGGTACCGTACTCCATCAGCACGAAGTTCGCCGCCCAGACCGGAATTGTTTCGCCGGTCAGCGGGTGAATAGCACGCACGCCGGTATCGACGCCTTTCTTCTCCATGGTCGCCATATCTGCTTCGGCAACCTTGGTGTTGCGACATTCGGCAATGAAGTCGCCCAGCGCCGGGTTGTAGGCCGCCGCCTGGGTGCTCAGCGGGTGGCCCGCCGCAACCGCCAGGTAGGTGACGCCCATAAAGGTGTCCGGACGGGTGGTATAGACGGTCAGCTTGTCGTCGCTGTTTTCGACGTCAAAGGTGATCTCCACGCCTTCAGAGCGGCCGATCCAGTTGCGCTGCATGGTTTTAACGGTGTCTGGCCACTGATCCATATGATCAAGATCGTTCAGCAGCTCGTCAGCGTAGGCGGTGATTTTGATAAACCACTGCGGGATCTCTTTACGCTCAACCTTGGTGTCGCAGCGCCAGCAGCAGCCGTCGATCACCTGTTCGTTAGCCAGTACGGTCTGGTCGTTCGGGCACCAGTTCACCGCTGAGGTCTTCTTGTAGACCAGGCCTTTCTTATACAGCTCGGTGAAGAATTTCTGCTCCCAGCGGTAGTATTCCGGGGTGCAGGTTGCCAGCTCGCGGCTCCAGTCATAGCCAAAGCCCAGCATTTTGAGCTGGTTTTTCATGTAGTTGATGTTGTCGTAGGTCCACGGGGCGGGCGCGGTGTTATTTTTTACCGCTGCACCTTCAGCCGGCAGGCCGAACGCATCCCAGCCGATAGGCTGCAGCACGTTTTTACCCAGCATGCGCTGATAGCGGGAGATCACATCGCCAATGGTGTAGTTACGCACGTGGCCCATGTGTAGCCGGCCAGAAGGATAGGGAAGCATAGAGAGGCAGTAATACTTCTCTTTGCTCTCATCTTCAGTGACTTCAAATGTGCGCTTCTCTTCCCAGTGAAGCTGGACTTTGGATTCTATCTCTTCCGGGCGGTATTGCTCTTGCATGGCAGCCAGTGGTCCTGTTTTCAATACAGCTACAAGCGTAGCATTAAGATGTGGTGTGTAAGATCCGCATAGCATAGCCCAAACGCCAGTCTCAAAACAGCCTTTCGCACTGACGGCGGTGAAAAGGACCGACTGGCATCATTGCATGAATTTACACAGGCTGTGCCCAGGGTAGCAAAGCGGTGGGAAAATAAGGTCTATTATTAGAAGACGTTACCCAGCCCGGAGGCGAAAGGATGAACAAGGTTGCTCAATATTATCGTGAACAGGTTGCGACGCTCACCGAGCGCCTGCGCAGTGGCGATCGGGATATCGATGCGCTGGTGGAGCAGGCGCGGCTACGCGTCACCCAGACGGGCGAGTTAACGCCAACCGAAGTCGAGGAGCTGACGCGTGCCCTGCGTCGCGACCTCGAAGAGTTTGCCCGCAGCTATGGTGAAAGCCAGAGCGAGGTGACCGACAGCGTATTTATGCGGGTGATTAAAGAGAGCCTGTGGCAGGAGCTGGCGGACATCACTGATAAAACCCAGCTGGAGTGGCGCGAGGTGTTTCAGGATCTGAACCACCACGGGGTCTATCACAGCGGCGAGGTAGTGGGGCTGGGCAACCTGGTGTGCGAGAAGTGCCACTATCATCTGGCGGTCTACACCCCGGATGCGCTGCCGCTCTGTCCGAAGTGCGGCCATGACCAGTTCCAGCGTCGGCCGTTCGAGCCATAATAGAGAGTAGGTAAGCCGGGCAGACGCAGTGCCGCCCGGCGATTACCTGGATTAGTGCAGGATTTTGGCGAGGAAATCTTTTGCTCGTTCGGATTTCGGATTAGCAAAGAAATCTTCTTTGGCGGAGTCCTCGACGATCTTGCCCTCGTCCATAAAGATCACCCTTGTCGCCACCTTGCGCGCAAAGCCCATCTCGTGAGTGACCACCATCATGGTCATCCCCTCCTGCGCCAGCTCAACCATCACGTCCAGCACCTCGTTAATCATCTCTGGATCGAGGGCAGAAGTGGGTTCGTCAAACAGCATCGCTACCGGATCCATGCACAGGGCGCGGGCGATGGCCACGCGCTGCTGCTGGCCACCGGAGAGCTGGGCCGGGAACTTATCGGCATGGGCGGTAAGCCCGACGCGCTCCAGCAGCTTGAGGCCTTTCTCACGCGCCGCCGCCTTGTTGCGCTTCAGGACCTTCACCTGCGCTAGCGTCAGGTTCTCGATAATCGACAGGTGCGGAAACAGCTCAAAGTGCTGAAACACCATGCCGACATGGGAGCGCAGCTCGGCAAGGTTGGTTTTCTTATCGGTCACCTTGGTACCGTTGACGATGATGTCACCCTGCTGCACCGGCTCAAGGCCGTTGACGGTTTTAATCAGCGTTGACTTACCGGAGCCGGACGGCCCGCAGACCACCACCACTTCACCTTTTTTCACTTCCGTGGAGCAGTCGGTCAGCACCTGAAAGTGACCATACCATTTTGAAACGTTTTTCAGGGAAATCATTAAACTGTCCTTTTCTTCAGATAGCTGACCAACAGTGAAGCACTGAGACTAATTGCAAAATAGACCACGCCGGCAAAGAGGATCATCTCTACCTGAGTACCATCACGCTCACCGATGGTGGAGGCGGTACGGAAGAAGTCTGCCAGGCTGAGCACGTACACCAGCGAGGTATCCTGGAACAGGACGATCCCCTGGGTGAGCAGCAGCGGAACCATGGCGCGGAAGGCCTGCGGCAGGATAATAAGCTTCATCGACTGCCAGTGGGTCATCCCGAGGGCCAGCGCCGCGCTGGACTGCCCGCGCGAGATGCTCTGGATACCGGCGCGGATAATCTCCGAGTAGTAGGCGGCTTCAAACATTGAGAAGGCCACCATCGCCGAGATCAGGCGGATATCGGTGGTAGGCGACAGGCCGAGCACGTTTTGCAGCAGTCCTGGCACAATCAGGTAGAACCACAGCAGCACCATCACCAGCGGGATAGAGCGGAACACGTTGACGTAGGCGGTGGCGAACCAGGCGAATGGCTTAAAGCTCGACAGGCGCAGCACCGCCAAAATGGTGCCCCAGACGATGCCGACCAGCACCGCAGTAATAGTAATTTTCAGCGTGATAATCAGCCCGTCCAGCAGGTAGGGCATCGCCGGGAGAATGGAACTCCAGTCAAATTCATACATCGTTATTTGCTCCCCATATTGCCCGGCAGGCGAACTTTACGTTCTACCAGATTCATCACCAGCATAATGAAGGCGTTAATCAGCACGTAGGCGAGGGTGATCGCGGTAAAGGATTCCCAGGCGTGGGCGGAGTAGTCCAGCAGCTTGCCCGCCTGCGCGGCCATATCCACCAGCCCGATAGTCGAGGCGATGGCGGAGTTTTTCACCAGGTTCATCATCTCGGAGGTCATCGGCGGCACGATCACGCGGTAGGCGTTGGGCAGCAGCACGTAGCGGTAGGTCTGCGGCAGCGTCAGGCCCATCGCCAGCCCGGCGTTCTTTTGTCCGCGCGGCAGGGACTGAATGGCCGCCCGCACCTGCTCACAGACGCGCGCCGCGGTGAACAGCCCCAGGCAGATCATCGACGAGAGGAAGAACTGAATATTCGGATCGAGTTCCGCCTTGAACCACATGCCGAGATCTTCCGGCAGCAGCTCAGGTACCACTAAGTACCAGGTAAAGAACTGCACGATCAGCGGAACGTTACGGAACAGCTCAACGTAGAGGGTACCGATCCCGGAGAGGAAACGGTTGGGCACGGTGCGGAGAATACCGAACAGCGAGCCGACCAGAAATGCGATGATCCAGGCGGTAATCGACAGCGCGACCGTGACCTGAAAACCGCTCCACAGCCAGCCTAAATAGGTGGTGTTGCCGAACGGGGCCTGTTGCAGAAAAATACCCCAGTTCCAGTCTATTGACATACGTGTACCTCAGAAAAAAAAGGGTAGCAGCGCTACCCTCGAAGATTGGTGAGAAGCTTTACGCACCTTTTTATGCGTAAGCGTCGCGCCGGATGGGGGAACGACCCTCCAGCGTCTAGTCTGTCCGTGCTTCCCGTCAATCGAGAGGGCGATAGTCGCCCTGTGTTTCTAGTTAGTTAAGTGCTTTATCGTTTGGCGTTTTGAACAGGGTCTGCATCTCGTTAGAGAGTTCGAAGTTCATGTTCAGATTCTTCGGCGGAATAGGGTTCTTGAACCACTTATCAAACCACTTCGCCGCTTCGCCGGAGGTCTGCGCCTGGGCGATAGTGTCATCCATCAGCTTTTTAAACTGCGGATCGTCTTTACGCAGCATGCAGCCGTAGGCCTCTTCAGACTGCGGTTTGCCGACGATCTCCCAGTTGTCCGGCTTCTTCGCCTTCGCACGTTCACCCGCCAGCAGGGCGTCATCCATCATAAAGGCCACCGCACGACCGCTCTCCAGGGTACGGAAGGAGTCGCCGTGATCTTTGGCGCTGATGATGCGCATATCCATCTTCTGCTCGTCGTTCAGCTTGTGCAGCAGCACCTCAGAGGTGGTACCGGAGGTGACCACCACCGCTTTGCCTTTAAGATCGGAGAAGTCCTTAACGTCACCGCCTTTTTTCGCCAACAGGCGGGTGCCTACAACGAAGATGGTGTTAGAGAAGGCGGCCTGCTTCTGGCGCTCGAGGTTGTTAGTGGTGGAGCCGCACTCGAAATCAAAGGTGCCGTTCTGCAGCAGCGGAATACGGTTCTGTGAGGTGATCGGGATCAGCTTGACCTGCAGATCGGGCTTGTTGAGCTGTTTTTTAACGGCTTCAACGATTGCATTGGAGTAGTCCTGTGAGTAGCCGACAACTTTCTGCTGGTTGTCATAGTAAGAGAACGGGACGGAAGACTCACGGTGGCCGACTACGATCACGCCGTTTTTGGCAATTTTATCGAGCGTGCTGCCGGCTGCCGGCGCTGCTGCATCTTCGGCATGTGCCAGACCGGCGCTCATTCCCACTAACAGCATTGCCGCGGTCAGTTTACGTAATTGCATATCCAACTCCTTCATCATCAGCGCCAGGGACGCATTGATACCCAGTGTGTGTGTTTGTGTTGTTATATCCTGCAGCACAAGCATGCAGTGTTATGCGTGTTTGTTAACATTTAGTGTGGCTTGGTGTAAACATTTTGCTGCTTTATTGTTTCGTTTTGCGAAGCGCACCGCACCATTTCGAGGCAGAAAACCCTGGCTGCACCTTTTTAGTGCTTGAGGTGTTCACTGCTGGTGCACCGTTATGGCGCATCGGCAACGATCCGCAGCTGCCTGATATTATTAAGCAATTGCTGTGCCAGGTTGGAATATGCAGAGGGGGTTATGGAGGGGGAGGCCCGGCAAGCGAAGCGCCGCCGGGCAATGCGAAAAGATTATTTAACGCGACGCTGGCGCAGGCTCATGATCACCGCGCCAAAGCCGAACAGCGCGGTAAGGATCCACAGCGGCCAGCTGCCGGTACGGGCGTACGGCGTCAGGCCAGTGGTCGGCGTCACCCTGGTAGTGAGCACCTGACGGGTAAACTGCGGCAGCATGGCCTGAATTTCACCCTGCGGCCCAATCACGGCGGTAATGCCGTTATTAGTGCTGCGCAGCAGCGGACGCGCCAGCTCCAGAGAGCGCATCCGCGCCATCTGGAAATGCTGCCACGGACCGATGGACTTACCAAACCATGCATCGTTAGAGATGGTCAGCAGGAAGTCGGTGTTCGGGCGGAAGTTATCCCGCACCTGCTCGCCGAGGATGATCTCATAGCAGATGGCCGGGGTCAGCGCGAAGCCGTGAGCCGAGAGCTGCGGCTGCACGTAGGGACCGCGGCTGAACGATGACATCGGCAGGTCGAAGAACGGCGCCAGCGGACGCAGAATAGACTCCAGCGGCACGAACTCGCCAAACGGCACCAGATGGTTTTTGTTGTAGCGATTCGTGGAGTTGTAGCTGTACGCGCTCTCTTTGCCCAGCGTAATGATGGTGTTATAGGTGTCGTAGCGGTTCTGCTTGTTCAGACGCGCATCAACAATACCGGTGATCAGCGTTGTGTCCTTCGCCCGCAGCAGGTCGTCCATCGTGCTTAAGAAGCGCTGCTGATTGATCTCCAGATCCGGAATGGCTGACTCCGGCCAGATAATCAGCTGCGACTTGCCCATCTCCCGCTCGGTAGCGTTGAGATAGATATTAAGCGTATTCTCCAGCTGCCCCTCATCCCACTTCAGGGACTGTGGAATATTGCCCTGCACCAGAGAGACCTGGGTGGTGCGCTCCGTTACCGGCGTAAACCACTGGATGTAGCGCAGCGGGAAGGGGAGGGCAAAGAGCACTACCGCCACCGCCAGGGTGCGCCAGCTGCGGTGAGCCGCTGCCAGCACCAGCAGGCCGCTGACTACCATCAGCAGGAAGTTGATCGCCTCGACGCCCATCACCGGGGCCAGCCCTTTCAGCGGGCCGTCAATCTGGCTGTAGCCAAACTGCAGCCACGGGAAGCCGGTTAATACCCAGCCGCGCAAAAACTCGGTGAGCTGCCAGACCACTGGCGCAGCGATGGCTACGCGGATGACGCTGGTACGGGGCCAGAGACGGGAGAGGATCCCGGCGAACAGACCGGTATAGAGCGACAGATAGGCCGCCAGCAGCACCACGAGAAAGACGTTGACCGGTCCCGGCATGCCGCCAAACTGGGCGATGCTGACGTAGACCCAGTTAATCCCGGTGCCAAAGAGACCAAACCCCCATGCATAGCCAATTGCCGCCGCCTGGAGTGGGCGACGGTTTAGCGTCAGCCCTTGCAGGCCGATAAGGGAGATAAGCGCGGCGGGCCAGAAGTCATAAGGAGAAAAAGCCAGCGTTCCGCTGGCTCCAAACAACAGTGCCAGCAGCAAACGTACGCGCTGGCGCTCAAGCAGTGAGGCAAATACCATTTACATTACTCGTCCAGGTGAATTACTCGTCCAGTTTAGGCTGCGCTGCGTCTTCTGGCATTTTTACGTGAACCTGAATAATACGACGGCTGTCGGCCATGGCGACCTTGAACTGGTAACCATCGATGTCGATGGATTCGCCCCGTGCCGGCAGATGGCCAAAGGCCTGCATCACCAGCCCGCCGATGGTGTCCACCTCTTCATCGCTGAAGTGGGTACCAAAGGACTCATTGAAGTCTTCAATGGAGGCCAGGGCGCGTACCGTCCAGGTGTGACGGCTCAGCTGGCGGAAATCGATATCTTCCTCTTCGTCGTACTCATCTTCAATTTCGCCAACGATAAGCTCAAGAATATCTTCGATGGTCACGAGGCCCGAGACGCCGCCAAACTCATCAATAACGATCGCCATATGGTAGCGCTGTGAGCGGAACTCTTTCAGCATCCGGTCAACCCGTTTGCTCTCCGGGACGACAACCGCCGGACGGAGCACTTTCTCCATGCTGAAGGCTTCGGCATCGCTGCGCATAAAGGGCAGCAGATCCTTGGCCATCAAAATCCCTTCGATATGATCCTTATCTTCACTGATCACCGGGAAGCGGGAGTGGGCGGACTCGATAATCACATCGAGACACTCATCCAGCGTCTGGTTACGTTTCAGGGTGATCATCTGCGAGCGGGGGATCATGATGTCGCGAACGCGCTGGTCGGCAATATCCATTACCCCTTCAAGCATGTCGCGCGTATCTTCATCGATAAGCTCGTTCTGCCCGGAATCGCGGATAAGCGCCAGAAGTTCATCACGGTTCTTTGGTTCGCCGTGAAAGAGCTGGCTCAGTAAGAGGGAGAAGAATCCCTTTTTGCTGCTGTTAAGAGGGTCGCTACTGTGTGAATTGTCGTCGCTCATGGCGTCGTATGGGTTCTCATGTTAATAAATTTGTTGTCCGGCGCGCAAACTCAGCGCCAGACGGCTCAGGGGCAGCCGGGATACCGGCTACTCCTTCTCGGCAATGTACGGATCCTCATAGCCCAGAGCAAGCATTATCTCTGTTTCCAGGCTCTCCATCTCTTCCGCCTCGTCATCTTCAATATGATCGTAGCCCAGCAGGTGCAGACTGCCATGTATCACCATGTGTGCCCAGTGCGCCTCCAGCAGCTTCTCCTGCTCGCGCGCCTCCCGCTCAACTACCTGGCGGCAGATAATCAGGTCGCCAAGCAGCGGCAGCTCGATGCCCGGCGGTGCCTCAAACGGGAACGAGAGCACGTTGGTGGGTTTGTCCTTGCCGCGCCAGGTCAGATTAAGCTCGTGGCTCTCCGCCTCATCCACGAGGCGGATCGTCACTTCGGACTCCTCCTGAAACTGCGGGATCACCGCGTTCAGCCAGCCCTGAAACTGTGCTTCGTCTGGCAGGCCGCTCGCGTCATCACACGCCAGCTGTAAATCGAGGATTACCGAACTCATTTCTGCTCATGCTCCTGCTGCTGGGCTTCGCGCTTACGCTCGGCGGCCAGCTCGGCTTTACGTTTCTGCTCTGTCTCTTCCCACGCCTCATAGGCGGTAACGATACGGGCAACCACCGGGTGGCGCACCACGTCTTCGCTGTGGAAGAAGTTAAAGCTAATTTCATCGACCTCTGCCAGCACTTCAATGGCGTGGCGCAGGCCGGACTTGGTGCTGCGCGGCAGATCAACCTGGGTGATATCCCCGGTGATCACCGCTTTCGAGTTAAAGCCGATACGCGTCAGGAACATCTTCATCTGTTCGATGGTGGTGTTCTGACTCTCATCGAGAATGATAAAGGCGTCATTGAGCGTACGGCCGCGCATGTAGGCCAGCGGCGCAACTTCAATCACGTTACGCTCCATCAGCTTCTCGACCTTCTCAAAGCCCAGCATCTCAAACAGCGCGTCGTACAGCGGACGCAGATAGGGGTCAACCTTCTGGCTCAGATCGCCTGGCAGGAAGCCGAGCTTCTCACCTGCCTCTACCGCCGGACGGGTCAGCAGAATACGGCGAACGTCCTGGCGCTCCAGGGCATCGACGGCGGCGGCCACGGCGAGGTAGGTTTTCCCTGTCCCTGCCGGCCCAATGCCGAAGGTGATGTCATGGTCGAGAATATTAGCAATGTACTGCGCCTGGTTTGGCGTACGCGGTTTGATGACCCCGCGCTTGGTTTTGATATTGACCGCTTTGCCATACTCCGGCACGCTCTCGGCGCTCTGCTCCAGCACGCGGGCCTCTTTGATCGCCAGATGGATCTGCTCGGGTTCAATATCCTGGGTTTGGCCGCGCATCGGGGCGGTATCAACGTAGAGGCTGCGCAGAATATCGGCGGCGGCGTTCACGCTAATCGTGCGTCCGGTGAGTTTAAAGTGGTTATCGCGGCGGTTAATTTCGATGCCCAGGCGACGTTCAAGCTGTTTGATATTGTCGTCAAACGGGCCGCATAAACTCAGCAGACGGGCATTGTCAGCTGGTTCAAGGGTGATTTCACGGGTTTCAGTATTCAATCGATTCCTCTTTTACCTGACTGGCCGGATGGAGTAGTGATATGGGGGCAATGGGCGGAAAAAACAAGGCCTGCCGGAGGGGCAGGCCGGGGGGATCAGGGCTGGTAGAGACCGACGCCCAGTTCGTTCTCTTTACGGGTGCGGGCAATGACCGATTCCGGCGTTTCGGTTACGCGCAGGCCCATCTCCGCTTCGGTGCGCACAACGTTACCGCGCAATGAATTAGTATAGACATCGGTGATCTCAACGTCCACGAACTTGCCGATCATGTCAGGCGTACCCTCGAAGTTAACCACGCGGTTGTTCTCGGTACGGCCGGACAGCTCCATAATGCTCTTGCGGGAGGTGCCCTCCACCAGGATACGCTGGGTGGTGCCGATCATCTTGCGGCTCCAGGCCATCGCCTGCTGGTTGATGCGCTCCTGCAGGATATAGAGGCGCTGCTTCTTATCCGCTTCAGGCACGTCATCGACCATGTCGGCGGCCGGGGTGCCCGGACGGGCAGAGAAGATAAAGCTGAAGCTTACGTCAAAGTTGACCTCGGCGATCAGCTTCATGGTCTGCTCGAAATCCTGGGTGGTTTCCCCTGGGAAGCCGACGATAAAGTCGGAGCTGATCTGGATATCCGGACGCGCCGCACGCAGCTTGCGGATAATCGCTTTGTACTCCAGCGCAGTATGGGTTCGGCCCATCAGGTTCAGGACGCGATCCGCGCCGCTCTGTACCGGCAGGTGCAGGAAGCTCACCAGCTCGGGCGTATCGCGGTAAACCTCAATGATATCGTCGGTAAACTCAATCGGGTGGCTGGTGGTAAAACGGATACGGTCGATGCCGTCGATGGCAGCCACCAGGCGCAGCAGTTCGGCAAACGATCCGGTGGTGCCGTCGTAGTTTTCACCGCGCCAGGCGTTGACGTTCTGGCCTAGCAGGTTAACCTCACGCACGCCCTGTGCCGCCAGCTGGGCGATCTCAAACAGGATGTCGTCGCACGGGCGGCTGACCTCTTCACCACGGGTATAGGGCACCACGCAGTAGGTACAATATTTATTGCAGCCTTCCATGATAGAGACGAAGGCGGTCGGGCCGTCGGCGCGCGGCTCCGGCAGGCGGTCAAACTTTTCGATTTCCGGGAAGCTGATGTCAACGATCGGGCTGCGGTTGCCGCGCACGGAGTTGATCATCTCCGGCAGGCGGTGCAGGGTCTGAGGCCCAAAAACGATATCAACGCAGCGGGCGCGCTGGCGAATAAGATCGCCCTCCTGGGAGGCCACGCAGCCGCCGACGCCAATAATCAGATCCGGGTTCTTCTCTTTCAAGAGTTTCCAGCGCCCAAGCAGATGGAACACCTTCTCCTGAGCCTTCTCGCGGATAGAGCAGGTGTTGAGCAGCAGCAGGTCTGCCTCTTCCGCCACGTCGGTCAGCTGATAGCCGTGGGTGGCATCCAGCAGATCGGCCATCTTCGATGAATCATACTCGTTCATCTGACAGCCCCAGGTTTTAATATGGAGTTTTTTGGTCATCGACTTGCTCTATTAAACGCGAGAATTTCAGGCCGCGTATTGTAATGCTTTGGTCGGGCGCTGACCATAGTTCATCTCCCGACCCCATAAAATCGAAAATCCTGTAAACTTAAGGGAATTACAAATAAGGACAATTGACCATGGTAAATCAACCAACTGAAGTTGCCGTAGTTGGCGGCGGGATGGTCGGCGGCGCGCTGGCGCTTGGCCTGGCGCAGCATGGTTTTGCGGTCACGGTGATCGAGCAGGCCGCTCCCCCTGAGTTTGACGCCAGTATAGCGCCGGACGTGCGCATTTCTGCGATAAGCACCGCATCTGTGGCACTGCTGCGCGGACTGGGCGTCTGGGACAGCGTGCTGGCGATGCGCTGCCACCCCTGGCGCAGGCTGGAGACATGGGAGTGGGAGAACGCCCACGTAGTCTTTGATGCCAGCGATCTTAAGCTGCCGCAGCTGGGCTATATGGTTGAGAATAACGTGCTGCAGCGTGCGCTGTGGGATGCGCTGGAGGCCCATCCGCAGGTGACACTGCGCGCGCCGGCGATGCTCAAGGCAATGCACACGCATGGTCATCAGCATGAGCTGGTGTTCGATAATGACGAGACGCTGCTGGCAACGCTGGTGATTGGTGCAGACGGCGCAAACTCGCAGGTACGGCAGTGGGCGGGGATTGGCATTCACGCCTGGCAGTACCAGCAGTCCTGTATGCTGATCACCGTTGAGTGTGAAAAGGATCCGGGTGACAGCACCTGGCAGCAGTTTACCCCGCACGGACCGCACGCCTTCCTGCCGCTGTTCGATCGCTGGGCGTCGCTGGTGTGGTACGACACCCCGGCGCGCATTCGTCAGCTGCGAACCTTGACGATGCCGCAGCTGCAGCGAGAGATTGAGAAGTTCTTCCCGGCGCGGCTGGGGAAGGTGACGCCGGTTGCTGCCGGTGCCTTCCCGCTGACCCGCCGCCACGCCTTGCAGTATGTGAAGCCGGGGCTGGCGCTGGTAGGTGATGCCGCCCACACGATCCACCCGCTGGCAGGGCAGGGGGTGAACCTTGGCTATCGCGATGTTGATGCGCTGCTGGAGGTGTTGATCAATGCCCGCGGCCAGGGCGAGGCGTGGGCCAGCCAGCGCGTGCTGAAGCGCTACCAGACCCGGCGGATGGCGGACAACTACATCATGCAGAGCGGTATGGATCTCTTCTATGCCGGGTTTAGCAATAACCTCGGTCCGCTGCGCGTGCTGCGCAATATGGGGCTGATGGCGGCCCAGCGCGCCGGGGTGCTGAAAACGCAGGCGCTAAAGTATGCGCTAGGCCTGTAACGTCGATGCCGGGGCAGCCCGGCACAATAATATGTGCAAAGCACAAAAACAAAAAAGCCCGCCGAAGCGAGCTTTTTTGTTTTATGTGGCTGGGGTACGAGGATTCGAACCTCGGAATGCTGGAATCAGAATCCAGTGCCTTACCGCTTGGCGATACCCCAACAGGGTGCGTTCACTTGCGTAAACGTCTTTTTGAAATTGGCTGGGGTACGAGGATTCGAACCTCGGAATGCTGGAATCAGAATCCAGTGCCTTACCGCTTGGCGATACCCCAACAATTTTTTACGTCATAAGCATCTTAAAGATACTCATCAGAATAGAGTGGCTACTACGGGAATCGAACCTGTGACCCCATCATTATGAGTGATGTGCTCTAACCAGCTGAGCTAAGTAGCCAAATTGCACTTCTAATTACTCAAGACAAACGTGTTAACACGAGAGTCGAAAAAAGTGGCTGGGGTACCTGGATTCGAACCAGGGAATGCCGGTATCAAAAACCGGTGCC
>DAMBQR010000008.1:25358-72205 GCA_032055545.1 Pseudescherichia sp. | reverse complement strand
TACGACGGGATTCGAACCTGTGACCCCATCATTATGAGTGATGTGCTCTAACCAGCTGAGCTACGTAGCCATCTTTTTTTTCGCGTTACCTTATCGGCGTTGCGGGGCGCATTATGCGTATTGGGCCTTTCAGCGTCAACACCTTTTTCATCGAAAATTGCCAGAATGTGACTGTTTGGTTAGGTTGCGAACAGCCTGGCGTATAATTCGGCAATTATTGCTTATATCTTGATTTTAATTGAGAGATAACAGGATCAAAACCAACAAAAACGGATCCCGCAGGACCCGTTATCATCACGCTACTTTATCTATCAGTAGGCGGACTGGTGAACGCCTACCGCACGGCCTGATGGATCGTTCATGGTTTTGAACGCTTCATCCCACTCAATCGCTTTTGCAGAGGAGCAGGCGACGGACGGACCGCCAGGCACGCACTCGGCTGCGCTGGCAACCGGGAACAGCTCTTCAAACACTTCACGGTAGAGGTACGCCTCTTTAGAGGTCGGCGTGTTGTACGGGAAGCGGTAGCTGGCGGTCTCCAGCTGCTGGTCGGTTACCTGCTGCGCCGCCACCTCTTTCAGGGTGTCGATCCAGCTGTAGCCTACGCCATCAGAGAACTGCTCTTTCTGACGCCATGCTACGCTTGCCGGCAGGTAGGACTCGAAGCACTCACGCAGCACGTGTTTCTCCATTTTGCCGTTGCCGCACATCTTATCCTGCGGGTTGATACGCATTGCCACGTCGAGGAAGTTTTTATCCAGGAAGGGCACGCGCGCCTCTACGCCCCAAGCCGACATCGCTTTGTTAGCACGGGCGCAGTCAAACATATGCAGCGCCTGCAGCTTACGCACGGTCTCTTCATGCAGCTCTTTGGCATCCGGCGCTTTGTGGAAGTAGAGGTAACCGCCAAACACTTCGTCAGAGCCTTCCCCCGACAGCACCATCTTGATACCCATCGCTTTGATCTTACGTGACATCAGGTACATCGGCGTTGAGGCGCGGATGGTGGTCACGTCATAGGTCTCAATGTGGTAGATCACGTCGCGGATGGCGTCCAGGCCTTCCTGCACGGTGAAGTGGATCTCATGGTGCACCGTACCGAGATGATCGGCAACGGCCTGGGCCGCTTTCAGATCCGGCGCGCCTTCCAGGCCCACGGCGAAGGAGTGCAGCTGCGGCCACCAGGCCTCTGATTTCTCCTGATCTTCCACGCGGCGTGCAGCAAATTTTTTGGTGATGGCGGAGATGATTGACGAATCGAGACCACCGGAGAGCAGCACGCCGTAAGGCACGTCGGACATCAGGTGCGTCTTCACCGCATCTTCCAGGGCCTGGCGCAGCTCGGCTTTATCGGTCACGTTGTCTTTAACCGCGTCGTACTCAAACCAGTCGCGCTGGTAGTAGCTGCGGATCTCACCGTCCTGGCTCCACAGGTAGCTGCCTGCCGGGAACTCTTTAATGGTGCGGCAGACCGGTACCAGGGCTTTCATTTCAGACGCCACGTACATGTTGCCGTGTTCGTCGTAGCCCATGTACAGCGGGATGATACCGATATGGTCACGGCCAATCAGGTAAGCATCTTTTTCACTATCGTAGAGAACGAAGGCAAACATGCCCTGCAGCTCATCGAGGAACTCTGGACCTTTCTCCTGATACAGCGCGAGGATCACTTCGCAGTCGGAGCCGGTCTGGAAGGCGTAGCGATCGCCATACTCGGCGCGCAGAGCCTGATGGTTGTAGATTTCACCGTTAACGGCCAGGGCATGGGTTTTTTGGGCGTTGTAGAGCGGCTGTGCGCCAGCGTTGACGTCAACAATGGAGAGACGTTCGTGGGCCAGAATTGCTTTATCGCTTGCGTATACGCCGGACCAGTCAGGACCGCGATGGCGCATCAGGCGGGATAGCTCCAGCGCTTTCTTACGCAGCTCACCTGCATCCGTTTTAATATCCAGTACGCCAAAAATTGAACACATAACCTTCTCCGTTAACCCTGTGATGTTGCTTCGTGTTGTGAGTTTGCAGACGTTGCGTCATCGCGTTGTCTTATTGCTTGATTAAGAAAATGCCGCAAAGCGCAGCCAGGCGCAAGGGTTTTAGGGAGGTGAAATTAAAAAGAGCAATCGCGATTGCTGAATAGTGAAAAAAGCACAGAGTTAGACGCTGGTTATTGATGATTATTCAATTTTCAGGCGTTTTTTTTGATGCAGGTTATCTTATGGATAGATGAAAATGAAAAAACCACGCCATGAGACGTGGTTCTGTTTAACTACGGGAATCGCGCTACTCCTCCAGCAGATGCTGCAGCAGCGAGCCGTTGAGCATGGCGCGTTTCACCAGCGCAAAGGCACCGATGGCCGAGCGGTGATCCAGCGTCGAGCGCACCACCGGCAGGTTCTTGCGAAATGCCTTCAGCGCCTGAGTATTGATGCAGCCCTCAATGGCGGGCAGCAGCACCTTCTCCGCTTCGACAATCTCGCCGGCAATAACAATCTTCTGCGGGTTAAACAGGTTAATGGCGATGGCGATGGTTTTGCCCAGGTGACGGCCAACGTACTCAATCACCTCGCAGGCCAGCGCGTCGCCTTTGTTGGCCGCTTTACAGATCGCTTTGATTGAGCAGTCGTCCAGCGTGACGCGGCTCTGGTAGCCCTGTTCAAGCAGGTGCCGCACCCGCTGTTCAATAGCGGCGTTGGCCGCCACGGTCTCCAGACAGCCAAAGTTACCGCAGTGGCAGCGCTCTCCCAGCGGCTCGACCTGAATATGGCCAATCTCGCCCACGTTGCCGTTACGGCCAATAAAGATGCGTCCGTTCGAGATGATCCCCGCCCCGGTACCACGATGAACGCGCACCAGAATTGAGTCCTCACAGTCCTGGCTTGCACCAAAGTAGTGCTCGGCCAGCGCCAGGCTGCGAATATCGTGCCCGACAAAGCAGGTCAGCTTAAAACGTTTTTCCAGCGCGCTAACCAGCCCCCAGTTCTCCACCTGAATATGCGGCATATAGCGGATCACGCCGCTCTCCGGATCCACCAGCCCCGGCAGGATCACCGAGATAGCAATCAGCTCGCGGGTTTTACGCTGGCAGGCGTCAATAAAGGTAGCGATGGTGTTCAGGAGGGCATGCTCTAACGTCTCCTGGGTGCGCTCCGGCAGGGGATAGTGCTCTTCCGCCAGCACCTTGCTGCTGAGATCGTAGAGCGTCAGGGTCGTGTCGTGGCGGCCGAGACGCACGCCAATCGCATTGAAGTTACGCGTCTCGGTAACAATAGAGATGGCGCGGCGACCACCGGTCGAGGCCTGCTGATCGACCTCTTTAATCAAACCGCGCTCAATAAGCTGTCGCGTGATTTTTGTCACGCTGGCGGGGGCAAGCTGGCTCTGCTCGGCAATCTGGATCCGCGAGATAGGGCCATGCTGATCGATCAGGCGGTAAACAGCCGCGCCATTGAGTTGTTTTACGAGGTCAACGTTACCAATCTGAGCTTGTCCGCCTGATGTCATACTTTTACTTACTCGATGATGACCTCGTTACCATTAACGATGGTCTTAATTACTTTATAGTCGTGGGTAAACGCGGTCAGGTTCGCCACCATGCCTGGTGCGATGCTGCCTAACAGTTTATCAACGCCGATGGCGCGGGCCGGGTAGAGCGTTGCCATACGCAGCGCTTCGTCCAGCGCAACGCCGACGTGTTCAACAAGATTCGCTACCCCTTCGATCATGGTCAGTGCCGAACCACTCAGGGTGCCGTTCTCATCTACACAGAGTCCATTACGGTAGTATATTGTTTTACCAGCAAAAATAAATTCGTCAATGACTGCCCCCGCTGCGGCGGTCGCGTCGGTGACCAGACAGAGCTTATCGCCCTTCAGGCGCTTCGCCATCCGAACGTTAGTAAAATCAACGTGTAAACCATCCACGATAATGCCGCAGTAGACGTCCGCATCATCAAGAACCGCGCCGGTTAAACCCGGTTCGCGCCCGGTGATGTAGGGCATGGCGTTAAAAAGGTGGGTGGCAAAAGTAATACCCGCGCGGAAACCGGCTTTCGCCTCGACGAGAGTCGAGTTGGAGTGACCAGCAGACACGACAATGCCTGCAGCCGTCAGCTGGCGGATCACGGCAGGGTCAACCATCTCCGGGGCCAGGGTCAGTTTGGTAATCACATCGGCATTGGCGCAGAGAAAATCGACCAGATCGCTGTCCGGGCGACGCACAAAGTCAGGATCGTGGGTGCCTTTTTTCACCACGTTGAGCCAGGGGCCTTCCAGATGCAGGCCCAGCGCCTGGTGCGGATACTTAGCCAGGTAGTCGCGCATCACCTGCACGCCCTGTTTCATCAGATCGTCGCTGGTAGTGATCAGCGTCGGTAAAAAGCTGGTGCAGCCCGACTGTTCGTTGGCGCGCTGCATAATCTCCAGCGTCTCTACGCTCACCGCCTCGGCGGTATCGTTAAACTGCACGCCGCCGCAGCCGTTCAGCTGCAGGTCGATAAAACCGGGGGCCAGATAGGCGCCGTTGAGCGAGCGCTGCTCAATCGTTGGCGGCAGGTCTGCCTGCGGGCAGAGTCGGTCGATAAGACCATCAACGACGATCAGCGCATGATCGTCCAGAATTTCATGGCCGGTAAAAATACGGCACTGGGTTAAAGCATACATAACAACCCCCGGGTAAAAATGTTACAGACCTTTGATATTTTCCGCTTCTAATTCAGTGAAGTATTTGAGCGTCTTCACCTTTAGCTCCATCGTTGACGGCTCGTCGCACACCACTACCGCTTTCGGATGCAGCTGCAGGCAGCTGATCGTCCACATATGGTTAACGTTGCCTTCCACTGCCGCCTGCAACGCCTGCGCCTTAACGTTGCCCAGCACCAGAATCATCACCTCTTCAGCATCCAGCAGGGTGCCTACGCCAACGGTCAGGGCATATTTCGGCACCAGACTGACATCGCCGTCAAAAAAGCGGGAGTTTGCCACGCGGGTGTCATGGGTCAAGGTCTTAATTCGGGTGCGGGAGGCCAGCGAGGAGGCCGGTTCGTTAAACGCGATGTGCCCGTCGTTGCCTACGCCGCCCATAAACAGGTGAATTTTGCCGTAGGCACGAATTTTTTCTTCATAACGGCGACATTCTGCGTCAATATCCGGCGCATTACCATTGAGCAGGTTGATGTTTTCTGCGGGAATATCAACGTGGTCAAAAAAGTTGCGGTGCATAAAGCTGTGGTAGCTCTCCGGGTGCTCTTTTGGCAGGCCGACATATTCGTCCATGTTAAAGGTCACAACGTTCTGGAAGCTGACCTGGCCCGCTTTGTGCATTTCAACCAGCGCTTTGTAGGCGGTAAGCGGTGTGCCGCCGGTGGGTAGGCCAAGCACAAACGGACGATCCGCAGTCGGTTTAAATGCGTTGATGCGGTTAACGATATGGCGGGCAGCCCATTTACCGACCTGTTCGGCACTCGTCAGGGGGATCAGTCTCATTGTTTACCTCTACACAGTGTGAAATTAACGTTGGCGAACTGCTGCCTGTACGTTTTAAGCGTAACTCAGATTGCGCCGGGAGAGGGGCAGTTCGTCCTGATTTTTTGAATCATAAAATAAGTTTTTATTCTTAGCCAGTAACCAGGAGTGTAAATAACGATATTTGGTGATTGTAATCACAAAAAATGCGCGTTTAATTTGCGAGGCGAATTAAATTTCCACACACTCAAACAGTCTGTGTAAAACGGCCGCGTAACAGGGTTGGTTTAACAATAAAAAATTGTTGGTGATGAGGCTCAACGGAGTTTCATAGGGGGTATAAAAATGAATATTCTAGGTTTCTTCCAGCGACTGGGGCGGGCGTTACAGCTCCCTATCGCTGTGCTGCCCGTCGCGGCGCTGCTGTTGCGATTCGGTCAGCCCGATCTGCTTAACGTCCCGTTTATCGCCCAGGCGGGCGGGGCAATTTTTGACAACCTGGCCCTGATCTTCGCTATCGGTGTGGCCTCGTCGTGGTCCAAAGACAGCGCAGGCGCGGCGGCGCTGGCCGGCGCGGTAGGCTACTTTGTCATGACCAAAGCGATGGTCACCATCAACCCGGCCATCAACATGGGCGTGCTTTCCGGCATCATCACCGGTCTGGTGGGTGGCGCAGTCTATAACCGCTGGTCCAACATCAAGCTGCCTGAGTTCCTGAGCTTCTTCGGCGGCAAACGCTTTGTGCCAATTGCTACTGGCTTCTTCTGTCTGATCCTGGCAGCCGTTTTCGGCTATGTCTGGCCGCCGGTACAGAACGCTATCCACGCAGGCGGGGAGTGGATCGTCTCTATGGGCGCGGTCGGTTCCGGTATCTTCGGCTTCGTTAACCGTCTGCTGATCCCGACCGGCCTGCATCAGGTGCTGAACACCATCGCCTGGTTCCAGATTGGCGAATTTACCAATGCCGCAGGCACCGTCTTCCACGGCGATATTAACCGCTTCTATGCGGGCGATACGACCGCAGGCATGTTCATGTCCGGCTTCTTCCCGATCATGATGTTCGGTCTGCCCGGTGCGGCGCTGGCAATGTACTTTGCTGCCCCGAAAGCGCGCCGTCCGATGATCGGCGGCATGCTGCTCTCCGTCGCCATCACCGCCTTCCTGACCGGTGTTACCGAGCCGCTGGAGTTCCTCTTCATGTTCCTGGCACCGCTGCTGTATCTCCTGCACGCCGTGCTGACGGGCATAAGCCTGTTTGTCGCCACTGCGCTGGAGATCCATGCGGGCTTCTCCTTCTCTGCGGGTGCCATCGACTATACGCTGATGTATAACCTGCCTGCGGCCAGCAGCAACGTCTGGATGCTGGTGGTGATGGGCCTGATCTTCTTCGCCATCTACTTTGTGGTCTTTAGCTTCGTTATCCGCGCGTTCAACCTGAAAACGCCGGGCCGCGAAGAGACCGACGACGCGGTGGTGACCTCTGAAGCCAACAGCAATACCGACGAGGGGCTCGATCAGCTGGCCACCAGCTACATCGCTGCCATTGGCGGCACTGACAACCTGAAAGCGATCGACGCCTGTATCACCCGTCTGCGTCTGACGGTAGTGGACTCCGCGCGCGTTAACGACGTGCAGTGTAAGCGTCTGGGCGCATCCGGCGTGGTGAAACTGAACAAGCAGAGCATCCAGGTGATTGTCGGTGCGAAAGCAGAATCCGTAGGCGATGCCATGAAGCGCGTAGTCGCCCGTGGCCCGGTGGCCGCAGGTGCCAGCGTTCAACCCGCCGCTACCGCACCGGCCGCTGCGGTTAAACCGCAGGCCGTGCCAAACGCCGTCACCGTTGCCGCGCTGGTATCGCCGGTGACCGGTGAGGTGATTCCGCTGGAGCAGGTGCCTGATGAGGCCTTTGCCAGCAAAGCGGTGGGCGACGGCGTGGCGGTGAAACCGACGGGTAAAACCGTGGTCTCCCCGGCTGCCGGTACCATCGTGAAAATCTTTAACACCAATCACGCCTTCTGTCTGGAAACCGAAAAGGGCGCGGAGATCGTAGTCCATATGGGCATCGACACCGTTGCGCTGAACGGCCAGGGCTTTACCCGCCTGGTAGAAGAGGGCGCGGACGTGGTCGCAGGCCAGCCGGTGCTGGAGATGGATCTCGACTATCTGAACGCCAACGCGCGCTCGATGATTAGCCCGGTGGTGTGCAGCAACATCGACGATTTCAGCGCTCTGGTCTTCCAGGCTGAAGGTCAGGTCATTGCAGGCCAGACTCCGCTGTTTGAGATAAAGGGTAAATAGCCGTAACCTACGGTTAAACAGCGGCGGAGCCTCTCTCCGCCGCTTTTTTTTGCCCGGCGCGCGGCAATCCCCCCGCCATTAACGCTTTTTGTTGATCTAAGGGTTGTCTCCGCGTCCCGCTTATAAGATCATGTTCCGTTATACGTTGTTTACGTTTTGAGGAACCCGCGATGAGTGAGGCAGAAGCCCGCCCGACTAACTTTATTCGCCAGATTATTGATGAAGATCTGGCCAGTGGTAAGCACACCACGGTTCATACCCGTTTTCCGCCGGAGCCAAACGGCTACCTGCATATCGGCCATGCAAAATCTATCTGCCTGAACTTCGGCATCGCACAAGACTACAACGGTCAATGCAACCTGCGTTTCGATGACACCAACCCGGTGAAAGAGGATATCGAATACGTAGAGTCCATTAAGAACGATGTGCAGTGGCTGGGCTTCAACTGGAGTGGCGATATCTGCTACTCCTCTGACTACTTCGACCAGCTGTTCGCTTATGCCGTCGAGCTGATTAACAAAGGCCTCGCCTACGTTGACGAGCTGTCACCGGAGCAGATCCGCGAATACCGTGGCACCCTGACCGCGCCGGGTAAAAACAGCCCGTTCCGCGATCGTAGCGTGGAAGAGAACCTGGCGCTGTTTGAGAAGATGCGTGCCGGTGGCTTCGAAGAGGGCACCGCCTGCCTGCGTGCCAAAATCGACATGGCCTCGCCGTTTATCGTCATGCGCGACCCGGTTCTGTACCGCATTAAGTTTGCCGAGCACCATCAGACCGGCAACAAGTGGTGCATCTACCCGATGTACGACTTTACCCACTGCATCAGCGATGCGCTGGAAGGCATTACCCATTCACTCTGTACGCTGGAGTTCCAGGACAACCGTCGTCTCTACGACTGGGTGCTGGATAACATCACTATTCCGGTTCATCCGCGCCAGTACGAGTTCTCGCGCCTGAATCTGGAGTACACCGTGATGTCCAAGCGTAAGCTGAACCTGCTGGTGACCGACAAGCACGTCGAGGGCTGGGACGATCCGCGTATGCCGACCATCTCTGGCCTGCGCCGTCGTGGCTATACCGCAGCCTCTATCCGCGAGTTCTGCAAACGCATCGGCGTGACCAAGCAGGACAACACCATTGAGATGGCGTCGCTGGAGTCCTGCATTCGTGAAGATCTCAACGAAAACGCCCCGCGTGCGATGGCCGTTATCGATCCGGTGAAGTTGGTTATCGAGAACTACCCGCAGGGTGAGAGCGAAGTGGTGACCATGCCGAATCATCCGAACAAGCCGGAGATGGGTAGCCGCGAGGTGCCGTTTAGCGCTGAGATCTGGATCGATCGTGCTGACTTCCGCGAAGAGGCGAACAAGCAGTATAAGCGTCTGGTACTGGGTAAAGAGGTGCGCCTGCGCAACGCCTACGTGATCAAAGCCGAGCGCGTAGAGAAAGATGCGGAAGGCAACATTACCACCATCTTCTGCTCCTACGATGCCGAGACCCTGAGCAAGGATCCGGCTGACGGCCGCAAGGTGAAAGGGGTGATCCACTGGGTGAGCGCTGGCCATGCGCTGCCGGTTGAGATCCGTCTCTACGATCGTCTCTTCAGCGTGGCGAACCCGGGCGCGGCAGAGGATTTCCTCGCCACCATCAACCCGGAGTCGCTGGTGATCAAGCAGGGCTTCGCCGAGCAGTCCCTCAACGCCGCCGAAGCCGGCAAGGCGTACCAGTTCGAGCGTGAAGGCTACTTCTGCCTTGACAGCCGCTACTCCACGGCGGAGAAACAGGTGTTTAACCGCACCGTTGGCCTGCGCGATACCTGGGCTAAAATCGGCGAGTAATTTGCTCTCGCTCGAAGTAGAAAAACGCCGCTAATGCGGCGTTTTTTATTGCCTGCTAAAAACCACACTATGCCCACTATAGGCCGGGCAAACGCGCCCGGTGGCGCTGCGCTTACCGGGCCTACATAGGGCACCGTGCCCGCCGTAGGCCGGGCAAACGCAGTGCCGCCCGGCATGCCAATGTCAGCATATTAACGCCCGGTGGTACTGCGCTTACCGGGCCTACAAAACACGTGGTATTACGTTGCCTCAGCCTGCAATTTTTTCTCGTGACGGCGCAGCAGTACCACCTTGCTTTGCAGGCGCTGCTGGAACTGATCGATAACCACCGCAGTGACAATCACCAGGCCCTTGATCACCATCTGCCAGAAATCGCTGACCCCCATCATTACCATCCCGTCGGCGAGGAAGACGATGACGAATGCACCAATGATCGAGCCGGAGACGCGGCCACGTCCGCCTGCCAGCGCGGTTCCGCCCAGCACGGTTGCGCCGATAGCATCCATCTCAAACATATTCCCGGTCATGGGGTGAGAGGTTTGCAGCTGGGATGCCACAATCAGACCCACCAGCGCCGCGCACAGGCCCGAGAAGGCGTAGACAAAGACTTTAACCTTGATAATAGGCACGCCCGCCAGCCGCGCGGCGGATTCATTCCCGCCGATGGCATAAATATAGCGGCCCAGCGGGGTCTTACGGGTCATATAGAGGCCCAGCAGCAGGAAGCTCACCATCAACCAGATAGGGATATAGATGCCGAGGATGGTACCGGAGCCTAAAATCGCAAAACCGGTATTGCCTAGCTCAGGCATCCCCACGAGGTTGGCATAGGTGCTGCCGTCGTTAAACAGCAGTGCCGCGCCGCGGGCAACGTACATCATGCCGAGGGTACAGATAAAGGGCGCAACCCCCAGACGGGTGATCACCGCCCCGTTGATCAGGCCCAACAGAATGCCAAAACCGGCAACCAGCAGGATCACTTCCGGCACGTTAAAGAAGATAATCTGCTCGCCCCAGATTGGCAGGCCGTTGGTTAACAGCGCCCCGGCAACCATACCGCACATGCCCGCCACCGCACCGACGGAGAGGTCGATACCGCCGGTGAGGATCACCAGCGTCATACCAATCGCCAGCAGGCCGGTTATAGCAACGTGCTGGGTCATGATCAGCAGGTTCGACATGGTCAGGAAGTTGGGCACCATCACGCTGAAGAAGCCCATGACGATCAGCAGGGCGATGAAGGTGCGCGCTTTGAGCAAATACATGTAGATCATATACTTTTTGTTCATTTCTCTCTCCAGCAGACATCAGTCTTGCGGTGTAGAAGCGCTGATTAATTTTTCCCGCGTCACGGAAGATCGCGGCAAATCTGCGGTGATACGGCCATCGGCCATAACCAGAACCCGGTCAGCCAGCGCCATGACCTCATCCAGCTCGGAGGAGGAGAACATAACGGCCAGCCCCTGATGCGCCATTTTGCCAATCAGGTGATACACATCGGTTTTCGCGCCAACGTCGATGCCGCGCGTCGGCTCATCCAGCAGGACCACTTTAGGCCCGGTCATCAGTGCCTTACCCAGCACCACCTTTTGCTGATTGCCGCCGCTGAGCGAGGTAATGGGCAGCTCCGTGTCGCCGGCCTTAATTGCCAGCTGCTCGACCATGTGGTTAACCTGCTGCTCCTCTTTAACCGGACTGAGCAGGCGCAGGGCGCGACGAAAGCCCAGCAGGCTCAGGTCGGTCAGCGTCATGTTGCTTTTGATCGACATAAGCTGCACCACGCCTTCGCCCTGGCGATCCTCTGGCACCAGGGTGATGCCGCGCTTCAGCCTCTGCTGGAAAGATCGCTTGTCCAGGCTTTCACCATCAAGATTGATGGTGCCCGACTGGCAGCCCATCATCCCTACCAGGCCTTTAAACAGCTCTGTACGTCCCGCGCCGAGCAGGCCATAGATGCCGATGACTTCCCCTTTGCGCAGGTCAAAGGAGACGTCGTTCAATTTATACCCGCCGTTCTGGTGCAGCGCGGTCAGGCCATTCACCTTGAGGATGGTCTCGCCATGCGCGGCGGGGCTGTAGTCAAAGTGCTTTTTCTTGTCACCGACCATCTGCTCGATGATCCAGGGCACGCTGGCCTGCTGGACGGGACGTTCGCTGATAAAGCGGCCATCGCGGAAGATGGTAATGTGATCGCCAATCTCCATCAGCTCCTCCAGCCGGTGGGAGATGTAGATAATGGTGACGCCGCGGCGCTTAAGCTGGGCGATCACGTTAAACAGCACCCGCACTTCCGACTGGCTTAGGGCGCTGGTAGGCTCGTCCATGATCAGCACCCGGGTATCCTTGGAGAGCGCGCGGGCGATCTCAACCAGCTGCTGATGGCCGATCCCCAGCTCGCCTAGTGGCGCATAGGGATCGACGTTCAGCTCCAGCCGCTCCAGTAGCGACTTAGCCAGCTCGTACTGGTATTTTTCGTTGATCACGCCGCGCTGGAAAAACTCATTGCCAATAAAGATGTTGTCCATCACGTTCATATTGGGGAAGAGGTTCAGCTCCTGGAAAATAATGCTGATGCCATGCTTTTCCGCCTGGTGAGTGGAGCCGAGCGTGACCTTCTGCCCATCCAGAAGGATCTCGCCGGAGGAGGGCGTCTCAACCCCGGCCAGCATTTTCATCATCGTTGATTTACCCGCGCCGTTCTCGCCAATCAGCACGTTGACCTGGTTGCGGTAGACGCGGTAATTAACGCTATCGAGCGCGACTACGCCAGGATAAACACGAGAGAGGTCGCGAGTCTCAATAATCACCTCATCCTGCTGGGTCTGTTGCTCGTTCATAACCCTCTCCTCACTGCCGTGCAATGTGTGCAGCCGTCACGTCCGGGATGGTTTGCGGAATATCCCAGGCGGCAAATACCCCGGAAATCGTGACCTTATCCCCGACGGCGGGCTTGAAGTTAACCATCATCTCTGACGCCTGTTGGTTAATAGCCTTACCGTAATCGCCATACAGCACCTGATCGTTAAAGTCCTGGTAGCTAGCACCTTTATATCCATCCCGCAGGCTCGTGCCGCGAATAATGGGTCCCATCTGCACCACGATCTCTTCGCCCTGCTCATCGCGTACCGTCATCTTCCCGCTGCGGGATTTAGTATTCAGCTTGATCACTTCGCCGGTAATACGCACGTTAAAGACGCAGGGGTTTTCGCTCTGGCTGCGGTAGCCATCTTTACTACAGGCCTCATCAAAGCTCTTCTCGGCCTGTAACGTTTTAAGCAATTCAGCGACAGGTTTAGCCTCACGCACATACTGCGGTACAATCTTTTGCTGCCAGGTTTGCTGAACATTGGCCATTTGTGGGTTGGGGGGATTTTTGAGATCGGCCAGCTCTTTCTGCGATACGATACGGCAACCGCCAAGCGCTAAAACGATCAATGCCAGCGCGAGTTTTCTGTGCATTCTTTACTCCTTTGCGCCCGCCGAAGCGGGCGCGGCAACGGGTCATCAGGATTTGAAATTGAAGTCTTGAACTCCTGAGGCGTTGTCAGGGGTGATCAGAATGCCGCGGAACATGACGCGCTGTTTCTCAGGCTTGGTCCCTTTTTGGATAAAGTTATCGAGATCGGTCACGCCCTGGGCAGCAATCGCCTGGGCCTGCAGCATCACCGTGGCTTTGAGGGTGCCAGCTTTGACGGCTTCGCGCTCGTCGTTGCTGCCGTCGATGCCGACGACAATTACGTCGTCACGGCCCGCAGATTTCAGCGCGGCAATAGCGCCCAGCGCGACGGGACCGTTGCCGCAAATGACCCCTTTCACATCCGGGTGCGCCTGCAGGATGCTGTCCATAATGCGCTTGCCGTCGATCAGCGTACCTTTGGCATCCTGACGCGCAACGCTCTGCATATCCGGATATTGATCCAGCACCTGGTGGAAGGATTTAGAGCGGGTAACACAGTTATTGTCGGCCAGGTTACAGGTCAGCTCGGCATACTTGCCTTCCTCTCCCATTTTTTCGACAAAGACGTTAGCTACGTCAGAGCCAGCCTGGAAGTTGTTATGGGTGATCTGTTCGAGGGCGATGTTATCAACCGGAATTTCACGGTTGATTAACACCACGGGAATGCCCGCGTCTTTGGCTTTTTGAATAGCGGCCACGCTCGCGGTTGAGTCAGCGTTATCGAGAATAATGCCCTGAACTTTTTTACCGATAGCAGCGTCGATAAGCTCGCTCTGCTTTTTAACATCTTCGCCGTGCGACAGCACGCTGGTGCTGTAGCCCAGCTCTTTCGCTTTCAGATCGGCACCCTTTGCCTCTGCGGCGTAGTAGGGGTTATCCAGCGAGTTGACCATAATCATGATGGTGCCCTTTTCAACGGCAAACGCATTGGCTGAAAATGCACAGGCTGCTGCCACACCTAAAAACAGTAATTTCGCTTTCATAAGATGTTCTCTCTAAGTGTTATGTAGTGGTTCGACAGGTGTAGGGGTAATGCTATTTATTAACTATTTATTCATAAGGGCCAGGGTCTGATTAACGATCCCTGCCACATCAAAGCCATGGTATGCCCGCATATCTTTGCGATCGGCAGCAATAGCGTATTCGCCGTCAGGGATCCCCAGGCGTTTAAGCACCGCGGCGTGGCCGTTTTCAGCCAGCACTTCCGCGACGATGCTGCCTACACCCCCGTTCACGTTATGCTCTTCGACGCTGATAATATGTTTAACTCCCTGCAAAGCGGCGAACAGCGCGTCGCGATCCAGGGGGCGAATAGAAGGAACGTTAACCACCTTCGCTGAAATGCCCTGCTCAGCCAGCTGAGCGGCAGCGTCAACGGCTTCATGAACAGTGGAGCCCATGGCGACCAGCGCGATCTCATCGCCTTCGCTCAGAACATCTACCGCACCGGGGACAAAGGTGTAACTTTCATCATGCAGTTCAGGTAACGCTTTACCGTCCATACGGATATAGACCGGGCCAACGTGCTCCAGGGCATACTCAATAATCTGGCGGCACTCCAGGGGCGACGAGGGGGCAAAGATCTGGATGTTGCCAAAGCCGCGCATCACGGAGATATCATCAATCGAGTGGTGGGTACTGGCCAGTGGGCCATAGCTGGCCCCGGCGTTGAGACCAAACAGCTTCACGTTGGTGTTGTTGTAGCAGATATCGACCTTAACCTGCTCGTTAGCGCGTGAGACAAGAAACGGCGCGGCGTTACAGGTTACAGCGATTTTTCCGCCCAGCGCCAGCCCGGCTGCGGCACCGACCAGGGTCTGCTCGGCGATGCCAACGTTGACGATCCGATCCGGAAACTGCTTCATGAAGGGCGAGATCTTGGCGGTTGACGTCGAATCGGCCACGACGGGAACCAGGTCAACGCCTCTCTCAACCGCATTAATGAAAGCTTCAACCATCACGTTTGCAAGATGTTCTGAATTACTCACTTTTCATACCCTCTTCGATCAGATCGTTCAGTTCGTTCATTGCCAGCCCGATTTCATCGCCCTTCGGTACGCGATGGTGCCATTCCGGTTTGCCAGCGATAAAGGAGACGCCTGCGCCCTTGGTGGTGTGGGCGATGATGACGTTAGGTTTTCCGGTCTGGGGCAGATTCTCCAGCGCGTTGACCACGGAGGCCATATCGTTACCCTGGCACTCGGTCACCTCCATGCCGAAGGCGCGCCATTTTTCGTCCAGCGGATCGGTGCACATAATGTCTTTGGTGGCCCCGGCCAGCTGCAGGCCGTTTTTGTCATTAATAATGACCAGGTTATCCAGCTTGTAGTGGGCAGCAACCATGGCGGCTTCCCAGTTACTGCCTTCTGCCAGCTCACCATCGCCGGTGATCAGGAAGATGCGGCGTTTGCTGTTGTTGCGTTTGGCGGCCAGCGCCAGGCCGACGGCCACCGGGAAACCATGGCCCAACGCGCCGGTATTCAGCTCAATGCCCGGGGTTTTCTGCTTAACCGGGTGTCCCGGCAGGTGAGAGTTAGCGTGCTGATAGGTTGAGAGCCACTCCACCGGGAAATAGCCCGCTTCAGCGAGAACACAGTAGTAGCAGCCCACGGCATGACCTTTGGACTGGATGTAGATATCACGCTCTTCGTCGTCCTGGCGGTCAACAGCGCAGTCGAGTACGCGAAAATAGAGCGCGGTTAACAGCTCTACCTGAGAGAGATCGGCCCCGGTATGGCCGCCAGCTGGGCTGTTGGCATTCAGGGAGATGATGTGGCGGCGCACGGCGCGGGCTTTGTTTTCAAGTTCGGGTACAGAAAGTAAGAACGGGTTCATCGAACTCCTCCGAATTATTATGCGGCTCTGAATATATATTCAGGCGGGTTCAAAAAAATGGATCCCTGGCCGTTGCTCCAGGTTTCCCTGACCGTGAGTGAATAGTGCTCTATGATACATCTTCTGTAGTATATTAGAATATATATTCACACGTGACTTTATATTCATAATACTACAACCCCTGCTGTTGATCTGTCCAGCGTGATTGATTGAATTGTGATGCCATACGCATTTGTCACTTTTGCCTGTAGAAGCCGATAGCAATCCCCGCTATCGTCTACAAAATAAATAATCAGTGCTGAATATATATTCATAGAAGGTTCGCTTCTCCGGAGAAACCTATGTCTTCACACCAAAACATTATCATTGCCCTTGATGAGGGTACGACGAATGCGAAGGCCGTCGCCTTAGATGAGTCAGGCAAAGTTATCGTTAAATTCAATCAACCCCTCTCTATTCAGACGCCCCGAGAGGGGTGGGTCGAGCAGTCAGGCGCGGCGCTGATTGAGGCCTCGGTTAAGGTGATCTCGCAGGCGATTAACGCGGTAGGCGCTGAAAATGTCGCGGCGCTGGCCATTAGCAACCAGCGCGAGACAACCATAGGCTGGTATCGCTGCAACGGCATGCCGCTGCATGCGGCGATCAGCTGGCAATGCTCGCGCACGGCGGATTTTTGCGATGCGCTGCGTCGCGATAATAAAGAGCCGACCATTAAAGCCGTTACCGGTCTACCGGTCGCGCCGCTCTTCTCAGGCTCCAAAATGCGCTGGCTAATCGAATCGACGCCAAACGGCCAGGCACTGGCGGCAAACGGGGAGATCTGCCTCGGCACCATCGACAGCTGGCTGCTCTGGAACCTGACCGCAGGCGAAAGTTTCTACTGCGACAACTCTAACGCCGCCCGTACTCAGCTTCTGGATCTGCAGAGCGGACGCTGGAGCCCGGAGATGCTGGATATCTTCCAGATCCCGGCGGCCGCGCTGCCGGAGATCAAGCCCTCCAGCGGCCTTTTCGGCTACACCAAAAACGTGGCGGGCATTCCCGACGGCATTCCGATCATGTCGATGGTAGGCGATTCGCACGCCGCGCTGTTCGGTCACGCGTTAGGGGAGGCGGGTTGCGTCAAGGCGACCTACGGCACGGGCTCGTCTGTTATGGCTCCGGTCACCTCTGCGCAGTGCAACATTCACTCTCTGGCAACCACGATTGCCTGGCATGACGGTGACCAGCTGATCTATGGCCTTGAGGGGAACATCCCCCATACCGGTGACGGTGTGGCGTGGATGGCTGACAGCACGGGCCTGAGTGAGCTTCCCGAAGCCGAGCTGGCCGCTGAGCTGAACTCACTCCCGGCGTCGGTTGAGTCAACGCTGGGCGTCTATTTTGTTCCGGCGCTGACGGGACTCGGTGCGCCCTGGTGGGATGAAAATGCCCGCGGGGTGATCTGCGGCCTGAGCCGTGGCGTAAAACGGGCGCACCTGATCCGGGCCGCGCTGGAGGCCATTACCTACCAGATCGCCGACGTGGTGACCGCCATGCGGCAGCACAACGATTTTACGCTGACGGCGTTGATGGTGGACGGTGGCCCAACCAAAAATGACTGGCTGATGCAGTATCAGTCAGACCTGCTGGGTTGCCCGGTCATGCGCAGCGACGTACCCGAACTGTCTGCTATCGGGGCTGCACTGTTAGCGCGCAAGGCCGTGGGGCAACTCTCACTCGATGAGCTGAAACAGTACCTTTATCCGCATAGCGAGTTTCGCCCCAACATGGAGCGTCATGGCCGTTTACAAAAGCGCTGGCGGGAGTGGCAAAAGGCCGTCGAAAGAACCCTACATAAATTCTGAATAGCAGGCGAGGAGAGAGAGTATGGGATACGTATTCGAAAACAGAACGGTAGTCATTACCGGTGCTGCTAAAGGCATCGGCGAGGGCATCGCCAGAAAATTTGCCGATGCGGGAGCGAATCTGGTGCTCTCTGACTACTCGGCTGAGGTCACCGAGACCGCAGAGCGGCTGAAGGAGGAGTATCACGAGAATATTATCTCCTTCGTCGCTGACGTGACTAATGAAGAGCAGGTCGCCGAGCTTTACCGGCTCGCGCATCACACCTTTTCCAGCGTGGACGTCTCTATTCAAAACGCCGGCATTATTACTATCGACCGCTTCGATAAAATGACGCGTCAGGAGTTTGACAACGTGCTCAGCGTCAATACCACCGGCGTGTGGTTATGCTGCCGCGAAGCCGCTAAGTATATGGTGAAACAGCAGAGCGGACGTCTGATCAACACCTCCTCCGGCCAGGGGCGCGTTGGCTTTATCTACACCCCGCACTACGCCGCCAGCAAAATGGGCGTGATCGGTATTACCCAAAGCCTGGCGCTTGAGCTGGCTCAGCACAACATCACGGTTAACGCCTTCTGCCCTGGAATTATCGAAACCAATATGTGGGACTACAACGACCGCGTGTGGGGCGAGATCCTGAGTACGCCAGAGAAGCAGTATAAAAAGGGCGAGCTTATGGACGAATGGGTGCAGGGGATCCCACTCAAGCGGGCTGGCAAGCCCGCCGACGTTGCCGGGCTGGTGGCGTTTCTGGCGTCTGAGGACGCCGCCTACATTACGGGACAAACCATCAACGTTGATGGCGGCTTGATCATGTCCTGACACACTTGGAGTGAAACCATGGATAAACACTTTTCCCAACGGCTGTTCGACTTAAGCGATCGCGTCGCGTTTGTCACCGGAGCAGGCAGCGGTATCGGTCAAATGATTGCCTGCGGCTTTGCCAGCGCGGGGGCGAAGGTCGCCTGTTTCGATCTGCGGGAGGATGGCGGCCTGGCGGAAACGGTCAGCACCATTCAGGAGATGGGCGGCAGCGCCTTCGCTTATACCGGCGACGTACGTGACATTGCGCATCTGCGCGCCGCCATTGCCGAAGTGAAAAAGCAGTTTGGTCGTCTGGATGTTGCCCTTAACGCCGCCGGGATTGCCAATGCTAATCCGGCGCTGGAGATGGAGCCGGACCAGTGGCAGCGGGTTATCGATATCAACCTGACCGGCGTCTGGAACAGCTGCAAAGCCGAGGCCGAGCTGATGCTGGAGAGCGGCGGCGGCGCGATCATTAATATCGCCTCGATGTCCGGCGTGATTGTTAACCGTGGCCTGGAGCAGGCGCACTACAACTGCTCCAAGGCGGGGGTGATCCACTTAAGTAAAAGCCTGGCGATGGAGTGGGCGGAGAAGAATATTCGCGTCAACACCATCAGCCCTGGCTACACGGCGACGCCAATGAATACCCGTCCAGAGATGGTACACCAGACAAAATCGTTTGAGAGCCAGACGCCGATGCAGCGTATGGCAAAGGTTGAGGAGATGGTGGGTCCGGCGATTTTCCTCGCCGCGGATGCCTCATCGTTCTGCACCGGGGTGGATCTGCTGGTTGATGGCGGGTTTGTTTGCTGGTAACAGACACTTTTTTGCGCCCGGTGGGCACAGTGTAGGTTTGTAGGCCCGCGTAAGCGAAGCGCCACCGGGCGTTATTGTGTTGACGCTGCAATGCCGGGCGGCACTGCGTTTGCCCGGCCTACGACGGGCACGGTGCGGTTTGTAGGCCCGCGTAAGCGAAGCGCCACCGGGCGTTATTGTGTTGACGCTGCAATGCCGGGCGGCACTGCGTTTGCCCGGCCTACGACGGGCACGGTGCGGTTTGTAGGCCCGCGTAAGCGAAGCGCCACCGGGCGTTATTATGTTGACGATGCAATGCCGGGCGGCACTGCGTTTGCCCGGCCTACGGTCTCGCTCTTCCCATAAAAAAGGGCCACCCTGAGGTGGCCCTTTTTGTTAACGTTTCAATTACAGCTTACGCGGCGTCGTTTCGTGCGCGTGTTCATTTTCGCGGCAGTCGCCTTCAGCGCAGTGACCGTACAGGTAGAGGCTGTGGTTCGTCAGGCGAATGCCATGCTTAGTGGCGATTTCACGCTGGCGAGCTTCGATAGAGTCATCGCTAAATTCGATCACTTTGCCACAGTCGAGGCAGATCAGGTGATCGTGGTGATGCTGCTGGGTCAGTTCGAAAACGGATTTGCCGCCTTCAAAGTTGTGACGGGTCACGATCCCGGCATCATCAAACTGGTTAAGCACGCGGTACACGGTAGCCAGACCAATTTCCTCGCCCATGTCGATCAGTCGCTTGTATAAGTCTTCCGCACTGACATGATGGTTATCCGGTCCCTGAAGCACTTCCAGAATTTTTAAACGAGGAAGCGTGACTTTCAAGCCGGCCTTCTTTAATGCGGTGTTATTGTCAGTCATGCGGAGTCTGTCCTGTTGCTAATCGATCCACTTCCGAGGCGGAAGTTAATGAGAATGACCTTGAGTAAATGCGTCTCATTATAGAATTGCCACTTCTTAATGAAAACTACAAGTCCTCAAGTAAAGTATGCGTATAAAACGTGGTCTCGCCAACAAACAATCGTTACGCGGCCCGTTTGACCAGGGGATATTGTACAGGTATGTACGCGAAAGTTAAAAATTTGTAGCAATTATTTCTATTGCTTTTATCTATCAATAGCAGCGCAGCACTAAGGCTGCGCCGTCTAAAATCAGGCGTTCACGATCTCGTCCAGGTGCAGCTCTTCGGAGATCTGCTTCACCCACTTCTCAACGCGTTCAGCGGTCAGCTCCGGCTGACGATCTTCGTCAATGGCGAGGCCGACGAAGTGATCGTCATCGGCCAGACCTTTGGACGCTTCAAAGTGGTAGCCCGCCGTTGGCCAGTGGCCGACGATGGTTGCGCCGTTAGGCTCGATGATATCACGAATGGTGCCCAGCGCATCACAGAAGTACTCTGCGTAGTCCTCCTGGTCACCGCAGCCGAACAGCGCCACCAGCTTACCGTTGAAGTCTACCTCTTCCAGGGTTGGGAAGAAGTCATCCCAGTCGCACTGCGCTTCACCATAGTACCAGGTCGGGATGCCCAGCAGCAGGATATCATAGCCCTCAAGATCTTCTTTGCTGCTCTTGGCAATGTCATGCACGTCGGCAATCTCTTTACCCAGCTGCTTTTGGATCATCTTCGCGATATTTTCGGTGTTACCGGTGTCGCTACCGAAAAAAATGCCTGTAATTGCCATGAGTAAAATAACCTCTTGAATCTTAATGATATGGTGGTGGAGCACAGCCCACGGATAAGGGCAATAATAGCAGAACAGAGCCGTACGCGAAATTCGTAATCGTCCGGACTGCACTCTGTGCTACATGAAAGTGTGATTTGACGAGGCTTTCAGAGGTCATCCTGGCGGTGCAGAGCCTTGAGCTGGGTTAACAGAAGCTCTTCAATGAGCTCGCTACGGCTCATCTGCCGCGCGTCGGCCAGCGCGTTGAGGGCCTCAACGGCATCGGCGTTCATCTTTAGCTCGACGCGCTTAAGCCCGCGGACTTTGTCGCGTTTAAGCTGGTTACGCTTATTGATGCGTAGCTGTTCGTCACGCGAAAGCGGATTCGTTTTCGGTCGTCCCGGGCGACGCTCGTTCGCGAACAGATCTAGTGTCGTACGGTCCGTTTGTTCTTTTGCCATGATTTTGGGTGACGTCGGGGAAAACAGGCTGCCAGGGTAACCCTGCGCGATTAGCGCGCCATCATACATCAGCAGAGCAGGGACGCCAACGACCGTAAGCCTTGCGGCGTCCGGTCGCCGGGTTTTTAATCAGCCGGCATCGCTCGCCAGATAGCGGCGGATCGCCCGCAGCACCGCCTCGGGCTTTTCAGCGTGCACCCAGTGACCCGCACCGGCAATGACGTGCGCCCGTGCCTGCGGGAACTGGGCGAGCAGCGCATCGCGGTGCGCCTCGGTGACGTAGGGTGATTGACCGCCGCGGACAAACAGCGCCGGACGATCCCAGGCGGGCACGGTCTGCCAGCCAACGATATCCTCATAGCGATCCCACAGCACCGGCACGTTGAAGCGCCACTCGCCGTCAATAAAGGATTTCAGAAGAAACTGAATCACCCCCTCTTCGTGTAGCGTCTGGCGCATCAGGGCGGCAGCCTGCTGGCGGCGGGTGGCTCCGGCAGCCGTCACCGCCTTGATAGCGGCAAAAATTTCATCGTGGCGGCGTACCTGATAGTTAACTGGCGCAATATCAATGGCCACCAGCTGGTCGATTCGTTCAGGCGCGATCGCAGTAAGCGCCATGACCGCCTTGCCGCCCATGGAGTGGCCAATAAAGGTCGCCTTCTCCAGGCCCTCGGCGTTGAGAGTATCGAGCAGATCCTGCGCCATGGCCGGGTAGTTCATCTCCGGCGAGCGGGGAGAGAGACCATGGTTGCGCATATCCACCTGAATGATATCGTGATCGTTTACCAGATCGCGTGCCAGCACGCCGAGGTTGTCCAGGCTGCCAAACAGACCATGGACCAGAACAATGGGAGAATTGTTGTGCGGATGTTGTGCAGATTGCGCTCGGGTATTCAATTTCATGGCAAAGTTCTTTTTTTCGCTCTGTCGGGTTAGGGTATTATGTTGACCATTCTGCCGCCTGGCTGCAAGGGGTCGATGCGAACCGACTTTTGCCTGACGCTAACCGTTGTTGAGATTTCGCCTATAATCCCAACAGCTTGTATTCAGATAAGATACTCCACTGGATTAAAATGAAAACGATCGAAGTTGATGATGAGCTTTACAGCTATATTGCTAGCCACACCAAACACATCGGCGAGAGCGCATCCGAGATTTTACGGCGGATGCTGAAGTTTACCGCCAACGGCAGCAGGCCAGCGGCCACCGCCCCGAAAGAGGCCGCCATTGTCAACGTCCCGGCCGAGGTGAAGCCGGCTAATCCTGTGAAAGACAAGGTCCGTGCCATGCGCGAGCTGCTGCTGTCTGATGAATATGCAGAACAGAGAAAAGCGGTCAACCGCTTCATGCTGGTGCTGTCTACACTCTATTCATTGGATGATAAAGCGTTTGCCGAGGCGACGGAGTCCCTGCATGGCCGCACCCGCGTCTACTTTGCGGGTGATGAGCAGACGCTGTTGCAAAACGGGGCACAGACCAAGCCTAAGCACCTGGCAAATACGCCATACTGGGTGATCACGAATACCAATACGGACCGTAAACGCAGCATGGTGGAGCATATCATGCAGTCGATGCAGTTCCCGGCGGAGCTGATTGACAAGGTTTGCGGCACAATTTAACCCTTGCATAAGAAGGATCAGGCAATGGCAAACCATGAACGCGCAGGGCAGCCTGCACAACAGGGCGATCTGATTAACGTCGCTCAGCTTACCGCGCAGTACTACGTGCTGAAGCCGGAAACGGGCAATAGCGAACATGCGGTAAAATTTGGTACCTCTGGCCACCGCGGCAGCTCGGTACGCCACAGCTTCAACGAACCGCACATTCTGGCGATTGCCCAGGCGATTGCCGAAGAGCGCGCTAAAAACGGCGTCACCGGGCCGTGCTATGTCGGCAAAGATACCCATGCGCTCTCCGAGCCAGCGTTTATCTCCGTGCTGGAGGTGCTGGCTGCCAACGGCGTAGATATCATCGTGCAGGAGAACAACGGCTTTACGCCAACGCCTGCGGTATCGAATGCTATCCTTGAGCACAACAAGCAGGGCGGTGCGCAGGCTGACGGGATCGTCATCACCCCTTCACATAACCCGCCGGAAGATGGCGGTATCAAATACAACCCGCCTAACGGTGGCCCGGCCGATACTAACGTCACTAAGGTGGTAGAGGATCGCGCTAACGCGCTGCTGGCAGCTGGTCTGGAAGGGGTTAAACGTATGACCCTGGACGAAGCCATGACTTCGGGGCGCGTGACCGAAAAAGACTTGGTCCAGCCCTTTATCGAAGGCCTGGCCGAGATCGTCGATATGGCAGCCATCCAGAAAGCGGGCCTCAAGCTGGGCGTCGATCCGCTGGGCGGCTCCGGTATTGAGTACTGGAAGCGTATTGCCGAGTACTACAAGCTGGATCTGACCATCGTTAACGATCAGGTCGATCAGACCTTCCGCTTTATGCATCTCGACAAAGATGGCGCGATCCGTATGGACTGCTCCTCTGAGTGTGCGATGGCGGGCCTGCTGGCGCTGCGCGACAGGTTCGATCTGGCCTTTGCCAACGATCCGGACTATGACCGTCACGGCATAGTCACCCCGGCGGGGCTGATGAACCCGAACCACTACCTGGCAGTGGCCATCAACTACCTGTTCCAGCATCGTCCGCAGTGGGGCAAAGAGGTGGCGGTGGGAAAAACCCTGGTCTCCTCGGCGATGATTGACCGCGTGGTCAACGATCTGGGCCGTAAGCTGGTGGAAGTGCCGGTTGGCTTCAAGTGGTTTGTTGATGGTCTGCACGACGGCAGCTTCGGTTTCGGCGGCGAAGAGAGCGCCGGGGCCTCGTTCCTGCGCTTTGATGGCACCCCGTGGTCCACCGATAAAGACGGCATTATCATGTGCCTGCTGGCGGCAGAGATTACCGCCGTCACCGGCAAAAACCCGCAGCAGCACTACGATGAGCTGGCCGAGCGCTTTGGCGCGCCGAGCTATAACCGTCTGCAGGCCGGAGCAACCTCAGCGCAGAAAGCCGCGCTGTCGAAGCTGTCGCCGGAGATGGTCAGCGCCAGCCAGCTGGCAGGGGATCCGATCACGGCGCGTCTGACCGCTGCGCCGGGTAACGGTGCATCTATTGGCGGGCTGAAGGTGATGACCGACAACGGCTGGTTTGCCGCACGTCCGTCAGGTACGGAAGATGCCTACAAAATTTACTGTGAAAGCTTCCTCGGTGAAGAGCACCGTAAGCTGATTGAGAAAGAAGCGGTAGAGATTGTTAGCGAAGTGCTGAAAAACGCCTGATGCGGTTAAGCGCCCGGCAGCATCGCGCTGCCGGGCCTGATACTTACCGGTCTGGCTCTTACTCTTTGATCACGTTACACCACACCGCTTTCCGTCCCTCATGCTCCTGAATGTAGACCCCCTGTAGCTCCGGTGCGAAGCCCGGCAGCAGGTTGATCCCCTCTTCAAGCGCGGTAAAGTAGCGCAGTACCGAACCGCCCCAAACCTCACCCGGCACGACGCACAGCACCCCAGGCGGATAGGGGAGCGCACCCTCGGCGGCGATCCGTCCCTCGGCCTCGCTCAGCAGCACCAGCTCGCTCTCGCCGCGAATAAAGGCGTAGTTGGCCTCCTGGGGCGACATGCGCACTGGCGGCAGGCAGGCTTTGCGGAACATCTCTTTTTGCAGCTGTTTAACGTTGTTGCGTGCGTAGAGATCGTGCATCTCCTGACAGAGCTGGCGCAGGGTGTAACCCGCGTAGCGCTGTGGGTGCTGGTGGTAGATCGACGGCAGCACGTCCTGCAGAAGCGCATCGCTGGCCAGCAGCGTCTCAAACTGCGCCAGCCGGGCCACCAGCTGCTGCAGTTTGCCCATATCTTCCGCAGGCGTCAGCAGGAAGAGGATGGAGTTAAGATCGCACTTCTCTGGCACCACGCCGTTTTCGCGCAGGTAGTTGGCGAGGATCGTCGCCGGAACGCCAAACGCCTCATACTCACCGGTGGCGGCATCAATGCCTGGCGTGGTCAGCAGCAGCTTGCAGGGATCGATAAAATACTGGTGCGGCGCATAGCCCTCAAAGGCGTGCCAGTTTTCGCCGGGGACGAAGTGGAAGAAGCGCAGATCGCGGGCGATCTCAGCGGTGTTGTAGGACTCCCACGGACGACCCTCTACCGTTGTCGGAATGAAAGGACGGATAAACTTGCACTGATTGAGGATCATCTTACGGGCCTCGACGCCCTGCTCGACGCAGCGCATCCACATTCGTTTGCCGCTCTCGCCCTCATGCATGCGGGCGTTAACGTCCAGCGCGGCGAAGAGCGGATAGAAGGGGCTGGTGGAGGCGTGCATCATAAAGGCGTTGTTCAGGCGCTTGTGCGGAACGTAGCGCGGCTGGCCCTTGATGTGGCTATCCTTCTTATGGATCTGCGAGGTCTGGGAGAAGCCCGCCTGCTGTTTATGCACCGACTGCGTAACCAGAATGCCGGGATCGTTCTCGTTGAGATCCAGCAGCAGCGGCGAACAGTCGGCCATCATCGGAATAAACTGCTCGTAACCCACCCAGGCCGAGTCAAACAGGATGTAGTCGCAGAGGTGACCAATGTTGTCCACTACCTGACGGGCATTGTAGATGGTACCGTCATAGGTGCCGAGCTGGATCACCGCCAGGCGGAAGGGACGCTGGCGCTGGGCATGCTCTGGAGCGACCTCAGCTATCAGCTCACGCAGGTATGGCTCTTCAAAGCAGTGCGCGTCAATGCCGCCGATAAAGCCGTAGGGGTTACGCGCCGTCTCCAGATAGATCGGCGTAGCACCTGCCTGTAGCAGCGCGCCGTGGTGGTTAGATTTGTGGTTGTTGCGATCGAACAGCACCAGATCTCCCGGCGCCAGCAGGGCGTTAAGCACCACCTTGTTCGCTGACGAGGTGCCGTTGAGAACAAAGTAGGTTTTATCGGCGTTAAACACCTTTGCCGCATGCTGCTGGGCCAGGCAGGGCGCGCCCTCGTGGATCAGCAGATCGCCCATCGCCACGTCGGCGTTACAGAGATCGGCCCGGAACAGCGCTTCGCCAAAGAAATCGACAAACTGGTTGCCGGCGGGATGGCGGCGGAAAAACTGCCCGCCCTGGTGCCCCGGGCAGTCAAAGGCGCTGTTACCCTGCTTGACATAGTCCGTTAAGGCGCTAAAGAAAGGCGGGCGCAAACCACGCTCATATTTCAGCGCGGCGGCCTCAAGCTGACGACCATAATATTCCCTGGTGGCATTACCGTACTGGAAGACGCCGTAAATATCGGGAAGATAAGTTGCCGGAACACATTCTGCCTCGTGAGTCATCACAAAGATGGGAATATTAAATCCGGTCTCTTCAATCTTTTCCACCATCCCTTTATGAATATCGTTAATAGAGAGTACGGCGGCGGCGACGTCAATAAAGTCACTGCTGTGCAGATCGATAATATCACGGCGGGTAGCGATAAAGTCGTGGCAGGCGCGGCTGGCCGCTATTTTCAAGCGTTGCATAATATGTCCTTTTTTTAGTTAATAGTTGTCCCGCAATCCTTATTATAAAGGATTGATTTTACAGGTTGGGATAGAGCTTGAATCTAACTGGTTTCGCGGGCCATTTTATCGGTGGAATTAAATTTCGCCGTGAAGTTGATCAATAAAAATAGAATAGAAAATAATATTTATATTAATTATGTGCTTATTTAAAATGATGGGATTATTCCGTGAGATTAAATATTACGCTAAAAAAGAGTTATATTTACAGCATAAAGCGGTAGCCAATGCCGGTTTCGGTAATAAAGTGACGCGGGCGGGCCGGATCGTTTTCCAGCTTCTGGCGCAGGTGGCCCATATAGATACGCAGATAGTGGCTGTGTTCAACCGCGTTGGGTCCCCACACCTCCCGCAGCAGCTGCCGCTGGGTGAGCACTTTGCCGTGGTGGCCTATCAGCACCGCCAGCAGGCGAAACTCGATGGGGGTCAGGTGGATCTCCTCCTCGCCGCGCTGAATACGCCTGGCGGCCAGGTCAACGCGCACATTGGAGAAGGTCACCAGCGGATCGCTCTGGCTGCTGCTACCGTGACGGCGTAATGCGACACGCAGGCGCGCCTGCAGCTCACCAATACCAAACGGCTTGCTGAGATAGTCATCCGCCCCGGCGTCAAGGGCGGCAATTTTATCCTGCTCTTCAGCGCGGGCCGAAAGCACGATAATGGGCGTCTGGCTCCACTGGCGCAGGTCGCGGATAAAATCGAGGCCGTCCCCGTCGGGCAGGCCGAGGTCGAGGATAATCGCATCGGGCTTGCGCGTCGCCGCTTCCAGCAGGCCACGCTGCATCGTCTGCGCTTCGTGTACCCGCAGGCCATCGGCCTCCAGTGCGGCGCGCACAAAGCGAACAATGGCCTGCTCATCCTCAACGATTAAAATAGTAATCACGCTTCTCCGGTTAACTCATCAAGCCCTGGCGGCGCTGTTTGCGGGAGTGTAACACGAAAGCGTGCTCCCCCCTTAGGCCGGTTTGCTACGCTAATCGTGCCGCCGTGAACCTCAACGATGGCTTCACAGATAGCCAGCCCCAGCCCAACGCCTGGGATAGACGACTCTTTGTTACCCCGGGCGAATTTGGCAAAGATTTCCTGCTCCTGTCCCGCCGGAATACCCGGCCCGCTGTCCCACACCTCCAGCTGAAGCTGGTTCTCATCCCGCCAGGCGTTAATGCCGATCGCCGCCGCAGGCCCGGCGTACTTCATCGCGTTCTCTACCAGGTTGACCAGCACACGCTCAAACAGCGGGCCGTCCACCTGCACCAGCATTAGCGGATCGGGCAGGTCCAGCTGAACCGCTCGCCCGCCGCTGATGGGATCCAGCGCCTGCAGGGCGCTACCGACAATCTCCTCCAGCGTCAGCCACTCCAGTTTCAGATTAAAGCCACCGGACTGGATGCGCGCCATATCGAGCAGGTTATTTACCAGCCGGGTCATACTCAGCACCTGCTGGCGGATCTCACTGGCCTGCGGGGCGCGCTGCGATCCTTCGCTTGCCAGATCGAGAGTTAAAATCTCTGCCTGGCCAAACAGCACGGTCAGCGGGGTGCGCAGATCATGAGAGAGCGCCGCCAGCAGGGAGTGGCGAATACTCTCCCGCTCGCTGGTGAGTCTCGCGTGCTGCTCGCTGGTGGTTAACGCCAGCCGCTCCAGCGCGCTGGCCACCAGCAGGGCGAAGGTCTCCAGCAGCCGCTGCTGCTCGGGGATCATCAGCTGGCGCAGGCTGGCTGGCTCGACGATCGCCACCCCTCGGGTTTTATCGCCGTTTTTTAGAGGCAGAATAAGATAAGGCACGCCGGGTAGGGTATCGGTACCGGCGCCAGCAGGCAGGCCTTTGCTCAGGCTCCATTGGGCGATGGCCTCATCCCATGGGGTCATGCTCTGTACAGGGGTTAACGCCCGCAGCTTACCCCTCTCGTCCGGAAGCAGGATCTGGCTGCGGGCATGGAAGGTAGACTGGATAAATCTCTCGCCGGTGAGGGCAACATCCTGCTCGCTGCGTCCCACCGCCAGCGCTTTCGACATCTCATACAGGTGGCGGGTTCGCTGCTCGCGGTAGCGGGCAATGCGGGCCTGATAGCGCACCCCTGCCGTCAGGTTGCCAATCACCAACCCCACCGTCAGCATCACGCCAAAGGTCAGCAGATACTGTACGTCGGAGACCGCCAGCGTGCCGTGCGGGGCGATAAAAAAGAGATCGAAGCTAATGACGTTAATAATGGTCGCCAGCACCGAGGGCCAGCGTCCGTAGAGCAGGGCAACGATCACGACACCCAGCAGGTAGAGCATGACCAGGTTAGCGGCGTCGAAAGCGACAAGCCACTGGCTGGCAATAAAGGTAATCAGGGCGCAAAGGGCAATGGCCATCAGGCCGCCGGTGATCTGTACCCGCCACCTCTCCATCAGCGGCCGGGCATCGGCGTTGCGCGGAGGGAAGGGGGTCGCGCTCTCTTCAAGGGCGACGACGAGCAGATCGAGATCGGGCGCATGGCGGGCAAGGCGCTCGGCGAAGGAGGGGGGATGCCACCAGCGACGCTGGCCCTGACGGCCAATGACGATTTTACCCAGGTTATGCTCCCGGGCGTAGCGCAGCACGGCCTGCTCCTCCGCCGGATCGGCAAGGGTCGCGGTCTCCGCGCCCAGCGACTGCGCCAGCCGCAGGGCGCTCAAAATGGCCCGCCGCCGGTGGGCGGGCAGCTTGTGCAGGGTCGGCGTCTCGACGTAGACCGCATGCCAGACGCTGCCCAGCTTTGCCGCCAGCCGCGCGGCGGTACGCACCAGTTTCTCATTGCCCTGGCCGTGGCCGATACAGAGCAGAATGGCATCACGGGTATGCCAGACCTTCTCCAGTCCCTGGTGGTCGCGCCAGGCACGCATCTGGGAATCGACGCGGTCGGCGGTGCGCCGCAGAGCCAGCTCGCGCAGGGCGATCAGGTTGCCCTTGCGGAAAAAGTGCTCGATGGCGCGTTCAGCCTGACCGCCCATATAGACCTTGCCCTCGTGCAGGCGCTGGCGGAGATCGTCCGGGGGCAGATCAACCAGCACCACGTCATCGGCGGCGTCAAAAAAGGGATCCGGCACGGTCTCTCGCACCTGGATCCCGGTCACGCCGCTTACGACGTCGTTCAGGCTCTCCAGATGCTGCACGTTGAGGGTGGTGAAGACGTCGATCCCCGCCTCCAGCAGCTCGTCAACATCCTGCCAGCGCTTCGGGTGGCGGGAGCCGGGGGCGTTGGTATGAGCCAGCTCGTCCATCAGGATCAGTGCCGGACGCCGGGCCAGTGCTCCATCGAGGTCGAACTCTGCCAGACGCCGCCCCCGATGGTTAGTGACGTTTAGCGGCAGAGCCGACAGGCTCTCCAGCATCGTCGCCGTCTCTTTACGGCCGTGGGTCTCTACCACCCCAGCAACAATGTCCAGCCCCTGCGTCCGCAGGCGCTGCGCTTCGGCGAGCATGGCGAACGTTTTGCCCACTCCCGCGCAGGCCCCGAAAAAGATCTTCAGCCTGCCGCGATGCGTGCTGCTGGTCTGCTCCAGCAGGCGATCGGGATCGGGACGCAACGGCTCGTCTGTCATTCAGATGTGTCCTTATACGCATCAAGGGCGAGATTAAGCTCCACAATATTCACTCCCGGCTCGCCGGTAAAGCTCAGCAGCGGCTGGTGAGTGTGTTTAACCACCAGCTGCGCAACCTGCGCCGTTGACAGGCCACGCGCCGCCGCCACACGCGGGATCTGCCAGGCTGCGGCCTGTGGCGACAGGCCGTAATCCAGCCCGCTGGCGGAGGCGGTGACCAGCTCGACCGGCACGCGCGGGTTAGCCTGCGGGTTGGCGGCACGCAGCGCCGCGACGCGGGCGGTCATCGCCTCATCAAGCACTGGATTGCTGCCCGCCAGGTTGCTACCCCCGGAGGCCAGCGGATTGTAGGGCGCGTCGGCGGTGGCGGAGGGGCGGCCCTGGAAGTAGCCCGCTGCGCTAAAGTTTTGCCCGATCAGGCGCGAGCCACGGATCTGATTATTTTCCAAAATCAGCGAGCCGTTGGCCTGTGCCGGAAACAGCCCCTGGCCGAGCAGGGTGGTGACCAGCGGATAAAGACCGCCGGTGATGAGGGTTAACAGCAACAACAGTAAAAACGCGGAACGAAGTGAAGTCATATTGCGATCCTCTTAGACCAGGCCGAAAAGCGTTAACAGCAGATCGATCGCTTTGATGCCAATAAAGGGCACGATCAGCCCGCCCAGACCGTAGATCCATAGATTACGGCGCAGCATCGCCTGGGCCGAGAGTGGTGTATAGCTCACCCCCCTTAAGGCCAGCGGGATCAGGACGATAATGATCAGCGCATTGAAGATCACCGCGCTGAGGATGGCCGAGCTGGGTGAGTGAAGGTGCATAATATTCAGGGCGTTGAGCGGCGGGTAGGTGACCGCAAACGCAGCGGGAATAATGGCGAAGTACTTGGCCACGTCGTTGGCGATGCTGAAGGTAGTCAGCGAGCCACGGGTCATCAGCATCTGTTTACCAATATGTACCACCTCAATCAGCTTGGTGGGGTTGGAGTCGAGATCCACCATATTGCCCGCCTCCTTGGCTGCCTGGGTGCCGGAGTTCATCGCCACCGCCACGTCGGCCTGGGCCAGCGCCGGGGCATCGTTAGTGCCGTCGCCGGTCATCGCGACCAGACGGCCCTCGGCCTGATACTGACGGATCAGCGCCAGCTTGGCTTCCGGCGTCGCTTCCGCCAGAAAGTCATCCACCCCCGCCTCGGCAGCAATCGCGGCGGCAGTCAGGCGGTTATCGCCGGTGATCATCACCGTTTTGATGCCCATCTTACGCAGCTGGGCGAAGCGGGCCTTGATCCCGCCCTTGACCACATCCTTCAGGGGGATCACCCCCAGCACCCGGTTGCCCTCGGCGACCACCAGCGGCGTTGCGCCCCGGCTCGCCACCTGTTCAACCAGCGCTTCGACCTCGGCGGGAAACTCGCCGCCGTTAGCCGCAATGTGACGACGCAGGGCATCCACCGAGCCTTTGCGGATCTGCCGTTCCTGAATGTTGATGCCGCTCATCCGCGTCTGGGCGGTAAAGGGGACAAAGGTGGCGTTCAGGCTCTGCACGTCACGCTCCCGCAGGTTAAAACGCTGCTTCGCCAGCACCACAATGCTGCGTCCCTCGGGAGTCTCATCCGCCAGTGAGGCCAGCTGCGCCGCATCGGCCAGCGTGCGCTCGTCTACTCCCCGAGCGGGTAAAAATTCGGCGGCCTGGCGGTTGCCGAGGGTGATGGTCCCGGTCTTATCCAGCAGCAGCACGTCGATATCCCCCGCCGCCTCCACCGCCCGGCCGCTGGTGGCAATGACGTTCGCCCCGAGCATCCGGCTCATCCCGGCGACGCCGATGGCGGAGAGCAGCCCGCCGATGGTGGTCGGGATCAGGCACACCAGCAGGGCCACCAGCACGGTGACGCTCACTGCCGTCCCGCCCCAGGCGGAGAAGGGCCACAGGGTGGCGGTGGCCAGCAGGAAGACAATCGTCAGGGCCACCAGCAGAATGGTCAGCGCGATCTCGTTGGGCGTTTTTCGCCGCTGCGCGCCCTCGACCATGGCAATCATCCGGTCGAGGAAGGTCTCGCCGGGGTTGACGCTGCAGCGGATCACCAGCCAGTCCGAAAGAATACGCGTCCCGCCGGTTACCGAGGCAAAGTCGCCTCCGGATTCACGGATCACCGGCGCGGACTCGCCGGTGATAGCGCTCTCATCCACCGAGGCGCCCCCCTCAATGGCCTCGCCGTCGCAGGGGATGATGTCGCCCGCTTCGACCAGCACCACGTCACCCCGGCGCAGATCGGCCGCAGGGACACGATCGGTAGGTGCACCATACTGCGGGGCGCGCAGCTTACGGGCGAAGGCGGTTTTATTGACGCCCTTCAGGCTGCTGGCCTGGGCTTTGCTGCGCCCCTCGGCCAGCGCTTCGGCGACGTTGGCAAACAGCACGGTAAACCAGAGCCAGAGGCTAATCGCGCCGGTAAAGGCTGCGCTGCCGCTGAGATAGCCTGCGGCCATCGCAATCGCCAGCAGGGTAGTGAGCAGGCTGCCGATCCAGACGATAAACATCACCGGGTTACGCCACTGCACTCGTGGGCTGAGTTTTACAAAAGAGGCTAATAGTGCCTTGCGAACCAGCGCGGGTTCGAACAGGGCAAGTTGCTTACGACTCATAAAGGCTCCCGCCAGGCTTAGCGTAAGGAGAGGTGTTCCGCGATTGGACCTAAGGCCAGCGCGGGGATAAAGGTCAGTGCGCCAACGAGCAGCACGGTGCCGATGAGCAGGCCAACAAACAGCGCGCCGTGAGTAGGCAGCGTGCCGGGGCTAACGGGCTGGCTCTTTTTCATCACCAGCGATCCGGCAATGGCCATCACCGGAACGATCACGCCGAAGCGACCGACAAACATGCAGAACGCCAGCAGACAGTTCCAGAACGGGGTATTGGCGCTGAGGCCGGCAAAGGCGCTGCCGTTGTTGTTGGCTGCGGACGAGACGGCGTAGAGCACCTCACTAAAGCCATGCGCCCCAGGGTTAAGCATGCCCGCGCGTCCGGCATCGGTCATCATCGCCAGCGCCGTGCCGAGCAGCACCAGCGCCGGGGTAACGAGGATCGCCAGCGCGGTCATCTTCATCTCCCGCACGTCGATCTTTTTCCCCAGATACTCCGGCGTGCGACCGATCATCAGCCCGGCGATAAACACCGCCAGCAGCACAAAAAGCAGCATCCCGTAGAGGCCGGATCCGACCCCGCCGAAGACCACCTCGCCAATCTGCATCAGCCACAGCGGCACCATGCCTCCCAGGGCAGTAAAGGAGTCGTGCATCGCATTGACTGCCCCGCAGGAGGCTGCAGTGGTCACGACCGCAAAGAGGCTGCTGGCGAGAATGCCAAAGCGGCTCTCTTTCCCCTCCATATTGGCGCTGCCGTCCGCCCCCAGCGTCAGGAGATGCGGGTTGCCGTTTAGCTCTGCCCACATCACCAGCCCGGCGCAGACGACAAAAATAATCGCCATCGCCCAGAGAATGGCGTGGCCCTGGCGACGGTCGCCTACCGCATCGCCGAAGGCGAAGCAGAGCGCCGTAGGAATAAGGAAAATGGCCAGCATCTGCAGGAAGTTGGTCAGCGCCGTCGGGTTCTCAAACGGATGCGCGGAGTTGGCGTTAAAGAAGCCGCCGCCGTTGGTCCCCAGCATCTTGATCGCCTCCTGAGACGCGACCGGTCCCATCGGCAGCAGGCCCTTAACCCCCTCCAGCGAGGTGTAGGGCTGGTAGGCGTTGAGATTTTGCAGCGCGCCTTGCTGAATAAATACCAGCGCCAGCAGCAGGGCGAGGGGCAGCAGTACCCACAGGGTAATACGGGTAAGATCCACCCAGGCGTTGCCCAGGGTGCTGACGCTTTTACGCGAAAAGGCGCGGATAAGCGCGAAGATCACCGCCATCCCGCTGGCCGCAGAGAGAAAGTTCTGCACCGTCAGGCCGACCATCTGACTGAAGTAGCTCAGCGTGCTCTCGCCGCTGTAGGATTGCCAGTTGGTGTTCGCCACAAAGCTCACGGCGGTATTCAGGGCCAGGTGCCACGAAAGCCCAGGCAGCTGCTGTGGGTTAAACGGTAGCTGGGCCTGAAACGTCAGCATCAGGAACAGGACCAGCACGCCGAGCAGATTGATGGCGAGGATCGCCAGTAAATAGTGACGCCACGTCATCTCCTGCGGCTGGATGCCGGTGATGCGCCAGAGGCCACGCTCAATCGCAGCGGTGCCTGGCAAAGATCTGTCAGCAATCAGCCTCGCCAGCAGCGTCCCCAGCGGACGCGCCAGCAGAAACAGCACCAGTAAAAAGCTGGCTATCAGTAAAAACCCCTGCGCCGCCATCAGAAGGCCTCCGCGTTAATCAGGGCATAAACCAGATAGCCCAATAACAGGAAAACCAGTACCACACCGGTTATCACGCCTGCACTCACACTCCACCTCCGTGGTGTTCTTAGGATGTGCAGTGAAGGTAGGTTTTTCGGCGCAAAGATTTTGCAAAAATTAGCGAGGCAGATGTAAAAAAAGTATAAAAATCACAAAGGCACAATTTAACTAATGTTTAGTATTAATTTAACTGTTTTGTAACTTTCCTACGTGAGAAGTGTAAATATCGCCTCAACGGTAAAAAAATAGTGGTCGGATGAGTAGTAAAATTACCGACAAAGCGGTACTATTTTAACCAGCAAAGTTAATTGATTATTCCGGTGAACATTACCGACACGCCAGCCTCGTGAAGGATGACGGGGTAAAAAGGGGGAGAACGTATGTCTTTATATCAAGATTATCCAGCACATGTGATCGTTGCCCGTCGCGTTTTTGCCGTCGTGGCAGGCATAGCGGCGCTGCCGTTTATGCTGTTCTGGAAGGATCGCGCCCGTTTCTACAGCTATCTGCACCGCGTCTGGGCGAAAACCAGCGATAAGCCAGTGTGGATGGATCAGGCCGAAAAAGTGACCTGCGATTTTTATTAAAAGGGCAAAGCCCACACAGCAGCTAAGCCAACCGCCCTTCGGGGCGGTTTTTTTATGCGCGGAAAGTGTAGGCACTGTAGGCCTGATAAGCGTAGCGCCATCAGGCGTTTCAGGTCCTTCCAGAAATGACAACGATGCTACACTTACGGAGAGTCTATAAGGAGCCGCTATGAGTGAAAAAATCCCTGTTGGCATCAGTGCCTGTCTGTTAGGGGAAACAGTGCGTTTTGACGGCGGACACAAGCGACTGGCCTTTGCCGTGGAAGAGCTGTCGCCGTTGGTCCGTTTTGAGCCGGTCTGCCCGGAGATGGCCATCGGCCTGCCGGTTCCCCGTCCGGCGCTGCGGCTGGTGAAGACCCCTGAAGGAGAAGAGGCGCTGCGCTTTAGCGACGGGCGCGAGGGCGATCTGACTCAGTCAATGCAAAATTATGCGCAGAAGCGCATCAGCCAGTTTGAGCATCTCTGCGGCTACATCGTTTGCGCAAAATCACCCAGCTGCGGTATGGAGCGGGTACGCGTCTATGATGCCGAAGGGAAAAACAACCGCAAGGCCGGGCGCGGGATCTATACCGAAGTGCTAATGAAAACGTACCCCTGGCTGCCTGTGGAAGAGGATGGTCGCCTGCACGATCCCCTGATCCGCGAAAACTTTGTCGAGCGTATTTACGCCCTGCACGAACTTAACGGCGTGCGCGAGCGGGGACTGACGCGCGGAGAGCTGATCGCCTACCATAGCCGCTACAAGCTGCTGCTGCTGGCTCACTCCCAGCCCAAGTACCGCGAGCTGGGGCGCTTCGTGGCGGCCATTCATGAGTGGGGATCCCTCGACGAGTGGTTTGTCGAATATCGCCAGCGGCTGATGGATCTGCTTTCTCACCAGGCCACCCGCCGCAACCACACCAACGTGCTGATGCATGTCCAGGGCTACTTCCGCAAGCAGCTAAACGCTCGCCAGCGTGAGGAGCTATCGTCGCTTATTGAGCGTTATCGACAGGGTACGCAGCCGCTGCTTGCTCCGGTGACGTTGCTCAAGCACTACATGGCTGAATTCCCCGATGCCTACCTCGCCGGGCAGCGCTACTTTGACCCGTGGCCAGAGACCCTGCGCCTTCGTTACGGACATTAATTCAGGAGCTGTATGACCACCCATCTGGTCTGGTTTCGCGCGGATCTTCGCGTGAAGGATAACCTTGCCCTCGCCGCCGCCTGCCGGGATCGCCACGCCAGAGTGCTGGCTCTCTTTATTTCCACCCCGAAACAGTGGGAAAAGCACGAGATGGCGGCGCGGCAGGCGGCGTTTATGCAGTCTCATCTTCACAGCCTTCAGCATGAGCTGGCAGAAAAAGGGATCCCGCTGCTGTTCGTTGAGGTGGATGATTTTCACGCCAGCGTGGAAGCGGTAAAAAGTGTCTGCAAGGAGTACGACGTTACGCACCTTTTCTACAACTATCAATACGAGCTGAACGAACGTCAACGCGATGCGGCCGTTGAGCGGACGTTGCCGGATATAGCCTGTCAGGGGCTGGATGACAGCGTCATGCTTGCGCCCGGCAGCGTGATGACCGGCGATCGGCAGATGTATAAAGTCTTTACGCCCTATAAAAATGCCTTTCTGCGCCGGCTTCGGGAGGATCTGCCCGAGTGCGTACCTGCGCCCGCCGTGCGTGAGGGTGGGGCGTTAAGCGACGCGCTGAAGCCGCTTACGCTCAACTATCCGCAGCAGGATTTCGATGCCAGCCTCTTTCCGGCGACGGAGCAGGCGGCGATTGAGCGGCTGCGCGAGTTTTGCCGCAATGAGGTCGGGGAGTATGAGGCCCGGCGTGATTTCCCCGCGCTTGATGCCACCAGTCGGCTCTCGGCCTGTCTGGCGCTGGGCGTCATCTCTCCGCGCCAGTGCCTGCACCGGCTGCTGGCGGAGCAGCCCAATGCCTTGAACGGCGGCCCGGGCGCGGTCTGGCTTAATGAGCTTATCTGGCGCGACTTTTACCGTCATCTGATGACCTGGTATCCCGAACTCTGCAAGCATCGGCCCTTTATCCCCTGGACCGAACGCGTGCAGTGGCAGAGTGACCCTGAGCATTTGCAGGCCTGGCAGGCGGGACGCACTGGTTATCCTATTGTCGATGCGGCCATGCGGCAGATGAATCATACCGGCTGGATGCATAATCGCCTGCGAATGATTACCGCCAGCTTTCTGGTGAAAGACTTACTGATCGACTGGCGCGTCGGAGAGCGCTATTTTATCTCTCAGCTTATTGATGGCGATCTGGCTGCTAACAACGGCGGCTGGCAGTGGGCGGCGTCAACCGGTACCGATGCCGCGCCCTATTTTCGCATCTTTAACCCCACCACCCAGGGCGAAAAATTTGATAAGCACGGCGAGTTTATCCGCCAGTGGCTGCCCGAGCTGGCGGAGGTGCCTGCAGCATCGCTGCACGATCCCTGGGGATGGGCGGATAAGCAGGGCGTGACGCTGGACTATCCCCGCCCGGTGGTCGATCATAAACAGGCCCGCATGGCCACCCTGGCCGCGTATGAGGCCGCAAGAAAAGCGTAGAGAGGGATGATGAACAACACCGAACTGGAACGCCTGATTAATGACAAGCTTAACAGCGCGACCTTCAGTGACTATGCCCCCAACGGCCTGCAGGTCGAGGGGCGTGAGGAAGTACGAAAAATTATTACCGGCGTGACTGCCAGCCAGGCGCTGATCGATGAAGCAATTCGCCAGCAGGCCGATGCGATCATCGTTCATCACGGCTATTTCTGGAAAGGAGAGTCGCCGGTGATCCGCGGCATGAAACGCAATCGCCTCAAGGCCCTGCTGGCTAACGATATCAACCTCTACGGCTGGCACCTGCCGCTGGACGCGCATCCGGAGCTGGGGAATAACGTTCAGCTGGCGGCGCTGTTAGGCATTACCGTGAAAGGCGAAATTGAGCCGCTGGTTCCCTGGGGCGAGCTGGCGATGCCGGTGCCTGGCCTCGAGCTGGCATCGTGGATCGAGGCCAGGCTTGGCCGTCGGCCGCTGTGGAGCGGCGATACCGGCCCGGATCTGGTCAAGCGCGTGGCATGGTGTACCGGCGGCGGTCAGGGCTTTATCGACAGCGCTGCCCGTTTCGGCGTCGATGCTTTTATCACCGGCGAGGTCTCCGAGCAGACCATTCACAGCGCCCGGGAGCAGGGGCTGCACTTTTACGCGGCGGGGCATCACGCCACCGAGCGTGGCGGCATCCGCGCCCTTAGCGAGTGGCTGACCGAAAATACGGATTTAGACGTTACCTTTATCGATATTCCCAATCCGGCCTGATGCAAGGGGGACTAAGTGCAGCGAGCACGTTGTTATCTGTTAGGTGAGGCCGCTGTGGTACTGGAGCTTGAGCCTCCGGTCACCCTGGCCAGCCAGAAGCGCATCTGGCGCCTGGCCCAGCGGGTGGTTGAACTGCCCAATGTTGTCGATGTGATCCCCGGCATGAACAACGTCACCGTTGTGCTGGCGGATCCGCAGGAGAGAGCGCTGGATGCCATTGAGCGGCTACAGCGCTGGTGGGAAGAGAGTGAGGCTCTGGAGCCAGAGTCGCGTTTTATTGAGATCCCGGTAGTCTACGGCGGCGCGGCGGGGCCGGATCTGTCCGTAGTGGCAGAGCACAGTAATCTCAGTGAAAGGCAGGTGGTGGAGCTGCATGCCTCCACGGAGTACGTGGTGTGGTTCCTTGGCTTCCAGCCGGGCTTCCCCTATCTGGGCGGGTTGCCGGAGGCGCTGCATACGCCGCGCCGGGCAGAGCCGCGCCTCTCTGTGCCCGCCGGTTCGGTAGGCATCGGCGGAGAGCAGACCGGGATCTACCCCCTCGCGACGCCGGGGGGCTGGCAGCTAATCGGCCATACGCCGCTGGCGCTGTTCGATCCTGATAACAACGATCCCGTACTCTTGCGCCCCGGCGACCGGGTGCGCTTTGTTCCGCAGAAGGAGGGGGTATGCTAACGGTTATTCGCGCCGGGATGTACACCTCGGTACAGGGTGGCAAACGCAAGGGGCTGCGCCAGTCCGGTATCAGCTACTGCGGCGCGCTGGATGCTCCGGCACTGGAGATTGCCAACGCGCTGGTGGGTAACGCCCCCGGCGAGGCGGCGCTGGAGCTGACGCTTGGCCAGTGCGAGTTTGAGTTCGCCGATGACGGCTGGTTTGCCCTCACCGGTGCGGGCTGCGAGGCGACTCTGGACGGCAAGGCGGTATGGACCGGATGGCGGCATCAGGCCCGCGCCGGACAGCGACTGATGCTTAAGCGTCCCCGGCATGGCATGCGCAGCTACCTGGCGGTAGCGGGCGGTTTCGATGTGCCTGAGGTAATGGGATCCTACAGCACCGACCTGAAGGTAGGCATCGGCGGCTTTGCCGGACGGCTGTTACAGGATGGCGATCGGCTGCCGATCCGCGCCTGTGAACGCCATTTCTCTGGCCCGCAGGGGGTCAAGCAGCTCCTGTGGGGCAACCGCATTCGCGCGCTGCCGGGACCGGAGTACCAGTCGTTCGATACCGCCTCGCAGGAGGCCCTGTGGCGACTGCCGTGGCAGCTTAGCCCGCAGAGTAACCGGATGGGCTATCGCCTGCACGGGCCTGAGCTGAAGCGGCGTACTGAGCAGGAGATGCTCTCCCACGGACTGGTTCCCGGCGTGATTCAGGTGCCGCATAACGGCCAGCCTATCGTGCTGATGAACGATGCCCAGACCACCGGCGGCTATCCGCGCATTGCCTGCATTATTGAGGCCGATATGTATCACCTGGGACAGATTCGTCTTGGCGATCCTATCCACTTTGTTCCCTGTACCCTTGAGGAAGCGCTCAGCGCCCGCCGCGAGCAGCGGCTGTTTCTCGATCAGCTGACGCGGGGGCTACGTGCTGAAAATTGATCTTAACGCCGATCTCGGGGAGGGGAGCGCCAGTGACAGTGCCCTGCTACAGCTAGTCTCCTCGGCCAACATCGCCTGCGGCTTTCACGCGGGCGATGCGCAAACCATGCTGGCCTGCGTACGCGAGGCGTTGAAGAACGGCGTGGCGGTGGGGGCGCATCCCAGCTTTCCCGATCGGCAAAACTTTGGCCGTACGGCGATGACCCTGCCGCCGGAGACCGTCTATGCCCAGACCCTTTACCAGGCGGGCGCGCTGGCAGCCATCGTGCGCGCTGAAGGCGGGACGATGAGGCATGTTAAGCCGCACGGCATGCTCTACAACCAGGCGGCGAAAGATCCGGCGCTCGCCGATGCGATTGCCCGGGCGGTACACGCCTGCGATCCCGGACTGATGCTGGTTGGGCTGGCAGGCAGCGAGCTTATCCGCGCCGGGGAGCGTTACGGCCTCTCAACCCGGGAGGAGGTTTTTGCCGATCGGGGCTACATGAGTGACGGCTCGCTGGTGCCGCGCGCTCAGCCAGGGGCGCTGATCGACGACGAAGCGCAGGCCCTGTCGCAAACCCTGGAGATGGTGCAGGGCGGACGGGTTAAAAGCATTCAGGGCCAGTGGACGAAGGTTAACGCCCAGACGGTCTGCCTGCACGGCGACGGCGAGCACGCCTTGCTCTTTGCGCAACGCCTGCGCGAGGCCTTTGCCGCCAGCAATATCACCGTCACTGCCAGTTAATCAAGTAAGGAGAGCGTATGCCGGAAGGCCCCGAGATCCGCCGGGCGGCGGACAACCTTGAGAAAGCTATTCAGGGCAAGCCGCTCACCGAAGCCTGGTTTGCCTATGAACATTTGAAGCCGTGGGAGGCGGAGCTTGCCGGTCAGCACGTTGAGCGTATCGAAACGCGCGGTAAAGCGCTGCTGACCCACTTCTCCGGGGGTATGACCCTCTATAGCCACAATCAGCTCTACGGTGTCTGGCGGGTCGTGAAGGCGGGGGAGGAGCCGCAGACCACGCGTATCCTCCGGGTGAAACTGGCCGCCGCCGATAAAGCCATTCTGCTCTACAGCGCCTCGGATATCGAGATGCTCACCCCGGAGCAGCTGGCTGCCCACCCGTTTTTACAGCGCGTCGGGCCGGACGTGCTCGATCCCGATTTGGACGTTGCCACGGTCAGGGAGCGGTTGATTTCACCCCGTTTTCGCCGCCGTCAGTTTTCCGGGCTGCTGCTGGATCAGGCCTTTCTCGCCGGGCTGGGAAACTATCTGCGGATCGAAATTCTTTGGGCCACCGAGCTGGCACCCACTCATCGCGCCGCCGATCTCAGCGAGACGCAGCTGGATGCCCTGTCCAGTGCGCTGCTGGAGGTGCCGCGTCTCTCCTACCGCACGCGCGGCAGGGTCAATGAGAAACGCCATCATGGGGCGCTGTTTCGCTTCAACGTGTTTCATCGGGCGGGGAAAAAATGCGGTCGCTGCGGGGGAGTTATCGAGAAGACTACTCTGTCATCGCGGCCATTTTATTGGTGTCCGGGATGCCAGAAATAGAAGGCCCGGCAGCGTTGTGCCGCCGGGCAGGGCAGATTAGTGGTTCTGCAGATCGGATTTGAAATCGCGCTGTTCGTAGCCGGTATAGAGCTGGCGCGGACGGGCGATTTTGATGCCGTCGTCGTGCATTTCGTTCCAGTGGGCGATCCAGCCAACGGTACGCGCCATCGCGAAGATAACGGTAAACATTGAGGACGGAATACCCATCGCTTTCAGGATAATGCCGGAGTAGAAGTCCACGTTCGGGTAGAGTTTCTTCTCGATGAAGTAGGGGTCGTTGAGCGCAATGTGCTCAAGCTCCATCGCTACCTGAAGCAGATCGTCTTTGGTGCCCAGCTCTTTCAGTACTTCATGGCAGGTTTCACGCATCACGGTGGCGCGCGGGTCATAGTTTTTATAAACACGATGACCAAAGCCCATCAGGCGGAAAGAGTCGTTTTTGTCTTTAGCACGACGCACAAATTCCGGAATGTGCTCAACGGTGCTGATCTCTTCCAGCATCTTCAGTGCCGCTTCGTTTGCGCCGCCGTGCGCCGGTCCCCACAGGGAGGCGATACCGGCCGCGATACAGGCAAATGGGTTAGCGCCCGAGGAGCCCGCAGTACGGACCGTAGAGGTGGAAGCGTTCTGCTCGTGATCGGCATGCAGGATCAGGATGCGGTCCATGGCACGTTCCAGCACCGGGTTAACCTCATACTTCTCGCACGGGGTAGAGAACATCATGTTCAGGAAGTTGCCCGCGTAGGAGAGGTCGTTGCGCGGGTAAACAAAAGGCTGTCCAATTGAATACTTGTAACACATTGCTGCTACGGTTGGCATTTTAGACAGCAGGCGGAACGCAGCAATCTCGCGGTGGCGCGGGTTGTTCACGTCCAGCGAGTCGTGGTAGAACGCCGCCAGCGCGCCGGTTACGCCGCACAGTACCGCCATCGGGTGGGAGTCGCGACGGAAGCCGTGGAACAGACGGGTGATCTGCTCGTGGATCATAGTGTGACGCGTAACGATAGTTTTGAACTCGTCAAACTCAGCCTGGGTCGGCTTCTCACCCTTCAGCAGGATGTAGCACACTTCAAGGTAGTTTGATTCGGTTGCCAGCTGGTCAATCGGGAAACCGCGATGGAGCAGAATGCCTTCGTCACCGTCGATAAAGGTGATTTTGGATTCGCAGGATGCGGTAGAGGTGAAACCTGGGTCAAAAGTGAATACCCCTTTTGAGCCGAGTGTACGGACATCAATAACGTCCTGACCGAGCGTGCCCTGTAGCACATCCAGTTCAATAGCATCGCCACCATTGTAGGTGAGGGTAGCTTTCTTATCAGCCATTTACGGTCTCCTTAGCGCCTTATGCTTAAGACTGTTGGGAAGAAGCCGGATTTGCATTCATACAGAAAATCAATGTTACCAGTTTGTTATTTGGCGCGTGCCTCTGTTGAGTGGAGATACTTGGGTACAGGGCGATGAGCGCTTGCAGGCAAACATTAAAATACCGTGAAAAATCAGCAAATCAGGTTTTTTACAGTCCGAATTTGTCAAACCTGTATATCACTAATAACTGTCCTGATAACGGCGGTCAATCCTTCTCACTGTTACATAACTAATTCTCAGGTGAAAGAGAGACCCCATAACTTTTACGAATTATATGACTTTTCCGCTGACGTTTGTAACAATAATGTTTAAGTTTTGTCAAATCTCATGGTTAAAAATTAAAAATATGTTGGTATCGTGATAGAGGTCACTGTTCAGCATAAAACCCGACAAAGTGTATGTAGGTTAATTGTAATGATTTTGTGAACATCCTATACTGCCGCCAGGTCTCCGGAATACCCTGCCGTCCCGAGCCACCAGCGTTGTAATGCGTCGTTTAGCCTACGAAAGCATGAAATTTTGCATGACGAGCAGTTATACAAATGGACGCTGTCTGACCCGCCTGCAGACCGGAGGAAGGAAACTATAAGAACAGCATGTGGGCGTTATTCATGATAAAAAATGCTAAGAAACAAAGACCTGTCAATCTGGATCTCACTACGATCCGGTTCCCTGTTACGGCTATAGCGTCCATCCTCCACCGCGTGTCCGGCGTCATCACCTTCGTGGCGATCGGTATTCTGCTGTGGCTGCTGGGCCTGTCGCTCTCCTCAGAAGAGGGCTTCCAGCACGCCTCCGCCATCATGGATAGCTTTTTCGTTAAGTTCATTATGTGGGGCATCCTCACCGCGCTGGCCTATCACGCCGTGGGCGGCATCCGCCACATGCTGATGGATGTCGGCTATCTGGAAGAGACCTTCGCCGCAGGTCAACGTTCTGCCTATATTGCTATTGCTATCACTGTCGTGCTTTCAATTCTCGCAGGAGTCCTCGTATGGTAAGCAACGCCTCCGCATTAGGACGCAACGGCGTACATGACTTCATTCTGGTCCGCGCTACCGCTATCGTTCTGACGCTGTACATCATCTATATGGTCGGGTTTTTCGCCATCACTGGCGATGTCACCTATCAAGCCTGGACAGGCTTTTTCTCCTCCGCCTTTACCAAAGTGTTCACCTTGCTGGCGCTCGTTTCCACGTTGATCCACACCTGGATTGGCATGTGGCAGGTGTTTACTGACTACGTTAAATCCACGGCGCTGCGCCTTGGGTTACAGCTGCTCACCGTGGTGGCGCTGCTGGTATACGTTATTTATGGATTCGTTGTGGTGTGGGGTGTGTAATGAAACTGCCAGTCAGAGAATTTGATGCGGTTGTAATTGGTGCCGGTGGCGCAGGTATGCGCGCGGCGCTGCAAATTTCCCAAAGCGGCCAGAGCTGTGCGCTGCTCTCTAAAGTTTTCCCAACCCGTTCCCATACGGTCTCTGCGCAGGGCGGTATCACCGTGGCGCTGGGCAATACCCATGAAGACAACTGGGAATGGCACATGTATGACACGGTAAAAGGCTCCGACTACATCGGTGACCAGGACGCCATTGAGTATATGTGTAAAACCGGCCCGGAAGCGATCCTCGAGCTGGATCACATGGGCCTGCCATTTTCCCGCCTGGAGAACGGCACCATCTATCAGCGTCCGTTTGGCGGCCAGTCGAAAGATTTCGGCGGCGAGCAGGCGGCACGCACTGCAGCGGCGGCGGACCGTACCGGCCACGCCCTGCTGCATACCCTTTATCAGCAGAACCTGAAAAACAAGACCACCATCTTCTCTGAGTGGTATGCGCTGGACCTGGTGAAAAACGCCGATGGCGCGGTGGTCGGCTGTACCGCTCTGTGCATCGAAACCGGGGAAGTGGTCTACTTCAAAGCGCGTGCAACGGTGCTGGCCACCGGTGGCGCGGGCCGTATCTACCAGTCCACCACCAACGCCCACATCAATACCGGTGACGGTGTCGGTATGGCGATCCGCGCGGGCGTGCCGGTGCAGGATATGGAGATGTGGCAGTTCCACCCAACCGGCATCGCCGGTGCGGGCGTTCTGGTCACCGAAGGCTGCCGCGGTGAAGGCGGCTACCTGCTGAACAAGCACGGCGAGCGCTTTATGGAGCGTTACGCGCCGAACGCCAAAGATCTGGCGGGCCGTGACGTGGTCGCGCGCTCTATCATGATCGAGATCCGTGAAGGCCGCGGCTGCGACGGCCCGTGGGGTCCGCACGCCAAGCTGAAGCTCGACCACCTCGGTAAAGAGGTTCTCGAATCCCGCCTGCCGGGTATCCTTGAGCTCTCCCGCACCTTTGCCCACGTCGATCCGGTGAAAGAGCCAATCCCGGTGATCCCGACCTGCCACTATATGATGGGCGGTATCCCAACTAAAGTGACCGGCCAGGCGCTGACCGTCAACGCCGAGGGCGAAGACGTGGTGGTGCCAGGGCTGTTTGCCGTGGGCGAGATCGCCTGCGTATCGGTACACGGCGCCAACCGCCTCGGCGGCAACTCGCTGCTGGACCTGGTGGTCTTTGGCCGTGCGGTGGGTCTGCACCTGCAGGAGTCTATCGCCGAGCAGGGCGCGCTGCGTGATGCGACCGACGACGAAATTGACGCCTCGCTGGCGCGCCTGAACCGCTGGAACAACAACCGCGATGGTGAAGATCCGGTGACGATCCGCAAAGCGTTGCAGGAGTGTATGCAGCACAACTTCTCGGTATTCCGCGAAGGCGATGCCATGGCGAAGGGGCTGGAGCAGCTGAAGGCCATCCGCGAGCGACTGAAAAATGCCCGCCTGGATGACACCTCCAGCGAGTTCAACACCCAGCGCGTCGAGTGCCTGGAGCTGGATAACCTGATGGAGACCGCCTACGCCACGGCAGTGTCGGCGAACTTCCGTACCGAGAGCCGTGGGGCGCACAGCCGCTTCGACTTCCCGGAGCGTGACGACGAAAACTGGCTCTGCCACTCCCTGTATCTGCCTGAATCGGAATCCATGACGCGCCGCAGCGTGAACATGGAGCCAAAACTGCGTCCGGCGTTCCCGCCGAAGATTCGTACTTACTAAGCGGAGAGCGGAAAATGAAAATCGAATTTTCAATCTATCGTTATAACCCGGACGTAGACGACGCTCCGCGTATGCAGGACTACACCCTGGAAGGGGAAGAGGGCCGGGATATGATGTTGCTGGATGCCCTCATCCAGCTGAAAGAGAAGGATCCCACCCTGGCGTTCCGTCGCTCCTGCCGTGAAGGGGTCTGTGGCTCCGATGGCCTGAACATGAACGGCAAAAACGGCCTGGCCTGCATCACGCCGATCTCGGCGCTGGGTAACGGCAAGAAAAAAATTGTCATCCGTCCACTGCCTGGATTACCGGTTGTACGCGATCTGGTGGTAGACATGGGACAATTCTATGCACAATATGAGAAGATTAAGCCTTACTTATTGAATAATGGGCAA
>DAMBQR010000008.1:0-25080 GCA_032055545.1 Pseudescherichia sp. | reverse complement strand
CACGATGCAGAACGGCGCAATGAAAGCCTGGCTGGACTCTTCTTACCTCTCTGGGTCTAACCAGAGCTGGATAGAACAGCTCTATGAAGACTTCTTAACCGATCCTGATTCGGTAGACGCAAACTGGCGTTCCATGTTCCAGGAGTTACCTGGCACGGGAGTTAAACCGGATCAATTTCATTCCAAAACACGTGATTATTTTCGTCGTCTGGCGAAGGATGCCTCACGTTACACCTCTTCACTCTCCGATCCTGATACCAACGTTAAGCAGGTTAAAGTCCTGCAGCTCATCAACGCCTACCGCTTCCGCGGCCACCAGCAGGCGAACCTTGACCCGCTGGGACTGTGGAAACAGGAGCGCGTTGCCGATCTCGACCCGGCCTGGCACGATCTGACCGAAGCCGACCTGCAGCAGAGCTTTAACATCGGCTCTTTTGCTTTTGGCAAAGACACCATGCCGCTGGGTGAGCTGATCGCCGCCCTGAAGCAGACCTACTGCGGCTCTATCGGCGCCGAGTATATGCATATCACCAGCACCGACGAGAAGCGCTGGATCCAGCAGCGGATTGAGTCCGTGGCGGGTCGCGCGGCCTTTAGTGCCGAAGAGAAGAAACGCTTCCTCAGCGAGCTGACGGCGGCGGAAGGGATGGAGCGCTACCTTGGGGCGAAATTCCCGGGTGCGAAACGCTTCTCGCTGGAGGGCGGCGACGCGCTGGTCCCGATGCTGAAAGAGATGATCCGCCACGCCGGTAAGAGCGGCACGCGTGAAGTGGTGCTGGGTATGGCGCACCGTGGTCGTCTCAACGTCCTGATTAACGTGCTGGGTAAAAAGACCCAGGATCTGTTCGACGAGTTTGCGGGCAAGCATAAAGAACATCTCGGTACCGGCGATGTGAAGTACCACATGGGCTTCTCGTCCGATATCGAAACCGAAGGTGGCCTGGTTCACCTGGCGCTGGCGTTTAACCCGTCGCACCTCGAGATCGTCAGCCCGGTAGTCATGGGTTCCGTGCGTGCGCGTCTCGATCGTCTCGACGAGCCGAGCAGCAACAAGGTTCTGCCGATCACCATTCACGGCGATGCGGCGGTAACCGGCCAGGGCGTGGTGCAGGAAACGCTGAACATGTCCAAAGCCCGCGGCTACGAAGTGGGCGGCACGGTGCGCATTGTCATCAACAACCAGGTGGGCTTCACCACCTCTAACCCGCTCGATGCGCGCTCCACGCCGTACTGTACCGATATCGGTAAAATGGTGCAGGCACCGATTTTCCACGTGAACGCTGACGATCCGGAAGCCGTGGCATTCGTAACCCGCCTCGCGCTGGATTTCCGTAACACCTTTAAACGCGATGTCTTTATTGACCTGGTGTGCTACCGCCGTCACGGCCACAACGAAGCCGACGAGCCGAGCGCAACCCAGCCGCTGATGTATCAGAAGATCAAAAAGCACCCGACGCCGCGTAAAATCTACGCTGACCGTCTGGAGCAGGAGAAGGTCGCGACCCTGGAAGATGCCACCGAGATGGTGAACGTCTACCGCGACATGCTTGACGCCGGTGAGTGCGTAGTAAAAGAGTGGCGTCCAATGAACATGCACTCCTTTACCTGGTCGCCGTACCTCAACCACGAGTGGGACGAGAGCTACCCGAACAAGGTAGAGATGAAGCGCGTTCAGGAGCTGGCGAAGCGTATCAGTACCGTACCCGACGCTATCGAAATGCAGTCTCGCGTAGCGAAAATCTACGGTGACCGTCAGGCGATGGCCGCAGGCGAGAAGCTCTTCGACTGGGGCGGCGCGGAAAACCTGGCCTACGCTACGCTGGTAGATGAAGGCATCGCGGTGCGTCTGTCCGGGGAAGACAGCGGCCGTGGCACCTTCTTCCACCGTCACGCGGTGATCCATAACCAGTCTAACGGCTCCACCTATACGCCGCTGCACCACGTTCATAATTCGCAGGGTACCTTCCGCGTCTGGGACTCCGTGCTCTCTGAAGAGGCGGTACTGGCGTTTGAATATGGCTATGCTACCGCCGAGCCGCGCACCCTGACCATCTGGGAAGCGCAGTTTGGTGACTTCGCCAACGGTGCGCAGGTGGTGATCGACCAGTTCATCTCCTCCGGTGAGCAGAAGTGGGGCCGTATGTGCGGTCTGGTGATGCTGCTGCCGCACGGCTACGAAGGCCAGGGCCCGGAGCACTCCTCCGCGCGTCTGGAGCGCTATCTGCAACTCTGCGCTGAGCAGAACATGCAGGTCTGCGTGCCGTCTACCCCGGCACAGGTTTACCACATGATCCGCCGTCAGGCGCTGCGCGGTATGCGCCGTCCGCTGGTGGTCATGTCGCCGAAGTCCCTGCTGCGTCATCCGCTGGCGGTATCAACGCTGGACGAGCTGGCAAATGGCACCTTTATGCCAGCCATCGGTGAGATTGACGATCTTGATCCGCAAGGCGTTAAGCGCGTTGTCCTCTGTTCTGGTAAGGTTTATTACGACCTGCTGGAGCAGCGCCGTAAGAACGATCAGAAAGACGTCGCCATTGTGCGTATCGAACAGCTGTATCCGTTCCCGCACCAGTCGGTGCAGGAAGCGTTAAAACCTTATGCCCACGTACATGATTTTGTCTGGTGCCAGGAAGAGCCGCTGAACCAGGGCGCATGGTACTGTAGCCAGCATCATTTCCGTGAAGTGATTCCGTTTGGGTCTGCTCTGCGTTACGCAGGCCGCCCGGCCTCTGCCTCTCCGGCGGTAGGTTATATGTCCGTTCACCAGAAGCAGCAGCAAGATCTGGTTAACGACGCGCTGAACGTCGATTAATTAAAGGATAAATAATGAGTAGCGTAGATATTCTTGTTCCCGACCTGCCTGAGTCCGTAGCCGATGCGACCGTGGCCACCTGGCATAAAAAACCGGGCGATAGCGTCCAACGTGATGAAGTTCTGGTAGAGATCGAAACTGATAAAGTGGTACTGGAAGTACCGGCGTCGGCGGACGGCATTCTTGATGCAGTGCTGGAAGATGAGGGCACCACCGTGACCTCACGCCAGATCCTTGGCCGCCTGCGTGAAGGTAACAGCAACGGTAAAGAGAGCAGCGCGAAATCTGAAAGCAAGGAGTCAACTCCGGCTCAGCGTCAGCAGGCCTCTCTGGAAGAGCAGAACAACGAGGCATTAAGCCCGGCGATCCGTCGTCTGTTAGCAGAACACACTCTGGATGCCAACGCCATTAAAGGCACCGGCGTCGGCGGCCGCCTGACTCGCGAAGACGTAGAGAAACACCTGGCGAAATCCTCGACGGCAACAGAGGCGAAAGCCCCGGCTGCCGACGCGGCACCTGCCGTTACGCCTGTCGCAGGCAACCGCTCAGAGAAACGTGTGCCGATGACCCGTCTGCGCAAGCGCGTGGCCGAGCGTCTGCTGGAGGCCAAAAACTCCACCGCAATGCTGACCACCTTCAACGAAGTCAACATGAAGCCAATCATGGATCTGCGCAAGCAGTACGGCGACGCCTTCGAGAAGCGTCACGGGATCCGTCTGGGCTTTATGTCCTTCTACGTGAAAGCCGTGGTTGAAGCGCTGAAACGCTACCCGGAAGTGAACGCCTCTATCGATGGCGACGACGTGGTTTACCACAACTACTTCGACGTCAGCATGGCGGTCTCAACGCCGCGCGGCCTGGTGACCCCGGTGCTGCGTGACGTCGATGCGCTGGGCATGGCTGAAATCGAAAAACGCATCAAAGAGCTGGCGGTGAAAGGCCGTGACGGCAAGCTGACCGTTGAGGATCTGACCGGCGGTAACTTCACCATCACCAACGGCGGCGTCTTCGGTTCGCTGATGTCCACGCCGATCATCAACCCGCCGCAGAGTGCCATTCTCGGTATGCACGCGATCAAAGATCGCCCGATGGCAGTAGATGGCAAAGTAGAGATCCTGCCGATGATGTATCTGGCGCTCTCTTACGATCACCGCCTGATTGATGGCCGTGAGTCGGTAGGCTTCCTGGTCGCCATTAAAGAACTGCTGGAAGATCCGACGCGTCTGCTGCTGGACGTGTAGTTTTCGCACTTTTGCCCGGCGGCGCTTCGCTTGCCGGGCTGACAAAATCATGACCTGACGATTACCTGAAAAGTGGACGGAACAGATGAACTTACATGAATACCAGGCAAAACAGCTATTTGCCCGCTACGGTTTACCCGCGCCGGTAGGCTATGCCTGCAACACCCCGCGTGAAGCAGAAGAAGCCGCCTCTAAAATCGGCAGCGGCCCGTGGGTCGTGAAGTGCCAGGTGCACGCCGGTGGCCGCGGTAAAGCGGGCGGCGTTAAAGTGGTTAACAGCAAAGAAGATATCCGCGCATTTGCCGAGCACTGGCTGGGCAAGCGTCTGGTGACCTACCAAACGGATGCCAACGGCCAGCCGGTTAACCAGATCCTGGTGGAAGCGGCGACCGATATTGATAAAGAGCTCTACCTGGGCGCGGTAGTAGACCGCAGCTCCCGTCGCGTGGTGTTCATGGCCTCTACCGAAGGCGGCGTGGAAATTGAAAAAGTGGCGGAAGAGACCCCGCACCTGATCCACAAAGTGGCCCTCGATCCGCTGGCCGGCCCGATGCCGTACCAGGGACGTGAGCTGGCGTTTAAGCTGGGTCTGGAAGGTAAGCAGGTTCAGCAGTTCACCAAAATCTTTATGGGCCTGGCGACCATCTTCCTTGAGCGCGACCTCGCGCTGATCGAGATCAACCCGCTGGTGATCACCAAACAGGGCGACCTGATCTGCCTCGACGGCAAACTGGGCGCTGATGGCAACGCGCTGTTCCGCCAGCCGGATCTGCGCCAGATGCGCGACCACTCTCAGGAAGACGCCCGTGAATCCCAGGCGGCGCAGTGGGAGCTGAACTACGTTGCCCTCGACGGCAACATCGGTTGCATGGTTAACGGTGCGGGCCTGGCGATGGGCACCATGGACATCGTTAAGCTGCACGGTGGCGAACCGGCTAACTTCCTCGACGTAGGCGGTGGCGCGACCAAAGAGCGCGTAACCGAAGCGTTTAAAATCATTCTCTCCGACGATAATGTGAAAGCCGTACTGGTTAACATCTTCGGCGGTATCGTGCGCTGCGACCTGATTGCCGACGGCATCATTGGTGCGGTGGCCGAGGTAGGCGTGAACGTTCCGGTGGTGGTTCGTCTGGAAGGAAATAACGCCGAACTGGGCGCACAAAAACTGGCTGACAGCGGCCTGAACATTATCGCAGCGAAAAGTCTGACGGACGCAGCACAGCAGGTTGTTGCCGCAGTGGAGGGGAAATAATGTCAGTTTTAATTAATAAAGATACCAAGGTTATCTGCCAGGGCTTTACCGGTAGCCAGGGGACTTTCCACTCAGAACAGGCTATTGCCTATGGTACCCAGATGGTGGGCGGCGTAACGCCAGGCAAGGGCGGCACCACGCACCTCGGCCTGCCGGTGTTCAACACCGTGCGCGAAGCGGTAGAAGCAACGGGCGCAACCGCCAGCGTGATCTACGTTCCGGCTCCTTTCTGTAAAGACTCTATTCTGGAAGCGATCGACGCAGGCATTAAGCTGATCATCACTATTACCGAAGGTATCCCGACGCTGGATATGCTGACGGTTAAAGTGAAGCTGGACGAAGCTGGCGTGCGCATGATCGGTCCGAACTGCCCGGGCGTCATCACCCCAGGCGAGTGCAAAATCGGCATCATGCCTGGCCACATCCACCAGCCGGGTAAAGTGGGCATCGTCTCCCGCTCCGGTACGCTGACCTATGAAGCGGTTAAGCAGACCACCGACTACGGCTTTGGTCAGTCTACCTGCGTCGGTATCGGCGGTGACCCGATCCCCGGCTCTAACTTTATCGATATTCTGAAGCTGTTCGAAGCTGACCCGCAGACCGAAGCGATCGTGATGATTGGTGAGATCGGCGGTAGCGCGGAAGAGGAAGCGGCTGCCTATATCAAAGATCATGTAACCAAACCGGTTGTCGGCTATATCGCTGGTGTAACCGCGCCAAAAGGCAAGCGTATGGGTCACGCAGGGGCGATCATCGCTGGGGGTAAAGGCACGGCAGACGAGAAGTTTGCTGCGCTGGAAGCCGCAGGGGTAAAAACCGTGCGTAGCCTGGCTGACATTGGCGAAGCGTTAAAATCTATTATTAAGTAAATAAAAATCTCGACATGGTTGGCCACCGGAAGGTGGCCTTTTTTATATGTGTAATAAATGTTTTTTCAAATTTCATATAGATAAATAATGAGTGATTTAAAATTATCGATAGCGATCACGATATAGGGAATAATATGATTAAAAAAACGGGCATGGTGATGGGGAGTGATAGGATATTGCCCAAAAGTAGCAGGGAGTCGGTATGCGAGGGAAGTTACCGAAAACAGACCTACTCATTACCTTTGAGGCCGTTGCGCGTCATGAGAGCTATACCCGTGCCGCAGAGGAGCTGGCGCTGACGCAAAGCGCTGTGTTTCGTCAGATGGCAGCGCTGGAAGATTTTCTTAATATCGCGCTATTTAACCATGCAAAAAAACGTATTTTCCTCAATGAAGCGGGGAAATATTATCTTGAGATGGTGCGAGACACATTAAATAAATTTGAGCGTGACACGCATGCTATTATGACCTGGCAGCCAACGTCACGGGTCATAGAGCTGGCGGTTAACCCAACGTTGAGCACCCACTGGCTTATTCCAAAGCTTGGGGAGTTTAATAAATGCTATCCGGATATTGTGGTAAATATTAACTCGCTGGCAAGCGTAGGGGATTTTCTCAATCGCGACTACGATGCGGCCATTATGCGAGAAGATTTCTGCACTCCCCTGGCTCGGGTCGATTCTCTTTTTGAAGAAGAGCTGCTGCCGGTCTGCAGCAGAACATTGCCTGGCTATACCGGCAGGAAGATAACCGTTGAGCAGCTGCTGAATAACTTTACGTTGCTGCATCAGAGTACGCGTATTGAGAGCTGGGCCGAGTGGTTCTCGCTCTCCGCTATCACCAGCCCCCGGGTAAAGCTTGGCCCGCGTTTCGATCTTATCTCGATGCTGATTGCGGCCGTCCGCTCGCGGTTGGGTGTCGCGTTACTACCGCGTTTTTCCGTACAGCACGATCTTGATAACGGCAGTATGGTCATTCCCTGTGATATGCCCATGCGTACCGGCAATCGCTTTATTCTGACCTGGCGGGACGACGGTGTTGAGTCAGGAGGGGTGCTGCTCTTCCGCGACTGGCTATTGAAAAAGTCAGCGGTTGAGCAGCATGGGCTACTTAAGACTCTGTGATGGGCAGAGTTCACAGCAGTGGCGCTGTTCAAACTGCCGGTAAAAGTTGTTGCCTTTGTTATCCACCAGGATAAAAGCAGGCATATCTTTTACCTCCATCATCCATACTGCCTCCATCCCCAGTTCGCCATACTCCAGGCAGCGCAGGCTGCTGACATAATCCTGCGCCAGCAGCGCCGCTGCGCCACCGATGCTGCCCAGATTAAATCCACCGTGCCTGGCACAGGCGTCGGTCACCTGCTGGCTGCGGTTGCCTTTCGATAGCATCACCAGGCTTCCGCCAGCGGCCTGAAAGGCATCCACATAGCCGTCCATCCGGCCACCGGTTGTTGGCCCCATCGATCCCGAAATACTACCCTCTGGGGTTTTCGCCGGACCAGCGTAGTAGACAATGTAATTCTGCATATAGTCTGGTAGAGCAACACCCGCATCGAGCCTGGCCTTCAGCCTGGCATGGGCGATATCCCGGGCGACAACCAGCGGGCCGCTCAGCGAGACGCGCGTCCCTACCGGATAGCGCGATAGCTTGCTTATGATCTCGCTAAGGGGACGATTGAGATCGATTTTGACCCCGGCGGCGTGGTGAGGCCCGCGTAGCTTCTCAGGAATAAAGCGCCCCGGATCGTGCTCCAGCTTCTCCAGCCATAGTCCGTGACGATTGATTTTAGCCTTGATGTTGCGATCGGCAGAGCAGGAGAGGGCAAGCGCAATCGGGCACGAACCGCCGTGACGCGGCAGGCGGATCACCCGGACGTCATGGGCAAAATACTTTCCACCAAACTGCGCGCCGATACCCAACTCCCGGCTGGCGTTCAGGAGGGTTGATTCAAGGAGCCGATCGCGAAACGCCCGGCCAAGCTCGTTACCGCTGGTGGGCAGCGTATCGTAATATTTTGTCGATGCCAGCTTGGCGACCTTCAACGCCTGTTCGGCGGAGGTGCCGCCAATAACGAAGGCAATATGGTATGGCGGACAGGCGGCGGTACCGAGCGCCTGCATTTTGGCAATTAAAAAGGGGATCAGCTTCTCGGGAGCAAGAATCGATCGGGTCTCCTGATACAGCGCCGCCTTGTTGGCCGAGCCGCCGCCCTTGTTGATAAACAGAAACGTATACTCCTCTCCTGGCGTTGCTGAAATATCAATCTGTGCGGGCAGGTTAGTGCCGGTATTCACCTCTGTGTACATATCCAGCGGTGCGTTTTGCGAATAGCGTAGATTATGCTCCTGAAAGGTTTCGTAGATCCCCTGGCTTAACGCCTCGGCATCGTTGCAGCCGGTCCAGATCGACTCTCCTTTTTCGGCTACGATGGTCGCGGTGCCGGTATCCTGACAGTTAGGCAGAATGCCCCTGGCCGAGATCTCGGCATTGCGCAGCAGCTGCAGTGCAACGTAGCGATCGTTTTCACTGGCTTCGGGATCGTGAAGGATCGACGCGACCTGTTTAATATGGGCGGTACGCAAGAAAAAAGAGGCTTCATAAAAAGCCTGCTTTGCCAGCAGCGTTAATCCCTGCGGATCGACGCTAATGAGGGTTTTATTATCGACCTCATTAACCGCTACATGCTGGTCGCTAAATAGATAATATTCGGTTGGATCTTTATCATGAGGGAAAGGTTCTTGCCAGATAAAAGGTGTAGCCATCATGGTTTCTCATTAGCCTGGTTATTCAAACCGCGCGGGTGCGCGGTATTTTTATTTTTACTGCGCGTTAAACATTTTCGCTGCTTAACTCCTGAACCGGCTGCGATGCTTTTCCACGGCATCCTTCGCCAAAGTGTTCACCCTCCCAGCGGCTAACAAGGGCGGCGCCCATTGCGTTGCTCATGACGTTGGTGGCAGAGCGGCCCATATCGAGGAAGGGATCGACACCCATTAGTAAGATCAGCCCGGCCTCAGGAATATTGAACTGGTTGAGGGTAGCGGCAATAACCACCAGCGAAGCACGCGGCACCCCGGCCATGCCTTTGGAGGTCAGCATCAGGATAAGCAGCATGGTAATCTGCTCCCCCGTGCTAAGGTGAATATTGCACGCCTGGGCGATAAAAATAGTGGCGAAGGAGCAGTAGGCCATCGAGCCGACGAGATTAAACGAGTAGCCGATCGGCAGAACGAAGCTGGCGATTTTCGGCGAGACGCCAAACTTCTCCAGCGCCTTCAGCGTGCCGGGAAAGGCGGCTTCCGAGCTGGAGGTGGTAAACGCCAGCAGGGCAGGTTCGGAGATCCCTCTGGTTAAGCGAAGAACGCAGGGACCAATAGTGGCGAAAGAGGCCCCGATCAGGATGACCCACAGCAGCCCAAGGGTCATGTAAAACTCGCCCATAAAGATCCCGGCGCTGACCAGCACCACCAGCCCGCGCTCTGCAATCATGGCGGAGATAGCGGCAAACACCGTGAAGGGGGCAAACAGCATAACGTAGCCGGTGATCTTGAGCATGACCTCAACCAGCGAGTCCAGCACATGGACAATGGGGGCACCCTTATCACCGATAGCTGCCAGCCCGCAGCCTAAAAAGATGGAGAAGACGACAATTTGCAGTACCTCGTTGCGGGCCATGGCGTCAACGATGCTGGTGGGGATAGCATGCGAAATAAAGACCTTAAAGGTAAAAGGCTCCGCTTTTAGCGCTGCAACGCTGGCAGCGTCGTGGGCAACAAAGTTAATGCCGGTGCCCGGCTGGAAAAGATTAACGATCACCAGCCCCAGGGCAATAGAGATGAGAGAAGCGCAAATAAACAGAAATAGGGTCTTAGAGAAAATTCGCCCCAGCGTTTTTGCATCGCCCATTTTTGCGATCCCAACGACCAGCGTCGAGATAATTAACGGCGCAATAATCATTTTAATCAGTCGCAGAAATATCGCAGTCAGAATAGATATGTCCTGAGAGTAGGCCCTGGCTGTCTCTGGCGAGGCGACCATGTTAACAATAAATCCGGCAATAATACCCAGTACCAGACCTGCGATAATCATCGTGGTTAAGCTTTTCGACTTCATTTTCACTCCATCGGATTGAGGCGCTGGCAGCGCAAAGATTAGGTTTTCAATTTTTCTCTAATGACCAGCAAGTTTTAGCCAGGGGTACACAGTGGCGTACCCCGTAAATGGTTATGGTTATCTGTGTTAGATATCAAAAACGATGTCTAATAACGGCGCATGCTGCTGTGCACCATATACGTCGTTATCTCCTCTGTTACCCGAAACAATATCCCTGGGTAAAACGGCTTTAACGGCGTTAGCCGGATCGAACCAGATGAGGCGGGGAAGGTGCTGCTCGTCAAGGTTGTACAGATCCGCAATACGCTGCGCAGTCAACTGTCCGGAAGATTTCACCGCCAGATAGTCACTCTGCTGTTTGAAGAGAACATCCAGAACCAGCTCATAGGGACCGGCGTTTTTGGAGCGGATCACCAGGGCCAAAGAACGAATAGACTGTTTCATGCCTGTACTCCTTCCGGCGTCACCTGCTCAAGGACGAAGGGGAACTGCAGCACCTCACTTGCCTCAATAAGGTGGTAGACGGAAAATTCATAGACCGCGCCACACTGAACGTCCGAAGGCGAGAAGGGGAACGCCAGGTTTCCCGCTGTGGCAATTCGACCTTCGTAGCCGTAGTGCAGCAGCGTTGAGCGCACCAGCGAGCAGACGCTGTTAGCAAGCGACTGGTCCGGAGCCACGACGTCGAGAACGATACCCAGTTCGTGCCCGGCCTGTTGTACAGGTTCATGTTCGCCCATCACGCCGTTTTTGCCATAGAGATGGAAGGTAATGCGGATCTCTTCTACGTTGAGAGTCAGGTTGCTGACAACGCTGGATTTCACCTCCTCAAGGATGGTCTCAATCCCGGCGATCATGATGGGATCGCGGACGCCAGCGATGGTCAGGCAGCGGTAGCCCACCAGCCGGGCGCCCTCCAGTTTTAACCGGTAGGGTGTCGTCTCGTGGCGGGAGCCGCTGACATAGACCTCTCTCTCATTCACCGCTTTAAAGGTGCAGGCCTGCAGATTCAGCACGCCGCCCGGCCCAGGCAGAAAGTAAGGATCTGACTTTTCATACAGCGTGTGGGCCGCCGCTGAGGTTTCGGTAAACTTCCGTTTCGGGTTAAACACCTTCAGGGTAAAGCCATGCTCGTCAAGGATCCCCATGGCGCAGTCTGAGCCAGAGCCTGGGGTGGCAGCAATGGCCGCGCACTCCAGGATCTTCCCGCAGTGCAGCGCCAGCCCCTCGTCAAAACCCTGCATTATCGGCAGTGCCGCAAAGCAGGCCGGATCGTATGCCCGTCCGCCCAGCACTACCTGAGCCCCGGCCGCCAGCGCCCGCTGAAAAGGTTCGACGCCCATCTGCGCGACGATAGAGGTACTCTCATCGATATCCTGATGGGTGAGCGGCGGAACAAAGTCGAGGGCAGTGATGTTACCGGCGTCCAGCGCCTGATGAACAATCTGCTTATCGACGTCTGCGGGTATCGTCGCCAGGGAGAATGAGAGCTGCTCTTCACGGGCGATCTCCAGCACGATCTCACGGCACCATGCGAGATGCGGGGCCGCGCCCGAGCCGCCCGCCGTACCGATAACCACCGGAATGCCCCGTTTAACACCGGCTGAGATCATGTAGCGCAGGTCGCGCTTTACCCCGGCGCGATCGGTAAAAGGTTTACCTGCGCCAAGATAGTGTGGGCCAGGATCGGACGAGCCTGCATCCACGGCAATCAGATCCGGCGATTCAGCCATCGCTGTTAAAAAGCTCTCCTCCGGAAAGCCGTAGCCGAGGATCGCCGTCGGCGAGAGGATCTTAAACGTCTTTGCCATCGCTTAGCTCCTTGCCTGCAGGAGCGCAAGGGTGCGCTGCATTTCGTTGAAGACGATGTTAAGCCCCTCATCGAACCCCATGCCGGGCTTAATTAACATGCGCATGGGGCGGGCGGCGAGGGCGACGTGAACACAGGCTCTGGCGCTCACCTCCGTCTCGTTACAGGTGCCGCCCTGGTAGGCCTCCATGCCGTGCTTGTTGCAGTAGAGTACGGCATCAACAATGTTGTGGATGCTGCCCAGATCGGGGGTCTTGATCTGCACCATGTGACAGCTGCCAGCGTCGGTAAAATCAACAATATCCTGATAGGTATTGCACCACTCGTCGGCAACGATCTTGACCCCGGAGCCGAGCTTCGTCAGCTCGCGGGTGATCGCCGTCAGGATGCGGATCTGGTCGGCTTTATTGCCCGCGTCAACCGGCCCCTCAATATAGAGCGGTAGACCCTGAGTCTCTTTTTCGAGGCTGGCGATATAGCGTGCGCAGCGCTGGGGATCCTGATCGAAGATCAGGCCGATAGTGCCGTAGACGTCAATGTGCAGGGTAGGGTGGTAACGCGGCGTGGTGCGCAGGGTGATCACGCGGTTTGCCAGCCAGCGCACGTACTCACGCAGCTTTTCGCCGTCGTAGCCTAGCTTCTCCTCCACATTATTAATCAGCGCGTGAGGCAGGACGTTAACGCCCTTGAGGATCATTTTATCAACGGCGATGTAGCGGTCGTCTCCGCTCTGGCCAAACAGCGGGATCGGCTCGGCAACGGTAGGTAGCTGCCACTCGTCGGCGATGACCTCTGTTTTTAGTCGTCCCGTTGCCAGCGCGGTGGCATCCAGCAGCGCCTGTGACAGGCCATAGCGAACTGCGGTATGCAGCGGCTTACCCTCAATGCGTAAGTTGTCAAAAAAGCGTGCGTTGGGCAGGAAAGCCTGCACGTCACGGTTTTCCAGCAGCGGCTTAATGTGATCGTTGAGCCATGGAATAAAGGTTGCGGCCAGAAAAAGGGGATCGCGCCCACCTGCCCCGGAGTACTGCACCGCCGCACAGTCACCCATGGCAACGCTCCCGTTCTCCAGCATTAGCTGCACGCAGATGCACTCTCCGGCCTGACGCACTGAGGTAAAGCCCGGCGTCACCGGTTGGCCGGTATAGATAAAGCCGTCATGGCCTGCACCGTCTTTAATGGCCTGCTGATCGTCAAAGTAGAAGGAGGAGAAGCCTGCGGTAAAAAGCACCTGTTTAATTTTCATTCTGGTCTTCCTATTAACTTGCTGTGGGATACGGCATTAATATCGTCAACAACCATCTGGAATGAGGCGGGGCGGCCTTCAACGCTGGCGCGTTCGGCAACAAAGTCGTGGTGCATGGCCTGGATGTCATCCGGTAGCGGTACGGCACCGGCTTCCAAAATGCGGATAGCGCCCGCGTTATCACGCACCGGGGTCATCTTGCCTGCGTTACAGGCTGCGGGTGCGAAGGGGATATCCAGCACGCCAGCTTCAAAAGCCAGCACCGTGCCGCGGGCGATATCACCGTTGCCGAGGGCAAACACGCGATCCAGCACGGCACGCACTTCACGCTTGATCAGCTCAACCTCCAGATCGACGGCGCGGCATGCCGGGAAGGGCTGATCGCGAACCATGTTAAGCATCTGGCGCGACGCCTTAAGCCCCTGGGCGTTAGCGGCGGCAGTAGGAATGCCGAAGGCCTCATGCGGACTTTTGGTGATGACTTTGGTTGCACCCGCCATTCCGGCAACGGCTGCGCCCCAGGCGATCACGGAAAACGCTTTTGACTCATCTTCCGGAAAGCCGCCCATCCACTGATGGAAGACGGTGCTTAGCTCATACTCTTCGTAGCCCTGCTGACGGAAATAGTCGTGTGACAGCTCGCGCAACGCTTTCACGGCGGCCACGTCCTGCGTCAGGCTACCCACCTGGCCATAGCCCACGGTAATGGAGCGCACGCCCTGCTCCAGGGCCAGTAAACCTTCAATGATGGCCACCGCGTGCGACATAAACGGCGGGATCAGCGTGCCGGTCAGGGGACCGAAAGGCTCGCGGTTGATGCGGATGCCGTGCTCTTCATACAGGCCTATCAGGCGGTCGCAGTATTGCCAGTCGCGCAGGGATTTTTCGAGCGTGACCCGTTTTGCGTAGGGAATGTTGTAGGAGATACCGCCCCCCTCGTAGCTGGTAAAACCGCTGGCGATGGAGATCTCAGCCAGCAGGCGTGCGTCAGGGGTGCCGTGCCGGACCTGTAATGGTTTCTGCAGAGATTCGGTCAGGCGGCGGCAGGCGGCAACGCCGTGGTTAACCACCGGCAGCCCGTTGAGTTTTGAGGTGCCCGCCTCAAGGGATTTTTGAATGCCCACCGCGGCATCTTCATAACGGTTCAGGCGCGTGTAGGCGTCGATGGTGGTAGGCAAAAGGTCGCACTCCTGCTCAAGCACCTTCAGTAGCGCGATATGCTCATCCAGCAGCGCCACGCCCGCACGAGGCTGGCTCAGGGTAATACCCTCCTTATCGGCAATGCGCAGCGCACGGGCAAAGTTTTTGTCCTCCGGGATAGTCTGCTGGTACTTTACGCCATCCTCAAAATGGGTAACGTCTTGTCCGGTAGGCCAGGTTTCCAGAACGCCTTGCCGCTCAGACATAAAATCGTCATGGGTTATCTTTTTATTGCTGAGTTCCATTCGTTGCTACCTTGAGTTCGGGGTTAAACAGTGGATGCTGGCGAGTGCAGCCGCCTGCGGGTAGAGTCTTGCGGCGTTGGCCAGCAGAGGGATGAGGCCTTTTTCATCACGGTAGTAGTCGAAATGCTCGGGCAGTAGGATCCGGTTGCCACGGGCATTGAGTTCGCGATACTTAAGCCAGCGGTGAATATCAAACGACGCCGCACGGGATAGCCAGCCGCCAGAGCCAACTACCTTGCGTACCGGGGTAAGATCGCGCCCAATCTGCAGATCGACCGTGCCAGCGCAGGTTGCCACCGCTTTTTTGGTTCCTGCATGGCGTTCACTGGCATAGGCCACGCACAGCCCGGCCAGCAAGGTATCGAAGCGGTGCTCTTCAGCACTGGCAGGCAGGGAGCCGGGGCAGGCAACGAGCTTGTCGAGATAGCGATAGAAGGCCGCATGCTGTTCGGGCTGCGAGGCTAAAAGCGTGTCGATAAGCGCTCGCGTGCTCTCTCCGACCACCGCAGCAGAGACCCGCATCCCTAAATCGCCTTCAACGGTGCGTTTTACAACGGGTTCAGGCAGACCGTGAAGCACGGTGTCCGGCGAAAGGGTATTGGCGCAGGCGGAATAGACGTCGGTGGTTGCGCCTCCCATATCAATAAGCATGAATGCTTGCCAGGCATCGTCATGCTGGCTCATCAGCTTAACCAGCTCAAACACCGTCCACGGCGTAGGCATGGGGGCCTCGCCCGTTTCATCTACAATGACGTCCAGCCCTTTTCCTTTCACTATGTGGGAGAGAAAAATGTCACAGATTGCCTGGCGGGCAGGAAGCGGGTTGGGCGAATCCAGCTCGGGAAGGATGTTATCCACGACGGTGAGCTGCTTATGGGCTAATAGCTGCTGAACCTCATGCTGAATGTCGCGATTCCCGGCGTAGACAATCGCGCACTCCAGCCCGGACGCGGCGAGCAGGCGCGCATTGTCCAGGCCATAGCGCGTCTCTCCGCCATCGGTTCCGCCGGCAAACAGCAGAATATCGGGCGGAGAAGCCTCAAGCTGGCGTACATCCTGCGGCGTCAGCTTGTAGGCATAATAGTGGGTGATTTTTGCGCCTGCTGAATGGGCCGTTATCTTTGCCGCTTCAAGGGTAATCGAGGGCACTAAACCCATTGCGGCGACGGCCAGTCCGCCTTTAGCAGAGGAGGAGTATTTAAGCGTGACGTCACCGCGTCTGAGCAGCGGCCTGGCATCCGCCACCTCCAGCAGCTGATTCAGGCTGGCAAAAAAACCGTCGGCAAGATGGTGGGTGGTGGTGGGTGTGGCCGCCTGGTTAAGAAGCCGGAGCGGACGATCGCCCTCTATTTCAAAAAGTGCGGCCTTAGTCCAGGTCGAGCCAATATCGACAGATACCGTACGCATTACACAACCTCTTCTGGCTGCTGGCGGCGATGAGTTAATTTATTGTTAATATCGTTAGCGATTAATTGACAAACATCTTCCAGATCGTGGCTTGGGGAAAAAACGCGATCGAAGCCCATGGCGTTAAATTTGCTCTCGACCTCGGCGAAGTCATGTTTACCGACAACTAAATTGCCGCCGACGTAAAGTAAAATCTCGCCAACGCCGCGTTCAATGCAGCGTTCACGCAACCCCAGGCAGTCAATGTCGCCGTGGCCGTATATAGAGGAGACCACAATCGCATCGGCCCCGGTTTCGATAGCAGCGTCAATGTACTCATCCTGACTAACCATCACGCCGAGGTTGATCACCCGAAAGTCGTGGGCGGTAAACACGCGATCCAGAACCTTGTTACCGACGGCATGGCAGTCGGCGCCAATTACGCCAATAACGAGCGTTGATTTTTTCATAGGGCATCCTCTATTAATTTGTCGCTAAGATGAGAGTCAGTCAGGCCTGAAGGCACAAAGGCGTCAGAATTGAGGGAAGTGTGAGGGGAGGGAGGGGGAGAGGCAATTGATCTATTTTCAAAAGCTCTTTCTCTAAAAGAGTTATTCAATTTTAATTCATATTAATTCACCTTAAAAACAATGGCTTACGTTGTTTTTTCTGATGGGTTTAATAACGTTGTAATATGTGGCTCCATTTATATTAATGATAAATTGTGAGGTGCTTCTAAAAAGCAGATCTTCTTTTTTCTGACCGGGGATAGTTATTTAGTAAAGTTAAATTGCAGTTATAGTTAATTGAAATGTCTTTCGCTGGCTCATTATTAACACAGAGTGGCATCAACATAGCAGGGTCAGTGTGACGATACTTTTAACCATCACACTTTTACTGGAACATATTTTTAACATATTTTTTACCAGAATAGTCACGAAGATACATAATTAACAATTACCGCGAAAAATTGATTTAGATCAATATTTAAAACGTGGAAAAAAGTTCTGAAAGTCGTTAAATTGTCGCTGATCAAAATGGTCAAAAAGTTGTAAACTGGCGATAAATTGATCCCCGTCGAAAAACGTAAAAAAGGTTTATTAAAAACCTATTTATTGTAAGGGATTTGCGGCGTAATATATCGCGAGATCAATTTGGGCTTTTTATTAACCTGTCTGTAACTTTTCGTTGCGGCTGACGCTTTTTCACCTGTCAGCAGCAGTGAAAAGCAATAGATAATTTTGTATTGGGGCATGTGTGTGGACCCTCTCTAACGGGGTTTGCTCTCGAAGTCTTCATGCGATGCGCAAGGAGTCATGATGTTAGATATAGTCGAACTGTCACGCTTGCAGTTTGCCTTAACCGCGATGTACCACTTCCTGTTTGTTCCTTTAACGCTCGGTATGGCGTTTCTGCTGGCAATCATGGAAACGGTCTACGTACTTTCCGGCAAACAAATCTATAAAGATATGACCAAGTTCTGGGGCAAGTTGTTTGGTATCAACTTTGCGCTGGGCGTGGCCACCGGTCTGACCATGGAGTTCCAGTTCGGGACTAACTGGTCCTATTACTCTCACTACGTAGGCGATATCTTTGGTGCACCGCTGGCCATCGAAGGCCTGATGGCGTTCTTCCTGGAATCCACCTTTGTTGGCCTGTTCTTCTTTGGCTGGGATCGCTTAGGCAAAGTGCAGCATATGGCGGTGACCTGGCTGGTGGCGCTCGGCTCTAACCTCTCTGCCCTGTGGATCCTCGTGGCTAACGGCTGGATGCAGAACCCGATTGCGTCGGATTTCAACTTCGAAACCATGCGCATGGAGATGGTAAGCTTCTCTGAGCTGGTGCTTAACCCGGTTGCGCAGGTGAAATTTGTGCATACCGTGGCGGCGGGCTACACCTGTGGCGCCATGTTTATCCTTGGCATCAGCTCCTACTACCTGCTGCGCGGCCGCGATATGGCGTTCGCCAAGCGCTCCTTTGCTATCGCTGCCAGCTTCGGCATGGCCGCCGTGCTCTCCGTTATCGTACTGGGCGATGAGTCCGGCTACGAGATGGGCGACGTGCAGAAAACCAAACTGGCCGCTATTGAAGCCGAGTGGGAAACCCAGCCGGCACCAGCGGCGTTTACCCTGTTTGGTATTCCGGATCAGGATAAGCAGGAGAACAACTTTGCCATTCAGATCCCCTATGCGCTGGGCATTATCGCCACGCGTTCCGTGGATACGCCAGTTATCGGCCTGAAAGATCTGATGGTGCAGCATGAAGAGCGCATCCGTAACGGGATGAAGGCCTACCAGCTGCTGGAAGAGCTGCGTGCCGGTTCTACCGATCAGAACGTGCGCGACCAGTTTAACAGCATGAAGAAAGACCTCGGCTACGGCATGCTGCTGAAGCGCTATACGCCTAACGTCACCGATGCCACCGAAGACCAGATCAAGCAGGCGACGCAGGACTCTATCCCACGCGTTGCGCCGCTCTACTTTGCGTTCCGTATCATGGTGGCCTGCGGCGTGCTGATGCTGCTGATCTTCGCTGTCTCCTTCTGGACCGTTTGCCGTAACCGTATCGGCAGCAAATCCTGGCTGCTGCGCGCCGCGCTGTACGGTATCCCGCTGCCGTGGATCGCTATTGAAACCGGCTGGTTCGTTGCAGAGTATGGCCGTCAGCCGTGGGCGATTGGTGAGGTGCTGCCGACCGCAGTGGCTAACTCTTCGCTGACCACAGGCGATCTGCTGTTCTCAATGATCCTTATCTGTGGCCTCTATACGCTGTTTATGGTGGCGGAAGTATTCCTGATGTTTAAGTTTGCACGCCTTGGGCCGAGCAGTCTGAAAACGGGTCGCTATCACTACGAGCAAGCTAACGTTGAGGCCGATACTCAGTATGGGCAGTCCACCGTTGCTTCTCAGCCGGCACGCTAAGACAGGAGTCGTCAAATGATTGATTATGAAGTATTACGTTTTATCTGGTGGCTGCTGGTTGGCATTCTGCTGATTGGCTTTGCGGTCACCGACGGCTGGGATATGGGCGTGGGGATGTTAACCCGCTTCCTGGGCCGTAACGACACCGAACGCCGGATTATGATCAACTCTATTGCGCCACACTGGGACGGTAACCAGGTGTGGCTGATCACCGCCGGCGGCGCGCTGTTCGCGGCCTGGCCGATGGTCTACGCCGCCGCCTTCTCTGGTTTCTATGTGGCGATGATCCTGGTGCTGGCCTCGCTGTTCTTCCGGCCGGTCGGTTTTGACTACCGTTCCAAGATTGAAGATCCGCGCTGGCGTAACATGTGGGACTGGGGCATCTTTATCGGTAGTTTCGTGCCGCCGCTGGTGATTGGCGTTGCCTTCGGTAACCTGCTGCAGGGTGTACCCTTCCATATGGATGAGTACATGCGCCTCTTCTATACCGGAAACTTCTTCCAGCTGCTGAACCCGTTTGGTCTGCTGGCAGGCGTGGTAAGCGTGGCGATGATCCTGACGCAGGGTGCAACCTACCTGCAGATGCGTACCGCAGGCGAAGTATACGTGCGTTCCCGTGCGACCACCCAGGTGGCGGCGCTGGTGACCATGGTCTGCTTCGCGCTGGCAGGCGTTTGGGTGATGTTCGGTATCGACGGCTATGTGGTGACCTCGACTATCGATCACCACGCTGCGTCTAACCCGCTGACTAAACAGGTGGCTCGTGAAGCCGGTGCCTGGCTGGTGAACTTCAACAACACGCCGATCCTGTGGGCTATCCCGGCGCTGGGCGTTGTGCTGCCGCTGTTCACCTTAGTTGCAGGTCGTCTGAACAGATCGGCATGGGCGTTCCTCTTCTCGTCCCTGACGCTGGCCTGCATCATTCTGACCGCGGGTATTGCGCTGTTCCCGTTCATTATGCCGTCCAGCACGGTGCTGAACGCCAGCCTGACCATGTGGGATGCGACATCGAGCCAGATGACGCTTAACCTGATGACCTGGGTCGCTGCGGTCTTTGTACCAATTATTCTGCTCTACTCCTCATGGTGCTACTGGAAGATGTTCGGTCGCATTACCAAAGAGCATATTGAAAGCAACACGCACTCTCTGTACTAAGTAAGGAGCATACAATGTGGTATTTCGCATGGATTTTAGGAACGCTTCTTGCCTGTGCATTTGGCGTGATTACCGCCCTGGCGCTGGAGCACGTTGAAGCGACCCAGGCAGGTAAAGAAAAAGCCTGATGGAACGTCTTATCGCAAAACTCTATGCGGTAATGGATAAGGGCCCGCTAAGGGCCCTCTCCTTAGTGATGGCGCTGGTACTGGCAGGCTGCATGTTCTGGGATCCCACCCGCTTTGCAGCAAAGACCAGCGAGCTGGCAATTTGGCATGGTCTGCTGATGATGTGGGCCGTCTGCGCAGGCGTGATCCACGGGGTTGGGTTCCGTCCGAAAGCCGTGCACTGGCAGGGCATCTTTTGCCCGCTTATCGCCGATATCGTCCTTGCTATTGGGCTTATCTTTTTCTTCTTTTGAATGAGAAATGTCCGTTAACGATATGGGCTTTCACAAGCCCATAAATTTTTACGCTGCGTTTACTTCAACCCATTCCAAACCACCTTTCCCCCGCGTATAGTAGCAGCGTTTGAAGGCTCTACTTATATTGCATTACCGGGATGTAAAGTGAATACAACGTTATTTAAGTGGCCGGTTCGTGTGTACTATGAAGATACCGATGCCGGTGGTGTGGTTTACCATGCCAGCTACGTCGCTTTTTACGAGAGAGCACGCACGGAGATGCTGCGACATCACCACTTTAGCCAGCAGGTTTTGTTGGCAGAGCGTGTAGCATTCGTGGTACGCAAGATGACGCTGGAGTATTTTGCACCCGCCAGACTCGACGATATGCTCGAAGTCCAAACGGAAATTACATCAATGCGTGGAACCTCTCTGGTCTTCACGCAGCGGATCGTCAATGCAGAGAATAATGTGCTGAACGAAGCTGAGGTACTGATTGTCTGCGTTGATCCACTCTTAATGAAGCCTCGTGCGCTTCCCAAGTCTATTGTCGCGGAGTTTAAGCAGTGACTGACATGAACATCCTTGATTTGTTCCTGAAGGCAAGCCTTCTGGTCAAACTTATCATGTTGATTTTGATTGGTTTTTCTATCGCATCCTGGGCAATCATTATTCAGCGAACGCGTATTCTTAACGCGGCTACCCGTGAAGCCGAAGGTTTTGAGGACAAATTCTGGTCCGGAATCGAGCTTTCCCGCCTCTATCAGGAGAGCCAGGGCCGCCGTGAAAACCTCGCTGGCTCAGAGCAGATCTTCTACAGCGGTTTTAAAGAGTTTGCTCGCCTGCACAAGGCGAACAGCCATGCGCCGGAAGCGATCGTAGAAGGAGCATCCCGTGCGATGCGTATCTCCATGAGTCGCGAACTGGAGACCCTGGAGACACATATACCCTTCCTTGGGACCGTCGGCTCTATTAGCCCGTATATCGGCCTGTTCGGTACGGTATGGGGGATTATGCATGCCTTTATCGCGCTGGGCGCGGTGAAGCAGGCGACTTTGCAGATGGTTGCGCCGGGGATTGCGGAAGCGCTGATCGCTACCGCCATCGGCCTGTTTGCCGCTATTCCTGCGGTTATGGCCTATAACCGTCTGAACCAGCGCGTTAATAAGCTTGAGCTGAGCTACGACAACTTTATGGAAGAGTTTACCGCAATTCTGCATCGTCAGGCGTTTACCAGCACCGAGAGCAATAAGGGGTAAGCCATGGCCAGAACACGCGGTCGGGGTCGTCGTGAGCTGAAGTCCGAGATCAATATTGTACCGTTACTCGACGTACTGCTGGTGCTGCTGCTGATCTTTATGGCAACGGCACCCATTATCACGCAGAGCGTAGAGGTGGATCTGCCGGATGCGACCGAGTCGCAAACCGTCAGCTCCAATGACGATCCGCCGGTTATTATTGAGGTGTCCGGCGTGGGTCAATACAGCGTGGTAGTAGAAAAAGATCGTCTGGATCAGCTGCCGCCGGAGCAGGTTATTGCTGAAGCGCAACGTCGCCTGCAATCCAATCCGAAAACGGTCTTCTTAATCGGTGGCGCGAAAGAAGTGCCTTACGATGAAATAATTAAAGCGCTGAACCTGCTCCATAGCGCGGGCGTGAAGTCGGTTGGCTTAATGACCCAGCCTATCTAATCCGCTGCTGAGCAGGCAGACAGTTTTTGGGAACCGAGAGTGTCAAAGGCAACCGAACAAAACGACAAGCTTAAACGGGCGATCATTATTTCAGCAGTGCTGCACGTTATTCTGTTTGCAGCGCTGATCTGGAGCTCGTTTGATGAGCATATAGATGCCTCTGCGGGCGGCGGCGGTGGCTCGGCCATTGACGCGGTCATGGTCGATCCCGGCGCGGTCGTGCAGCAGTATAATCGCCAGCAACAGCAGCAGGCGAGCGCGAAGCGTGCAGAAGAGCAGCGTGAAAAACAGGCGCAACAGCAGGCGGAGGAGCTGCGTGAAAAGCAGGCCGCCGAGCAGGAGCGTCTGAAGCAGCTGGAGAAAGAGCGTTTGCAGGCGCAGGAGCAGGCACGGGAGCAGGCCCAGCAGCAAAAGCAGGCTGAAGAGGCGGCAAAGCAGGCGCAGGCGAAACAGAAGCAGGCTGAAGAAGCCGCAGCGAAGGCGGCGGCGGATGCGAAAGCGCAGGCCGATGCCCAGGCGAAGGCGGCAGAAGAGGCGGCACAAAAAGCCGCAGCGGATGCGAAAGCCAAAGCCGTAGCCGAGGCAAAAGTTGCGGCCGACGCGGCGAAGAAAGCCGCCGCGGATGCGCAGAAAAAAGCCGAGGCCGACGCGGCGAAGAAAGCGCAGCAGGATGCCGAGAAGAAAGCCCAGGCCGATGCCGCTAAGCAGGCAGCGGAGAAAGCCGCTGCTGAAAAAGCTGCCGCTGCTGAAAAAGCTGCCGCTGCGAAAGCTGCGGCGGCAGAAAAAGCGGCTGCAGAGAAGAAAGCTGCCGCCGAAAAAGCGGCTGAAGAGAAAGCCGCCGCTGCCGCCGAGAAGGCTGCTGCTGCGAAAGCCGCGGCAGCAGAAAAAGCGGCCGCTGAGAAGAGAGCAGCCGCAGAAAAAGCCGCTGCCGATAAAGCGGCGGCAGCAAAAGCTGCTGCGGCGAAAAAAGCGGCAGCAGCAGAGAAAGCCGCTGCGTCTGACGTTGACGATCTTTTCGGTGACCTGAGTTCAGGTAAGAATGCGCCGAAAACCGGCGGTGGTGCGAAAGGAAATAACGCAGCGCCGGCCGGAAGTGGTAGTACTAAAAACAATGGCGCGTCGGGGGCGGATATCAGCAACTACGCCGGGATGATCAAAGCAGCGATCGAGACTAAGTTTTATGACGCATCGTCGTATGCAGGTAAAACCTGTACGCTGCGCATAAAACTGGCCCCGGACGGTTTGCTGCTGGATATTCAGTCCGAAGGTGGCGATCCTGCGCTCTGTCAGGCTGCCTTAGCCGCAGCTCGTCAGGCGAAGATCCCGAAACCGCCGAGCCAGGCCGTTTACGAAGTGTTTAAAAATGCTCCACTGGACTTTAAACCTTAGGTTACACTTTCCCCACGTAAAGGTGGAAAGGGTACTACTGTTTCCACTGGGCTGTGGTCATTTTGGATATTTAGTTTGTTAACATTCTGCTAAATTATCGCGGGTTTATCGCCCGGATAAGGGAGATGAGATGAAGCAGGCATTACGTGTAGTGTTTGGTTTTTTGGTACTGTGGGCGGCAGTGCTGCACGCGGAAGTGCGCATTGAGATTACCCAGGGCGTGGACTCAGCGCGCCCAATCGGCGTGGTTCCTTTCCAGTGGGCGGGGCCTGGCGCTGCGCCTGAAGATATCGGCGGCATCGTTGGCGCTGACCTGCGCAACAGCGGCAAGTTCAATCCGCTGGATCGTTCTCGTCTGCCGCAGCAGCCGGGCAGCGCGCAGGAAGTTCAGCCTGCAGCCTGGTCTGCGCTGGGTATTGATGCGGTAGTGGTAGGGCAGGTTACACCTAACCCGGACGGCAGCTACAACGTGGCCTATCAGCTGGTGGATACCGGCGGCGCGCCGGGTACCGTGCTGGCTCAGAACTCCTATAAGGTCAACAAGCAGTGGCTGCGCTATGCCGGCCATACCGCCAGTGACGAAGTTTTTGAGAAGCTGACCGGTATTAAAGGCGCGTTCCGTACCCGTATCGCCTACGTTGTTCAGACCAACGGCGGCCAGTTCCCGTACGAGCTGCGCGTCTCTGACTACGACGGCTACAACCAGTTTGTTGTGCACCGTTCACCGCAGCCGCTGATGTCACCAGCATGGTCTCCTGACGGCAGCAAGCTGGCCTACGTGACCTTTGAGAGCGGTCGTTCTGCGCTGGTGATCCAGACCCTGGCTAACCGTGCCGTACGTCAGGTGGCTTCGTTCCCGCGTCACAACGGTGCACCGGCATTCTCTCCGGACGGTTCTAAACTGGCGTTCGCGCTGTCGAAAACCGGTAGCCTGAACCTCTACGTGATGGATATCGGCTCCGGCCAGATTCGTCAGGTTACCGACGGTCGCAGCAACAATACCGAGCCAACCTGGTTCCCGGACAGCCAGAACCTGGCCTTTACCTCTGACCAGGCAGGCCGTCCGCAGGTGTATAAAGTGAATGTTAACGGCGGTGCTCCGCAGCGTATCTCCTGGGAAGGTTCGCAGAACCAGGATGCTGACGTCAGCAGCGACGGCAAATTTATGGTAATGGTCAGCTCCAACGGTGGGCAGCAGCACATTGCCAAACAAGATCTGGCAGCGGGTGGCGTACAAGTCTTGTCGTCAACGTTCCTGGATGAAACGCCAAGTCTGGCACCTAACGGCACTATGGTAATCTACAGCTCTTCTCAGGGGATGGGATCCGTGCTGAATCTGGTTTCT
>DAMBQR010000007.1:26161-99801 GCA_032055545.1 Pseudescherichia sp. | reverse complement strand
GTGACCCAGCCCGTGGCCGCGGCCCCGGCCCCGGTTGCGCCGCGTGAGCAGCCTGCTGCCCGTCAGGAGCGTGCAGAAAAGCCAGCCCGCGCAAGCGAGTCCACCAGCATTCGCGTGGCCGTTGAGAAAGTTGACCAGCTCATCAACCTGGTAGGCGAGCTGGTGATCACCCAGTCGATGCTGGCTCAGCGCTCTAACGAGCTGGATCCGGTCAACCACGGCGATCTGATCACCAGCATGGGTCAACTGCAGCGCAATGCCCGCGACCTGCAGGAGTCGGTGATGTCCATCCGTATGATGCCGATGGAGTACGTCTTCAGCCGCTTCCCGCGTCTGGTGCGCGATCTGGCGAGCAAGCTTAACAAACAGATCGAACTGACGCTGCTGGGCAGCTCCACCGAGCTGGATAAGAGCCTGATCGAGCGCATTATCGATCCGTTAACCCACCTTGTGCGTAACAGCCTGGACCACGGTATTGAGCTGCCGGATAACCGCGTTGCTGCGGGTAAATCCCCGGTAGGTAACCTGACGCTCTCGGCCGAACATCAGGGCGGCAATATCTGCATCGAAGTGATCGACGACGGCGCAGGTCTCAACCGCGAGCGTATTCTGGCGAAAGCGGTATCGCAGGGCATGGCGGTAAATGAAAACATGACCGACGAAGAGGTCGGCATGCTGATCTTCGCCCCGGGCTTCTCCACCGCAGAGCAGGTAACGGATGTCTCCGGCCGCGGCGTGGGCATGGACGTGGTAAAACGTAACATCCAGGAGATGGGCGGCCACGTAGAGATCCAGTCGAAGCAGGGCGCAGGCACCACCATTCGTATTCTGCTGCCGCTGACGCTGGCGATCCTTGACGGGATGTCGGTGAAGGTTGCGGACGAAGTCTTTATCCTGCCGCTGAATGCGGTAATGGAGTCTCTGCAGCCGCGTGAAGAGGATCTGCATCCGCTGGCGGGGGGCGAGCGCGTGCTGGAAGTCCGTGGCGAGTATCTGCCGCTGGTTGAGCTGTGGAAAGTCTTTGACGTCGATGGTGCGAAAACCGAGGCAACGACAGGCATTGTGGTGATCCTGCAGAGCGCAGGCCGTCGCTACGCGCTGCTGGTGGATCAGCTGATTGGTCAACACCAGGTGGTGGTGAAGAACCTCGAGAGCAACTACCGCAAGGTGCCGGGCATCTCCGCTGCAACCATCCTCGGCGATGGCAGCGTGGCGCTGATCGTCGATGTTTCGGCGTTACAGGGATTAAACCGTGAGCAACGTGTGGCGTACACAGCCGCCTGATTTAGTTAAAAAGGTAAAAATATGACCGGTATGAGTAATGTAACGAAACTGGCTGGTGAGCCATCAGGTCAGGAGTTCCTGGTATTCACTTTAGGCGATGAAGAGTACGGCATCGATATCCTGAAAGTGCAGGAGATCCGCGGTTACGATCAGGTTACCCGTATTGCTAACACCCCGGACTTTATTAAAGGGGTAACCAACCTGCGCGGTGTGATCGTTCCCATTGTCGATCTGCGGGTTAAATTTAGCCAGCAGGACGTAGAGTATAACGATAACACCGTGGTGATCGTGCTCAATCTGGGCCAGCGCGTGGTGGGGATTGTGGTAGACGGCGTCTCCGACGTGCTGTCGCTGGCAGCCGATCAGATCCGCCCGGCCCCGGAGTTTGCCGTTACTCTGTCAACGGAATATCTCACCGGCCTCGGCGCGCTGGGTGACCGGATGCTGATCCTGGTGAACATCGAGAAGCTGCTGAACAGCGAAGAGATGGCCCTGCTGGACAGCGCAGCGGCTCACGTTGCCTGATAACCCTCAACGCTCCCGCCTCCGGGAGCGTTTTTTTTAACCGCTTTTCTCCCGCCTCCCTTATTACTCATTAATAACATTTAAGTTTTGCTTAAATCGCCAATGCAACAGCAGACAATATATTGTGAAGTAGATCACGCGATAATGAATATATCATTCTCGTTTCGCTTTGTTACCAGCTGTTAATAATGTTAATGCATTGAAAGATAATGCAATTTTATGTCAATACGCTGATGGTTTGAGCGGTCCTTTACAGGGTGGTTCTTTACAACCCCGTAAGCTAAATTTCTGTTAATCCTGCTTTTTCACAGAGGCGACAACATGAACAGAAAAACCCTCCTCGTTTTGGCAAGCGGTGCGCTGGCACTGGCCGGACACGCTGCCCATGCGGTAACCAGCAGTGGGACCATCAACGCGACGCTGACATTAACCAACGGCTGCCTGATTAACGGCTCGCCGAACCAGAGCGGCATTAACTTCGGCTCTCTGGACTTCGGTACCCATCCCGCTACCTTCTCCGAGCTGACGACCCAGCTTACCGGGGCTAACGGCGGCAACAGCTTCGCAATTCAGTGCACCACCGATACCTACACCGTACAGATCACCGGTACCACCAATACCACGGCTCCCGCCACGGTGGTCGGCACGCCGGGTACGCCAGCGCGCTATCTGATTAGCACGACTAATGCAACTCAGGGAGTAGCCTACAGCCTCTACAGCGACAGCGGCTTCAGTAACGTTATCGCCAACAACGCGCCGCTGCCCGTGGCCTCGGCCGCAGGCGGGGTGAATAACTATACCCTCTTTGGCCGCATCCAGGGCGGGGGGAACAGCGTCACCGTCGTTCCCGGAACCTATACCGATACGATAAACGTGAGCGTGATCTACTGACGCCAGCGCAATGAAGCCTGAGGGAGCCGACGCTCTCCCGGTGCCAGGCCGAAGCATGCTGCGCATCGCCTTCGGACTGGGGCTGCTGGGATGGGCAGGGATCGCCGCCGCGCTAACGGTCAGTACCCAGTCATTTCAGGTTGGGGCAACAATTGCGGCAGGGTGTTCGGTCGCCAGCGGCAGCGGTGGCCTGTTGGGAAGCCTGGACTTTGGTTCACACAGCGGCGTGGCAAGCAGTCAGGTTACCACCAGCTTTGTACCTAACAGCGCGCTCTCTCTCACCTGTACCCCCGGCGTGGCATTAAGCATGAGCATCAACGGCGGCCTGCACTATGGCACCGTGCGCAACATGCAGCGCAGTGGGGGGACAGAACGCGTACCCTACCGGCTTTACCGCAGCAGTACGCTGGCGGCCAATACGGAAGTGGGCGTGAATCAGGCCTGGTCAATCACCTATAGCGATAGCAACAATATCGCGCTGACGCTGTTTGGCGCGGCGCAGCTCACGGGGTTTAGTCCCGCAGGAAATTATACCGATCAACTGACCGTGACGTTGTCGTGGTAAGGTAATACAGGGAGAAGGATCATGAAAACCATTATGGGGCGTAGCCGGATAGCAGGCGCACTGCTGGTTACAGCGCTGGCAGGCATGACGCAGCAGGCGCAGGCCGCCGCAACCATCTTACTTTGGCCGATCGATCCCTGGCTGGCCGCTGATGCCAATGCAACGGAGCTGTGGATCCAGAATCAGGGCGATACGCCAACCACTATGCAGGTGCGCATCATGCGCTGGACCCAGGAGGGGGGCCACGAACGCTACCAGACCCAGCAGGACGTGGTCGCCAGCCCGCCCATTGTGCGCATTGATAAAGGTGGCAAGCAGCTTATTCGTCTGATCAAGCAGACTCAGGTTCCCGCCGGCATAGAGCAAGGCTACCGGATCATCGTGGATGAGATCCCCCAGCCCGCTAACGGCAATACGCCGCAGATCGGCTTGAAAATTCAGATGCGCTACTCGATTCCGCTCTTTGTCTACGGCCAGGGCGTAGCGACCACCACCGAGGGGGCAAACCATGCCCTGGTCAACACCCGCGATTTAAGCTGGCGGGTGATCCGCGAGGGAGGCAAACCAGCCCTGGAGGTGCGCAACCGCAGCGATGTGCATGTGCGCCTGAGCCAGGTCAGCGTACAGCAAGGCAGTCAGCGCCGCGAAATGGCGGATGGCCTGCTGGGCTACGTGCTGCCGGGCGGCGCGCGCAGCTGGCCGCTCCCCTCAGGTCTTAGCAATCCGACGACCATGACGGCGACGATTAATGCCAGGGATACGCAATGGCAGTCGTCTCCCGCAAACTGATCCTGTCGCTGATGGTGCTGCTGGGGGGAGTGACGGATGCGCTGGCAGAGGAGGGGGATGATGCCCTGCCGCCGCCGCCGGACGCGCAGGCCATCAACGCCCAGGCGGTCTTTCACCTTTCGTTGGTGGTCAACTACTATGACACCGAGCTGGTGGTGCCGGTCACCCAGCGGCAGGGACGCTATATTGTCGCCAGCCGCGATCTGCAGCAAGCCGGGATCCCCGCTGAGCATCTGCCCGCAGGCGAGGTTGACCTCTCGACCCTGCCTGATGTCCGCACCGAATATGACAGTAACCGCCAACGGCTGCTGCTGTTCGTTCCCCGGGAGTGGGTAGGGGATCGCACTACCTCTTTTAACGGTGAAACCGCGCGTCCCAAAACGCACTATGGCCGGGGGGCGCTGGTCAACTACGACTTCTATACCAGCAGCACCGAGCATGCAGGCAGCCAGACCTCTCTGTGGCATGAGTTTCGCTACTTCGACAGCAACGCGGTGTTCTCCTCTACCGGTACGCTGCGGGAGTATCTCTCCGGTACCGCTGGACAAAACGAGGGCTATACCCGCTACGACACGACCCTGCTGTTTACCAATGAGGAGAGTGCCACCGAGTGGCAGCTGGGCGACGTCATCTCCGACTCCCTGAGCTGGAGCAGCAGCGTGCGGATGGGCGGGATCCGCTACGGGCGCGACTTCTCTCTGCGCCCCGATCTGGTCACCTGGCCGCTGCCCGCTTTTACGGGAGAGGCGGCGGTCCCTACGGCGGTAGACGTATTTATCAACGGCTACCGGGCGGGATCTACCCAGCTCCAGCCCGGTCCCTTTACCCTGACCAATCTGCCCTACATTAACGGTGCGGGAGATGCGGTGCTGGTCACCACCGACGCGTTGGGACGCCAGGTCAGCACCACGCTGCCGTTCTATGTCTCCAGCGACGTGCTGAAGAGCGGCATCACCGATGGCGCAGTCACCCTCGGCAGCCTGCGGCGTAACTACGGCATTGACAATTTCAACTACGGCCCGGCGGCGGGCAGCGGCTCTCTGCGCTACGGGGTGACGGATTACTTCACCTTTGAAGGCCATGGTGAAGCTGCCGAAGAGCTGGCCCTCGGCGGTGCGGGGGCGGTGGTCAAGCTGGGTCAGTACGGCGTTGTCAACTCCTCGTGGACGGAGAGCCGGATGCGTGGCAACAGCGGCAGCCAGCTCAACTGGGGCTATCAGTACAGCACCAGCACCTTCAGCATCGCCACCCAGCACACTCGCCGCGATCGCGGGTTCGGCAACCTGGCCCTCTACGATCAGACCATCGTTTACGATGACGATCGCCAGCCGCTGGCGACCCTCAGCCGCAACACCGATCAATATTCGCTGACCTTTAATATGGGCGACTACGGCAACGTCGGCGCGGCGTGGATCGGCGTGCGCAGCTTTGATAACCAGAAGACCGAGCTGCTGAACCTCTCCTGGAGCCGGAACCTGTGGGGCAGCAGTAGCCTCTACCTGGCGGCCAGCCATGATAAGCAGCGGGACGACTGGACCTTCGCCATGTCGCTGCAGATCCCTATCGGCGAACGGGATAGCGCAGCAATCAGCGTGGAGCGAACCCCGGATGCAGGCACCAGCCAGCGCATCAACTACAACCACGCCATGCCCACCGACGGCGGCTTCGGCTGGAATATGGCCTTTGCCCGCCAGCCGCAGTCGGACAACTACCAGCAGGCGACGCTGGGCTGGCGCAATAACAGCGTTGAATTGCAGGGGGGCGGCTACGGCGAGCGCGGGATGATGACCTGGTGGGGCGAGGCGCTGGGTTCGCTGGTGCTGATGGACGGCCAGGTTTTTGCAGCAAACAAGATCAACGACGCCTTTGTGGTGGTCAGCACCGGCGGCAATGCCGACGTGCCGGTCAGCTATGAGAACCAGCCGGTGGGTAAGACCAACGACAAAGGCTACCTGCTGGTCAGCGGTGTCTCTGCCTACTATCCCGCCAGCTACAGCATCAACACCCTCAACCTCCCGGCCGATACGCGCCTGAAGGAGACCGAGAAGCGGATTGCCCTGCGCCGCCAGAGCGGCTACCTGGTGGAGTTCCCGATGGAGCAGGAGCGGGTCGCCAGCGCGATCCTGCACGATGGTCAGGGACGCGCGTTGCCGGTGGGCAGCCAGGTCTATCGCGAGGGTAAACCCACCGCGCCGGTGGGCTATGACGGCATCGCCTTCCTGGAAAACCTCAGCGACGTCAACGCTCTGCGGGTGACCACACCGGATAACCGCACCTGCTACGCCCGCCTGGCGATCGGCGTGAATCCCGATCATAAACTACAGACCTACGGGCCGCTTACCTGTGAGGAGAGACGCTGATGCGCCGCGCTATTCTGCTTTTTCTGCTGCTGATGGGAGCCAGCCCGCTGGCGTGGTCAGCCTGCACCGTGACCCCGACCAACGGCGTATTTGGCACCGTCACCTCCTTTGCGCTCAACAGCACCGAGCAGGAGATCAGCGGCAATCTACTTGTCCAGTGTGATGTTGTTTTGCTTAATTTGTTAACCAATAACTCGGTGACCATGCAGCTAACCAGCGCAAGTGCGGCAGCCAGCAACCGGGCGATTATGCGTCGCGTCGATAACCCGGCCAGCACCGATACTATCCCGGTCCGGCTGTGCGGTGCAGCAGCCTGCGGTAACAACAGTGAGGCGCTGATTGGCGGCAGCTATACCTGGAGCGGAGCGCTCTTGCTCGATCTGCTCAGCTCCCGGCGCTTTACCCTGCCGATCTATTTTCGCACCCTCTCTGGCCAGACCGTGGCGGCGGGCCAGTATCAGGTGACTTTTAACCTCAACGTCACCTATAACATCTGTTCGCTGGGGCTGGCTGGCTGCGGGGCATGGCAAACCGGCACCGTGCCGGTTGCCGTCACGGCGACCATTAATATCACCAATGACTGCATCACCATTACCGCACCGAACGTCAACTTCGGCAGCGCGCCGCTGGTCAAAAACTTTCCCGCCGTGTCGCAGGGCGTGGCGGTGACCTGCACCAAAGGCAGCGTCTATAGCGTGGGGATCAACAACGGCAGCAACGCCAGCGGCAGCGTGCGCAGAATGGCTTCCGGCAATAACCGCCTGAGCTACGAGATCTACAAAGGCAGCACCAGTGAGCGCTGGGGCAGCAGCGGCACTGAGCGCTGGGCCAGCAGCGCCTCGTCGCTGCTCAGCGGCAACGGCCTGATCCGTACCTATAACTATACGGCCCGGGTATTAACTAACCAGGCGACGCCCCCGGCCGGAACCTACAGCGATACGGTGGTGGTGGATATCGCCTTTTAATCAGCCAGCTGCGTAGCGGATTATTTCCCTTTCGCAAATGTAAAGTTCCCACCACACATGCCGATAACACCGTTAATAAGTCATCAATAAGGTGTTGCATGTTGAATCGTATCCGCGTTGTCACAATGCTGATGATGGTGCTGGTGGTTTTTGCACTCTTACAGCTGGTATCAGGTGGGCTGCTGTTTTCATCGCTGAAACAGAATCAGCAGAGCTTTGCTGACGCTAACGATCTTCGCCAGCAGCAGACCGAGCTGACCAAAACCTGGGAGCTGATGCTGCAGACGCGCATCAACCTCAGCCGTTCGTCAGCCCGAATGATGATGGATCCGGCCAATCAGCAGAGCAGCGCCAAAACCGATCTGCTGAAGAGCGCCCATGCCTCGCTCGCCGATGCGGCAAAACATTACGACACTTACAAAGCGCTGCCAACCGTGCCGGCCATGGCCCAGGTAAGCCAGCAGCTTGATGATAAGTACCGCACCTACAACGCCGCGCTTACCGAGCTGATCCAGTTCCTGGAGAGCGGCAACATGGACGCCTTCTTCGCCCAGCCCACCCAGGGGATGCAGAATGCGATGGGCGACGCGCTGGGGCAGTATGCCCAGCTTAGCAGCGATCTCTACCACGACGCCTTTACCCAGAGCACCCACGACTACCGTTTCGCCCAGTGGCAGATGGCGATCCTCGCCCTGGCGCTGGTGATTGTGCTGGCCGCAGTCTGGTACGGCATTCGCCATATCCTGCTCAATCCGCTGGCTAACGTTATCCGCCACATCCGCGACATCGCCAGGGGCGATCTCACCCGGACGCTGGTCATTGACGGTAAAAACGAAATTACCGAGCTGGCGGAGAGCGTGGAGCATATGCAGCGCTCGCTGATCGATACCGTGACCAATGTGCGCAAAGGATCGGACGCCATCTACAGCGGCACCAGTGAAATCGCCGCCGGGAACAACGATCTCTCCTCCCGTACCGAGCAGCAGGCCTCCGCGCTGGAGCAGACCGCTGCCAGCATGGAGCAGCTCACCGCCACCGTGAAGCAGAACGCCGACAACGCCCGTCAGGCTTCGCAGCTGGCGCTCAGCGCCTCCGAGACCGCCGGACGCGGGGGCAAAGTGGTGGACGGCGTGGTGAAAACCATGCACGACATCGCCACCAGCTCGAAGAAAATTGCCGACATCACCAGCGTGATCGACAGCATCGCTTTCCAGACCAATATCCTTGCGCTCAACGCCGCCGTTGAAGCCGCCCGTGCGGGCGAGCAGGGGCGTGGCTTTGCCGTGGTCGCAGGCGAGGTGCGTAACCTCGCCAGCCGCAGCGCCAACGCCGCCAAAGAGATCAAAGCCTTAATTGAAGATTCCGTCTCGCGCGTGGATACCGGCTCGGTGCTGGTTGAGAGCGCCGGGGAGACCATGAACGATATCGTCAACGCGGTGACCCGGGTGACCGACATTATGGGCGAGATTGCCTCCGCATCTGATGAGCAGAGCAAAGGCATCGACCAGGTGGCGCTGGCGGTATCGGAGATGGACAGAGTGACACAGCAGAACGCGTCGCTGGTAGAAGAGTCTGCGGCCGCAGCCGCAGCATTAGAAGAACAGGCCAGTCATCTCACGCGGGCGGTCTCTGCTTTCCGCCTTGCTGCCGTCCCTGAAAAACCGGCGCAGCGCCGTTCGCTGAGGGTGGAGAGCGCTTCCTCCCCGGCCGGTAGTCAGCTACGTACCGGACAGGATGATAACTGGGAAACTTTTTGATCGTATTGATATTGCGGCGTGAGCCGCCTGATGGGAGCGTAGATGTTTAATCGTATTCGTATCTCGACCACGCTGTTTATCTTACTGATTGTTTGCGGTCTGTTGCTGGTGGGAAGCAACGGCCTCTCTTTTTGGGCCTTCCGCGACGGTTTTCAGCATCTGGAGCAGGTTGAAAAGAGCAACCACCAGCGCAACACGCTGGCCCAGATGCGCGCCGTTTTATTGCAGACCAGCACCTCGCTGAACAAGGCCGGCACGCTGACTGCCTTAAGCTATCCGCCGGATGATATCAAAGGGCTGATGAGCTCGGCGCGCAGCAATTTACAGCTCGCCACCGCCCAGCTCAAAGAGTTTGAAGGGATCGAGGCGATCTCACCGGAAGGGGAGAAGCTCAAGGAGCAGGCGAAGAGCACCTACGGCACCTGGATGAGTGACTTAGAACATCAGGCGACCTGGCTGGAAAACAACCAGCTCTCTGATTTTATGACCGCGCCGGTGCAGCAGTCCCAGGAGGCGTTTGAGACGACCTTTACCGCCTGGCAGCACTATATCGATCGCTTTGTGGTGACTGCGACGGCAGCCAGTGGCGCTAACTACCACATGTCGGCGGCAACCTTTATTACCGTTTTGATTCTGGCCGCGGGGCTGATCTCAGCGGGGCTGTTCTGGTCGCGCAGGATGATCGTGCAGCCGCTGGCGATTATCAGCAGCCACTTTGACAGCATCGCCGGGGGCGACCTGGCGCGACCGATCTCGGTCTATGGCCGCAACGAAATCTCGGCCATCTTTGCCAGCCTGAAAAAGATGCAGACCGCGCTGCGCGCCACGGTAGCCAACGTGCGCGAAGGCAGCGTGTCGATGCACACCGGCATCTCAGAAATCGCGGCGGGCAATAACGATCTCTCGGCGCGTACCGAGCAGCAGGCGGCGTCGCTGGCGGAAACCGCCGCCAGCATGGAGCAGCTCACCGCGACGGTGGCCCAGAACGCGGATAACGCCCGCCAGGCATCGGTGCTCTCGCACGGCGCGGCAGAGACGGCGCGAAAGGGTGGGGAGCAGACCTCGCGGGTGGCTGACACCATGCATGATATCGCCACCAGCTCGCAAAAGATTGGCGACATCATCAGCGTGATCGACGGCATTGCCTTCCAGACCAATATCCTGGCGCTGAACGCCGCCGTTGAGGCTGCGCGAGCGGGCGAGCAGGGGCGTGGCTTTGCGGTCGTAGCTGGCGAGGTGCGTAACCTGGCCAGCCGCAGCGCCGAGGCGGCGAAAGAGATCAAAGGCTTAATCGAGGATTCCGTTGCCCGCGTGCAGCAGGGTTCCGCCCTGGTCGATACGGCGGCGCAGACCATGACGGACATCGTCCGCTCTGTCACCCAGGTCAATGACATCATGGGCGAAATTGCTTCCGCCTCCGATGAGCAGCGCCGGGGTATTGAGCAGGTCGCACTGGCGGTCAGCCAGATGGATCAGGTTACGCAGCAGAACGCCTCTTTGGTAGAGGAAGCCGCTGCGGCAACCGAACAGTTAGCGCACCAGGCGGACCGTCTTACGTCCCAGGTTGCGGTATTTAAGTTAGATGAACAAATCGGTCAACCCGACGTGGCACCCCCCGGGGCTGTGCCGGCACTATCCTGAAAGTTATTGAGAAGGCGCTATGACATCACCACTGCCCAACGGGCAAACGTCATTAACTATGCAGTTCCCTCAGCGCCTTGCGCTGTCCGACGCGCATTTTCGTCGGATATGTCAATTGATTTACCAGCGTGCGGGGATCGTGCTGGCTGACCATAAGCGAGACATGGTCTACAACCGGCTGGTTCGCCGCCTGCGCACGCTGGGGCTGGATGATTTTGGCCGCTACCTGAGCATGCTGGAAGCGAACCAGAGCAGCGCCGAGTGGCAGGCATTTATCAACTCGCTGACCACTAACCTGACCGCTTTCTTCCGTGAGGCTCATCACTTCCCGGTGCTGGCCGATCACGCCCGCAAGCACAGCGGGGAGTATCGGGTCTGGAGCGCCGCTGCCTCTACCGGTGAAGAGCCATACTCGCTCGCCATCACTCTGGCGGATGCGCTGGGCCTGGTGGCGGGGCGCTGGAAAGTGATCGCCAGCGATATCGACACCGAGGTGCTGGAGAAAGCCCGCAGCGGCATCTACCGGCAGGACGAGCTGAAAACGCTCTCTCCACAGCAGCTGCAGCGCTACTTTATGCGCGGTACCGGGCCTCATGCCGGGCTGGTGCGGGTGCGGCAGGAGCTGGCGAATTTTGTCGATTTTACGCCGCTCAATCTGCTGGATAAGCAGTACAACGTGCAGGGGCCGTTCGATGCTATCTTCTGCCGTAACGTGATGATCTATTTTGATAAAACGACGCAGCAGGACATTCTGCGCCGCTTTGCCCCAATGCTTAAGCCCGACGGGCTGCTGTTTGCCGGGCATTCGGAGAATTTCAGCAACCTTGTGCGCGAGTTTACCCTGCGTGGGCAGACCGTTTATGCGCTGAGTAAGGATAAAGCATGAGTAAAATCAGGGTACTGTCTGTTGATGATTCGGCGCTGATGCGCCAGATCATGACGGAGATTATCAACAGCCACAGTGATATGGAGATGGTTGCCACCGCGCCAGATCCGCTGGTCGCGCGGGATTTGATCAAGAAATACAATCCGGATGTTCTGACGCTGGACGTTGAAATGCCGCGTATGGACGGCCTGGACTTTCTTGAGAAGCTGATGCGCCTGCGGCCGATGCCGGTGGTGATGGTCTCCTCCCTGACCGGAAAAGGTTCCGAGGTCACTCTGCGCGCGCTCGAGCTGGGGGCGATTGACTTTGTCACCAAGCCGCAGCTGGGGATCCGCGAGGGAATGCTTGCCTACAGCGAAATGATTGCCGAGAAGGTACGTACCGCATCGCGGGCCAGGCTGGCCGCGCACAATCCGGTCTCTGCGCCGGCGACCCTGAAAGCTGGGCCGCTGTTAAGCTCGGAAAAACTGCTGGCGATTGGCGCGTCAACCGGCGGAACCGAGGCAATTCGCCATGTACTCCAGCCATTGCCGCTCTCCAGTCCCGGTATTCTTATTACCCAGCATATGCCGCCGGGCTTTACCCGCTCCTTTGCTGAGCGGCTGAACAAGCTCTGCCAGATCAGCGTCAAAGAGGCCGAGGACGGCGAGCGCGTGCTGCCGGGCCATGCCTATATCGCCCCTGGCGATAAGCACATGGAGCTGGCGCGCAGCGGGGCAAACTATCAGATCAAAATTCACGACGGGCCGCCGGTTAACCGGCATCGTCCGGCGGTAGATGTACTGTTTCATTCGGTCGCGAAACACGCGGGGCGCAACGCCGTGGGGGTGATCCTCACCGGCATGGGCAACGATGGCGCGGCCGGCATGTTAGCAATGCACCAGGCAGGCGCCTGGACGATTGCGCAAAATGAAGCAAGTTGTGTGGTGTTCGGCATGCCGCGCGAAGCTATCAATATGGGTGGCGTAAGCGAAGTGGTCGATCTTAGTCAGGTAAGCCAGCAGATGCTGGCGAAAATCAGTGCCGGACAGGCAATACGTATTTAACGAGGAGTGTAGTTTTATGGCGGACAAAGAGCTCAAGTTTCTGGTTGTGGATGACTTTTCCACCATGCGTCGCATCGTGCGCAACCTGCTGAAAGAGCTGGGTTTCAATAACGTAGAAGAGGCAGAGGACGGCGTTGACGCGCTGAACAAGCTCCAGGCGGGCGGCTTTGGCTTCGTTATCTCCGACTGGAACATGCCGAACATGGACGGCCTGGAGCTGCTGAAAACCATTCGTGGCAATAGCGCCATGGCTTCGCTGCCGGTGCTGATGGTTACCGCAGAAGCGAAGAAAGAGAACATCATTGCAGCCGCGCAGGCGGGTGCAAGTGGTTACGTGGTGAAGCCGTTTACGGCCGCAACCCTGGAAGAAAAACTCGGCAAGATCTTCGAGAAACTCGGCATGTGAGGACCGGATGATGATGATGCAATCGCAAATGAAACCTACGGATGAGCAATCGCCCGGGGACATTATCGCCCGCATCGGCAGCCTGACGCGTATGCTGCGCGACAGCCTGCGCGAGCTTGGCCTTGACCAGGCAATTGCCGAAGCAGCGGAAGCGATCCCCGATGCCCGCGATCGTCTGGACTACGTGGTACAGATGACGGCCCAGGCCGCCGAGCGTGCGCTAAACAGCGTTGAAGCATCTCAGCCGCATCAGGACGCGATGGAGAGCGGCGCGAAATCGCTGAGCAAGCGCTGGGACGCATGGTTTGAAGATCCGATCGAGCTGTCTGACGCGAAAGAGCTGGTAAAAGACACGCGTCAGTATCTTGGCGACGTGCCGGGCCATACCAGCTTCACCAATGCCCAACTGCTGGACATCATGATGGCGCAGGATTTCCAGGACCTTACCGGTCAGGTCATCAAGCGCATGATGGATGTGATCCAGGAGATTGAGCGTCAGCTGCTGATGGTGCTGCTGGATAACATGCCAGAACCGTCTGCGCGTCCGAAGCGTGAGAACGAAAGCCTGCTCAACGGGCCGCAGCTCGACACTACCAAAGCGGGCGTTGTAGCCAGCCAGGACCAGGTAGACGACCTGCTGGACAGCCTCGGGTTCTGATGACAAGCCCCGCCTCTGCTGATAAAGGGAGGCGGTTTAATTGGTATGCAAACGCGTCACGTCTACGCTATAACCTGTCTCGGTTTCACGTAAACGGTTCAAAAGCAAATCGTACTCAGTGTCGTCAAAGCTGCTGGTGTCGTAATGCGCTAGTTCATAATGTTGCAATGCAGAATAGCTATAGCGAAGCAGGGTTTTATGTAAGAACTCACTCAGGCCTGGCCCCAGCGTTTTCACCCGCTTGTTATAGATAGTACGTAAAATTTTCACGACCGAACCGGTTTCGTTTGGCGTAGCATCCAGAACCAGCTCAAGGTAGCCGTTATTCAAATCGTGCAGATAGTTTTCCGGCGTGAGAATTTCGCCGCGATGCACATCGTAAAGCACTGCGTCCCACGACATAAGCGTGGTGTGAAGCAGGCTCTCCACATTTTCTAATGGAACAATGTTCTCTTTGAAAGCCCAGGTATCGCTAAGACACCAGATATCAAAATCCAATGAGCGATAGCGAAAACGTATGCCGCCAAGTTTATTGGTTGCAAAATGTTCCATATGAAAGTGGGAGAGTAGATGTAGCAAATCCTCACGTTCGCCAGCGAACACGATATCGATATCAGACGTAAATCCATCACGTCCAAAGAGGCCGATGTCCCGAAGCATGCCGCCAAAGATCCATGCTCGATGTTGAGCGGCAATCTCGTCAATCAACGCCCGTGCCGCCCGCTGTTCCTCTCCGGAAGCAAAGAAATTATCAATGCGCCGCTTGAGGGCATAACGTGTTTTGGCTACGTTCATACTCATAAAGGGATTTTAGCTCATCGTGAAGCCGTATCAAATAGTTATCGGTCATACCTGAGATCGCGTCGGACAGCAGCTGGGCTTCTTTGTAGAGCACCGGCAGCGTGTTTTTTTTATCTTCAAAGATACGACGATAGTTTTCTGAAATGCGGCCATAGGCGTAGCGGCCAAAGGGCGTTTCTGATTGATATTCATTGCGTGGTTCAACTGCGCTCTCTTTTTCTTCGTCTCGCTCACGCTTCGTCTTGTGTCCGTGAATACCGACCCACAGCATATCCATCAGGCTTTGGATGTAGTTTGAGCCTTCTAGTTCCAGCTTGAGGACGGAAGGATGACGATAGCCGCGCGATCTATCAAAATCTTTCAATGCTTCACATAATGCAAAGGCATCGCTTTTACTGATAAGATCCTTCATATCGCAGTTATGGCTCATAAGTTGATCTTTATGCTGGGTAAAAGCTTTTACGACGCTGTTCACTAACGCGATTGTCGATTTGACGCGGAACATCTGCATATTCATATCGTTGATTTCAGCTGGCGTAAGATCTTTTTGCAGCTTTTTGTATTCGCTATTTTTATCTTTTGTTTGTCTGAGTACCTCATTAATAACGTCATCCTTGCCTTCCTCCCAGCACTCAAGATGATCAATAAGATCGTGATATGAGGCGAGGCCTTTTTTAACCGTGTCTTCGGCGTCGAGAACGGAGTAGGCGATGTCATCACAGGCTTCCATCAGCCATGTAAAAGGATGCCGCACCCCTTCAGCCAGCCCCGTGTTTTCCCAAATATCCTTGATAACCTTCTCTTCAGAATAGAAGTAGCCGTGCTTTTTCCACCTATCTTGCAAGTTCGTGTAAGAGGAGCGCGGATATTTGATCAGCGCAGCGAGCGTGGCATAGGTCAAATTCAGGCCGCTTTGCTACTTCACTCGTTAGATGGCGTTTGTACCAGGCACGCATTGCTGCCTCACCCTGGTGCCCAAAGGGGGGATTACCAAGATCGTGTGCAAGCCCGATAGCGGCCAGCAGAGCGGGAACATCACGCTCAACGCAAAGATTTTCAGGTAACGAACCAATAATAGTTTTTTTAAGATCAAAGGCCAGTCGCATACCGATCCCGCGAGCAAAATTGGCGACTTCATGTGAATGCGTCAAATGCGTACGCACGCTATCGTTACGATCGAGAGGGTAAACCTGCGTTTTATCGGCAAGACGACGGGTAGGCGCAGCAAATAAGAGGCGATCATAATCACGCTCGATCTCCTGTCGCCATTCGGGGGCGGAAGTGGCGTGCAATGACTGCGAGGTCTCTTGTTGTTTTGGTTTCTCTTTTCTACGTTTGCTATTCAGTAACAGTGGCCACTGCATAAAAAACCCCTCTCATCAGTAAGGTTTTAGGCTGACAAATGTTCTTAAGCACTGCTACCACGCCGCTGCGCTTTTCTAAGGATTTCGACCGGCATCGCAAAGAGTAAAAGCTTATTTACATACAAAATTGTACTTAACGCCAAAAAGCCCGCCTTTTAGCCTCGTTTATTCGACCATTGTTCGGGCTTGTCTCAGGCATCATGATACAAAATTGTATCAGCGGAATTTTGCCCGTGGCTGAAGAAGACAACGAGGACAAAACAGAGGCCCCCACACCCCACCGACTAGAGAAAGCGCGTGAGGAGGGGCAGGTTCCCCGTTCCAAAGAGCTGACATCGTTACTGATCTTAGTGGTCGGCATCTGTGTGATCTGGATTGGAGGGGAGTCGCTCGCCCGAAGGCTGGCGGGACTGCTCTCATCCGGACTGCGCTTCGACCACGGTATCGTTAACGATCCCCATCTGATCCTCGGCCAGACCATTCTGCTGATCAAAGAGGCGATGATCGCGCTGCTGCCGCTGATTACCGGCGTGGTGCTGGTGGCGCTGATCGCCCCGATCCTGCTGGGCGGCCTGGTGTTTAGCGGCAAGTCGCTGCAGTTCCAGTTCTCCAAGCTCAATCCGCTCAGCGGCCTGAAGCGGCTCTTTTCCGCCCAGGTCGGCGCGGAGCTGGTAAAGGCGGTGCTGAAGGCTCTGCTGATGGGGGGCGTGGCGGGTCTCTACCTGACCCACAAATGGCCGGATATGATGCGCCTGATGAGCGAGTCGCCGCTGTCGGCCATGAGCAATGCCCTCAACCTGGTGGGCCTTTGCGTGCTGCTGGTGGTGCTGGGCATTATCCCGATGGTGGGCTTTGACGTAATCTGGCAGATCTACAGCCACATCAAAAAGCTGCGCATGTCCCGCCAGGATATCCGCGATGAACATAAGCAGAGCGAAGGCGATCCGCACGTGAAGGGGCGTATTCGCCAGATGCAGCGCGCCGCCGCTCGCCGCCGCATGATGGCGGATGTGCCGAAGGCTAACGTGGTGGTCACCAACCCGACGCACTATTCCGTGGCGCTGCTTTACGATGAGAACAAAATGAGTGCGCCGAAGGTGCTGGCGAAGGGTGCCGGGCTGGTGGCGTTGCGCATTCGTGAAATTGCCGCTGAAAACCGTATTCCACTGCTGGAAGCGCCGCCGCTGGCGCGTGCGCTCTACCGCCATGCCGATGTCGGACAGCAGATCCCCGGTCAGCTCTATGCAGCTGTAGCCGAAGTGCTGGCCTGGGTATGGCAGCTCAAACGCTGGAAGCTCGCTGGTGGGCAAGCGCCGGTGAAACCCGCCAATCTTCCGGTGCCTGAAGCACTGGATTTTATGAACGACGAGAAGGACACTGATGAATAATCTGGTGACGATGTTGCGCCTGCCTGGCAACATGAAATCAGGTCAATGGCAGATTCTTGCTGGACCGATACTGATTCTGCTTATCCTGTCGATGATGGTGCTGCCGCTTCCGGCCTTCATCCTTGACCTGCTGTTTACCTTTAATATCGCGCTCTCCATCATGGTGCTGTTGGTGGCGATGTTCACCCAGCGTACGCTGGAGTTCGCCGCGTTTCCAACCATTCTGCTGTTTACCACCCTGCTGAGGCTGGCGCTGAACGTCGCCTCGACCCGTATCATTCTGATGGAAGGGCATACCGGCGGCGCGGCGGCGGGGAAGGTGGTTGAAGCCTTTGGTCACTTTCTCGTTGGCGGTAACTTTGCCATCGGTATCGTGGTGTTCGTTATCCTCGTCATCATCAACTTTATGGTTATTACCAAGGGTGCGGGGCGTATCGCAGAAGTAGGCGCGCGCTTTGTCCTTGATGGGATGCCGGGCAAACAGATGGCGATCGATGCCGACCTCAACGCCGGGATTATCGGTGAAGAGGAAGCCAAAAAACGCCGCTCGGAGGTGACCCAGGAGGCCGACTTCTACGGCTCCATGGACGGTGCGAGTAAGTTTGTGCGCGGCGATGCTATCGCGGGCATTCTAATCATGGTGATCAACGTCGTCGGCGGTCTGCTGGTGGGCGTTTTACAGCATGGTATGGATATGGGCCACGCGGCTGAGAGCTATACCCTGTTGACCATTGGTGACGGCCTGGTGGCGCAGATCCCGGCGCTGGTGATCTCCACCGCTGCCGGCGTCATCGTGACCCGCGTCGCGACCGATCAGGACGTTGGCCAGCAGATGGTGGGCCAGCTGTTTAGCAACCCGCGCGTGATGCTGCTGAGTGCCGGGGTGCTGGGCCTGTTGGGTCTGGTGCCCGGTATGCCAAACTTTGTCTTCCTGCTCTTTACTGCCGGATTGCTGGGTCTTGCCTGGTGGCTGCGCGGTCGTGAGCAGAAAGCCCCGGTTGAAGCCGCGCCGGTCAAGATGCCGGAGAACAACCAGGCGGTAGAGGCCACCTGGAACGACGTCCAGCTGGAGGACTCCCTCGGTATGGAGGTGGGCTACCGCCTGATCCCGATGGTCGATTTCCAGCAGGATGGCGAGCTGCTCGGGCGTATCCGCAGTATTCGTAAGAAATTTGCCCAGGATATGGGCTTCCTGCCACCGGTGGTGCACATCCGTGACAATATGGATCTGCCCCCGGCGCGCTACCGTATTCTGATGAAAGGCGTAGAGATCGGCAGCGGTGAGGCCTATCCGGGCCGCTGGCTGGCGATCAACCCCGGCACGGCGGCAGGAACCCTGCCCGGCGAGCAGACTGTGGATCCAGCCTTTGGCCTCGCGGCAATCTGGATCGAAAGCGCCCTGAAAGAGCAGGCGCAGATCCAGGGCTATACCGTGGTGGAGGCCAGCACCGTGGTGGCGACCCACCTTAACCACCTGATCGGCCAGTTCGCCTCCGAGCTGTTTGGTCGCCAGGAGGCGCAGCAGCTACTGGATCGCGTGAGTCAGGAGATGCCGAAGCTCACTGAAGATCTGGTTCCCGGCGTGGTCACCCTCACCACGCTGCACAAGGTGCTGCAGAACCTGCTGGATGAGAAGGTGCCGATTCGTGATATGCGTACCATTCTGGAGACCCTGGCCGAGCATGCGCCGATCCAGAGCGATCCGCATGAGCTGACCGCCGTGGTGCGCGTGGCGCTGGGCCGGGCGATCACCCAGCAGTGGTTCCCGGGCAGCGGTGAAGTGCAGGTTATCGGTCTGGATACGCCGCTTGAGCGTCTGCTGTTACAGGCGCTGCAGGGCGGCGGCGGCCTGGAGCCGGGGCTGGCGGATCGTCTGCTGGCCCAGACCCAGGAGGCGCTGGCCCGCCAGGAGATGCTTGGCGCGCCGCCGGTGCTGCTGGTGAATCACGCCCTGCGTCCGCTGCTGTCACGCTTCCTGCGCCGCAGCCTGACACAACTGGTGGTGCTCTCCAATATGGAGCTGTCTGATAACCGCAACATCCGCATGACCGCCACCATTGGAGGTAAATAGTGCGTAGAGTATTAGGTCTTCTGCTGGCGCTGCCGCTGCTGGCTCACGCGGCGGGTGAGGGGGCATGGCAGGCGAGCAGCATCGGCCTTACCCTTAACCATCGTGGAGAGTCAATGTCGTCCCGACCGCTGGCCTCCTCCCAACCCGTCTCCGGGCTGATGACGCTGGTGGCATGGCGCTACGAGCTTAACGGTCCGACGCCAGCCGGGCTGCGGGTACGCCTCTGCTCGCAGATCCGCTGCACGGAGCTGGACGGTGAGAGCGGTACGACCCATGCCTTCAGCGGCATTCCCGCCGCCGAGCCGCTGCGCTTTATCTGGGAGGTGCCCGGCGGTGGACGCCTGCTGCCAGCCCTGAAGGTTAGCCGCAACGAGGTCATCGTCAACTACCGCTAACCGCCTCATTCTTCGCCAGTCATCACCGTTTTTACCGGGATTATGATGGCTGGCTCTCAATTTTTGACCCCGCCTTTTGATGCAGAAGAAACACTGTTTTATAAATCAGTGACACACGTAGTGAGACTCTTTGTATTTTTGCCAACCGCGTCGGCGCAGTGGCAGAAACAGAAAGGTTTATCTGAGCGCATCCTCTTACTTTAGCCGTGTAAGTACTCCCAAAACAAAAAGGGTTGGCGGCAATGAAAACACGTAAAATTGGACTGGCGAACTATCTCGCCTATGGATCCGGTGACTTTTTAGGGGCCGGGACGACAGCGTTGACCGCTGCGTGGCTCCTCTACTTCTACACAACGTTTTGTGGTTTAACGCCTATCGAGGCCACCTTCATCTTTGCCACCGCAAGGGTGCTGGATGCGGTCGTCAGCCCGCTGATGGGTTTCCTGACCGATAACTTCGGTTCAACCTGGCTGGGCAAACGCTTTGGTCGCCGTAAGTTCTTTATTATGCTCGGCATCCCGTGCGTCTTTAGCTACTCCATCATGTGGGTCGGGGACATGGGCTTCTGGTACTACCTGCTCACCTACCTGCTGTTTGATATTGTCTACACCATGATCCTCGTCCCGTATGAGACCTTGGTACCGGAGATGACCGACGACTTCAAACAGAAGACCAAGTTCTCCGGGGCACGTATCGGCATGGCGCAGATGTCGGCGATCCTCGCCTCGTTCCTGCCGGGGATCCTGCTGACCCACTTTGGTAAAGACAACCCGGTCTCCTTCTTCTACGCCAGCCTGGTTTTCTCGGTGCTCTGCGCCCTGATGCTGACCTTCGTCTGGTTCTTCACCTGGGAGCGTCCACGTGAAGAGTGGACCGAAGCCGCCCTGCGTGCGGAAGAGGAGAAGAAGCACCTGACCTTTGGCCAGAGCATGAGCCGCCTGTTTACCGAACTCAGCTCTACCCTGCGTATCAAAATTTTTCGTCAGCATCTGGGCATGTACCTCGGGGGCTATATTGCCCAGGACGTCTTCAACGCCGTCTTTACCTACTACGTTGTATTCGTCCTGATGCAGGAGGCGTCGCTGGCCTCTAACCTGCTCGGCACCATGGCTATTTTCCAGTTCATTGCGGTTATCGCCATGATCCCGCTCTGCATCCGCTTTGGACCCGCGCCGTCCTATCGGATGGTGGTGACGCTATTCGGCATCAGTTCCATCTCCTACGCCGTGCTCTACTACGCAGGGCTGAGCGACATCTACTCTCTGCTGCTGCTGGTTTCTGCCGTTGCGGGCCTGGGACGCGGGGGTATCAACTACGTGCCGTGGAACACCTACACCTATATCTCCGACGTGGATGAGGTGATCACCGGCCAGCGCCGGGAGGGGATCTTCGCAGGCATCATGACCCTGACCCGTAAAGCCTCCCAGGCCGGGGCGGTGATGCTGGTGGGGATCGTCATGCAGGCCTCTGGCTTCGTCTCTGGACAGAAAACGCAGCCGGAGTCGGTCAGCCACACCATTCTGATGATCCTCTGCTTCGGCACGGTAGCGGTGCTGCTCTGCGGTTTCCTGGTGTCGCTGCGCTTTAAGCTGAACCTGAAAACCCACAGCGTGCTGCGGGAAGAGACGGCCAAAATGCGCCAGTCTGGCCGTGTGATGCCGGAGACCGTGACGCCGCAGGCGCGAGCTACCGTCGAGATGCTGGCGGGGATCCCTTACGAGTCACTGTGGGGCAACAACAATATCGGCTATCTGAATCGTAACAAGCCTGCCGCGCCGTCGCTGAAGGATCGCCCTGAACATGAATTTAATACGCAAGAGGTTAAGTAAATGATTGTTTATCCTGTCAAACATAGCCCTTTACTCTGTCAGCCGGCGCGCTTTATTGCCCGGGATGAGCTGAAGGCACTGATCCAGAAGGTGACCCGTAGCCTGGTCAATATTCAGGATGCATCCGGTGAGTTTTTACTGCGACTAGACGACGGGCGCGTCATTGATACCAAAGGCTGGGCGGGCTGGGAGTGGACGCATGGCGTGGGGCTGTACGGCATGTATCAATACTATCGCCAGACCGGCGATGAGACGATGCGGGAGATTATTGATAGCTGGTTCGCGGATCGCTTTGCCGAGGGGGCCACCACTAAAAACGTCAACACCATGGCACCGTTTTTGACCCTGGCCTATCGCTATGAGGAGACCCGCAACCCGTCATATCTGCCGTGGCTGGAGAGCTGGGCCGAGTGGGCGATGAGTGAGATGCCGCGTACCGAGCACGGCGGGATGCAGCACATCACCCTGGCGGAGGAGAATCACCAGCAGATGTGGGACGATACGCTGATGATGACCGTGCTGCCGCTGGCGAAAATCGGCAAGCTGCTCAATCGCCCGGAGTATGTTGAAGAGGCGGTCTATCAGTTCCTGCTGCACGTACAGAACCTGATGGATCGGGAGACCGGTCTCTGGTTCCACGGCTGGAGCTATGAGGGGAACCACAACTTTGCTCAGGCGCGCTGGGCGCGGGGTAACAGCTGGCTGACCATTGTGATCCCGGACTTCCTCGAGCTGGTGGATCTGCCTGAGAATAACGCTGTACGCCGTTATCTGGTGCAGGTGCTGAATGCGCAGATCGCTGCCCTGGCAAATTGCCAGGATGACAGTGGCCTGTGGCATACCCTGCTCGACGATCCGCACTCCTATCTTGAAGCCTCGGCCACCGCCGGGTTTGCCTACGGCATTTTGAAAGCGGTGCGCAAGCGTTACGTCGGGCCAGAGTATGCTGAGGTCGCGGATAAAGCGATTAAAGGAATTGTGAATAACATCTCGCCGGAAGGGGAGCTGTTGCAAACCTCCTTCGGTACCGGAATGGGATCGAACCTGGATTTCTACCGCAATATTCCGCTGACCTCCATGCCCTATGGCCAGGCGATGGCGATCCTCTGTTTGACGGAGTATTTGCGGAAATACTTCTAAGGAATGCAGCTCCTGTAGGCCTGATAAGCGAAGCGCCATCAGGCGTTTCCCCCGGTGGCGCTGCGCTAACCGGGGCTACAGGAGCCGTTAATGCTCTTTACATGCGTTCAACGGTCTGGATCCCGAGGGTATCCAGGCCCATCTTCAGCGTTTTCGCCGTAAGCTGCGCCAGCTTCAGACGGCTCAGGCGCGTCTCGTCGCTCTCAGCGGTCAAAATCGGGCAGTGCTCGTAGAAGCCAGAGAAGAGGCCCGCCAGATCGTAGAGGTAGCTACACATCACGTGTGGGGTGCCTTCACGAGCAACCACGTTCAGCGTCTCTTCAAACTGCAGCAGGCGCGCTGCCAGTTGGGCCTCGCGATCTTCAGTAATCACCACGTTGGCATTTGCCAGCACGCTCTCGTCAATTTCCGCTTTGCGGAACACGGAGAGCACGCGGGTGTAGGCATACTGCATGTACGGCGCGGTATTGCCCTCAAAGGCCAGCATGTTATCCCAGTCAAAGATGTAGTCGGTGGTACGGTTTTTAGAGAGATCCGCATACTTCACCGCGCCGATACCCACCGCATGAGCCAGCTTTTCCAGCTCGTCGGCAGGCATATCCGGGTTCTTCTCCGCCACCAGGCGACGGGCGCGCTCCAGCGCCTCGTCCAGCAGATCGGAGAGCTTCACGGTACCGCCAGCACGGGTTTTGAACGGCTTGCCGTCTTTGCCCAGCATCATACCGAACATGTGGTGCTCCAGCGGCACGCTCTCCGGCACGTAGCCCGCTTTGCGCACAATGGTCCACGCCTGCATCAAGTGCTGGTGCTGACGGGAGTCGATATAGTAGAGCACGCGATCGGCATGCAGCGTCTCAAAGCGGTACTTGGCACAGGCGATATCGGTGGTGGTGTAGAGGTAGCCGCCATCCTTTTTCTGGATGATGACGCCCATCGGCTCACCCTCTTTATTTTTGTACTCGTCGAGGAAGACCACGGTCGCGCCTTCGCTCTCTACCGCCAGCCCTTTGGCTTTCAGATCGGCAACGATGCCCGGCAGCATCGGGTTATAGAGGCTTTCACCCATGACGTCCTTGCTGGTCAGGGTCACGTTCAGACGATCGTAGTTGACCTGGTTCTGCGCCATGGTGATATCCACCAGCTTGCGCCACATCTGACGGCAGTACTCGTCCCCGCCCTGCAGTTTCACTACGTAGCCACGGGCGCGCTCGGCAAAGGCTTCATCTTCGTCGTAGTGCTTTTTCGCTTCACGATAGAACGCTTCGAGGTCCGCCAGCGCCATCTCGCCTGCGTTCTCCTGCTGCTTAAGCTCCAGGAAGGCAATCAGCATCCCAAACTGGGTGCCCCAGTCGCCAACGTGGTTGGCGCGGATCACCTTGTGGCCCAGCAGTTCGAGGGTACGCACGGAGGCGTCGCCGATGATGGTTGAGCGCAGATGGCCGACGTGCATCTCTTTCGCCACGTTCGGCGCAGAGTAGTCAACTACGATGGTCTGCGGCTCCGGGCGGGAGAGGCCCAGCCGATCGGAGGTCATCGCCTGGTTGACGTGGTCAGCCAGAAATGCCGGATCGAGGAAGATGTTAATAAAGCCCGGACCGGCGATCTCAACCTTGCTGGCAATGCCGTTGAGGTCGAGGTGAGTCAGGACCTGCTCAGCAACCTGTCGCGGGGGCATGCCCAGTTTTTTTGCAACCGCCATCACGCCATTGGCCTGGTAGTCACCAAACTGTACTTTTGCTGACTGACGAACCTGCGGCTCGCAATCCGCAGGCGCGCCTGCGGCAATCAGTGCCTGACTGACTTTTTCTGAGAGAAGTGCCTGAATATTCACCGGGATACCTTACGTTAACGACGCAGCGCGCAAAAAGCCGCCTGCGTCCGGGTGTTGATAAGTAAAGCCGGGAGTATACTGCAATTGCCTGCTGCCGTCAGCCCTGTCGGGACGCGGGTTTTGCGCAAATAACCGGCAAGGTAATCGTGAATAATCATTCATTTGCCGGGGGCGGCAATCGTCGTTTGGTGAGTGTTCCACAACAGGGTAAATTAGCGGCTTTGCGACCAACGAGGACGTTAATCATGGCTGACTGGCAGACCATTGACGAATTGCATGATATTTCTGCGGATCTCCCGCGCTTTACGAAAGCGTTAACAGAACTTGCCACCCGGCTGGGGTTGGATGTTGCGCCTCTGGAGGCCGATCACATTTCGCTGCGCTGCCACCAGAATACCACCGCCGAGCGCTGGCGTCGCGGCTTTGAGCAGTGCGGCACGCTGCTGTCGGAGAACATCATTAATGGCCGGCCGATCTGCCTGTTCAAGCTGCACCAGCCGGTTAAGGTGGCGCACTGGTCCTTTACGGTAGTGGAGTTGCCGTGGCCGGGGGAAAAACGCTATCCGCACGAAGGCTGGGAGCATATTGAGATCGTGCTACCCGGCGAGCCGGAGACCCTTAACGCCCGGGCGCTGGCGCTGCTGGCCGATGAGGGGCTACGCCAGCCGGGTATTGTCGTTAAAACCAGCTCGCCAAAAGGGGAGCACGAGCGCCTGCCGAACCCTACGCTTGCCGTGACCGATGGCACGGTAACGGTGAAGTTTCACCCCTGGTCCATCGAGGAGATCGTCGCGAGCGAAAGCGGCGCGTAGAACAGAGGAGGATGAAAATGGCCCTGCTGGAGATCTGCTGTTATAGCCAGGCGAGCGCCGAGACCGCGCAGCTCAACGGTGCGGATCGCATTGAGCTTTGTGCCGCCCCGAAAGAGGGCGGATTGACCCCGTCTCACGGCGTCCTGCTGCTGGTGCGCGAGACGGTAACGATCCCCGTGCATCCTATTATCCGTCCGCGCGGGGGCGACTTCTGCTACTCCGATGATGAGTTCAGCGCCATGCTGGATGACGTCAGGCTGATCAAGGCGCTTGGCTTTCCGGGACTGGTTATTGGCGTGCTGGAGGAGGACGGGAGTGTCGATATGCCTCGCATGCAGCAAATAATGCAGGCTGCAGAGGGGATGGCGGTCACTTTTCATCGCGCATTTGATATGTGCAGAAATCCGCTGGAAGCCGTTGATAAACTAGCCGATCTGGGCGTCTCGCGCATCCTCACTTCGGGGCAAAAGGCGTCGGCGGAAAAAGGACTTTCATTAATTACGGAACTAAAAGCACGATCCGGTGCTCCAATCATTATGGCTGGTGCTGGTGTTCGAGCCAGCAACCTGCATCTGTTTCTGAACGCAGGGGTAGAAGAGGTGCACAGCTCCGCAGGAATGTGGACGCCTTCACCCATGCGTTACCGTCAACAGGGATTGTCGATGTCATCTGACGCGCAGTCGGATGAGTATCTGCGCTATTGCGTGGACGGTGAAATTGTAGCGGAAATGAAAGCGATGATTACCCATCATCGTGCGTTCTGACCCTTTTTTACCGCACATCATGTCGCCCAATATGATGCTTGCTTTGTACCAGGCCCCTGCCATTTCAACAGGGGCCATTTTTTTTGGAAAAATTGCAGAAAATTTTAGCGTGTGTAGGCCGGGTAAGGCGTAGCCGCCACCCGGCGTTTTCCCCGGTGGCGCTGCGCTTACCGGGGCTACAACTGTTGTTACTGCTGCGCTACGGCTTCTTCGCGATCAACACCGCACGCAGCGGGGCTGGGTAGCCCTCAATCGTCTTGCTTGAGTCGTTTGGATCAAGGAACTCTGCCAGCGACTCGGTGATCATCCAGTCGGTACGGCGCTGCTCCCCGGTGGTGGTCTGGCAGACGTCAACGATACGTACATCCACAAAGCCACACTTCTCCAGCCAGTTTTTCAGCGCCAGCGCGGAGGGAATAAAATAGACGTTGCGCATCTGGGCATAGCGATCGCCGGGGATCAGCACCGTACGTTCATCGCCCTCGACCACCAGCGTCTCCAGCACCAGCTCGCCTTCACTCACCAGCTGATCCTTAAGCTGCCACAGATGCTCCAGCGGCGAGCGGCGGTGATAGAGCACGCCCATTGAGAAGACCGTGTCAAACGCGTTCAGCGCCGGAAGCTGCTCAATGCCCAGCGGCAGCAGATGCGCCCGCTGGTCGCTGCCCAGCAGCTTGCGCACCGCTTCGAACTGGCAGAGGAATAGCTGGGTCGGATCGATACCTACCGCCAGCTGTGCGCCCGCGCCCACCATTCTCCACAGGTGATAGCCACTGCCGCAGCCCACGTCGAGGATTGTGCGCCCGGTCAGGTCGGAGAGGTGCGGCAGGACACGATCCCACTTCCAGTCGGAGCGCCACTCGGTATCAATATCCACGCCATAGAGCGAGAACGGCCCTTTGCGCCACGGCATCAGGTTACGCAGCAGCGTATCGATGCGCTTGATCTGGCCTGGGCTGAGCGGGGTTTCGCTCTCCGCCGTCACGCTGTGCAGCAGATCGAGGCGGTACGGCTGCATCTCCGGCAGAAACTCTACCGCGTTGGTCCACTGCTTGAACTGGCCGTGCAGCGCCCCGCGCTGCCAGGTGGCGATCTGCGCGGGAAGGGTCTCCAGCCAGTGGGAGAGTGGGCTTTTAGCAATCTGCTGATAGAAGTTACCGAACTCGATCATGCGGACGCTCCGGCTTTCAGCGCCACCAGCGAACCAAAGTTAAAGCACTGGAACCAGAGTTCACTATGCTCGAACCCGGCCTGACGCAGGCGGGCCTTGTGCGTCTCCACGGAGTCGGTCAGCATGACGTTCTCCAGCATGCTGCGCTTCTGGCTGATCTCCAGCTCGCTATAGCCGTTGGCACGTTTGAAATCGTGATGCATGTTAAACAGCAGCTCGCCGGTGGTGGCATCCTCAAAGCTGAACTTCTCGGAAAGCACCAGCGCGCCGCCCGGATTCAGTCCCTGATAGATGTTGTCCAGCAGCGCCTGGCGTTCAGCAGGCTCGATAAATTGCAGAGTAAAGTTCAGTACCACCAGCGACGCGTTTTCAATGCGGATATGGCGAATATCGCCCTCAATCACCTCAACCGGCGTCGGCGCTTTATAGGCGTCAATATGGCGGCGGCAGCGTTCAACCATCGCCGGGGAGTTGTCCACGGCAATAATTTTACACTCCGGATGGGCGATATTACGGCGCACGGAGAGCGTGGCCGCGCCCAGCGAGCAGCCCAGATCGTAGACCTGAGTCGCGGGCTGCACGAAACGCTCCGCCAGCATGCCGATCATGGAGATAATGTTGGAGTAGCCGGGAACGGAGCGCTGGATCATGTCCGGGAAGACTTCGGCTACCCGTTCATCGAATGTCCAGTCACCCAGGCTGGCGATAGGCGCAGAGAAAAGCGTGTCGCGGTGAGACATAACGTAAAAATCCGAGAAAACAAAAGTGGCGTATTGTGCGCTAATGCACAGAGAAAACCAACTCCCAGGGCATGTACCAGAGATTTGCCAGCACCATCAGCATCAGCGAGCACCAGGTGGCACTCATACCGGAACGCCGCCAGCGCATCATCTGGTGATGCAAACCGTAGTAGTGCATCAGACGACCCACAATCAGCAGCAGCCCGCAGACGTGCACCATCCAGGTTTCCGCGCCGTTCATCTCCATAAACAGCAGCAGGATCAGGCCGCCGGGAAGATACTCCACTGCGTTACCGTGAATACGAATGGCGATCTGTAGCTCGCTAAACCCACCGTCGCCATAGGATACCCGATACTGCATGCGCAGGCGCACAACGTCAAAAGAGAACTTAATCAGCAGCAGAACACCCAGCACGGCATACAGCGCGCTTACCATAGAAACTCCATTTAAGCCCGGAAAGGGTACGCCTCTATGATAGCGCCTGCTTCAGAAAAGAGAAGTTTGTTGCGGAATTGATGGCGCAGGGCCAACGGAGGGCACGGCGTGCTGCAGCGCTGACCACAGGGTATCAACCAGCACCGGCGCCTCGGCAATATCCGGCGTATGCAGGAAAAGATAGGGCGTGGTGCTTTGCTCCCACTGGGCCAGCTTCCCCAGCCAGACGGCGAACAGGGCGCTGTTCTGCGCCATGTCGTCGCTGCCGATAAAGCGCACCATCGGATTCTGCGCCGTGACTACCGCATGCACCGGCACCACCGGCTTCTTGCGCTGGGCGTCGATCACCGCTTCGCTGCGGGGAAGGGCGCTGTGCACCGGGCGGCTGTCGAGGATCACCCGGTTGACGCCGCGCGTATGCAGACCCCGGTTGAGCTGCGTTTCCGCGTCGCCCTTGGCAAAAAACTCAGGATGGCGTACCTCTACTCCATAGCGGAAATCTTCAGGCAGGCCGTCGAGGAACGCCCAAAGCGCGGGCAGATCCTGGGGGCCAAACGAAGCGGGCAGCTGGAGCCAGTACTGGCCAATACGTTCCGCCAGCGGGGCCATGCGGCTAAAAAACTCCTCGGTGAGATCGCCGCACTGGCGCAGCCGCGCCTGGTGCGAGATGGTTGCCGGAAACTTAAAGCAGAAGCGAAAGCTGTCGGTAGTCTGGGCGTGCCAGCGCGCAACAATATCGGCCTTTGGCAGGGCATACAGCGTGGTGTTACCCTCCACACAGTTAAAGTGGCGGGCATAGGCTTCGAGATCGGTAATGCCAAGGCGCACCCACTTCGGGTGCGACCACTGCGGCAGGCCAATGTAGATCATAGCGCGGAGAGGATCTCGTTGGTGCTGCGTACCCGGCCAATGCGCGGGAAGATATGCGTAAAGCTCCCCTGGTGCTGGTCGCTGCTGGCGGCGCTACAGGCGTCCTCCACCACGATCAGGTTAAAGCCCAGCTCCCACGCATTGCGGGCGGTGGACTCAACGCCGATGTTGGTGGAGATACCGCACAGCACAATGGTGTCGATGCCGCGGCGGCGCAGCTGCAGTTCCAGATCGGTGCCGTAGAAGGCACCCCACTGACGTTTGATCACCTCGATATCGCCATCGCGTTTGCCGAGCGCCACCGGGTAGTGCCACCACTCCGGGGGCAGGGCGTGACCGCCGATGGGGGCATCAACGGGCTGCTTGAGCGCCTCGGCGAAATCTGCCGACCAGCCTACGCGTACCATCACTACCGGTGCGCCATTGGCACGAAATTTCTCTGCCAGCCGGGCGGCGCGAGCAACAACCTCATCCGCCGTATGGGGACCGCCAGCAAACGGCAGAATACCCTCCTGAAGATCGATAACCACAAGGGCGGTTGTTTTCGCGTTAAGTTCTGGCATGTTAGCTCCTGTTATATGCGTCATTTTGCCCATACAGTAAGCGTAAAAGACGTTACCCTGGGGCACAAATTTTGTTAATTTTTGTGAGCGTAGATGAAAAACTATGCAGTCAGGCTATAGGTGAAGACTATTACTTAGCTATTTTAGAGTAATTATTTATGAGAGTATAAATTACAAGCGCTAAGCATTCAGTAACTAAATAATTTATCTGTGGAGCTAAATTGCTATTATAAACCTTTCTTTATGGAGGGTGAATGATGAAAAATAGCATAAGGGAAGGGGGAGTGAGGCTACTAACATCCAGATGAGTCGGTGATGACGTTATTAGCTAAATATAAAAATGTGTTTAAAAGGTTCCGTTTTGTTTGCTGCTAGCGGGCTGTCCTGGGGGAAACAGTAGACGTTAAATAAGTGCATGCTATGCTCCATATCTTCTACCCGGCAGGAGCATGGGGAAAAAACTGCCAAGCTGAATCTTGCTTCTGCGTAGGTCGAACACGATTCTTTCGCTACTTTACAGCAGGCATTCACAGCAGAAGCGTATAAGCGACATCTCGCAAACCCATTAGCAGTGACTGGTTACCATGATCAGACATCACCTATCAGCAGCTTAGGCCGCAACGTCTCCGAGGGGTCAGACAAAGGGTGGACATTCAAAGGAATTTGCTCATATTCACAGTTCGCGGTTGTGCTCGTCTGGCAGACCGAAGATATCACTAAGAAGGCTACAGGATCTCGCTGCAAGAAACTTGCTCAAGCTGACTGGCAACGCCATATCGAACCAGTGGAAACACGTCTGGGTTACGCTCAGATATCAGCCGAAGTCGCAGCACTGAAAGATGTATTCTCTCAGTAAGCGTAAAAGGCGTAAATAATGAAAACGTAACACTGGGTCAGGGGTAAAAAAATCCGGTGGGACAGAAGACTGTCTCACCGGATTGACCGCTTTAGATATACCAATATGAGTCTACTAAGCGAGGATCATTATCCAAGCTTGCCAGTAAAGTCGATATTTTGAGCCCTTAAAGGTGTGTAATCATCTAACCATGAGATAGCTACGAAGTTATTGCCTGTACTTTTTGCTGCTCCCGGCGTATAGGTTGATGTAGCGTTATTTTTCACATCAACTGTCTGTCTATCCCAAACATAAGAACCATTCTCATCCAGCAAGGCTGTGGTAATATTGCTTATGAGTCCTGGAGTTTGTGATGAAAATGCTGGTATCCATGCGATCAGAACATCATTTCCTGCTGGCATTATCGCTATCGGATCTGAACCTCCGTTATTGATGAAGTAATCTTCTAGCTGTAGCCCGTAGTCCCCCCATAGCCGTTGTCCAGTATTGTTAATCAGCTGTATAAACACAGCTGAATGGTCACCTTGTACATACTGTAGTTGCTCCCTGGAGTTCCATGCAACATAGACACTACTTTGGTTAAATCCTATTACTGGTTCTGTTTTATGTGCATCAATATTAGTGGAAACTAGAGTGCCATTTTCCGGGAAAAGTGTAACTCCATCATAATTAACACCTTGAACATATATCGCATCGCTTTCGCCGTCTTGTGCCGGTGTGGCAAAATATACATTTACACCCCCATCATTAACGCTTAAGGCTTCACCTCTTGGACCAACACCTGTTTCATTATAGCTTTGTCTTTTATATATATATACGGGTTCTGACCACTGATGACTGCCATCAGCACCATCCAGTTTTTGAGTTAATAAGTCCCCGGGAGAACTATAGGATGAGCCTTGAGGTTTTTCATTGATGAAAAATGATACGATAACACTGCCATTATCTGATGAGGCAATACTATTTAATGAAATCTGAAGTTCTGGAGATGGTCGAGTTAATGACGTACTCCAGGCAATAGCTCCAGTGTGACTAATTTTTGTAAACTGAGTAGAAAAGTATTCACCCACACCCCAGCCAAATACAACGCCACCATCATTGGTCGCTGTACAATGAACATCACCGCCTATGTTTTCGCTTTCAGAAGATACGATAATACCCGTAGATCCAAACAATAACTCCCCCTCAGGTGAAACCTTACAGGCAACGGCATTACCGCCCACATCGCTGCTTCCATCGGCATATTGTATACCAGAGTCTATGCCAAAGATGACATTTCCTGCACTATCAATAGTCACACCATAATCAGTACTGTACGGAACTACTCGCTGATAAACTAAAATCCCATCGCTACTAGGAGAAGATAAAGGTAATAATAAATTACCCAGCGCGTCCAGTCGTTGAAGATACAATGAATACCCCTGTTCCTGATCGAGCCAGCTAATAAAAAAACCACCATCATTATCTGGAGTGATTTTTTGCGCCTGGCCGTGAGCAGGGTTGGCAACGATAAGGCTATTGGAAGGATCGCTTGTCCACATGTTATTTCCTTTGTTAGTTGTTGGCTTTTAATTAAATTATCTCTCCATTGGTTATTGTTTTTTGACATTAATCAATAAATTACACTTTATAGGAAATACAATAATGAGTCGTTTTTTTTAAATCATCCGTATCTTTTTTTTGCTTATTTTTATATTTATAAAAGGTAGTGGTAATACTATTACACAAGACATGTTAATTTTTATGACGGATTGTCAGTAAGAGTCATTTCAACACTGTCGAAGCTTAACGTTACAGGCAAAACCCATCTGCTGGTAATAAAAGACAGATACCAGAGTGGTGGAAACCGATTACCGCCGCGCCAGGTTGAAGATGTGCTTTCACGTCAACTGGAGACGGCACGCATAGCTGAGCCGTGTGACAGAATGCCCTTCTGAAGTTCGATAACTACCGGCGCGATGAGGTTAGCCTGGAGTACAAATTTGTTAATTTTTGTGAGAGGCTGCTACTTAGCGGCCAGTAATCGCCCGTCTGCGTGGTCTGGCTCTTATCCTCTGGAAGAATTTCCAGTATAATAGCCCCCTTTTTTCATCCAGTTGTGACATTCAGCTCGCGCTGCGTCGTCGTGGCTGCAAGGCAGGCGACAAACGGCCTGCGGCTAAGTTAAGGGATATCTCATGCGTACAGAATATTGCGGACAGCTTCGACTGTCCCACGAGGGGCAGCAGGTGACTCTGTGTGGTTGGGTCAACCGCCGCCGCGATCTCGGCAGCCTGATCTTTATCGATATGCGCGACCGTGAAGGCATCGTGCAGGTATTTTTCGATCCGGATCGCGCAGATGCGTTAAAGCTGGCCTCTGAACTGCGTAATGAGTTCTGCATCCAGGTCACCGGCACCGTGCGCCGCCGTGACGATAAAAACATCAACAGCGATATGGCCACCGGCGAGATTGAAGTGCTGGCCTCCGATCTGACCATCATCAACCGTTCAGATTCGCTGCCGCTTGACTCTAACCACGTCAACACCGAAGAGGCGCGTCTCAAGTACCGCTATCTGGATCTGCGCCGCCCGGAGATGGCTAACCGCCTGAAGACCCGCGCGAAGATCACCAGCTTCGTGCGCCGCTTTATGGATGACCACGGCTTCCTCGACATCGAAACCCCGATGCTGACCAAGGCAACGCCGGAAGGGGCGCGTGACTATCTGGTCCCGAGCCGCGTGCACAAAGGTAAATTCTACGCGCTGCCGCAGTCCCCGCAGCTGTTCAAGCAGCTGCTGATGATGTCCGGCTTTGACCGCTACTATCAGATCGTAAAATGCTTCCGCGATGAAGATTTGCGTGCCGACCGTCAACCTGAATTTACCCAGATCGACGTCGAGACCTCTTTCATGACCGCGCCGCAGGTGCGTGAGGTGATGGAGGCGCTGGTGCGTCAGCTGTGGCAGGCCACCATCAACGTGGACCTGGGCGACTTCCCGGTGATGACCTTTGCCGAGGCAGAACGCCGCTACGGCTCTGACAAGCCTGATCTGCGTAACCCAATGGAGCTGGTGGACGTTGCCGACCTGCTGAAAAACGTCGAGTTCGCCGTGTTTGCTGGTCCTGCCAACGATGCCAAAGGCCGCGTGGCTGCTCTGCGCGTGCCGGGCGGCGCAGCCCTGAGCCGTAAGCAGATTGATGACTACGGCAACTTTATTAAGATCTACGGCGCGAAAGGCCTGGCCTATATTAAGGTCACCGAGCGTGCGAAGGGACTGGAAGGCATCACCAGCCCGGTAGCGAAGTTCCTGAACGCCGAGATTATCGAAGCGATTCTGGAGCGTACCGGTGCGCAAGATGGCGACATGATCTTCTTCGGCGCGGACAACCGCAAAGTGGTTGCCGACGCAATGGGCGCGCTGCGCCTGAAGCTGGGTAAAGACCTGAGCATCACCGACGAGACTAAGTGGGCACCGCTGTGGGTGATCGACTTCCCGATGTTCGAAGAGGACGGCGAAGGCGGCCTGACCGCGATGCACCACCCGTTCACCGCACCAAGCAACATGACGCCGGAAGAGCTGAAGGCCGCGCCGGAAACCGCGATTGCTAACGCCTACGATATGGTCATCAACGGCTATGAAGTGGGCGGTGGCTCGGTGCGTATTCACCGCGGTGAAATGCAGCAGACGGTGTTTGGCATCCTCGGCATTACCGAGCAGGAGCAGCGCGAGAAGTTCGGCTTCCTGCTCGACGCCCTGAAATACGGTACGCCGCCGCACGCGGGCCTGGCCTTCGGTCTCGATCGCCTGACCATGCTGCTGACCGGCACTGACAACATCCGTGACGTGATCGCCTTCCCGAAAACCACTGCCGCCGCCTGCCTGATGACCGAAGCGCCAAGCTTCGCCAACCAAGCCGCGCTGACCGAGCTGGGTATTGAGGTGATCAAAAAGGCTGAGAATAGCTAATGACTTTTAAGTGTCCTGTCTCTGTTCTTGTCGTGATCTACGCCCAGGACACGAAACGGGTGCTGATGCTACAACGACGCGACGATCCCAATTTCTGGCAGTCGGTTACCGGCAGCCTGGAAGAGGGGGAAACCGCGCTGCAGGCCGCCGTGCGTGAAGTAAAGGAAGAGGTCGCCATCGATGTTGCAGCAGAGCAGCTGACCTTGATCGACTGTCAGCGCACGGTGGAGTTTGAAATTTTTATGCATTTACGTCATCGCTATGCGCCGGGTATTGAACGCAATACGGAATCGTGGTTCTGTCTTGCGCTGCCTCATGAGCGGGAGATTGTGTTCACTGAACACCTGACCTACCGCTGGGTCGATGCGGCGGATGCCGCCCTCATGACCAAGTCGTGGAGCAACCGGCAGGCGATTGAAGAGTTTGTAATTAACGCCGCCTGAGAAGGCGCTTTTGGAGAATTTTTTATGGCAGGTCACAGTAAATGGGCCAACACCAAACACCGCAAAGCGGCACAGGATGCTAAACGCGGTAAGATCTTTACCAAAATCATTCGTGAGTTGGTGACGGCGGCGCGTCTGGGCGGCGGCGATGCCGGCTCCAACCCGCGTCTGCGTGCGGCAATCGATAAAGCGCTCTCCAACAATATGACGCGCGACACCCTGAACCGCGCTATCGCGCGTGGCGTAGGCGGTGATGAAGACGCGAACATGGAGACCATCATTTATGAAGGTTACGGTCCCGGCGGCACAGCGGTCATGGTCGAGTGCCTCTCTGACAACCGTAACCGTACCGTTGCTGAAGTTCGCCACGCGTTCACCAAAACCGGTGGCAACCTGGGAACTGACGGCTCCGTTGCCTACCTGTTCAGCAAGAAAGGGGTGATCTCCTTCGAGCAGGGCGACGAAGATGCGATCATGGAAGCGGCGCTGGAAGCGGGTGCAGAAGACGTGGTGACCTATGACGACGGCGCGATTGACGTCTACACCGCATGGGAAGAGATGGGCGCGGTGCGTGATGCGCTGGAGGCCGCTGGCCTGAAAGCAGACAACGCTGAAGTATCGATGATCCCATCCACGAAAGCGGATATGGATGCCGAGACCGCGTCGAAGCTGCTGCGCCTGATCGACATGCTGGAGGATTGCGACGATGTGCAGGAGGTCTACCACAACGGTGAGATCTCTGACGAGGTTGCAGCAACCCTCGAATGATGCAGTCTGAATCCGTAAAAAAGGAGGTGCGTGGTGTCAATCATTCTTGGTATTGATCCCGGCTCACGCATCACCGGCTACGGCGTGATCCGCCAGGTCGGCAGACAGCTCACCTACCTTGGCAGCGGCTGTATCCGTACCAAGGTTGACGATCTCCCGTCGCGCCTGAAGCTGATTTATGCGGGCGTGTCGGAGATCATCACCCAGTTCCAGCCCGACTTTTTCGCCATTGAGCAGGTCTTTATGGCGAAAAACGCCGACTCGGCGCTAAAGCTGGGGCAGGCGCGCGGGGTGGCGATTGTGGCAGCGGTAAACCAGGATCTGCCGGTCTTTGAGTATGCCGCCCGCCAGGTGAAGCAGACGGTGGTCGGTATCGGCAGCGCAGAGAAGAGTCAGGTGCAGCACATGGTGCGAACCCTACTCAAGCTGCCTGCTAACCCGCAGGCGGACGCCGCCGATGCGTTAGCCATAGCCATTACCCACTGCCACGTCAGCCAAAACGCCATGCAGATGAGTGAAACCCGACTCAATCTTGCGCGAGGGCGGTTACGTTAAATAAAAAAGAGGCTGGATATGTATCCAGCCTTTTTTATATCATAGAGAAAATTTTAGCCGATAGCGCAGGAGCGAAACGTGATAGGCAGACTCAGAGGCATTATTGTCGAGAAACAACCCCCGCTGGTACTGCTGGAGACCAACGGCGTAGGCTATGAAGTGCATATGCCGATGACCTGCTTCTATGAGCTACCGGACGCCGGACAGGAAGCGATCGTCTTCACCCACTTTGTGGTACGTGAAGATGCCCAGCTGCTGTACGGCTTCAACAACAAACAGGAGCGCACCCTGTTTAAAGAGCTGATCAAAACCAACGGCGTCGGGCCGAAGCTGGCGCTGGCGATCCTCTCAGGCATGTCGGCGCAGCAGTTCGTTAACGCCGTGGAGCGCGAAGAGCCGGCCGCGCTGGTGAAGCTGCCCGGCATCGGTAAAAAGACCGCCGAGCGACTGATTGTCGAGATGAAAGACCGCTTCAAAGGCCTGCATGGCGATCTCTTTACCCCGGCGGCGGATCTGGTGCTGACGTCGCCCGCGGGTCCGTCGGCGGACGACGCCGAACAGGAAGCCGTTGCTGCGCTGGTGGCGCTGGGCTACAAGCCGCAGGAAGCCAGCCGCATGGTCAGTAAGCTGGCACGCCCGGATGCCAGCAGTGAAACACTTATTCGTGAAGCGCTCCGCGCCGCGATGTGAGGTAAAGGATGATAGAAGCAGACCGCCTGGTATCAGCAGGCAGCGTTACCCAGGAAGAGGTCATCGACCGCGCAATCCGTCCTAAGCTGCTCGACGAGTACATTGGCCAGCCGCAGGTGCGCTCCCAGATGGAGATCTTTATCCAGGCGGCCAAGCTGCGTGGCGATGCTCTTGACCACCTGCTGATCTTTGGCCCGCCGGGCCTGGGTAAAACCACGCTCGCCAACATTGTTGCCAACGAGATGGGCGTTAACCTGCGCACCACCTCTGGTCCGGTGCTGGAGAAGGCGGGGGATCTCGCCGCCATGCTCACCAACCTTGAGCCGCACGACGTGCTGTTTATCGATGAGATCCACCGTCTGTCACCGGTAGTGGAAGAGGTGCTCTATCCGGCCATGGAGGATTACCAGCTGGATATCATGATCGGTGAAGGCCCGGCGGCACGCTCGATTAAAATCGACCTGCCACCCTTTACGCTTATCGGTGCTACCACCCGTGCGGGGTCCCTGACCTCGCCGCTGCGCGATCGTTTCGGTATCGTGCAGCGCCTGGAGTTTTATCAGGTGCCCGATCTCCAGCATATCGTCGGGCGCAGCGCGCGCTTTATGGGGCTGGAGATGAGCGAGGAGGGGGCGCTGGAAGTGGCTCGCCGCTCCCGGGGGACGCCGCGTATCGCCAACCGCCTGCTCAGGCGCGTGCGAGACTTCTCTGAGGTGAAGCATGACGGAACCATTTCCGCAGACGTGGCTGCCCAGGCGCTGGATATGCTGAACGTAGACGCCGAAGGCTTTGACTATATGGACCGCAAGCTGCTGCTGGCGGTGATCGATAAGTTCTTTGGCGGCCCGGTAGGGTTAGATAACCTTGCAGCGGCCATCGGTGAGGAGCGTGAAACCATCGAGGACGTGCTGGAGCCGTACCTGATCCAGCAGGGCTTTTTACAGCGCACCCCGCGTGGGCGTATGGCGACGGTAAGAGCCTGGAACCACTTCGGTATCACCCCGCCGGAGATGCCGTAGTAACAAAACGCCGGATGGCGGCTTCGCCTTATCCGGCCTACAAAACCCGTAGGCCCGGTAAGCGTAGCGCCACCGGGCAATTGGATGCTACATGCTACTGCGCCGCTCTCTTCATCATGCTGAAGATAAACAGCACCGCGGCGCAGAGCACCACCGAAGGGCCAGCCGGCGTGTCGTAGAACGCTGAGAAGGTCAGGCCACCGGTTACCGCGAGCATCCCTACCGCTACGGCAACCCCGGCCATCTGCTCCGGCGTACGGGCGAAACGGCGAGCGGTGGCGGCGGGAATGATCAGCAGTGAGGTGATGATCAGCGCGCCGACAAACTTCATTGCCACGCCAATGGTCAGGGCAGTCACCAGCATCAGCAGCAGCTTCACCCGCTGCAGTTTCACCCCATCAACAAACGCCAGATCCGGGCTGATGGTCATCGACAGCAGGCTGCGCCATTGCCAGATCAGGATGCCGATAACGATAGCGACCCCTATACCAAGGACAATTAGATCGTCCGGCGTGACCGCCAGCAGATCGCCAAACAGGTAGGCCATCAGATCGACACGAATATTCGACATCAGGCTCACGACTACCAGACCCAGCGACAGCGCGCTGTGCGCCATGATGCCCAGCAGAGTATCGATCGCCAGGTGTGGGCGCTTCTCCAGCCAGACCAGCCCGCCAGCAAGCAGCAGCGTCACCGCAATCACCGCGTAAAACGGATTAACATCCAGCAGCAGGCCAAAGGCGACGCCGAGCAGCGACGCATGGGCGAGGGTGTCGCCGAAGTAGGACATCCGACGCCAGACCACAAAGGAGCCAAGCGGACCTGCGGCACAGGCCAGCATCATCCCGGCCAGCCAGCCGGGCAGAAGTAGTTCAATCATGAGTTTCCATTTCCCCGGCGCAGTACGATACGGCCCTGTAAATCATGGCGATGGTTATGGTTATGGCGATAGATGCCCAGCTGCTCAGCGCCGCGCGGCCCGAACATTGAGATAAACTGCGGATGGGCGGCGACCACCTCCGGTGTACCGGAGCAGCAGATATGGTGGTTCAGGCACAGCACCTCATCGGTTTTCGCCATCACCAGGTGCAGATCGTGGGAGACCATCAGCACGGCGCAGTTCAGCTCCCGGCGCAGCTGGTCGATCAGATCGTAGAGCGCCACCTGGCCGTTAACATCCACGCCCTGGGTTGGTTCGTCGAGGACCAGCAGCTGCGGGGCGTTGAGCAGGGCGCGGGCCAGCAGCACGCGCTGGGTCTCACCGCCGGAGAGCTTTTGCATCGGGGCGTCGATCAGGTGCCCGGCCTGAACCCGCTTCAGGGCGGGTAAAATGTCATCTTTACGCGTACCGGGACGCAGACGCATAAAGCGGCTAACGGTAAGCGGCAGGGTGGCGTCCAGATGCAGCTTCTGCGGAACATAGCCAATGCGCAGCGCCTTATCGCGCTTGATCGCCCCGGAATCGGCTGCTACCAGGCCAAGAACCACCCGCACGAGGGTCGATTTCCCTGCCCCGTTTGGACCCAGCAGGGTTAAAATTTTCCCAGGACGCAGCACCAGCGAAATGTCAGACAGGACGCGGCGTTGGCCGAAAGAGACGGACACGTTTTCTAGTGAAACAAGATTTGTCATAGTGTTTAAGGGCTTGCACAAGTCATAGAATGTTATAATATCACATTCCACCCACTTGTTACGATGGTTAGTCGCATTATGTTACATAAAAATACGCTTCTTTGCGCTGCAATTTCCACCGCTCTGATGGGCATAACGATAGCTCCGGCCAACGCTGCCGTTGTCGCTTCGCTTAAGCCTTTGGGCTTTATCACGGCCGCGATTACCGACGGCGTGACTGAGACAGAAGTACTACTCCCGGACGGTGCATCTGAGCATGATTACTCATTGCGCCCGTCTGATGTAAAACGCTTAAAAAGCGCGGACTTAGTGGTATGGGTTGGACCAGACATGGAAGCCTTCATGCAGAAATCAACCCAGCAGCTTCCGGCGCAGAAACAGCTGGCAATCGGCGAGTTGCCTGACGTAAAACCGCTGCTGATGAAAGGCAGCGATCATGACGAGGATGAGCATGAGGGTCATGACCACCACGGGGAAAACGGTGACGAACATCACCATCATGGTGACTACAACATGCACATTTGGCTGTCGCCAGAGGTAGCACGCCTGGCGGCGGTTGCAATCCATCAAAAATTAGTGGAAGTTATGCCGCAAAGTCGAGCCAAGCTTGACGCCAACCTGCGCGATTTTGAGGCACAATTGGCCGAGACCGATAAGCAGGTCGGCACTGAGCTCGCACCCGTGAAGGGGAAAGGGTATTTCGTTTTTCATGACGCCTATGGCTATTACGAAAAACACTATGGTCTGACGCCGCTCGGCCATTTCACCGTCAACCCTGAAATTCAGCCCGGTGCGCAGCGTTTACATGAAATCAGAACACAGTTAGTTGAGCAAAAAGCAACCTGCGTTTTTGCTGAGCCACAGTTCAGGCCAGCGGTCGTAGAATCTGTTGCGAGAGGGACATCCGTGCGTATGGGGACGTTAGATCCTCTGGGCACCAATATTGCGCTAAGTAAAACCAGCTATGCGCAGTTTTTGAAACAACTCTCAAACCAGTATGCGAGCTGTCTGAAAGGAGATTAACGAGGAAGTGAATACGTGCAACAGATAGCCCGCTCTGTCGCCCTGGCATTTAACAATTTGCCCCGACCCCATCGCGTTATGCTGGGGTCGCTTACTGTTCTCACATTAGCGGTCGCCGTCTGGCGGCCCTATGTCTATCACCCCCAGTCTGCCCCAATTGTAAAAGCCATTGAGCTGGAGAAGAGCGAAATTCGTTCGCTGCTGCCGGAAGCCAGTGAGCCAATCGATCAGACCATGCCTGATGAAGTGGAAGAGATCCCCCAGGATGAGCTGGATGATAAAACCGGCAACGAGGCGGGCGTGCATGAGTACGTGGTCTCTACCGGCGATACGCTCAGCAGCATTCTGACCCAGTACGGCATGGATATGGGCGACGTTACCCAACTCGCCAGCGCCGACAAAGAGCTGCGTAATTTGAAGATCGGCCAGCAAATCTCCTGGACGCTCAACGCCGATGGCGATCTGCAGCGTCTGACCTGGGAGATGTCGCGCCGTGAAACCCGCACCTACGATCGCACTGACGGCGGCGCATTCAAGATGAGTAGCGAAGTTCAGCAGGGTGACTGGGTTAACGCTACGCTGAAGGGCACGGTAGGCGGTAGCTTCGTGGCCAGCGCCAAAGATGCCGGCCTGAACAGCGGTGAGATCAGCGCGGTGATCAAAGCCATGCAGTGGCAGATGGACTTCCGCAAGCTGAAAAAAGGCGATGAGTTCTCGGTGTTGATGTCGCGGGAGATGCTCGACGGCAAACGCGAGCAGAGTCAGCTGCTGGGCGTGCGTCTGCGCTCGGAGGGTAAAGACTACTATGCTATCCGCGCTGAAGACGGCAAATTCTACGATCGTAACGGCACCGGGCTGGCGAAAGGCTTTATGCGTTTCCCGACCTCAAAACAGTTCCGTGTATCGTCAAACTTTAACCCGCGTCGTCTGAACCCGGTAACCGGCCGCGTAGCCCCGCATAAAGGCGTTGATTTCGCCATGCCGCAGGGAACGCCTGTCCTGGCGGTGGGTGATGGCGAGGTGGTCACGGCCAAACGCAGCGGCGCAGCAGGCTACTACGTGGCGATCCGTCACGGTCGCACCTACACCACACGCTATATGCACCTGCGTAAGCTGCTGGTGAAAGATGGCCAGAAAGTGAAGCGGGGCGATCGTATCGCGCTGTCAGGTAACACCGGCCGCTCAACCGGCCCGCACCTGCACTATGAGGTGTGGATCAACCAGCAGGCGGTGAATCCGTTGACGGCCAAGCTGCCGCGTACCGAAGGGTTGACCGGCAGCGATCGCCGCGACTATCTGGCGCAGGTGAAAGAGGTGACGCCGCAGCTGCGCTTCGACTGATTCGCCCAGCAGGATATGCTATTAAAGCCGGTTGCCCATGCGCACCGGCTTTTTCTTTTGTGTGAAGCTATACGTCTCGCTAAACTATCACGTTAACTGATACCTGATTATTTCTCTGACCCGAGTCTGTCGGCTCCCGGAAGATGCATGGAAACGAAAAAAAATAACAGTGAATACATTCCCCAGTTTGAAAAGGAGTTCCTTCTGCCGCGCTACTGGGGGGCATGGCTGGGGGTTTTCGCGCTGGCTGGCGTGGCGCTGGTACCCGCCTCGGTACGCGATCCGCTGCTGGGCAAGCTTGGGCGTCTAGGCGGACGGCTGGGCAAAAGTGCCCGCCGGCGGGCGCAAATCAACCTGCACTACTGCTTCCCGGAGAAGAGCGTAGCCGAGCGGGAAGCGATCGTTGACGAGATGTTTGCAACCGCTCCCCAGTCGATGGTGCTGATGGCCGAGCTGGCGATACGCGGTCCGGATAAGATCGCCGGTCGCGTAAACTGGCAGGGCAGAGAGATTATCGACGAGATGCAGCGCAACGGTGAAAATGTGATCTTCCTTGTACCGCACGGCTGGGGTGTGGACATTCCGGCGATGCTGATGGCCTCCCGGGGCCAAAAGATGGCCGCCATGTTCCATAACCAGGGCAACAAGGTGTTCGATTACGTCTGGAATACGGTGCGTCGCCGCTTTGGTGGACGCCTGCATGCGCGTAACGACGGGATTAAGCCGTTTATTCACTCGGTGCGTCAGGGCTACTGGGGTTACTACCTGCCCGATCAGGACCACGGCCCGGAGCAGAGTGAGTTTGTAGACTTCTTTGCCACCTATAAAGCCACGCTGCCTGCTGTTGGCCGTCTGATGAAGGTCTGCCGCGCCCGGGTGGTGCCCCTGTTTCCGGTCTATGACGGCAAAACCCATCGTCTGACGATCCTGGTCAGGCCGCCAATGGACGATCTGCTGGAGGCCGACGATAACACCCTCGCCAGACGGATGAATGAAGAGGTTGAGGTTTTTGTTGGCCCACATCCGGAGCAGTACACCTGGATCCTCAAGCTGCTTAAGACGCGCAAGCCGGGCGAGCCGGAGCCGTACAAGCGCAAGGATCTGTTCCCCAAAAAATAGCGCATGTGAAAAAAAACCTCTCACAACTGAGAGGTTTTTTGTTATCGCACGCTAACGTTACTCTACGGTCAGGATACGGGTGGTGTTGGTAGTGCCAATGGTGCCCATCACGTCGCCCTGGGTGACGATAACCAGATCGCCGGAGATCAGATAGCCTTTATCGCGGAGCAGGGTAACCGCATCATTAGCCGCGACCACGCCGTCGTTGTTGCTGTCGAAGTAGACCGGGGTGACGCCACGATAGAGCGCGGTAAGGTTCAACGTGCGCTCATGGCGCGACATAGCGAAGATCGGCAGACCGGAGCTGATACGCGAGGTCATCAGCGCGGTGCGGCCCGACTCGGTCATGGTGATGATAGCGGTAACGCCCTTCAGGTGGTTTGCCGCATACATCGCTGACATCGCGATGGCCTCTTCCACGTTATCGAACTGGATATCGAGGCGGTGCTTGGAGACGTTGATGCTGGGGATCTTCTCAGCGCCCAGGCAGACGCGGGCCATCGCGGCCACGGTTTCCGCCGGATACTGGCCAGCAGCGGTTTCAGCAGAGAGCATCACGGCATCGGTACCGTCCAGCACGGCGTTAGCCACGTCCATCACTTCGGCACGGGTCGGCATCGGATTAGTGATCATCGACTCCATCATCTGGGTAGCGGTGATCACGGAGCGGTTAAGCTGGCGTGCGCGGCGGATCAGCGCCTTCTGGATGCCAACCAGCTCAGGGTCACCAATCTCAACCCCGAGGTCGCCACGTGCGACCATCACCACGTCAGAGGCAAGGATCACGTCATCCATCGCATCCTGGTCGCAAACGGCTTCCGCACGTTCAACTTTGGCGACGATTTTAGCATCACAGCCCGCATCGCGTGCCAGACGACGGGCGTAGTTCAGATCTTCCCCGCAGCGCGGGAAGGAGACGGCCAGATAGTCAACGCCAATTTGCGCGGCGGTGATGATGTCCGCCTTGTCTTTATCGGTCAGCGCCTCGGCGGAGAGACCGCCCCCCAGCTTGTTGATGCCTTTGTTGTTCGACAGCGGACCGCCAACGGTCACCTCGGTGAACACCTTCATGCCCTGAACGTCGATCACTTTCAGCTGCACGCGGCCATCGTCAAGCAGCAGAATATCGCCAGGCACCACGTCAGCGGGCAGGCCCTTATAGTCGATACCCACGCGCTCTTTATCGCCTTCACCTTTACCGAGGTTGGCATCCAGCAGGAACTTATCGCCAACATTGAGGAACACTTTCCCCTCTTTAAAGGTTGAAACGCGAATTTTGGGACCCTGCAGATCCCCGAGAATAGCCACATGACGTCCCAGTTTTGCCGCAATCTCGCGCACTTTATCTGCACGCAGCTTGTGATCTTCTGGCGTGCCGTGGGAGAAGTTCATACGTACCACGTTGGCGCCAGCAGCGATGATCTTTTCAAGGTTATTATCGCGGTCGGTAGCTGGACCCAGGGTGGTAACGATTTTAGTTCTGCGAAGCCTTCTGGACATGTATTACTCCGTTGACTGAAACAACCAGGTGTTGCGTGAATATGAATTCGGCAGTTCTGGGGCCGATTTGGCAAATCAAAAACTTAACCGAATGCCGTAATGAATTACAACGCTGTTATAAAATTTTAATGTTTATCGCTCCCGGTCAGGAGCTCCTTATCAAAACGCGATTCTTTCAGCGCTTCCTTGACTCGCTTCAAGTTATCTCTGAATTTTGCTCCCCGGCGCAGGGTAAAACCTGTTGCCAGCACGTCGATGACCGTGAGCTGCGCCAGCCGCGATACCATCGGCATATAGATGTCGGTATCTTCCGGCACGTCCAGAGTAATAGCTAGCGTCGCTTCACGGGCCAACGGGGTCCCCGCCGAGGTGATGGCAATCACCATCGCATCGCTCTCGCGGGCCAGCTGGGCCAGCTCCACCAGGCTTTTTGTTCGTCCCGTGTGGGAGATGAGCACCACCACGTCATCTTCGTTACAGTTCATGCAGCTCATACGCTGCAGGACAATATCATCGGTGTAGACCACCGGCACGTTGAAGCGGAAGAACTTATTCATGGCGTCATGGGCAACCGCCGCCGACGAGCCAAGGCCAAAGAAGGCAATCTTCTTTGCCTGGGTGAGCAGATCGACAGCGCGGTTGACGGCGGGCATGTCCAGCGACTGACGAACGTGATCCAGACTGGCCATCGCCGACTCAAAAATTTTACCTGTGTAGGCCTCAACGCTGTCATCTTCATCGACATTGCGATTAACATAGGGCGTACCGTTCGCCAGGCTTTGCGCCAGGTGCAGCTTAAAATCGGGGAAGCCGCGGGTCTCCATGCTGCGGCAGAAGCGGTTTACCGTGGGTTCGCTGACGCCAGCCTCCTGCGCCAGGGCAGCAATGCTGGAGTGGATGGCCTGGTCCGGAGAGGAGAGGATGACTTCCGCCACTTTTCGTTCGGATTTGCTAAGGTGTTCCAGCTGAGAGTGAATTTTTTCCAGCATGTTCATTATTAACGGGGCGCTCATGGCTAAAATCAATTTCAATAACGGATGAAATTGTGCTGCGTTTAGGTCGATATTACCCTTGTAAGACCCGGAAAGGTAAAGAACCGCGGGAAATTTTGTTGTTTTTTTTCATTACATGATCAGAGTCGGATTTTAGCTACTCGATTCCAGACAAATTCCCTGAATTTTCAGGGCGATTAAGCCAATTTTTAGCCGCCCGAGCGAAAACGCACGGGAGGATAAGCGGTAACGGTTTCGGGTTTTACGTAAAAGCAGTACAGTGCAGTGTAATAAAATTACAGTTATGCCCTGGCTAAAGTACCGGGGCAGCCAATTGAGGAGAATGACATGGCGGTAACGCAAACAGCCCAGGCATGTGACCTGGTCATTTCGGCGCGAAAGGCGATCTTGCACGCCGAAAATTGCTGCCTTCCCTGTATCAATTAGAAAAAGCAGGCCAGATCCATCCGGAGACGCGTATCCTTGGGGTAGGACGTGCGGAGTGGGATAAAGAGAAGTACACCACAGTCGTGCGTGAAGCGCTCGAGACCTTCATGAAAGAGAAGATCGATGAAAGCCTCTGGGACACGCTCAGCGGACGCCTCGATTTCTGTAACCTTGACGTCAACGATACCTCTGCGTTTACCCGCCTCGGTGAGATGCTCGACCAGAAAAACCGCGTCACCATCAACTATTTCGCCATGCCGCCGAGCACTTTTGGTGCCATCTGCAAAGGCCTGGGTGAGGCAAAACTCAACGCCAAACCGGCGCGCGTGGTGATGGAGAAGCCGCTGGGTACCTCTCTCGACACCTCCCGTGAAATCAATGACCAGGTGGGCGAGTACTTTGAAGAGTGCCAGGTCTACCGTATCGACCACTACCTCGGTAAGGAGACGGTGCTCAACCTGTTGGCGCTGCGCTTTGCTAACTCCCTGTTCGTCAACAACTGGGACAACCGTACCATCGACCACGTGGAGATCACCGTGGCGGAAGAGGTGGGCATCGAAGGCCGCTGGGGTTATTTCGACCAGGCCGGACAGATGCGCGACATGATCCAGAACCATCTGTTACAGGTTCTCTGCATGATCGCCATGTCGCCGCCGTCGGATCTCTCTGCGGACAGCATCCGTGATGCGAAAGTGAAGGTGCTGAAATCCCTGCGCCGTATTGATCGCTCGAACGTGCGTGAAAAAACCGTGCGCGGCCAGTACACTGCCGGTTTTGCCCAGGGCAAAAAAGTGCCAGGCTACCTGGAAGAAGAGGGCGCAAACAAAACCAGCAACACTGAAACCTTCGTGGCCATCCGCGTGGATATCGATGACTGGCGCTGGGCCGACGTGCCGTTCTACCTGCGTACCGGCAAGCGTCTGCCAACCAAGTGCTCTGAAGTCGTGGTCTACTTCAAAACCCCGCCGCTGAACCTGTTCAAGGAGTCCTGGCAGGATCTGCCTCAGAACAAGCTTACCATCCGTCTGCAGCCGGACGAGGGCGTGGATATCCAGATCCTTAACAAAGTTCCGGGCCTCGATCACAAGCACAACCTGCAAACCACCAAGCTCGATCTGAGCTACTCCGAGACGTTCAACGAAAGCCATCTGGCCGATGCTTACGAGCGTCTGCTGCTGGAAACCATGCGTGGCATCCAGGCGCTGTTTGTGCGTCGTGACGAGGTCGAAGAGGCGTGGAAGTGGGTTGACTCCATTACCGAAGCCTGGGCGATGGATAACGAATCACCTAAGCCTTACCAGGCCGGTACCTGGGGACCGGTCGCGTCGGTGGCAATGATCACCCGTGATGGTCGTTCCTGGAACGAATTTGAGTAATTAACTCGCCGCGTTCAAACGGCCCTGCGGGGCCGTTTTTTTTTGTCTATCGCGCCGCTATTTTACCGGTAACATGATCCAACGCAGATTCCCGCACAATTTTTACCCTTTTGCGCTTTCACTGGATTCAACCCTGCCGCTTTTTTTATTACACTGGCTGAAGCGATTTTGCCTCCGGAGTACGGCGGATTAGTAGTTTACGTATTCTCTCTTTATTCACGATACCGCCGCCCGGGACATCTAATATTCAGGAGCCTTTATGAACTCGACATTGTTACGGGTAACAAATCGTATTATCGATCGTTCTCATGCCACCCGCAGCGCCTATCTTGCCCGCATCGAACAGGCGAAAAGCAGCACCGTCCACCGCTCGTCGCTAGCCTGCGGCAACCTGGCCCACGGTTTCGCCGCCTGCCAGCCGGAGGATAAGGCCTCGCTGAAAAGCATGCTGCGTAACAACGTCGCCATCATCACCTCCTACAACGACATGCTCTCCGCGCACCAGCCCTATGAACGTTACCCTGATATTATTCGTAAAGCCCTGCACTCGGTTAACGCCGTAGGCCAGGTGGCGGGCGGCGTCCCGGCCATGTGCGATGGCGTGACCCAGGGCCAGGATGGGATGGAGCTTTCCCTTCTCAGCCGGGAAGTGATCGCCATGTCTGCCGCGGTCGGCCTGTCGCACAACATGTTTGACGGCGCGCTCTATCTTGGCGTCTGCGATAAAATTGTCCCGGGGCTGGCGATGGCCGCGCTCTCCTTTGGTCATCTGCCCGCGCTGTTTGTGCCGTCAGGGCCGATGGCCAGCGGCCTGCCAAACAAAGAGAAGGTACGGATCCGCCAGCTCTACGCCGAAGGCAAAGTTGATCGCATGGCGCTGCTGGAGTCGGAGGCGGCCTCCTACCATGCACCGGGCACCTGCACCTTCTACGGCACGGCCAATACTAACCAGATGGTTATTGAATTTATGGGCATGCAGCTCCCCGGCTCGTCATTTGTGCATCCCGATGCGCCGCTGCGTGAAGCGTTGACCGTGGCCGCTGCTCGCCAGGTGACTCGCCTGACCGGCAACGGTAACGAGTGGATGCCGCTCGGCAAGATGATCGATGAGAAGGTGGTGGTCAACGGCATCGTCGCCCTGCTGGCGACGGGCGGCTCCACTAACCACACCATGCACCTGGTGGCGATGGCGCGCGCCGCTGGCATCATCATCAACTGGGATGACTTCTCCGAACTCTCCGAAGTGGTTCCGCTGATGGCGCGTCTCTACCCCAACGGCCCGGCGGATATCAACCACTTCCAGGCTGCGGGCGGCGTACCGGTGCTGATGCGTGAGCTGCTGAAGGGCGGCCTGCTGCATGAGGATGTCAACACCGTGGTAGGTCATGGTCTGTCGCGTTATACCCTCGAGCCATGGCTGAACGACGGTGAACTGGACTGGCGCGACGGGGCCAGCGCCTCGCTGGACAGCGATATCATTGCCTCTATCGACAAGCCGTTCTCGCACCACGGCGGTACGAAAGTGCTCAGCGGCAACCTTGGCCGTGCGGTGATGAAGACCTCTGCCGTCCCGGTAGAGAATCAGGTAGTCGAGGCGCCTGCGGTGATTTTTGAGAGCCAGCACGACGTATTACCCGCTTTTGAAGCCGGTCTGCTTGATCGTGACTGCGTGGTTGTTGTCCGGCATCAAGGGCCAAAAGCGAACGGCATGCCAGAATTACATAAACTGATGCCACCACTTGGTGTATTATTGGACCGCCGTTTCAAAATCGCATTAGTCACCGATGGACGGCTCTCCGGCGCATCAGGTAAAGTACCGTCGGCGATCCATGTAACACCAGAAGCGTATGACGGCGGGTTGCTGGCAAAGGTACGCGAGGGCGATATCATCCGCGTAAATGGACAGACAGGGGAGTTGACTCTGCTGGTGGATGACACCGAGCTTGCTGCACGTCAGCCGCACATTCCTGACCTGAGTAGCGCGCGCGTAGGTACTGGCCGCGAAATGTTTAGCGCACTGCGTGAAAAACTCTCCGGTGCGGAGCAGGGCGCAACCTGTATCACTTTTTAAACTGATAAATTATTTAGATCGGGCGAGAGAAAAATTCTGATGAAAAACTGGAAAACGAGTGCTGAAGCAATCCTGAAAACGGGTCCTGTTGTCCCGGTTATCGTGGTGAACAAACTGGAACACGCGGTACCGATGGCGAAAGCGCTGGTTGCCGGCGGCGTTCGCGTGCTGGAAGTCACTCTGCGTACCGCCTGTGCCATGGATGCGATCCGCGCCATTGCGAAAGAAGTCCCGGAAGCAATCATTGGTGCCGGTACGGTACTGAACCCGCAGCAACTGGCGGAAGTGACCGAAGCAGGCGCGCAGTTTGCTATCAGCCCGGGCCTGACCGAGCCGCTGCTGAAGGCCGCAACCGAAGGCACCATTCCGCTGATCCCCGGCATCAGCACCGTGTCTGAGCTGATGCTCGGCCTCGATTACGGTCTGAAAGAGTTTAAATTCTTCCCGGCGGAGGCCAACGGCGGTACTAAAGCGCTGCAGGCGATTGCCGGTCCGTTCTCACAGGTGCGTTTCTGCCCAACCGGCGGCATCTCTCCGGCAAACTACCGTGACTACCTGGCGCTGAAAAGCGTGCTGTGCATCGGTGGCTCATGGCTGGTTCCGGCCGACGCGCTGGAGGCGGGTGATTACGATCGTATCACTCAGCTGGCGCGCGAAGCAGTAGAGGGTGCGAAGCAGTAATCGTTACTGTATCGCGATAAAAACGGGCCATTCGGCCCGTTTTTTTTATCCCTTCACCACCACGCTGGCGGCGGCGTCTGTTGCCCGCTTCACCGCCTCATCCACGCTTTCACCGGTGGCTAACGCCACGCCTAACCGCCGCGTACCATCAATTTCCGGCTTGCCGAACAGGCGCAGCTGTAGACCCGCTCCAACTGCGCTCTGCACGTTATCAAAAGTAACGTTGTTGCTCTTCAATTCCGGCAGGATCACTGCTGAGGCAGACGGGCCGTACTGACGCACGCCGCCTATCGGCAGGCCGAGGAAAGCGCGAACGTGCAGGGCGAACTCAGAGAGATCCTGGGAGATTAGCGTGACCATACCGGTATCGTGCGGGCGCGGCGACACCTCGCTAAAGATCACCTCGTCGCCACAGACGAACAGCTCCACACCAAACAGGCCGTAGCCACCCAGCGCCAGCACCACGTCGCGGGCGATCGCCTGCGCACGGGAGAGGGCCAATTCGCTCATCTGCTGCGGCTGCCAGGACTCTCGATAGTCGCCATCCTCCTGGCGATGACCAATAGGATCGCAGAAGTGCACCCCGTCCACGGCGCTGACGGTCAGGAGGGTAATTTCAAAGTCAAACTTAACTACGCCTTCGACGATGACTCGTCCCGCCCCGGCGCGACCGCCGAGCTGGGCATACTGCCAGGCGTCAGGCAGCCGATCGGCGCTGCGAATAAAGCTCTGGCCTTTGCCAGAGGAGCTCATCACCGGCTTGATAATACATGGCAGGCCCAGCGCCGCGACCGCCTCTTCAAACGCGGTTTCGCTGTCGGCGAAGCGGTAGGTCGAGGTGGGCAGGTTCAGCTCTTCAGCAGCCAGACGGCGGATCCCCTCCCGGTTCATGGTCAGCTTGGCGGCGCGGGCGCAGGGCACCACCTGCTGCCCCTGGGCCTCAAGCTCAAGAAGCATATCGGTGGCAATGGCTTCGATCTCCGGAACAATAAAATCCGGTTTCTCCTGCGCCACCAGCGCTTTCAACGCCTCGCCGTCCAGCATGTTGATGACGTGCGCACGGTGGGCCACATGCATCGCCGGGGCGTCGGCATAGCGGTCTACGGCAACTACTTCGATGCCCAAACGCTGGCACTCAATGGCCACCTCTTTACCCAGTTCACCGGAGCCTAACAGCATCACACGGGTGGCTGCCGGACGCAGCGCGGTACCTAAAAAAGTCATAATATCCACCGGTTAAAAATTTCGGACTATTATACACGAAAACGTTTGCGTGTCTTTTTTTGGCTTGCAATCCTGCTGCAAAATGCTTACTATTATACTGTATAAATAAACAGGTAAATGAGGCTGCATTATGGCGGTTGAAGTCAAATACGTGGTAATCCGCGAAGGTGAGGAAAAAATGTCTTTTGCCAGCAAAAAGGAAGCCGATGCGTACGACAAAATGCTCGATCTGGCAGAAGTGCTGGAGGGCGTGCTGGTAAATGCACCCGTTGCGTTTGATGACGCGCAGCGTGAGCAGATGGCGCTGTGGCTGGCTGAGCAAAAAGAGACCTTTAGCGCAGTGTTCCGCTCCGGTAAGCTTCCGGACCCTGATGCGGCTCCGGTCAAAGGTGATACCGTAACGGATATGCCAACGTCTAAACGTACCAAAGCAGCCTAACAACAGCTTGCGCTGCCGGTAATTTGTACCATGCTTTGTGTGGGTTATGTTCACAGGAGATAAGCATGAACAGATTAGGACTACTGCTCGGTCTGGCCCTGCTGGCCGGCAGCGCTGGCGTACAGGCTGCGAATGATAAATCAGTGAAGTTCCCTGGCTGTGAGGGGCTGGATGCCTCCGGTATCGCTGCCAGCGTCAAGCGTGACTATCAGCAGAACCGCATTGCGCGCTGGGCTGACGATCAGGAGACGCTGGGACAGGCCGATCCGGTTGCCTGGATTAACGTCAAAGAGATCACGGGCAAAAACGATAAGTGGACCGTTCCGCTGACTGTGCGCGGTAAAAATACCGATATCCACTATCGGGTTGCGGTTGACTGTAAAGGTGGCAAGGCTGTCTATTCCCATCAATAACCAAAGCCGCATTTTCGCTTCTTTAGCCAGCTTAGACATTTCCTGACAACCCCTCGCTTACTCTGTGGTTTGACACAGAATAATCGGGGGAAATTATGACTAACTGGATGAATCAACTACAGTCGCTGCTGGGCCAGAAAGGAGCATCCGCTTCATCTGGCGACGGACAAGGGCTGAGCAAGCTGCTGGTGCCGGGCGCATTAGGTGGCCTGGCGGGACTGCTGGTCTCAAACTCCTCTTCCCGTAAGCTACTCACCAAATACGGTACCAGCGCGCTGTTGGTCGGTGGTGGAGCCGTTGCCGGCACGGTGCTGTGGAACAAATACAAAGATCGCGTGCGGACTGCGCACCAGAACGAGCCGCAGTTTGGTCAGCAAAGCTCGCCGCTGGACGTGCGTACTGAACGTCTGATCCTTGCCCTGGTCTTTGCCGCGAAAAGCGACGGTCACATTGATGCCCGCGAGCGCGAAGCGATTGACCTGCAAATGCGGGAAGCTGGCGTAGAGGAGCAGGGCAGGGCGCTGGTGGCTCAGGCCATCGAGCAGCCGCTCGATCCCCAGCGGTTGGCCCGCGACGTACGTAACGAGGAGGAGGCGCTGGAGCTCTACTTCCTTAGCTGTGCCGCTATTGATATCGATCACTTTATGGAGCGCAGCTATCTCAATGCGCTCGGCGATGCCCTGAAGATCCCTCAGGACGTGCGTGATGGCATTGAGCAGGACCTCAAAGCGCAAAAAAGCGCGTTGCCAGGCTAGCTTACACGCGGTGGTGGCGCGTTTCGCTTGCAACATGCGTGGGTTTTGCCACCCTTATAGGGTGTAAACTGAAAAGAAAACGCTATGCCACCAAAAGCAAAAAAAGTACCGCACGTCATGACCCTGCATGGCGATACGCGAACAGACGACTACTACTGGCTGCGCGACGATACGCGTTCGGATCAGGATGTCCTGGACTATTTGCACCAGGAGAATGACTACGGGCGCGACGTAATGGCTTCGCAGCAGGCGTTACAGGATCGTCTGTTAAAAGAGATCGTCGATCGTCTTCCTCAGCGCGAAGTCTCTGCGCCCTATACCCGTAACGGCTACCGCTACCGGCACGTTTATGAGCCGGGCTGCGAGTACGCCATCTATCAGCGCCAGTCGGTGCTCAGCTGCGAGTGGGACGAGTGGCAGGTGCTGCTGGATGCCAACAAGCGCGCCGCCCACAGCGAGTTCTATACCCTGGGCGGTTTGGCCGTTTCGCCAGATAACAACATTATGGCGCTGGCGGAGGATTATCTCTCCCGGCGTCAGTACGGCCTGCGCTTTCGTAATCTGGAGAGCGGGAACTGGTATCCGGAGATGCTGGATAACGTTACGCCGGATTTCGTCTGGATCAATGACTCCGAAACCCTCTACTACGTGCGTAAGCATGCTAAAACGCTGCTCCCTTACCAGGTCTGGCGGCACACTATCGGTACGCCTGCTGCCCAGGATGAGCTGGTTTATGAGGAGAAGGACGAGACCTTCTACGTCAGCCTGCATAAGACGACCTCCCAGCACTACGTGATCATCTATCTGGCCAGCGCCACCACCAGTGAGTGCCTGCTGTTGGATGCGGAGCTGCCGGATGCCCAGCCCATTATGTTCCTGCCCCGGCGTAAGGATCATGAGTACAACCTTGACCATTACCAGCACACCTTCTACCTGCGCTCAAACCGTGAGGGGAAAAACTTTGGCCTCTACCGGACTAAGGTGCGCAACAATAAGCAGTGGGAGGTGCTGATCCCGCCAAGGCCACACATCATGCTGGAGGGCTTCACGCTCTTTACCGACTGGCTGGTGGTGGAGGAGCGTCAGCGCGGCCTGACCAGCCTGCGGCAGATCAACCGTAAAACCCGCGAGGTTACCGGTATTGCCTTTGACGATCCGGCCTATGTGACCTGGCTTGCTTATAACCCTGAGCCTGAAACTTCACGGCTGCGCTACGGCTACTCTTCGATGACCACGCCGGATACGCTGTTTGAGCTGGATATGGATACCGGCGAGCGGCGGGTGCTCAAGCAGACGGAGGTGCACGGCTTTGACGCCAGCCAGTACCGTAGCGAACACCTGTGGATCAAGGCGCGTGACGGCGTCGAGGTTCCGGTCTCGCTGGTCTATAACCAAAAACATTTCCGTAAGGGGCAAAATCCGCTGCTGGTCTACGGCTACGGCTCCTACGGCAGCAGCATCGATGCCGACTTTAGCAGCAGCCGCCTTAGCCTGCTGGATCGCGGCTTTGTCTTTGCCATCGCCCATATTCGCGGCGGCGGCGAGCTGGGTCAGCACTGGTATGAGGACGGTAAGTTTCTCAAGAAAAGAAACACGTTCAATGACTATATTGACGTCTGTGATGCGCTGCTGGCCCAGGGTTATGGGTCTACACGCTACTGCTACGGCATGGGGGGCAGTGCAGGCGGGATGCTGATCGGCACCGTGATTAACGAACGCCCAGGCCTGTTCCACGGGGCCATCGCACAGGTTCCCTTCGTGGACGTGGTGACAACCATGCTCGATGAGTCCATTCCGTTAACCACAGGGGAGTTTGAGGAGTGGGGGAACCCGCAGGACGAGACCTACTATCGCTATATGAAAAGCTATAGCCCGTACGATAACGTCAGCGCTCAGGCCTATCCCCATCTGCTGGTGACCACCGGCCTGCATGACTCCCAGGTGCAGTACTGGGAGCCAGCCAAGTGGGTGGCGAAGCTACGGGCAACGAAAACCGACGATAATCTGCTGCTGCTCTGTACGGATATGGACGCAGGCCACGGGGGGAAATCGGGCCGCTTTAAATCCTACGAAGGCGTTGCGCTGGAATTTGCTTTTCTCGTGGCGCTGGCGCAGGGTACGCTGCCCGGCAAAAAAAGCTAATTTTCGTCAAGATAGTGTTTTAACGTCAGCCGCAGTTCGGGACTCATGCGCTCCAGATTATTGTAGAGCCAGCGCAGATAGCCCGGATCGCGGTCGGCGATGTCGGACACCGCTTTTCCACGGTATTTACCGAAGGTAAAGGTGGTCATCAGGGCTGGGCGGCCGGTAATGGTCACCATCTGATCCGGCGTCCAGCCTGAGTTCTCCATGATGTCAATCAGCAGCGCGGCGGTGATGTAGCAGTCATACAGCGCCCGGTGAGAATGCAGCCCCGGCGGCGTCTGTACGCTCAGCTTGCGCGACTTGTAGAGCGCCATATTGCCGTACTGGATCCCGGGCCACAGACGGCGGGCCAGCTTCATCGTGCAGATCCACTCGCCTGGCATCTCCGGCAGCACGCGACGATCGAAGCTGGCATTGTGCGCAACGTACCAGCTGCTGCCCAGGTAGTGCGGCAGAATATCTTCGATCCATGGCTGATCGGCGACCATCTCTTCGGTGATGCGGTGGATAGCCATCGCCTGACGGCTGATAGGGCGATCCGGACGCACAAGGTGGCTCATCGGGTTAACAATCTGCCCGTCAATGACGTCCACCGAGGCGATTTCAACGATGCCGCCCTGCAGGCCGCAGGTTTCAGTATCGATTACGCGTAACATCTTATCTCCAGAAACCGGGTCGATTATTTGATCTTAGGCTCATAGGGCAGGCGCGAGAGTGACACGGATGCCAGACGATGGGCAATCAGCCGCTCACGGAACCAGTCGCGCAGATGGGCGGGCTGCTCGCGCTCAACCACCTCCGCAATAACCGGCATATTGTAACGCTCTTTAAACGCCACGCCAGCCGCTGCCAGATCAACGTTAACTTTGTCCATCTCGTCCTGAGGCAGTTGTGCAAGATTGGTTTTCATAGGTCCTCCCGGTTATACGGCGCAAAATTACTAAGCCTGCGACAGAAAGGCAAGTCTGCGCCTGTACAGACTCGACTCAGTCATTATACAGAGTTATTCTTTGCGCTATACAGATAACAAAAAGGAATAGAACGATGGGTTTTACCACAACGTATACCTGGCGCGCCCTGCTGCTGGCTGCATCTCTGGCCGCATCGCCTGCCGTCTTTGCCCATGCGCACCTTAAACATCAGTATCCGGCCGCCGACGCCAATGTTACCGCAGCTCCGCAGGCGCTAACCCTTAACTTTTCTGAAGGCATTGAGCCTAAGTTTAGCGGCGTGACGGTTACCGGATCGCAGCAGCAGACGGTGAAAATCGGAGCGGTGAAGCGTAACGATAAGGATAAAACGCAGCTGATTGTGCCTATCGAACAGGCTCTGAAGCCTGACCAGTATACCGTAGCGTGGCACGTTGTCTCCGTTGACGGGCATAAAACTCAGGGCAGCTACCGGTTTAGCGTGAAGTAGCATGCTCGCGTTTTGCTACGTTGGCCTGCGGTTTATTCACTTTCTGACCCTGATGCTGGTATTTGGCAGCGCCGCCTTTGCGCACTGGCTCGCCGATCCAGCGATCCGCTCCACGCTGCAGCGCCGCTTCAGGTCTATGCAGCGTGCCGCCCTGGCGCTGGCGTTTCTCTGTGCGCTGCTGATGTTTGCCCTGCAGGGCGGTATGATGGGCAACGGCTGGCACGACGTCTGGCAGCCGGATATCTGGCTGGCGGTAAGTGAAACGCAGTTTGGCAGCATCTGGATGTGGCAAATTATTATTGCGCTGGCAACTTTGCTGCTGGGCTTTATGCATCAGCAGGGGCAAGTGCTGTTGCTGGTGACTGCCCAACTGCTGCTGCTGGCTAACACCGGCCATGCGGCGATGCATGACGGGACCACAGGACTTTTTGCCCGGATCAACTACGCCGTGCATCTGATCTGTGCCGCCGCCTGGTTTGGCGGTCTGCTGCCGGTGCTGTACTGTATGCGGCTGGTTAACGCGGCGAAGCGCATGCAGGCGATCGGCAGCCTGATGCGCTTCTCACGCTACGGGCATCTGGCCGTCGCGGGGGTGCTGATATCCGGCATCATTAACGCGCTTCTTATTCAGGGTGCGACACTGCCGTGGCAGAGTTTATATGGACGCTTGCTGCTGGTAAAATGCGCGCTGGTGCTGCTGATGGTAGCCATTGCGCTGGTAAACCGCTATGTGCTGGTGCCACGCTTCCGTACACAGGAAGCCCAGGCGCGCGCTGTTTTTATTCGGATGACGCAAGCTGAAGTGGTTCTCGGCATTGTGGTGCTGGCAACGGTCAGCCTGTTTGCGACACTTGAACCTTTTTGAATAACTGGCGAAAAAATGAAAAAAAGTATTCTCACTCTTCTGTTACTCACCTGCTCTGCCAGCGCGCTGGCCGCACCGCAGGTGATCACCGTAAGCCGCTTAGATGTGGGTAAAGATAAATGGGCGTTTAACCGTGAAGAGGTGATGCTCACCTGTCGTCCCGGCCATGCGCTGTTTGCTATCAACCCCAGCACCCTGGTGCAGTATCCGCTCAACGACGCGGCGCAACAGCAGGTAGCCAGCGGAGAAAACAGCGGCCAGCCTGTCTCTATTATCCAGATTGACGATCCGGCGAAGCCCGGAGAAAAGATGAGCCTGGCACCGTACATTGAGCGTGCGGAAAAGCTCTGCTAGTTACGGCTTGATTCATAACAAAAAACCGCAGGCTTCACTGATGAAGCGTTGCGGTTTTTTTGTTTATGGCCGTGACAATCACCCTTTTTTTCCTGCCACAGATGCTGTGGACTGGAAAAGCTGGCGCTGTCATCTATTCTTAAAGTGCCAGGCGTATTTAGCCTGCATTAATGCCAACTTTTAGCGCACGGCTCTCTCCCAAGAGCCATTTCCCTGGACCGAATACAGGAATCGTATTCGGTCTTTTTTTTATCTACTTCCTGAGTTAACCATACCATACCCAACCCGCCGGGCGTCCAGCGTTTTTTTGGTTAAAATGTGGGGGAGTTAAAAATCACTGAACTCCTGGGCCGGTCGCCAGAAGCCGTCGATGAAGTCCTCTACCGGATAGCAACCGCCGTGGCGGATCCGCTGCTCCTCCATAGAGACCAGGCACTGCTGTTCGGTATTGTATACGTCAATAACAATGTCATCACAGCCACCGTCCAGGTAGCAGATAAAGAGAACCAGTGCGACCATTCCATCCTCACTTCCGTACCGCTTAGCTTAAGTGTAGGGGAGGAACGTAAAGAGAGGAAATTCCAGGAGTAAATAACCCGCCGGGCGGCGGGCTCAATGGATCAGCCGAGGCGCAGGATCCAGGTATCAGTCTGTTCATCGTAGTGCTCACGATAAAGCACGGATTGTTCGCCGTTAAGAAGCGCCGGAATACTGGTATCGGCGTCCCAGGCATCGAGCTGCATACATAAATCGGGATCGGAGCTGCATGGAATGCGTAACGTTCGCTCTCCTGGCCGATCGCCCTGCAGCTCAGCATCATCAATTTCAAATTGGCCAATGCGCACGCTGGTTTTCGTCATAATGCTCTCCATTTATCTGCATAATGTGGTACGACCAGTAAAGTCACCCCAATTTTCAGCCTGGTACATCATGTCCTATCTCGCCAGTAAAAAAGTGCTCTTTTCCTCGATCTACGCTTTGCTGGCGAAAAGCCGACCATCACGAACCAGCTCTCGTGGATAGCTGTTCTTAAGACGCGAGCCGACTTTCTTTGCCAGCCCAAGAGGCTGGCCCTGGAACGTGACGATCGCTTCGTCATGCTTAACCATAGCCTGCGGGTAGATGTCCCGGCCGCGATACCACTCTTCGGCCTCAGCAGGATTAAGCTCAAAAGCCAGCGGATTATCGGTTCCGGCCAGGGCAATGACCGCTTCATGCTGCCAGCGATAGCCTTTGTTATGCGTCTCGGCGAGCTTAATGCCAATCCGCGAGAAGCGAACCTTGCCCGTTAAGGCTTCGATCTGCTCCGGGAAGAGCCACAGCTCTTTATCACGCTGCCACAGGCGTAACGTATTGTCCCAGCGCAGCCCGGCAGCCGCAGCGGCCTGGGCTATCTGGGCGCTCTCCCGGCCTTTTACCGGCGAGAAGGGGAATTTGCCCATCTTATAGCCGGGAGCGGGCAGGGGCGCCACAGAGGCGATTTTACGCAGCCGCGCGACGAAGAACCCTTCGCAGTCGAAAATTTGCGGGAAAACGTGCAGGAAGCCATCGGCGGTCAGCGCCTGCGACGCGCCGGCAAACAGCTGTTCCAGCGGCAGAAACTCAACCGCATCGGGATAGTGGTTCTTCAGCCAGTGGCAAATCGCTTCGTTCTCATCCCGGTTAAGCGTGCAGGTGGAATAGACCAGCGTTCCGCCGGGGCGCAGGGCATGAAAGGCACTGTCGATCAGCTCCCGCTGGGTTGCTGCGATCTCCAGATTGCTGGCAACAGACCAGTTTTTCAGGGCATCAGGATCTTTACGCACGACCCCTTCACCGGAGCAGGGGGCATCCAGCAGAATGGCGTCAAAAGTTTCAGGCAGCGCTGCACCAAATACCCGGCCATCAAAGTGGGTCAGGGCAACGTTGCTGATCCCGCAGCGGCTGATATTGGCATGCAACACTTTCACCCGGCTGGCGGAGAACTCATTGGCGAGGATCGCGCCGCCATTTTCCATCCGTGCAGCGATCTGCGTGGTTTTCGACCCGGGCGCCGCGGCAACGTCCATCACCCGCTGGGGCCGGTTGCCGTCGGCAAAGAGGGCGCTGACCGGCAGCATTGAGCTGGCTTCCTGAATATAGAACAGTCCGCTGAGGTGCTCGGCGGTGCTACCAAGGGGTAGCGCCTCTTCATCTTCACGCTCGATCCAGAATCCCTCTTCGCACCAGGGAACCGGCGTCAGCTGCCAGCCATAGGGGGCGACCAGGTCCAGGAATGCTGCCACGGAAATTTTGAGCGTGTTGACCCGAATACTGCGGCGCAGCGGACGCTGGCAGGCGGCAATAAAGTCATCGAAGGAGAGATGCGTCGGCATAGCCAGACGCATTTGCGCAAGAAATTCTTCAGGAAGATAGACAGCGTTGTGAGCCACGAATTACACCACCAGCAATAAATCAGGGCGCGCAGTGTAGCATAAAACGCTCCGGCGCAGCAGGCGCGCCGGAGCAGGGCGCTTAACGTGGCAGAGCGGTGCCCCAGCTACGCCACTCTTTCGGCTCGCTATCCTGGAGCAGGAAGTGCTTGCCGGTTTGTGCCTTCGGTGCCAGTGGGATCCCCGGTGGCGTTGCGAACGCAATGCCGCCGCGGATGAACTGGTTAAAGGTGCCGGTTTTCACGACGCCGCCGACCAGACCGAAGTCCAGCGAGTAGCCGGAAGCCAGCCAGAACACCGAGTTGTTACGCACCAGATGCTCGAAGCGCTTGCTGATACGCAGGCCCACCATAACCCGGTCCGAGAGCGTGCCCAGGGTTAAGCCGGTCACCGTGCCTACCTCAATGCCGCGGAACAGCACCGGCGTACCGATGTTCAGCCCGCCCGCTTCAGGGGCCTCGACCACAATGCTCAAGCCGTCGACATAGCGTGAGTCAGCGATGGTGGCTTCCTGCAGCTCAAACTCCCGGCGAACGTCGCCGCCCCGGCCTGGCTCGACGTTGATATAGGGCTGCAAAATAGTGTCCAGATGCTCAACCCCGGCCGCTGAGATTTGTGGGGTGATCACTGAAAAACGCGTACCGCTGCGGGCAAATTTTTGCACATACTCCGGATAGAGCACGGCAGTGGCTTGCACCTCGTTACGTTCGGTAATCAGCTGCAGATCCTGCACCTGACCGATATCAATGCCCAGGTACTTAATCGGCATGCCGGGGGCAAGCTTGCCCGCATCAAAGGCATGCAGTTTAATCTGGCCTCCTACGGCGCGGGCCGCGGTCTCTGACGGGAAGAGGATCCGCTTGTCGCCCTTGCGAATCGAGGCATTGGCGCCGGTAAGGTTATCAAAACTAATTGCCCCCTTAATCGCTCTGGACAGGGGAGAGGCCTGGACGGTCAATCCGCTACCGTTGAGCTGCACTTTCGCGCCGCCTTCTGCCCAGAAGATGCTGTTGGCGGTCAGCAGGGATTGATACTCCGGCTTAACGTGCAGCTGAATATCAAACGCGTTAGCGCGCGGGCGGACGTTGATCACTTCGCCCACCTCAAACTTACGGTAGAGCACCACCGAGCCGGCCTGCACGTCTGGCAGCTTCTCGGCGGTCAGCGTCAGGGTGGTAGTAGGCAGATCGCTGAGGCTGTTCTCAATCGCCTTGTCGAGGTTAGCGAACAGCGGATAGGTGGACTTTATCTCGCCTTTGCTTCCCGGCAGGATACGGATCCCGCCGCTGATCCACTCGTTGGCGCTGGCGGCAAGGAACTCGATGCCATCCAGACCCACTTTAACGTCCACCCGGCTGTTCACAACGAACTTGCTGTCGCCCTGCACCAGCTCACGATATTGGGGGTCGATAGCGACGGCAAAAGAGACGCCTTTCGCGCTCAGATCGCGCTCCAGCACCTGGCCTATCTGCACCCCATGCAGAACGATGGGCTGACCGGCGTCGATGCCGTAGCTCTCCGGCGCGGTCAGGGTCAGGGTAACAACGCCAGGCTCTTGCAGCAGGGTTTTATCCGCAGGCAGCACCACGAAGTTATCCCGCGGTTCGCCTTCTCCCGGTACCAGCTCGAGTGTGGTGCCGGTAAGCAACGAGCTGACGCTGGCGTTGTTCAGGGAGAGTTTCGGGTTGCGCATCTCAATGCGGGTATTGGCGCGCAGCAGGTTAACAACGCTGGGATCGACGGTCATCTCACCGCTCACCGCGCCGCCGGGGTTGAGATCGAGCCTGGTTAGCTCGCCCACCTCCAGCCCCTGGTACATCAGCGGGGTAGATCCGGCTTTCAGCCCCTCGCCACCGGGCAGGGCCAGCTTAACGATCACCCCGCGCTGGCTATGGGCCAAATCCTTATAGAGGCCGAACTCGTCATCGCTCTCTGCCGGTTTCGATGATTCCGGCGAGTCAAAGGCGATCGCCCCGTTAACCAGCGACGCGACGCTCTCCAGCTCTATCTTCGCTCCGCTCAGGCCCACGTCCGCCTTCACGCCGGAGACGTTCCAGAAGCGGCTGCCTTTTTTCACCAGGCTGGTGAAGCGGCGCTCAATCAGCACATCGATGGTCACGCCCTGCTTGTTGGCATTGATGGAGTAGTCATAGACGCGGCCGACGGGAATTTTACGGAAGTAGACCAGCGAGCCGCTGCTCAGCGATCCGAGATCCGGGGCGTGAAGATGGATCATCAGCTCGCCGTTGCTGAGACGATACTTCGGCTGGGTATCAAGGGCCGTAAAGTGATCCTGCGGCTCGCCTTTGCCCGGCATCATGCCGATATAGTTCCCGCCGACCAGCGCATCCAGCCCGGAAATACCGGCCAGCGACGCTTTGGGTGTCACCAGCCAGAACTGGGTATCGTTGCGCAGGGCGTCCTTCATATCCGCCTTGATGCTGGCCTTGACCTCAATTTTATTGAGATTTTCGCTCAGGCGGATCTCCTGTACGGTACCGACCTCAACGCCCTGGTAGCGCACCGGCGTACGCCCGGCCACAATGCCGTCAGCCGAGACGAAATCGATGGTAATGGTGTTACCGCGATCCTCATAGCTGGTCCACAGAAGCCAGCCAGCAATCATCAATGCGATAACAGGTAGCAGCCAGAAAGGCGAAATTCGACGTTTTGTTTTAATGCGCGCTTCAGTCGGCGAAGCGGGGGTTTCCTGACTCATGTGCATCCCAAAGTAAGCGGCTGTCCAGCCATTCCACAGCAAGAATAGTCAAAATTACCGCTGCGCCGAAGTAAAACGCAGCGGGACCCATGGTAAACGCGAGAAGCTGATCGCGGTTAATGAGTGACATCGTTATTGAAATCACAAACAGATCGAGCATCGACCAGCGGCCAATCCATGTCACGAAACGCAACAGCAGCAGGCGAGTGCGCAACCCCTGTTCACATTTAAAATGGATGCTGACCAGCAGTGTAAACAGGACAATGACTTTGGTAAACGGCACCAGGATACTGGCGATAAAAACAATGCCTGCAACGGCAATGTTACTGCTGGCCAGCGACATGATCCCGGACATGATGGTGTCCGCCTGCCGCGCGCCGTTAACATAGATAACCGAGATAGGCAGCAGGTTGGCGGGCAGGAGAAACACCAGCGAGGCGATCAGCGCCGCCCAGCACTTCTGGATACTATGGCGTCTGCGGTGACGCAGCGGAATATGGCAGCGCGGGCAGCGCCCCCGCGGATCCGGCAGGCCCGTGAAGTGGCATCCGAGGCAGACGCGCAGGTTGTCATGCGGGCGGGTGGCCGGGCGCTGAGGGTAAAATCGCTCCCACAGCTGCTCAATATTGAGATGAATTAAGGTCAGGATACTGAGGATCACCAGCGCAACGAAGGCCAGCAGACCTACCCCCGGCTGCAGATACGCATAGTCCTGGACCTTAATGGAGGCGACGCCGATGCCAATCAGGTAGATATCCAGCATCACCCACTCCTTGAGCCTCTCCAGCATCAGCAATACGGGGCGCAGGTTCATCCCCAGCCGGTTGCCAAACCAGAGATAAGCAATGGCGGCCACCAGCACCAGCGGCGCGCCGACGGTACAGAACAGCACCATGGCGGCGGTGAGCGGATTGCCCTGCGAGGACATCTGCCAGATCCCCATCAGCAGGTTGGCATCGATGCGCACCCCCAGCAGGTAGAGGTGCAGCAGCGGCTCTCCCCATGCGAAGGGCATCAGCATCAGCATGGTGATAGCCATCGCCCCCAGCCGGGTGAGCGACCAGTCCCGGCCGTCGCGGATCTTCGCATCACAGCGCGGACAATAAGCACTTTCGTGTGATTTCATCACCGGCAGCGCAAAAAGCGTATCGCACTGCGGGCAGCGCTGATAATGTGCACGTGGCAGAGGGTCGCCAATAGCACGAATTGCCATTTTCCTGTCGGTGACTAACTTTGGTGTTTTCAGCGCCATGACGTATTTTGGACTATGTTCGAATTAATCTATCTTAACTCATGAATGGATTATCTTGAGCATGAAGGCATTTAATGTTTATTTTAATAGGCTAGGCTACCTTTTTTCGTATGACAACAAGTGATTGAATAATGAGCAAAAGTGAATTTTACGCGGAGTTGAACCGCGATTTTCAGGCATTGATGGCAGGTGAGACCAGTTTTTTAGCGACGCTCGCCAATACCAGCGCGCTACTGTTTGAACGTCTTGAGGGCGTTAACTGGGCAGGATTCTACCTGCTTGAAGGCGACACGCTGGTATTAGGTCCGTTCCAGGGCAAGATTGCCTGCGTACGCATTCCGGTAGGCCGCGGCGTCTGCGGTACGGCGGTGGCGCAAAATAGCGTCCAGCGTGTAGAAGATGTCCATGCGTTTGATGGGCATATCGCCTGCGATGCTGCCAGCAACGCGGAAATTGTTCTGCCGCTGGTGGTAAAAGATCAGATTATTGGCGTGCTGGACATCGACAGCACGGTATTCTCTCGCTTCACCACCGAGGATGAGCAGGGGCTGCGCGAGCTGGTTTCGCACCTCCAGCGCCTGCTGGAAGCGACCGATTATCAAAAATTCTTTGCGGGCGACGCAGTATAATCAACGGATAACGTAGCATTTACTGATGGGGTCATTATAATGACGCCTGTTCATGCCTGCGGCTTGTTGGCAACGTCCGTTGTAATCAGGAAATTTCATGGAAAATCAACCTAAGTTGAATAGCAGTAAAGAAGTTATCGCCTTTCTGGCCGAACGTTTTCCTCACTGTTTCAGTGCAGAAGGTGAAGCGCGCCCCCTGAAAATTGGTATTTTTCAGGATCTGGTCGAGCGCGTTGAAGGAGAGATGAGCCTCAGCAAAACTCAGCTTCGTTCTGCGCTGCGTCTTTACACCTCTAGCTGGCGCTACCTGTATGGGATCAAAGCAGGTGCGACCCGCGTCGATCTCGACGGTAACCCGAGCGGCGTTCTGGATGAGCAGCATGTTGAACATGCGCGCAAGCAGCTGGAAGAGGCGAAAGCCCGCGTCCAGGCCCAGCGTGCTGAACAGCAGGCTAAAAAGCGTGAAGCTGCTGCCGCTGCCGGTGAGCAGGAAGACGCGCCTCGCCGCGAGCGTAAACCGCGTCCTGCGCCGCGCCGTAAAGAGGGCAACGAGCAGCGTAAACCACGCGCCGACAAACCTGCCGCGAAACCTCAGCGCGCACCGCGTGAAGAGCCACAGCATACGCCAGTATCCGATATTACTGCGCTGAACGTGGGTCAGAACCTCAAGGTGAAAGCGGGCAATAACGCAATGGACGCCACTGTACTGGAGATCACCAAAGACGGTGTTCGTGTGCAGCTGACCTCAGGCATGTCGATGATTGTACGCGCAGAACACCTGTTGTTCTGAAACGGAGGCCAAGCCTGGCATGAACACTTTGTTTAAGCGCACCGCGTTGGCTGGCCTGTTCCTGATTGCAGGGCAGGCCTTTGCCGTTGAAGATATTACGCGTGCCGATCAGATCCCGGTGCTAAAGGAAGAGACCCAGCATGCAACGGTCAGTGAGCGCGTAACGTCGCGCTTCACTCGTTCCCACTATCGCCAGTTCGATCTCGATCAGGCGTTTTCGGGCAAGATTTTTGATCGCTACCTGAATTTGCTGGACTACAGCCATAACGTGCTGCTGGCCAGCGACGTTGAGAAGTTTATGCCGAAGCGGAGCGTGCTCGGTGATGAGCTACGCACCGGCAAACTCGACGTCTTTTATGCGCTTTACAACCTGGCGCAGCAGCGCCGGTTTGAACGCTACCAATACGCGCTAAAGGTGCTTGAGCGGCCGATGGATTTCACCGGCAACGACACCTTTAACGTTGACCGCAGCAAAGCGCCGTGGCCGAAAGACGAAGCGGAGATGAACGCCCAGTGGGATGCGAAGGTGAAGTTCGATGAGCTGAGCCTGAAGCTGACCGGTAAGGACGAGAAAGAGATCCGCGAAACGCTGACCCGCCGCTATAAGTTCGCGATTCGCCGTCTGGCGCAAACCAACAGCGAAGATGTCTTCTCCCTGGCGATGACCGCTTTTGCCCACGAGATCGATCCGCACACCAACTACCTCTCGCCGCGTAATACTGAGCAGTTTAACACCGAGATGAGTCTCTCTCTTGAGGGGATCGGCGCGGTGCTGCAGATGGACGATGACTACACCGTGATCAACTCCATGGTGGCAGGCGGTCCGGCAGCGAAGAGCAAAGCGATAAGCGTTGGCGATCGTATCGTTGGCGTCGGTCAACCGGGTCAAAATATGGTTGATGTGATCGGCTGGCGTCTTGACGACGTTGTAGCTCTGATCAAAGGTCCGAAAGGAAGCAAGGTGCGCCTTGAGATCCTGCCGGCCGGTAAAGGGACCAAGACCCGTATCCTGACCCTGACCCGTGAGCGGATCCGCCTTGAAGATCGCGCCGTGAAGATGACGGTGAAAACCGTCGGTAAAGAGAAGGTGGGCGTGCTGGATATTCCTGGCTTCTACGTGGGCCTGACGGATGACGTTAAGGTGCAGCTGCAGAAGCTTGAGAAACAGCACGTCAGCAGCGTGATTATCGACCTGCGTACCAACGGCGGTGGGGCGCTGACCGAGGCGGTCTCGCTCTCGGGCCTGTTTATTCCGTCCGGCCCGGTGGTGCAGGTGCGTGATAACAACGGCAAGGTGCGCGAAGACAGCGATACCGACGGCGTCGTCTACTACAAAGGCCCGCTGGTGGTGCTGGTTGATCGCTTTAGCGCCTCGGCGTCAGAGATCTTCGCTGCCGCGATGCAGGACTATGGCCGGGCGCTGATCGTCGGCGAGCCGACCTTTGGTAAAGGCACGGTGCAGCAGTATCGCTCCCTGAACCGCATCTACGATCAGATGCTGCGTCCAGAGTGGCCAGCGCTGGGATCGGTGCAGTACACCATTCAGAAGTTCTACCGTGTTAACGGCGGCAGCACGCAGCGTAAGGGCGTGACGCCGGATATCATCATGCCGACCGGCAATGAAGAGACCGAAACCGGTGAGAAGTTTGAAGATAACGCGCTGCCGTGGGATAGCATCAACGCCGCGACCTTCGTGAAGTCGGGCGATCTGACGCCGCTTGGGCCGCAGCTGCTTAAGGAGCATGACGATCGTATCGCCAACGATCCGGAGTTCCAGTACATCCTGAAGGATATAGCGCGCTTCAATGCGCTGAAGGATAAGCGGAATCAGATCTCGCTCAATCTTGCCCAGCGTGAGAAAGAGAATGCCGAGGATGATGCGATTCGCCTGGCCCGTCTGAACGATCGCTTTAAACGCGAAGGCAAGCCGGCGTTGAAGAAGCTGGACGATCTGCCGAAGGATTACCAGGAGCCAGATCCCTATCTCGATGAGACGGTGCATATCGCTCTTGACCTGGCGCATATCGAAAAAGATAGCCCGCCAGCGCAGTCCGCTAAGGCACAGTAAACCGCAACAGGCACAAGAGATTGTGCCTGTTTTTTTTAACAAGCGTATCGCGGCGTAAGCCTGCCGCGTCTGAATGTAAAGTTGTGTCTTTCTGGTAACTTACGCGCGGGTTATGCTTGAAAATAGTCAATATACCCATACGATGTGGGTAGTCGCATAGTGCGTTTTGTTAAGTTGAGGTTAAAAGAAAATTATGATGCGGATCGCGCTCTTCCTGTTAACGAACCTGGCGGTCATGCTGGTCTTCGGGCTGGTACTCAGCCTGACGGGTATTCAGTCGAGCAGCGTTCAGGGCTTGCTGATCATGGCACTGCTGTTTGGTTTTGGCGGCTCGTTCGTTTCGCTGTTGATGTCGAAATGGATGGCGCTGAAGTCGGTTGGGGGTGAAGTCATTGAGCAGCCGCGCAACGATATGGAGCGCTGGCTGATGAACACCGTGGCGCAGCAGTCGCAGCAGGCGGGCATCGCGATGCCGCAGGTTGCTATCTATCACGCCCCGGACATTAACGCCTTCGCCACCGGTGCGCGCCGTGATGCGTCGCTGGTAGCGGTCAGTACCGGCCTGTTACAGAACATGAGCCGTGACGAAGCCGAAGCGGTTATTGCTCATGAGATCAGCCACATCGCGAACGGCGACATGGTGACCATGACCCTGATCCAGGGCGTGGTGAACACCTTTGTTATCTTTATCTCGCGTATTCTGGCGCAGATCGCTGCCGGCTTTATGGGCGGCAACCGCGACGAGGGCGAAGAGAGCAACGGTAATCCGCTGATCTACTTTGCCGTGTCGATGGTGCTGGAGCTGGTGTTTGGTATTCTGGCGAGCATCATTACCATGTGGTTCTCTCGTCATCGTGAGTTCCATGCCGATGCCGGTTCCGCGAAGCTGGTGGGACGTGAGAAGATGATTGCTGCCCTGCAGCGTCTGAAAACCAGCTACGAGCCGCAGGAAGCCAGCAGCATGATGGCCTTCTGCATCAATGGGAAATCTAAGTCCCTGAGCGAACTGTTCATGAGCCATCCGCCGCTGGATAAGCGTATCGAAGCCCTGCGCAGCGGTGAGTATCTGAAGTAACGAGTGATTTAAATAAAAAGCGCGTCTAAGGACGCGCTTTTTTTATGCCTGCGGTTTCTGCGTCATCCGCAGTCCACTGACGGTGGCGGCAACGGCGGCTAATACCGCAGCGAACAGCAGGGCAACGTGCGTGGCGTGATCGGTGAAAAGATTAAACATCAACGCCACCAGCGCGGCCCCGATGCTCTGACCGAGCAGGCGTGCGGTGCCCAGCATACCGCTGGCGCCACCGCTACGCTGCCGGGGCGCGGCGGTGATAATGGTGTGATTATTAGGCGACTGAAACAGCCCGAAGCCTGCGCCACAGAGCATCATCCGCCAGATGATATCAATATCCGATGGCGTTGCGGGCAGGAGCGCCAGCGCCAGCAGTCCCATAGCCATCACCGCCAGCCCCACCGCACCCAGCAGCCCGGCATGAACTCGCTCAATCAGATATCCTGCCAGCGGGGCCATCACCATCGTTGCCAGCGGCCACGGCGTCAGCAGCAGGCCGGTCTCAACTTCACTACGCCCCAGCACGCTTTGCAAGAAGAAGGGCAGAGAGACCAACGCCAGCATCTGGGCGCAGAACGAACAGATCGAAGTACAGATAGAGAGTGAAAAGAGCGGGATGCGCAGCAGATCCACCGGCAGCAGAGGGACGGGCAGCCCAAGCTGGCGGCGAATAAAGACGTAGCCAATGACCAGCATCGCCACCACTTCAGCGGCAATAAGCGTCAGGGAGTGCCCCTGCGCAAAGCCGCCCAGCGCCAGGATGAGCAGGCCAAAGGTGAGGGCGTTCATCACTGCGCTGGGGAGATCGAAACGCGTTGTACCACGGCGCGGTGGGTTTGCGGGCAGATAGCGCATCGCTAGCAGCAGGGAGATAATCCCCAGCGGCACGTTGATCAGAAAGAGCCACTGCCACGATCCCACGGCGAGGATCGCCGCGGCGATAGTGGGACCTGCCGCCGAGGAGACCGCCACCACAAAGGAGTTGATACCCATCCCGCGTCCCAGGCTGCGCTGGGGATAGATCAGCCGAATCAGGGCCGTATTGACGCTCATCAGCGCCGCGCCGCCGAAACCCTGCGCGATACGGGCAAGCGTCAGCATGGTCAGCGAGTCGGAGAGGGCGCAGAGAAATGAGGTAACGGTAAAAAACGCCAGCCCGCACTGGTAAATCCGCCGATAGCCAAACATATCCCCCAGAAATGCAAAGGAGAGCAGGGAGATAACAATGGTAATCTGGTAGGCGTTAACAACCCAGATCGAGCTGGCCGGGGAGACATGCAGATCGCTGGCAATGGTCGGCAGCGCCACGTTAGTGATGACGCCGTCCAGCACTGCCATGGCAATACCAATGATAATGGTCAGTATCGCCCCGTAGCGCTGCGGTATCGGCAGGCCGTCGGAAGATGATTTATCCATGGGAATTATGTGTTTATAGTGAAATTATTATCGTGAGAGTGATTCTACCCATCCGGCTGCCTTTTTATATCGCAGATTTGTAACGAAGTTAACAAACTGCCATTGCAGGCGACCCCCTGCGAAATTATAATAAAAACCAATTCTAAATTTTATAAAACACTCGCGATGAGGTGATTAATGGCAATCGCAGATTTGGACAAGCAGCCAGATTCTGTCTCTTCAGTATTGAAGGTCTTTGGCATTCTGCAGGCGCTCGGGGAAGAGCGGGAAATTGGCATTACTGAACTGTCGCAGCGTGTGATGATGTCAAAAAGCACCGTCTACCGCTTTTTGCAGACGATGAAATCCCTTGGCTACGTTGCTCAGGAGGGGGAATCAGAGAAGTACTCCCTGACGCTGAAGCTCTTTGAGCTGGGCGCGCGAGCACTGCAAAACGTGGATTTGATTCGCAGCGCCGATATCCAGATGCGTGAGCTATCGCGCCTGACCAAAGAGACGGTGCACCTCGGAGCGCTGGATGAGGACAGCATTGTCTACATCCATAAAATCGACTCCATGTACAACCTGCGCATGTACTCCCGTATCGGCCGCCGCAACCCGCTCTACAGCACCGCCATTGGTAAAGTGCTGCTGGCCTGGCGCGATCGTGAGGAAGTGAAGCAGATCCTCGAAGGCGTTGAGTACAAGCGCAGCACCGACCGCACTATCACTACTACCGACGAACTGCTGCCGGTACTGGATACCGTCCGCGAACAGGGCTACGGTGAAGATAACGAAGAGCAGGAAGAGGGGCTGCGCTGCATCGGCGTGCCGGTCTTTGACCGTTTTGGCGTTGTCATCGCGGGTCTGAGCATCTCCTTCCCGACGCTGCGCTTCTCTGAAGAGCGTCTGCATGAGTATGTGGAGATGCTGCATACCGCAGCGCGTAAGATCTCCCAGCAGATGGGTTATAACGACTACCCGTTCTGATACCAGACGCCGCGCCAGACGCGGCGTTTTCATCTCTGTTCCCCCTTCACAACGGTTTCCTCGTCTGTCAGATAGCGCTACAGTTAGCTTCGGTTTAACAAGCCGGTGATAACCTGTGTGCATAAAATGTTGATTCGGAGAGTAGAGTGAGAAAGTTTCGGTGGCTGCTTGTGATTGCCATCCTGGTAATTTGCCTGATGCTTTGGACCCAGATGCTCAATGTAATGTGCGATCAGGACGTACAGTTCTACAGTGGTATTTGCGTTATCAATAAATTTATCCCCTGGTAGCGTCATTTTTGCGTCGAATCATTCCCTTCCTTAGTGCCAGTGGTAAGATAGCGCGTCAACATTGAGGTGGTGTAATGAACGAAGTACTGAATTCGGGCGCGTTCAATCTTGCGTCCCTGGTAATCTCCCTGGTGGTGCTGGTCGTTGGGCTGGTGCTGTGGTTTTTTGTTAACCGGGCCAGCTCCCGCGCTAACGAGCAAATTGAACTGCTTGAAGCCCTGCTGGATCAGCAAAAGCGGCAGAACGTGCTGCTGCGTCGCCTTTGTGAAGCTAACGAGCCGGAGAAAGCCGAGCCGGACGCGAAAGCGGCGGCAAAAGTGCAGGCTGACGGCGACGATTTTATCCGCCTGGTGGCTGAACGCTAAACGTTGTGGAAGTGGGAGGTGAGAGATGGCATGGAAAAATCCCTGGTATGATCCGGCCCTGACTCACCATACCCCCCAGGGGTTTCGTAATTTGACGCCCGGTGGGCATCAGCCCGGTGACGTCGAGCGCTGGCAAAAAGAGCGCCGCGCCGCCGGGCTGCCGCATCCTCCCGAGGGCGGCTATGATAATTTTCAACAGCAATGGTGGCAGCGTGCCGAAATAAGCGGTAGCGAAGACGGGGTCTGGTGGCTGGGCCACGCCAGCATGCTGCTTCGTCTGGACGGCTGCTATATGCTGGCCGATCCGCTCTTCTTTAACCGCGCCTCCCCGGTCCGCTTTAGCGGACCAATGCGAAAAAGTCCCGCTCCCCTGCGTGTTGAGGATCTGCCCGCGCTGGATGCCATTCTCATTTCGCATAACCACTACGACCATCTCGATACCCGCACCATCCGCGCGCTGCTAAAACGCTTCCCGTCCATCACGCTGTTTGTTCCGCTGGGGCTGGGCCGCTGGTGTCGCCGCCACGGCGTACGCCACGTTGTTGAGCTTGACTGGTGGCAGAGCTTTACCTTTCAGGGTATGACCCTTACTGCCGTACCCGCTCAGCACTGGAGCATGCGGACGCCGTGGGACAGGGATCGCTCACTTTGGTGTGGTTGGATGGTTGAGTCCCGGACGCACCGCTTCTGGTTTGCCGGCGACACCGGCTATACGGCGGATCTGCTCACCATTCCCGAACGGCTTGGCAGACCCGATGCCGCAGCACTGCCGGTAGGCGCCTATGCTCCCCGCTGGTTCATGTCCGTGCATCACATGGATCCGCAGCAGGCGGTTTCGCTCTGGCAGCAGTTAGGGGAGCCGCTCGCTTTTCCTATCCACTGGGGCGTTTTTGAGCTGGCGGATGAAGCGGTAGACGAACCGGCCCGGGAGCTGGCGGCGGTATTAAACGAGACGGTAACCCGAACGGATAACTTCAGGATCCTGAAAATTGGCGAGTATTTATCTCTCGAGGATCGGTCTATTAAACAGACGTCAGACTAGCCTGAACGGGTTATATAAACTATATTATTTTTTAGCGAAACGTTTTTATTGCTTTAAATTGATGCACTGTCATTAAAATTTCATTATTTTGGTGCATCAGATGCCCTAATTGAGCAACAATTATTCGGTGGTCAACTTATCCATTTTTGATTATAGCAAAAAGGCAATTACACTCACCCATTCTCATGATTTTTCAGCAAGCTATTGCTCAAAAATTGCTAACTACATGCTCTATTTAGCCATAGTAAACTTCAGGCTGGACGGAAGCACATTACTGTGGCAGTTTAGCTGCACACCCGCTGTTCTGATTAACGCTGAATTTGTGCGACAGATCCAGACATCATTAAAAATGGCTTGCCATATTTAACGTTGTATGTGATAACACGGTGTAGGTTAAACGAGGTACAGTTCTGTTTATGTGTGGCATTATCAGTATAGAAGTTTCGAGTAAACACGTTGTCGTTGAATACTGCTTCTCTGCCGAACCTTATTTAGTGCCTCATGCAGTAATGTCTCAGTTTCATCTCGGTCAATGCCTGCGGGCTAAGAAAACACTCTAAGGAATTTTGCAAATGGCAAAGATTAAAGGTCA
>DAMBQR010000007.1:14225-26143 GCA_032055545.1 Pseudescherichia sp. | reverse complement strand
TCCTGCTGACGGCAGCAAAGACGTGTTCGTACACTTCTCTGCAATCCAGGGTAATGGCTTCAAAACTCTGGCTGAAGGCCAGAACGTTGAGTTCGAAATTCAGGACGGCCAGAAAGGCCCAGCGGCTGTTAACGTTACCGCTATCTGATTTTCCTCCACTGCTTGAGCGCCATCGGCGCATCAATGTCAGCGTAAAAGCCTCGCCATGTGCGGGGCTTTTTAATGTTTATTTCTCAAAATGTTACTGTAGGCTCTCTCGTTCGTCTTTTGTTGCAAAGCCATACCGTTATTAGCACACTTTTTTCCCTTTCTGAACGTGTTTCCTGTCAAATCAGCGGGTTAACCCGTTTCAGGAGCCAAGGTGAAAAACAACCCTCTTTCCAGCAACTATACTCCTCTGCGCTTTGCCTTGCTTTGCGTTGCCATTATCTGCGCGCTGGGCCTGCTGCTGGGCCGGACGGCCTGGCTTCAGGTTGTCTCGCCGGAAAAGTTAGTCAAGGAGGAGGATATGCGATCGATTCGGGAAGAGAAGATCGTCCCGCCCCGGGGGATGATTGTCGATCGTAACGGGCTTCCGCTGGCGGTGAGCGTCCCCGTTAGCGCGGTCTGGGCCGATCCTAAAGTGATAAACAGCAGCGGCGGGGTGGGTTTCAGTCAGCGCTGGCAGGCGCTGGCCAGCGCCCTGAATATGCCGCTGAGTGAGATTGCCGACCGCATCCGTAATAACCCTAAGTCCCGCTTTATCTATCTTGCCCGCCAGCTCGATCCGCAGCAGGCCAGGTGGATTGATAATCTCAACCTGCAGGGCATCAATTTGCAGGAGGAGTCCAGGCGCTTTTACCCCAGCGGGCATGTTGCCGCCAACCTGCTTGGCTTTACTAACGTTGATGGGCAGGGGATTGAAGGCATCGAGAAGAGTTTTAACGCCCAGCTTACCGGTAAACCCGGTCTGCGCCAGGTGCGCAAAGATCGCCACGGACACGTTATTGAGAATATTACTGAAACGCCTGCTGTACCGGCGCATACATTGATGCTGAGCATAGATAAACGTCTGCAAACTCTCACCGAAGATGCCCTCGATAATGCCGTCAGCTGGAATAAAGCGGAATCCGGGGCGGCGGTACTGGTGCGTATTCAGACCGGTGAAATCCTGGCGATGGCCAGCTACCCTGATTTCAACCCTAACAACCGCAGCGGCGCCACCCTGGATGATTTCCGCAACCGCGCCATCAGCGACACCTTTGAACCTGGCTCGACGGTAAAGCCGATGGTGCTAATGGCGGCGCTCAAGGAGGGTATCGTTCAGCCTGATAGCGTAGTAGATACCCATCCCTATACCCTTGACGGCCACCGCATTCGCGACGTGGGATACTACCCGGAGCTGACCCTGACAGGCATCCTGCAGAAATCGAGTGATACCGGCGTGTCACGCCTGTCGCTGGCGATGCCGATTCAGCGCCTGTTGGATACTTATAAAGCGTTCGGCTTTGGCAGCTCGACGGGGCTGGGCCTGACCGGAGAGAGCAGCGGCGTCCTGCCGGTGCGCAAATACTGGGGGCAGCTCGATCGCGCCACCTTCTCGTTTGGCTATGGGTTGATGGTCACCCCGCTGCAGCTGGCCCATGTCTACGCCACCATCGGCAGCTATGGCCTGGCGCGTCCGCTCTCTATCACCCGCGTCGATCCGCCCGTTGTAGGTGCGCAGGTGATGCCGCAGGATATTGTCCATGAGGTGGAGCACATGATGGAGAGCGTGGCCCTGCCGGGGGGCGGAGGCACCAAAGCGGCCGTGCGCGACTACCGCGTAGCGGTAAAAACCGGTACCGCGAAGAAGATAGACGAAAACGGCAAGTATGTTGATAAATACGTAGCCTATACCGCTGGCGTAGCCCCGGCCAGCCAGCCTAAATATGCCCTGGCGGTGGTGATAAACGATCCGCAAAACGGCGCGTACTACGGCGGGGCGGTATCCGCTCCGGTATTCAGTCAAATTATGGGGAATGTGCTGCGGGCAAAAAATGTCACCCCGGACGGCATGGCACCCGATTCGAGCCATCTGGTGGTGCTAAATTCGCCCGGCGGTGCGGATCCGCTGCCTTAAGGCGTTCCCCGCAGCGGCAATTGGCGTTACACTTTCGCCCTTTCTCTCTGCCCGGAGTTGCTATGTCCTTCACCTGTCCGCTATGTCACGCGCCGCTGTTGCGTACCGATAAAACCTACGTCTGCCCGCAGCGGCACCAGTTTGATATAGCGAAAGAGGGATACGTCAACCTGCTGCCCGTGCAGCACAAGCGTTCACGCGATCCGGGCGACAGCGCGGAGATGATGCAGGCCCGGCGCGCCTTTCTCGATGCCGGGCACTATCTGCCGCTGCGCCAGAGGCTGAGCGAGCTGCTGGATGCGCGCCTGCCTCCACAGGCTGATGCGCTGCTGGATATCGGCTGTGGAGAGGGGTACTACACTCACGCCTTCGCTGATATCGCTCGTCAGCACGGGGCGGAAAGTTTTGGCCTGGACGTCTCCCGGGCAGCGGTCCGCGCGGCGGCCAAACGCTATCCGCAGGTGATGTTCTGCGTCGCCTCCAGCCACCGCCTGCCGTTTGATGCCTCGACGCTGGATGCGGTGGTACGCATCTATGCCCCCTGTAAAGCTGAGGAGCTGGCGCGAGTCGTGAAGCCAGGAGGGTGGACGATCACCGCCGCGCCGGGACCCCGGCATCTGGTAGAGCTGAAAGGGCTGATCTATGACGAGGTACAGCTCCATGCCCCGCAGAGTGAACAGCTGGCTGGGTTCACGCTGCGCGAGCAGCACGCGCTGGGCTATGGGATGTCGCTAAGCGGCAGCGAGGCCGTGGCGCTGTTGCAGATGACGCCCTTTGCCTGGCGGGCGAAGCCGCAGGTGTGGGAGACATTGCAAGAGATGACGCAGTTTAGCTGCGAGGCGGATTTCAGCATTCAGTGCTGGCAGCGCGACGCTTAAGGGGCGAAGTGGCTCCAGAGGATCTGGATGCCAATGCCGATGAGTACCACACCACCCAGGATCTCGGCCCGCTTGCCCAGCAGGGGGCCGATAAACTTCCCGACCATCATGCCGAGAGTGGACATAATCAGGGTGGCGCAGCCGATGGCCAGCGCAGTGGTGATAATATTAACCTGCAAAAAGGCGAGGCCGACGCCCACGGCCATGGCGTCGAGGCTGGTGGCGATAGCGGTGGTGACCAGCAGCCAGAAGCCGTGGCGGCGTAGCGGAGCGAGATCTTCATCGGGCTGAGCGCGCACGCCCTCCAGCACCATTCGGCTCCCTAAAAACACCAGCAGCAAGAAAGCAATCCAGTGGTTCCACTCCAGCACAAACTGGCTGGCCAGCATGCCTAAACCCCAGCCGATCAACGGGGTCAGCGTCTCAATAACGCCAAAAATCAAACCGGTACGCAGGGCATCAGAAAACTTAGGTTTGTGCAGAGTTGCGCCCTTACCAATGGAGGCGGCAAAGGCATCCATCGACATGCCAAAAGCGAGCAGCAGGGTAGCGGATAGGTTCATACAAGCGTCCTGACCGGGAAATCCATATGACACATCACTGCCCCCAGTAATCAGCAGTTGATGCGTCTATGGTCTCGCCTGACCGAACAGGCTCAGCTATTCGATCCGTACGCGCCACGTTTTGCAACGAGTATGTTGACACGTACATTTCCGGGAACAGGAAATTGGCTACTCCCCAACGACGGGCGCAACCTTAACATATTTTGATAAACTAAAACAATAACCGAAGTTCATTATTTAACTTGCTAGTTGATAACGATTTTCATTTGGGTTGAAGGGTGAAAATAACGTTAAGAAAGAGAGTGAATTGCGCGAGAAATAATATAGCCATGGCTATGTTTCAACACATTTCATATCACAAAACATAGTAGTGGCTATATTTTAACTCACTGAGTTTTAACGATAACTTTGTAGATCCTCTCCAGGTCGTCGATATTTCGTACACGGATCAGCAGACGCCGCTGCTCTAATTGCACCACCAGCACACCATCTTCTGAAAGCTGCATCGCCTTAATACGCTCATATTCAATCCAGATATTGCCAAAGAAGAAACCACTCTTTTTAAAGATGATTTTCGGGGCGCGGATCCAGAAGAGGTATATTACCACCAGCGCCAGCATAGATAATAACCATGTGGTTAAAATAGCACCATGATGAGTCACGTTATTATAGATAAGAATGGCCAGCAGGCCGGTGAAGATCACGCTGTCGGCGCGGCTGCGGCGCAGCAGGGGAACGGTAAGCAGCGTAACGCCGTAGCGGCGCGGCATAATAAACTCGTCATAGATAGCGTAAGCCAGTAGCCCAGCCACGCACAGCACCAGCACGTAATCCGTTAGCGTCATTCATCCTCCACAAATAAAAACCGGGGGCAGTGCCCCCGGCGTCACATCTACCGCTTACAGACCCAGCAGGCCGACGGCGTAGCCCACAATACCGATGACGAAAAAGCCAACGATGATCCACAGCGGATTCACTTTCTTACGCAGCAGCCACATGCAGGCGAAGGTTAGCAGCAGCGGCACCAGGCCCGGCATCAGCTGGTCAAGAATAGTCTGCACGGTGGTAACGTTAGTTTTCCCGGTCTGGTCGGTGATCTCCGACACCACCAGTGGGATATTAACATGCGTCCACTTGTTCACTAGCGCGCCCATGACAAACAGGCCGAGGATTGATGCCCCCTCGGTCAGCTTCTGCAGGAAGCCGCCGCCCATATCCTTGACGATATCCACCCCTTTACGGTAGCCATAGGCGACGCCGTAGTAGCGGGTCGCCAGACGCACCACGTTAAACAGGATAAAGAACAGCAGCGGGCCAAGCAGGCTGCCGCTCATGGCGATCCCCGCTCCCAGCGCGGCAAACACCGGACGCACGGTACCCCAGAAGATCGGATCGCCGACGCCCGCCAGCGGCCCCATCAGGCCGACTTTAATACCGTTGATCGCGCCGTCGTCGATCTCTGCCCCGTTAGCACGCTGCTCCTCCATTGCCAGGGTGACGCCGAGCACTGGCGCGGCGACGTAGGGATGGGTGTTAAAGAACTCCAGATGGCGTTTGATCGCCTGGCGACGCGCCTCGTTATTCTCGGGGTAGAGGCGTTTGATGGCCGGTACCATAGAGAAGCAGAAGCCCAGCGCCTGCATACGCTCGAAGTTCCATGACCCCTGGAAGAGGTTAGAGCGGATAAACACGCCGCGAATGTCGCCAGCAGTGAGTTTTTTCTCGGGAGTAGTTTTTGTTATATCAACCATGTCGCTCACCTGTTAATCCAGTTCGTTATCGAGATCGTTAGCACCGGCAGCCTGAGCAGGCGCGCCCGCCGTACGGTTGTATTTCGGGCTAAGCTGAATGTAGAGAATCGCCATCACGGCACCGATCACCCCCAGCGCCACCAGGTTGAAGTTGGTGAAGGCGGCGGTCACGAAGCCCAGATAGAAGAACGGCATCAGGTAGCCTGCGCGCATCATGTTGATGACCATCGCATAGCCCACGACCACGATCATGCCCCCGGCAATATTCAGCCCGCTGGTTACCACCTCCGGAATAGCGTTGAGCATCCCCTGAACTTCGCTGGTGCCCACAGAGTAGGCAACGATTACCGCCGGGATGGCGATACGCATCGCCTGCAGGAACAGGGAGGAGACGTGGATCCAGGAGAGCGCCGTCAGGTTGCCGCTTTCGGCCGCCTTATCCGCTGCATGCTGGAAGGCTACGGTAATGGTACGAACGATAATGGTCAGCACCTGGCCTGCCGCTGCCAGCGGAATGGCCAGCGCGATACCGGCCCCGATGCTCTGACCCCCGGCGATAACCAGCACGGTTGAGATGATGGATGCCAGTGCGGCATCGGGGGCGACCGCTGCACCGATGTTCATCCAGCCGAGGGCGATCATCTCCAGCGTACCGCCGATGATGATCCCTTTTTGCATATCCCCCAGCACGATACCGATTAAGGTACAGGCCACCAGCGGACGGTGGAACTGAAATTCATCCAGCACCGACTCCATACCGGCAATACAGGCGACGATGAACACCAGCACAATCTGAAGAGTGGTAATCTCCATTGTACTTCTCCTATAGCAATACAGATTTAAGTGTAAAAACAGCTTCGATCAGCGGGTGCCGGTTACTTTGCCACTTTGCTGATTAAATCCATCATTTTCAGGCGTTGATCGCTGGAGACTTTCCGCACTTCCAGCTCAATCCCCTGCGCGTTCAGCTTTTTAAACGCGGCGATATCCTGCTCATCTACCGATACCGCGTTGTTGACCTGGGTTTTGCCCTGGCGGAAAGCCATACCACCGATGTTGACAGAGGTAATCTTCACCCCCTCGTCAACGAGGCGTACCACGTCGGTCGGGTTGGTAAACAGCAGCATCACGCGTTCGCCGGCGTATTTCGGGTTGTTGTAGACGCGGATCATCTTGGCAACGTCCACCACGTGGGCGGTTACGCCGGGAGGGGCGACCTGAGTCAGCAGCGTCTTGCGTACCGTGTCGGCGGCCACCTCGTCGCTGACAACGATAATGCGTTGCACGTTGGTCTCTTTGGTCCAGCGGGTCGCCACCTGGCCGTGGATCAGGCGATCGTCGATACGCGCCAGGCCAATGGTCATATAGTCCTCTGGTCCCATCGGTTTTTGCGGTACGGCGGCCCTCGGTGCGGCAGCAGCAGGCGCGGCGGCAGGCTGAGCCTTCTCCACCGGCTGTGCCTTCAGCGCCTTCACGCCTTCGCGGCCCGCCTCAACGGCGACGGCCACCAGATCGTCAAATGCCGGGTCGTCATCGCGGCCCATCAGGGTCTCCACCAGCATGGGAATGTTGACCCCGGCGACCACCTCATGGTGCTCTTTATCGACGACAATACGGCTGGCAGCGTTGAACGGGCTGCCGCCCCACGTATCGACGAGAAACAGCACGCCCTGGCCGGTGTCGAGTTTCGCCAGCTGCGCGTTATATTTTTCGATCAGCGTTTCGGCGTTTTCACCCGGTACGAAATCGATCCAGCCTACGTTCTCCTGCTCGCCCAATAGCATTTCAGCTGTTTTAATCAGCTGCTCCGCAGCCCAGCCATGTGTGCCTATTACAATAGCAATGGTCACTTGCTACCTCCTTTATTATCGTGAACGCATCCGTAGCAGATGCATTGTGAATCGTTACGTCATAGCGAATCGATTCAGAGAGGGATAAGATAAAAAATTCAGACTTCGCGAATTATTTTAGATAGTGAAAAAATAATTTATGTGATTCAGATCCGTAATTTAGCTTTCGCAGAAAAAGAAATTTTGTTGCGCAAAATATCTTCTGGAATGCAAATTCAGGTAAATCTTTGCAAAATCGTAATTCCCTCTGTTATGTTTACTTTCTGTTTATAATCACTGGAGTAGAGGGCAGCTGCCCACCGTATGGACCGTCACCGACGTCAGTTTATCTTCAGGCCGCTTAGCGCCTGCATTAACCCCCTTTTTGCTGTCACCACGCCTGCACGCTGTAAGGCCCCGTTTTGTCATTTCCTTAGCAGGAGCCTGTCATGGAATTCTTAATGGATCCCTCAATCTGGGTGGGATTGTTGACGCTTGTCGTACTTGAAATCGTTCTCGGTATCGATAACCTGGTGTTTATCGCCATCCTTGCCGACAAACTGCCCCCGAAACAGCGTGATAAGGCGAGGCTAATCGGTCTCTCCCTGGCGCTGGTGATGCGCCTGGCGCTGCTCTCCGTCATCTCCTGGATGGTGACGCTTACCCAGCCGCTCTTTTCGGTCATGGATTTCACCTTCTCCGGCCGCGATCTGATCATGCTGCTTGGGGGGATATTCTTACTCTTCAAGGCGACAACGGAGTTACACGAGCGCCTGGAGAACCGCGAGCACGACAGCGGCCAGGGTAAGGGGTACGCCAGCTTCTGGGTGGTCGTGGTGCAGATCGTTATTCTTGATGCGGTCTTCTCCCTTGATGCGGTGATCACCGCCGTGGGGATGGTGAACCATCTGCCGGTGATGATGGCGGCGGTAGTGATCGCAATGGCGGTGATGCTGTTGGCCTCTAAGCCGCTGACGCGCTTTGTTAACCAGCATCCAACGGTGGTGGTGCTCTGTCTGAGCTTCCTGCTGATGATCGGTCTGAGCCTGGTGGCGGAAGGCTTTGGCTTCCACATTCCGAAAGGCTACCTCTACGCGGCAATCGGCTTCTCGATCATCATTGAGTTCTTTAACCAGGTGGCGCGCCGCAACTTTATTCGCCACCAGTCCACGCTGCCGCTGCGGGCGCGTACCGCCGACGCCATTCTGCGTCTGATGGGCGGCCGCCGCCAGGCTGCGGTGCAGCACGAGCCGGACAATCAGTCTCCGGTTGCGGTGCCTGAAGGCGCGTTTGCGGATGAAGAGCGCTACATGATCAACGGCGTGTTGACCCTGGCCTCACGCTCGCTGCGCAGCATCATGACGCCGCGGGGCGAGATCAGCTGGGTAGATGCCAACCTCGACGTAGACGCCATTCGCGAGCAGCTGCTCTCCTCGCCGCACAGTCTCTTCCCGGTATGCCGGGGCGAGCTGGATGAGGTGATCGGCATCGTGCGGGCGAAAGAGCTGCTGGTGGCGCTGGAAGAGGGCGTTGACGTGGCGGCTATCGCCTCGGCTGCTCCGGCCATCGTGGTACCTGAAACGCTGGATCCCATTAAGCTGCTGGCGGTTCTCCGTCGCGCACGGGGTAGCTTCGTGATGGTAACCAACGAGTTTGGCGTGGTGCAGGGTCTGGTGACGCCCCTTGACGTACTGGAAGCCATTGCCGGTGAGTTCCCGGACGCCGATGAGACGCCGGAGATTGTCACCGACGGCGACGGCTGGCTGGTAAAAGGCGCGACCGATCTCCATGCGCTTCAGCATGCGCTGGAGATAGACACTCTGGTGAACGATGAAGAGGATATCGCTACCGTCGCGGGGCTGGTTATTGCCATCAATGGCCATATCCCTAAGCCGGGCGAAGTGCTGCAGCTGGCACCATTAACCATCACTGTGGTTGAGGCGAACGACTACCGGGTCGATCTGGTACGGGTTGTTAAAGAGCAGCCGGTACAGGACGACGAGGAGGAGTAGCCTCGTTCAGCGTAGCGGCGTCATGGGCATCACATGCCCGCTATAGGTGGCTGGCGGCGGCGTACTCCCCGCCAGCCACTTTGGGAAATCTTTTAGCGGCATTGGCTTCGCATAGAGAAACCCCTGAAATATCGTTACCCCGCGCTGGCGCAAACGCTGCGCCTGCAGCGGGGTCTCAACCCCCTCTGCAATCAGCTCAATGTTCAGCCGCTTACCCAGCGCGATAATAATATCCGTCACCGTCGAATTTACCGCATCGGTGCCTACCGCCGTGGTATAGGACTTATCGATCTTCAGCACGTCCGGGCGCAGCTTCTCCAGCCAGGAGAGAGAGGTGTTGCCGGTCCCAAAGTCATCAATCGCCAGCTTAACCCCACGCCGATGAAGCGCCCGTACGATCCGGTAATCAATATCGGTGATCGCCTCCCGCTCGGTCAGCTCAATGGTGAGCTGCTGAACCGGGCGGGCGTGGAACCAGAGGCGGTTAAGATCCTTCAACAGCATGCCGTCGCGGAAGTGGCTTGCCGAGACGTTAATCCCGATATGGAACTGGCTGTTGGCCGGGAATAGCGCCAGCTGGCGGTGGGTCTCGGCCAGCACATAGCGGGTGAGAGGGGCAATCAGGCTCTGCTCCTCGGCAATGGGAATAAATACGTCCGGGGAGATCCAGCCCTGGCGCGGGTTATTCCAGCGCAGCAGGATCTCTACGCCTTCGCACTGGTGGGTGCTGGCGTTCAGCAGTGGCTGGCAGAAAAGCTCAAACTCATGGGCCGCCAGTCCGAGGTTGATCTCCCATGAGAAGCTCATCCGGTTGGCGGTGACAATCCAGGCGATATAGCCCATCAGCAGGCTGATGATCACCGCCAGCGGCAGCTGGGAAGGGAGGTGGCGCAGCGCCAGCTCCCCCGCGCCCGGTCCCCTGACGCTGACGGTAAAGGGGAACTGCTCCGAGCTTTGCTGAAACCGCGTCTCTCTGACCAGCGGCGGCAGGCTATCCAGCACCCCGGCACCGTAGACCAGATGCCGATCGCCCACCGTGACGCTCGCGCCGGTGATTAACGGCTTTTGCGGCTCCAGCATCAGACGGGTAAGCAAATCGATATTGATCACCTCCATCACCCCGTCCTGCCCATTCTCGGTCAGTGGAAACCACTGGATGAGTATCGGGCTGCCCTGCAGCAGGGAGTTATCGGTTGAGAGCAGGAGCAGCGGATGGGGAGTAGGAAGTGCGGGCTGAAGATGATGGATAGGAACGTTACGATAGCCGAAAATGCTGGAGCAGTAGAGGATGCCGTTCTTGATAAGGCCGATGGAGCGTACGGTTTGCATCGTCGCGGCCTGCTTTCGTAGCGCCAGGTGCGCCTCACCGCAGGGCAGGCCCACCAGCGGCAGGAGCACCCCCCGGCCCTGGGCAAGGGGGAGCAGGATCCTGTCCAGCGAGGAGACCGCGTGGTTAGTAAAGGAAAGGATCCGCTGCTGGTTAGCGTTTCGTTCGGAGATATAGCGCGAGCCGAGGGTCAGGAAAAGCGTGAAGATGGCGACAACCACGCAGACGATGGCGCGCTTTCGACGGTAGCTTCTTATAATATGCTGTGCTGTTTGCATGTCCCGACGATCCCCAGGAGAGCCGTCTTTGAAAAAGCAAACGGCAACACAGCAAGTGTAGTGGGGAAAAAATAATCGGGATCAAAAAGGGAAATAATTAGCCCTTTCGGGTGAAAGGGCTGGGGTAACGTATTAGTCGCACTGCACCTTGATCGCCAGGCCGCCGCGGGAGGTCTCACGGTATTTGGCGTTCATGTCCTTGCCGGTTTCGTACATGGTTTCGATCACCTTATCCAGCGACACGCGCGGGGCGCTGGTGCGGCGCATCGCCATGCGAGAGGCGTTGATGGCCTTCACCGAGGCGATGGCGTTACGCTCGATGCACGGCACCTGTACCTGGCCCGCGACCGGATCGCAGGTCAGACCCAGGTTATGCTCCATGCCGATCTCCGCCGCCACGCAGACCTGCTCCGGGCTGGCACCCATCAGCTCCGCAAGACCTGCCGCTGCCATGGAGCAGGCCACGCCTACCTCACCCTGACAGCCCACTTCCGCACCGGAGATTGAGGCGTTCATCTTGTAGAGCGTGCCGATAGCACCCGCCGCCAGGAAGTAGCGGGTGTAGATGTCCGGGGTAACCGGCTCGATAAAGTGATCGTAGTAGGCCAGCACCGCCGGGACGATCCCGCACGCGCCGTTAGTCGGGGCAGTCACCACGCGGCCACCGGCGGCGTTCTCTTCGTTTACTGCCAGCGCAAACATGTTAACCCAGTCAACCACTACCATCGGATCGCTGGAGTGCTTGTCGCTGGCGACCAGCAGGCGGCGCAGGGCAGAGGCACGACGCGGCACGCGCAGCGGGCCAGGCAGCACGCCTTCGGTGTTCATGCCGCGATCGATACAGGCCTGCATCGTCTGCCAGACGTTGGCAAAGTAGTCGGCAATCTCTTCTTTGCTGTGCAGGGCCAGCTCGTTCTGCATCACCATGCCGGAGAGGGACAAGCCGGTCTCTTTGCACCAGTTCAGGATCGCCTGGGCAGAGTCATACGGGTAGGGCACGCTGACGGCCTGAGCGCTCTCTTTACCAAAGTGCTCTTCATCGACGATAAACCCGCCGCCGATTGAGTAGTAGGTTTTGCTGTAGATCTCTTTCTCACCCTGCCAGGCATGGATCTGCATTGCGTTCTCATGCAGCGGCAGATTTTCGCTCTGGAAACGCATGCCGTTATCGGCGGGGAA
>DAMBQR010000007.1:0-14215 GCA_032055545.1 Pseudescherichia sp. | reverse complement strand
CCTCGTGACGACCGTGGGCCAGCAGCAGGCGGCCACGGGTCTCTACGTCGCGGATGAACGCCGGAATGGCATCGATATCAACCGTCGCCGGCTCGTTACCCGCCAGGCCCATAATAATGGCGATATCGGTGTGGTGACCGCGGCCAGTCAGCGACAGCGAACCATAGACGTCCACCGCCACGCGGGTGACGCTCTCCAGCAATCCTTTTTCGACCAGGTCATCGACGAACTGTTTCCCGGCCTTCATTGGCCCAACAGTATGGGAAGAGGAAGGACCAATTCCCACTTTAAACATGTCGAATATACTAATCACGCTAACACTCCTGACAGGGTTGCCAGACCTTCCGGCAACGATGTAATAATTGCGCATAGTGTAAGAGGGAACGGCGGGATCGGTTTAACTATTCACATGAATTAAACTAATAGCCAACCTCTATTTTACTAATGCTGCGAGGCAGGTCACGCCCGATAAAAACCGGGCGTTGTGTAAAGTATAGTCAGGGTTTCAGACCGATCTGTAGCGCCAGCTCACGAATGATGCCAGCGGTCATGCCCCAGACAAAGTAATGCTGATACCAGGAGAGCCATACCCGGTGCGCATTGCCGCGACGGTGAATATCCAACGGGTGATAACGCCCCAGGCGCAGCGCCTCCGCCAGCGGCATCTCAAACACCGCCGCCACCTCATCTTCACTGGCATGGTAATGCAGATTCGGCGGAATAATCCCTACCACCGGGGTGACCTGAAAGCCGGTTACGCTGTCCACCGGCGGCAGGACGCCGATCACCTCCACCACTTCGGGTGGGATGGCAACCTCCTCCTGGGCCTCGCGCAGGGCGGCAGCAATAATTGAGGCGTCGTCGCTGTCCACGGCCCCACCGGGGAAGGCGACCTGGCCCGCGTGCTTACGCAGGCGTGCCGAGCGCTGGGTCAGCAGCAGCCCCGGCTGCTCGCGGCGCACTACCGGGATCAGCACCGCCGCCTGGCGGTTGTTCAGGCCTGCGCCGCTGGCCTGCGGGCGTAAAAGTTGAAAGCGGGATAAAAAATCGTCAAGCGTCAGGTTTGTGCTCTCCACCCGTTATCTCTCCAGCAGTTGCAGAATACGATTAACTTTATCAAAGGTTTCCTGATATTCCGCCCCGGATTCGCTATCGGCAACGATACCGCCCCCGGCGGAGCAGTAAAGCTGGCCGCTACAGGCGCTCAGGGTGCGGATGGTGATGCTGGTGTCCATTGTGCCGCAGAGGCTGATATAGCCGATGGAGCCGCACCAGGCGTTGCGCCGCTGCGGCTCCAGCTCGTCAATAATCTGCATCGCCCGCACCTTCGGCGCGCCGGTGATCGAGCCGCCGGGGAAAGCTGCCCGCAGCAAATCGCAGGCGTGCTGCGAGGCGGGCAGGCGAGCGGTGACGGTGCTGACCAGATGGTGCACGGCGGGAAACGGCTCCACCACAAACAGCTCCGGAACACGTACCGAGCCGGGGACCGCCACCCGGCCAATGTCGTTGCGCATCAGATCCACGATCATCAGGTTTTCCGCGCGATCCTTGGACGAGGCCGCCAGCTTTTCCGCCTGCTGCCGATCGGCCTGCGGATCCGCCAGCCGGGGCAGGGTGCCCTTAATGGGCCGGGTCTGTATGCGGTCCTCCTCCAGATGGATAAACCGCTCCGGCGAGAGGCTCAGAATCGCCCCCTCATCAAGCCGCAGGAAGGCGCTGAACGGCGCGCGGTTGCTGGCGTTAAGACAGGTAAACGCCTGCCACTCATCGCCCTGATAGGTAGCCTGAAAACGCTGGGCCAGATTAACCTGGTAGCAGTCACCGCTCTGCAGATAAGCCTGCACGCGATCAAACTTAGCGCTATATTCCGCCGCGCTCATGTTAGAGTGCCAGCCTGAGGTCAGGTTAAAAGCGTTACTGGCGGGAGCCTGCTGCGCTTCCAGCCAGGTAAGACGGGCACTGACGTCGCCGTGGCTGAGTAGCGACACACTCTTTTTATGGTGATCGACAATCAGCGCCCAGTTATACAGTCCTACCGCCATATCTGGCAGGGCAATATCGGCCTTTGCCTGCGCGGGCAGATTTTCAAAGCGCCGACCCAGATCGTAGCCAAACAGCCCCAGCGCGCCGCCCTGGAAGGGGAGATCGGGATTGACCTCGACGGGCAGTCCCAGCGACGTTAGCGCCTGCTTAAGCAGCACCAGCGGATCGGCCGATGAGATCTCCGTCCCGTCCAGCGTTACGCGCGTGGTCTCCCCGCTGGTCACCAGCGTCCCCAGCGGATCGGCAACGACAATATCGAAGCGGCTGTAGGGGTGATCGGCATGGCCGGAGTGCAGCAGCATCGCCCACGGCAGGTGGCTCAGGCGGGCAAACCAGAACTCAGCGGCGTCATGACGCCACGGCAAGTTAATAACGGTAGGGGAAAACGTGTTCATGTGTGGCAAACAACCAGGCAGCGTGAAATAATTAGCGCTGATAATCTAGCAGGAGTTGACGATGTTTGCAGGTTTACCTTCGCTCAGTCATGAGCAACAGCAGCAGGCGGTAGAGCGTATTCAGCAGCTTATGTCCGAAGGGATGAGCAGCGGGCAGGCGATAGCGGTGGTCGCCGAAGAGCTGCGTGCCAGCCATACCGGGGAGCGGATCGTGGCACGCTTTGAAGATGAGGATGAAGAGGAGTAACCCTACACCGCGGCGATAATTTTAATTTCGACCCGGTACTGCGGGTTCATCAGCGTCGCCTGTACGGTGCAGCGTACCGGCGCATGGCCTGCCACCACCCACTCATCCCAGGCGCGGTTCATCGCCGCAAAGTCGCTGGCGTCGGCCAGAAAAATGGTGGCGTCCAGAATACGTCTCTTATCGCTGCCCTGTCTCTCCAGCACGGCATCAATCTGCGCCAGGGTATTGGCCGTCTGGGCCTCGGCGTCCGCTTCCAGGTTCTCCGGTACGCCGGTGTAGTACAGCGTCTGGTTGTGGATCACCGCATCTGACCAGCGCGCCTCGGCATCAATACGTTTAATCGTCACTTTTCACTCCTTTATGGCTGTTTTGCAGGGCCAAGAGTGCCACATGGGTAGCAATCCTGTCACGACTTCGGCTAGCTAAAAATTCCTGCGCCTGACATAATCACTGGCGATATAACCAGGGGGCGGCGTGGCAGAGAACAGTGTAACGGACGATTTTGCAACAGACGGGCAGTTAGCGAAAGCGATACCGGGGTTTAAACCGCGTGAGCCGCAGCGGCAGATGGCGCAAGCGGTGAGCGCCGCCATTGCCAATACCCAGCCGCTGGTGGTTGAGGCCGGAACGGGGACGGGGAAGACCTATGCCTATCTGGCACCGGCCCTGCGCGCCGGGAAGAAGGTGATTATCTCTACCGGCTCGAAAGCACTGCAGGATCAGCTCTACAGCCGCGATCTGCCTACTGTCTCCCGGGCGCTGGAGTATACCGGGCGCCTGGCGCTGCTGAAGGGGCGCTCTAACTACCTCTGCATTGAGCGCCTTGAGCAACAGGCCCTTGCCGGCGGCGATCTGCCGGTGCAGATCCTTAGCGACGTCATCCTGCTGCGGTCGTGGTCGAGCCAGACGCTGGACGGCGACATCAGCACCTGCGCCAGCGTGGCGGAGGACTCCCAGGCCTGGCCGCTGGTCACCAGCACCAACGACAACTGTCTCGGCAGCGACTGCCCGATGTATAAAGATTGCTTCGTGGTCAAGGCGCGCAAAAAGGCGATGGATGCCGATGTGGTCGTGGTTAACCACCACCTCTTTCTCGCCGACATGGTGGTGAAAGACAGCGGTTTTGGCGAGCTGATCCCCGAGGCCGACGTGATGATCTTCGACGAAGCGCACCAGCTGCCGGATATCGCCAGCCAGTACTTCGGCCAGTCGCTCTCCAGCCGTCAGCTGCTGGATCTGGCGAAGGATTTCACCATTGCCTACCGCACCGAACTGAAAGACACCCAGCAGCTGCAGAAGTGCGCGGATCGCCTGGCGCAGAGCGCGCAGGATTTCCGTTTACAGCTGGGCGAGCCGGGCTATCGCGGCAATTTGCGCGAGCTGCTGGCGGACAGCCACGTCCAGCGCGCGCTGCTGCTGCTCGATGACGCGCTGGAGCTGTGCTACGACGTAGCCAAACTCTCCCTTGGCCGCTCGGCGCTGCTCGACGCGGCCTTTGAACGCGCTACCCTCTACCGCACGCGCCTCAAGCGCCTGAAAGAGATCAACCAGCCGGGCTTCAGCTACTGGTACGAGTGCACCTCCCGCCACTTCACTCTGGCCCTGACGCCGCTCACCGTGGCGGAGAAGTTCAAAGAGGTGATGGCCCAGAAGCCGGGAAGCTGGATCTTCACTTCTGCCACGCTCTCGGTGAACGACGAGCTGCACCACTTTACCTCGCGGCTGGGAATTGAAGAGGCGGAGTCAATGCTGCTGCCCAGCCCCTTTGACTATGCCCGCCAGGCGCTGCTCTGCGTGCCGCGTAATCTGCCGCAGGCCAACCAGCCAGGGGCGGCACGCCAGCTGGCCGCCATGCTCAGGCCGATGATTGAGGCCAACAACGGCCGCTGCTTTATGCTCTGCACCTCCCACGCCATGATGCGCGATCTGGCGGAGCAGTTCCGCGCGACGCTGTCGCTGCCGGTGCTGTTACAGGGGGAGACCAGCAAAGGCCAGCTGTTACAACAGTTTGTCACCGCCGGTAACGCCCTGCTGGTCGCCACCAGCAGTTTCTGGGAGGGGGTAGACGTGCGCGGCGATACCCTGTCGCTGGTGATCATCGACAAGCTGCCCTTTACCTCACCGGACGATCCGCTGCTGAAGGCGCGGATGGAGGATTGCCGCCTGCGCGGGGGCGATCCTTTTGACGATGTTCAGCTGCCGGACGCGGTGATCACCCTCAAGCAGGGGGTCGGCCGCCTGATCCGCGACATCGACGATCGCGGCGTGCTGGTGATCTGCGACAACCGGCTGGTAATGCGTCCCTATGGCGCCACCTTCCTCGCCAGCCTGCCGCCGACGCCGCGCACCCGGGACATCGCCCGTGCGGTGCGATTCCTGGCCGGGGTCTCGACGCAGTAATTTGCCGCAGAGTGTGCTAAGATGCGCGCCATTTTATTGAATTAACACCCCCGAGAGCGCGAAGACCAATGCGAATTCTGGCTATTGATACCGCCACAGAGGCCTGTTCCGTTGCCCTGTGGAATGACGGTAAGACCTCTGCCCACTTTGAACTCTGCCCAAGAGAACATACCCAACGTATTTTACCCCTCGTTCAGCAGACGCTGAACGACAGCGGCGTCACCCTTGCTGAACTCGACGCGCTGGCCTTTGGCCGTGGGCCGGGCAGCTTTACCGGCGTGCGGATTGGCATTGGTATTGCCCAGGGCCTGGCGCTGGGCGCTGAGTTGCCGATGATCGGCGTCTCAACGCTGGCCACTATGGCGCAGGGCGCGTGGCGTAAAACCGGCGCGACGCGCGTGCTGGCCGCTATCGATGCCCGCATGGGCGAAGTCTACTGGGGCGAGTACCAGCGCGATGAGCAGGGCGTCTGGCACGGCGAAGAGAGCGAGGCGGTGCTGAAGCCGGAAGCGGTCAGTGAACGCCTGGCCCAGCTCAGCGGATCCTGGGCCACGGTGGGCACAGGCTGGCCAGCGTGGCCGGATCTTGGCAAAGAGAGCGGGCTGACGCTGAGCGACGGCGGCATTCTGCTGCCCGCCGCCGAAGATATGCTCCCGCTCGCCTGCCAGCTTTTTGCCCAGCAGCGCACCGTCGCCGTAGAGCATGCGGAGCCGGTTTATTTGCGCAACGAGGTGGCCTGGAAGAAACTTCCGGGCAGAAAATGAATCTCAGCTATATACATAACGTAACAGTGTAAATAGCAGGAAGGTGGTAAGTGAAGGTATCCCAGAAGGTGGGTCAAAGCGGGTCCGTGCGCTGGCTGCTGGCAGGCTTAGCCGCCTTAGCGCTGAGCGGCTGCGTTTCGGTTCCTGACGCCATTAAAGGCAGCAGTCCGACGCCGCAGCAGGATCTGGTGCGGGTGATGAACGCGCCTGAGCTGTACGTCGGCCAGGAGGCGCGCTTTGGCGGTAAGGTCATCGCCATCGAGAACAAGCAGGGACAAACGCGGCTGGAGATCGCCTCGGTGCCGTTGGATAGCGGTGCACGTCCCGTTCTTGGCGAAGCGTCCCGGGGGCGTATCTACGCCGACGTGAACGGCTTCCTCGATCCGGTGGATTTCCGCAACCAGTATGTGACCGTGGTCGGCACCATTAGCGGCGTTGAGCAGGGTAAAGTGGGCGAGACCCCCTATAAGTTTATGGTCATGAAGGTGAGTGGCTATAAGCGCTGGCATCTGCAGCAGCAGGTGATGCTGCCGCCGCAGCCCATCGATCCGTGGTACTGGGGACCGGGGCCGAATCCCTGGCGTTACGGTGGCTACGGCGGCTACGGCTGGTATAACGCCGGGCCGGCACCCGTGCATACCATCGTAACAGAGTAACTCTCTGTTATTTAAGGGAAGAAACAGCGGATACTCCGCTGTTTCTCCGTTTTTAAGACCATAACAAGAATAAAAGAGTGACGCGCTTCGCAACCTGTGAATCGGCCAATTAATAAACTGGTACAATGAGTTAATATAATGTTAACGGCATGTTTATTAAGCGGAGTTGCGATGACGACGAATTTTCATTTCAGAGGTGACGCATTGAAGAAGGTTTGGCTTAACCGTTATCCCGCCGACGTGCCAGCGGACATCAACCCCGATCGCTATCAATCCCTTGTGGAACTCTTCGAAACTGCCACGGTGCGCTATGCCGACCAGCCGGCGTTCATCAACATGGGCGAGACCATGACCTTCCGCAAGCTGGAGGAGCGCAGCCGGGCCTTTGCCGCCTGGCTCCAGCAGGGACTGGGGCTAAAGAAGGGCGATCGCGTGGCGCTGATGATGCCTAACCTGCTGCAGTATCCGGTGGCGCTATTTGGGATCCTGCGCGCCGGTATGGTCGTGGTGAACGTTAACCCACTCTATACCCCGCGCGAGCTGGAGCATCAGCTCAACGACAGCGGCGCCGCGGCTATCGTTATCGTCTCCAACTTCGCCCATACCCTTGAAAAGGTGGTGAGCAAAACCCAGGTGCAGCACGTCATTTTGACCCGCATGGGGGATCAGCTCTCTCCGGCGAAGGGGACGCTGGTCAACTTTGTGGTCAAGTACGTTAAGCGGCTGGTGCCTAAATACCATCTGCCGGACGCCATCTCGTTTCGCCAGGCGCTGCACAACGGCTACCGCATGCAGTACGTTAAGCCGGAGATCGTGGCGGACGATCTCGCTTTTCTGCAGTATACCGGCGGCACCACCGGCGTTGCCAAAGGGGCGATGCTGACCCACCGCAATATGCTGGCAAATCTTGAGCAGGTGAATGCCACCTACGGGCCGCTGCTGCATCGGGGTAAAGAGCTGGTGGTCACCGCGCTGCCGCTGTACCACATCTTTGCCCTGACCATGAACTGCCTGCTATTTATCGAGCTGGGCGGGCAGAACCTTCTGATCACCAACCCGCGGGATATTCCGGGGCTGGTGAAGGAGCTGTCTAAATATCCGTTCACGACCATGACCGGGGTAAACACGCTGTTTAACGCGCTGCTGAACAACAAAGAGTTCCAGCAGCTCGACTTCTCCACTCTCCACCTCTCCGCAGGCGGCGGGATGCCGGTCCAGCAGGCGGTCGCCGAGCGCTGGGTGAAGCTTACCGGGCAGTATCTGCTCGAGGGCTATGGCCTGACCGAATGCTCTCCGCTGGTCAGCGTTAACCCGCACGATATCGACTACCACAGCGGCAGCATCGGCTTGCCAGTGCCTTCTACCGAGGTGAAGCTGGTGGATGACGAGGGCAGGGAGGTGCCGCACGGTGAGCCGGGCGAGCTGTGCGTCAAAGGGCCGCAGGTGATGCTGGGCTACTGGCAGCGTCCCGACGCCACCGACGAGATCATCAAGGACGGCTGGCTGATGACCGGAGATATCGCGGTGATGGACGACGAGGGCTTCCTGCGCATTGTCGATCGTAAAAAAGATATGATCCTGGTCTCTGGCTTCAACGTCTATCCTAACGAGATTGAAGACGTGGTGATGCAGCACCCTGGCGTGCGCGAGGTGGCGGCCGTTGGCGTGCCGTCCAGCAGCAGCGGGGAAAAGGTAAAAATTTTCGTGGTGAAGAAGGATCCCGCCCTCAGCGAAGAGGCGCTCATCACCTTCTGCCGTCGTCAGCTGACCGGCTATAAGGTACCGAAGCAGGTGGAGTTTCGTGAGGAGCTGCCAAAATCCAACGTTGGCAAAATTTTACGGCGAGAATTACGTGACGAAGCACGCGCCAAAGTAGACAATAAGGTCTAAGCTTCGTGTGAGTCGCCCAACGCCGGTTAGCCCGGCGTTTTTTATGGGCGCAAACCAAAGAGAGTATGATTTGAACTACCAGATGATCACCACCAACGACGCGCTGGCGGCCATGAGCGAGGCGGCGCGTGCCTTTCCGGCTCTTGCCATTGATACCGAATTTGTCCGCACCCGTACCTACTATCCGCAGCTGGGCCTGATCCAGGTGTATGACGGCCAGCAGGTTTCGCTGATCGATCCGCTGGAGATCACCGACTGGGCGCCGTTCCGCGAGCTGCTGATGGATCGCGCGGTCACCAAGTTTCTCCACGCCGGCAGTGAAGATCTGGAAGTTTTTCTCAACGTATTTGGCGAGCTGCCGCAGCCGCTGATCGATACCCAGATCCTCGCCGCCTTCAGCGGTCGCCCGCTCTCCTGGGGCTTTGCCTCTATGGTGGAGGAGTACACCGGTCTGGCGCTGGATAAGAGTGAGTCGCGCACCGACTGGCTGGCGCGCCCTCTGACCGAGCGGCAGTGCGACTACGCGGCGGCGGACGTCTGGTATCTGCTGCCTATCGCCCATAAGCTGATGGCGGAGACCGAGACCGCAGGCTGGCTGCCAGCGGCGCTGGACGAGTGCCGTCTGATGCAGCTGCGCCGTCAGGAGGTGCTGGCCCCGGAAGAGGCGTGGCGCGAGATTAGCAACGCCTGGCAGCTGCGCACCCGCCAGCTGGCCTGCCTGCAACTGCTGGCGGCGTGGCGTCTGCGTAAGGCCCGCGAGCGCGATTTGGCGGTAAACTTTGTCGTGCGGGAAGAGAACCTGTGGGCGGTAGCGCGCTATATGCCGGGCAGCCTTGGCGAGCTGGATAGCATCGGACTTTCGGGGAGTGAGATCCGCTTCCACGGCAAAACCCTGCTGGCGATGGTCGCCCAGGCCCAGGCGCTGCCGGAAGAGGCGCTTCCGGAGCCGCTGCTGAACCTGCTGGACATGCCAGGCTATCGCCGGGCCTTTAAGGCCATTAAGGCGCTGGTGCAGGAGGTGAGCGTGGCAAAAGGGGTGAGCGCCGAGCTGCTGGCCTCGCGTCGGCAAATAAATCAGCTGCTTAACTGGCACTGGAATATTAAGTCGTTTGCCACCCTGCCGGAATTAATCTTCGGCTGGCGCGGTGAATTAATGGCGACGAGCCTGCAGGCTCTGCTGCTGGAATTTCCCCGCTAGCAAACGGGCCACTGTAAATAAACCCAGTGGATAAGCATAAATAAAAAAGGCAGCGCTTAACGGGCTGCCTTTTTAATGAACGAGATAACGCTAAAACGTTATTTCGTCTCTTCGGCTTCTGGCAGAGTAACGTTCAACTCGAGGATTGAGATATCGCCATCTTTTTGCTCCAGCTGTACCGTCACCATTTCCGGATCGATCTGCACGTACTTACAAATCACTTCCAGAATATCTTTGCGCAGCTGCGGCAAATAGTGTGGTTCAGCATCGCTACGACGACGCTCGGCCACGATGATCTGCAGACGCTCTTTCGCTATGTTAGCGGTGCTCTTCTTTCGTGAGAGAAAAAAGTCAAGTAATGCCATAATTTATCCTCCGAACAGGCGTTTGAGGAAACCTTTCTTCTCTTCTTCGATGAAGCGGAAAGGGCGTTCTTCTCCCAGCAGACGCTCCACGGTATCAGCATAGGCTTTACCGGCATCTGATGTCGCGTCCAGGATCACAGGTTCGCCCTGGTTAGAGGCGCGCAGCACGGACTGATCTTCCGGGATAACCCCGACCAGCTTGATGCGCAGGATCTCCAGCACATCCTCCATGCTCAGCATATCGCCTTTGCTGACGCGGCCCGGGTTGTAGCGGGTGAGCAGCAGGTGCTCTTTGATCGGCTCATGGCCGTTCTCAGCGCGGCGCGATTTAGACGACAGAATGCCCAGAATGCGATCCGAGTCACGTACTGAGGAGACCTCGGGGTTAGTAGTGATAACGGCTTCGTCAGCGAAGTAGAGCGCCATCAGCGCACCGGTTTCGATCCCGGCCGGGGAGTCGCAGACGATGAAATCGAAGTCCATTGCTTTCAGTTCGTCGAGCACTTTCTCAACGCCTTCGCGGGTGAGGGCGTCTTTGTCACGGGTCTGGGAGGCGGGAAGAATATAGAGGCTTTCCGTGCGCTTATCTCTGATCAGCGCCTGGTTTAACGTCGCATCGCCCTGAATAACGTTAACGAAATCATAGACCACCCGGCGTTCACAACCCATGATCAGGTCGAGGTTACGCAGGCCGATATCGAAGTCGATAACGACGGTTTTCTTTCCCTTCTGGGCCAAACCAGTCGCGATGGCCGCGCTGGAGGTGGTCTTACCGACACCCCCTTTACCCGAAGTAACAACAATAATGCGTGCCATAGGAGTTCCTTGTTATAAGGGCTTAATTCAATGGTTGAACAGTCAAAGCGTTATCTGCGAGGAGCAGGCGTGCCGCTTTGCCATAATATTCGGCCGGGATTTGATCGCTCAGCCAGTATTCTCCCGCGATTGAGACCAGCTCTGCGGTGAGATGTGTGCAAAAAATTTGTGCTTCCCTGTCGCCGCTGGCCCCCGCCAGCGCCCGTCCACGCATCATGCCATAGATATGGATGTTGCCATCGGCGATCAGCTCTGCGCCCGCGCTGACGTGGCTGGTGACGATCAGATCGCAGCCCGGGGCATAGATTCTCTGTCCGGAACGAACCGGAACATCAATTAAGCGTGTTTTAGCGATCGGCGCGACGATTGGCTCTTCAACAACGCGTGTTGCAGGAACAGGCTCTGCTTGCTGCTGGCGTGCTTTCTCTTTGCCTTCAGTAAGCAGCGGTAACCCGGCGCGGTCAATCTCAGCCTTCAGCTCGGCCTGTTTACAGCCGCTGACGCCGACAATGCGCAAACCGGTGCTGGTGATTGCTTTTTGCAAAGCAGACCAGTTAACCACCTCTTCCAGCGCGGAAATGTTAATAACAACGGGAGCATGCTGTAAAAAAGCGGGAGCCTGTGCGATTTTGTCTTCTAAGGCCTGACGAATAACCTCGGGTTTCGCATCATGCAAATGAACCACTGATAAGGTAAAACTACTGCCTTTAAGCTCGATGGGCGTGTTTGACATCCTGACCTTACTCATTTAGCTATTATCCCCCGCGCACGGGGTGATATTCCGAAGACTCTCAGGCATGTTATAGTCCCCGCTATATTGAGGCAAGACACCTCCCATTAATTAAGAGTAAAAGTATGTTTTGTGTGATCTACCGAAGTACTAAGCGTGAACAGACCTATTTGTATATCGAGAAAAAAGGTGATTTTTCTCGGGTACCTGAAGCATTGATGAAAAGTTTTGGCCAGCCGGTGATGACGATGCTGCTGCCCCTCGACGGGCGCAAACAGTTAGCCAATGCCGATCTGGAGAAGGTCAAAGAGGCGCTGCAGGAGCAGGGCTACTACCTGCAGATGCCGCCGCCGCAGGAGGATCTCCTTAAGCAGCACTTACAGAGCAGCGGGAAGATTGACAAATCCTGAGACGACGGTGATAGTCAAATTCCACTCGCGTTCAATGGGTTAGTCAGGGGGTAACATGTATCAGCATCATAACTGGCAGGGTGCGCTGTTAGATTTTCCCGTCAGTAAGGTTGTGTGCGTTGGCAGTAACTATGCGAAACATATCCAGGAGATGGGCAGCGCTACGCCGGAAGAGCCGGTGCTGTTTATTAAGCCTGAAACCGCACTCTGCGATCTGCGTCAGCCGCTGGCCCTGCCGCAGGGGCTGGGATCGGTGCACCACGAGGTTGAGCTGGCGGTGCTGATTGGCTCCACGCTGCGTCAGGCGTCAGAAGAGCATGTCCAGCAGGCGATTGCCGGTTACGGCGTCGCGCTGGATCTCACCCTGCGTGATATCCAGGGCAAAATGAAGAAGGCCGGCCAGCCGTGGGAAAAAGCCAAGGGCTTCGACAACTCATGCCCGATCTCCGGCTTCATTCCAGCGGCGGAATTCCAGAGCGATCCGCAGACGACCCCGCTCGGGCTGAAGATCAACGGCGAAGTGCGCCAGCAGGGCACCACGGCGGATATGATCCATAAGATTGTGCCGCTGATTGCCTATATGAGCCGCTACTTCACCCTGCGCGCCGGGGACGTTATTCTCACCGGTACGCCGGAAGGTGTCGGCCCGCTGCAGAGCGGTGACGAGCTGGAAGTGAGCTTTAACGGCCAGTCTCTCACCACCCGCGTGCTGTAAACCCTTTCATTAAGGGTGCCGGGCGGCGCTGACGCAGGTCCGGCTTGCGAATTAGCATTGTTCACATTTTGTAGGCCCGGTAAGCGTAGCGCCACCGGGCGTTACCATGCTGATGCTGTAATGCCGGGCGGCACTGCGTTTGCCCGGCCTACGGTGAGTAAGGTGCAGTTTGTCGGCCCGTTCCTGTTCTGCGATTTTATTTGATTCCGGCAGCAAAACTTGCATCAATGTGCCAGAGTGGTTATAAGGTGCAGCTGAAATTTCACGGCGGACTTCCTTATGAGCGATACACCTTTCTGGCAGAGTAAAACCCTTGAGCAGATGACTGATGCCGAGTGGGAGTCGCTGTGCGACGGCTGCGGGCAGTGCTGCCTGCATAAGCTTCAGGATGAAGATACCGATGAGATCTATTTCACTAACGTCGCCTGCCGCCAGCTGAATATCAAAACCTGCCAGTGCCGCAACTACGAACGTCGTTTCGAGTATGAGCCGGACTGCATTAAGCTGACGCGGGAGAACCTGCCGACCTTTGAGTGGCTGCCGCCGACCTGTGCCTATCGTCTGCTGGCGGAGGGGAAAGCACTGCCGATCTGGCATCCGCTGCGTAGCGGCTCAAAAGCGGCGATGCACGCCGAGCGCATCTCGGTCCGCCACATTGCGGTGACGGAGTCCGAGGTACGCGACTGGGAGGATCACATCCTCAACAAGCCCGGCGCTTAGCGACCAAAGAGATCGCGTTTTTTTGGTTTGAACGCCTGGGCAATCAGCACGAGGATGGCGACGGCGAAGTAGGCGATAAAGATCCCCACCAGCCACTGCGGCATCTCCAGCGTCAGAAAGGACCACTGACGCTCGGCGCAGTCGCCGGACGCAACAAATACCTGCGGCAGCCACTTATCCAGCGGCAGCCAGCTCGGGAAACGGGCGGCGAAGTCGCAGGTCATAAACGGGTTAGGGTGCAGCTGGATCATCGTATGCTCCCATGCCAGCTGAATGCCGCGCCAGGCGCTGTAGAGCCAGATAGCAATGGCAACGTAGCGCAGCGGCGTTTTCGGCGCGATAGCCCCAACCAGCCCCGCACCCATCACCCCAAACAGCGCGCAGCGCTCATAAATACACAAAACACACGGTTTTAGCAGCATCACGTGCTGGAACCATAACGCCACCAGCTCAAGTGCAAACGCAGTCAGAGCCATGAGGAGCCAGGCCCCGCGCCCGTGTGAGCACTTGTTTAAAAATCGCAACATAATCATTTCCCTGAGAGATGCCAGACAGCGCAGTGTAAACGAATATACCCTATGATGACAAAGGGTTCAGCAGCGGCTGTAAGAGCGGATAATAAGCGGTTTTTAGGGTGGAAGTGAAAAAGCCCGGCAAGGGTAAAACCGGCAGCACAATACGCTAAAAATGGGCGTTTAAGAAAAGCGTAAAAACAGAACGACGATCCCTTTTTCTTCCTGTTTCACGCTATCTGCTGCCCCTTCGCTCTGGTATGATGAGTCTCTTTGTTTCGCTGTGTAATGGAAATTTCTCTATGGTCATTAAGGCGCAGAGCCCGGCGGGTTTCGCGGAAGAGTACATCATTG
>DAMBQR010000006.1:0-119410 GCA_032055545.1 Pseudescherichia sp. | reverse complement strand
CCTCCGACCCCCGACACCCCATGACGGTGCGCTACCAGGCTGCGCTACGTGCCGAACTGTGGCGCTTATAGTACCCTTTTCATCATCGAATGCAAGAGGCAACCCGCTGACTGATTTATAATTAATCAATCAGTTAGCGATAAAGCGCTTTTCATCCGTCAGCACCTGCAACAGCAGGCTGAGCTGTGGCTTCTGATCGCCAATCTTCTCACCCTTCAGGTTGTAGGTCTGATAGGTGCCGTTGTGCTTCAGCACCAGCGTCATCTCCGGTGTGGTCACCGCCAGCGTATTGTTATCTGCGGCAGTAACCCAGTTATGGCGGCGCGCGGCGTTAAACAGATCCTGACCCTGGGAGTACTCATTCGCCGGGGTGCTGACGTGCAGCAGGCGCTGCATCAGGGTGGTCATCACATCTTTATGATCGGTCAGCTTGCTGATGCGCTGGGCTGGCGTGCCCGGCCAGTGGATCACCAGCGGCACGTGCAGATCGCCCCGCGACCAGCCCTCGTCCATCTCACTCTTCTCTGCGGAGACGCCGTGGCCCGCCGTAATGATAACCACCGTTTTATCCAGCTTGCCCGAATCGCGCAGGGCGGTCAGCACGCGCTCAATCTGTGCATCAACGTTACCGGCGGCACGCGTATAGCGGCGTTCGAAGTCCTGCTGGTCAGCATCCCGCGACGTGCCGTTCAATGCTACCCACGAGAACCAGCGGTTATCCTCCTGCGCGTAACGATCCAGCCAGTTGATCCACTGGTCGGCGGTCTGTTTATCCGACTGCGCCTTCGCCGCTGGCAGAGAGAAGTCAGAGAGCAGCGCCTGGCGGTAGAGCGAACTGCTGAAGCCGTCCGAGGAGAAGAGACCCAGCTGGTAACCCTGCTGATTAAGCGCGGTCACCAGCGCCGCCGGAATACGCGCCGACAGCACCCCGTCCATGTAGGAGGGCGAGATCCCGTAGAACAGGCCGAAGAGGCCGTTATCGGTATCGTTACCGGCGCTCATATGCTGGGTAAAGGTGATGTTCTCTGCGGCAAAGCCTGCCAGAGAGGGCATCTCTTTCTCGTAGCGCGAATAGTTCAACGCATCGACGGTGATCAGCAGCACGTTCTGACCCGGCCCCATATCGCGATAACGCAGATCGCTCAGCGGATACTGCACCGACACCGCCTCCGGATTACCCTGCTCAACCAGCCGACGCTGGTACTCCTGCGCATCCAGCAGGCCATGCTTCTCCAGGAACCGGCGCGCGGTCATCGGGTAGGAGAGCGGCAGGTTAGCGCGCTGCATGGTGATCGGCCGATAGAAGTTGGCATCCGCCCAGATATAGGTCAGATGCGAAGCAATAAAGGCGGTAAAGAAGAGGGCGGCCACCGGCTTGGCGTAGCGGCGGCGGCGCGTCAGGCTACGCAGCTTCTGCCAGCTCCAGTTAGCAAACAGCAGCTCCACCAGCAGGATCACCGGCACGCTGATAAATATCAACTGCCAGTCGCGGGCCATCTCATTCTGGTCCGGGTTGATCACCAGCTCCCAGACGACAGGGTTAAGATGCAGGTGGAAACGGGTAAAAACTTCGCTATCGATCAGCAGTAGCGTCATGCCGATGGTGGCCAGCACGGCGGAGATCGTCCGCATTAGCCGCTGCGACATCACTACAAAGGTCAGCGGAAAGAGGATCAGCAGATAGGTGGCAAACACCAGGAAGCTGAAGTGGCCGATGACGCTCAGCCAGGAGTAGATCCTGCCGCCAAGCGTGGTCGGCCAGTCGGCGACAAGCAGGTAACGGCTGCCAAGAACCATGGCCAACAGAATGTTGAACAGGGCAAACCAGTGCCCCCAGCTAACCATCTGGGAGACTTTTTCTCGGTAGCGTTGACGATGAGTCACCATAAAATGCCGTCGTAGTCCTTTAGTGCGCTTTATCGTCAGTCACGGAGGACTGCAACGCCTGGGCGAAGGATTTCACAATAGCCTGCCGCTGTGCCGGGGCAACGCTGGTGTTGATCAGGTTCGTGACCATGTTTCCCAGAACCATCAGGGAGAGATCGGTCGGAGCATGGTGTTTTTCCAACACGTTCGCCAGCTCGCTCAGCAGTTGTTCAACGTGTTCATCACTATAACGGGAAATCTGTGGCATAAAATAAGAATCAGTCTCTTTATGAAAGGGCAACATATTACCGTAGCAACAGCTTTTTTTCTGCTTTTTTATCTCTGGTTGCGCTGTTAGCGTTGCGGTGGTTGAATACGCCGGTCTAAAAGGAGAGTTTATCATGAGTCTGGATATCAACCAGATTGCCCTGCACCAGCTTATCAAGCGTGATGAGCAGACCCTTGAGCTGGTGCTGCGCGATTCATTACTGGAGCCGACGGCCACCGTTGTTGAGATGATGGCCGAGCTGCACCGGATCTACAGTGCAAAAAATAAAGCCTACGGTCTGTTTAACGACGAGAGCGAGCTGGCAGACGCGCTGCGCCTGCAGCGCCAGGGTAACGAAGATTTCCTCGCCTTCAGCCGGGCGGCGACCGGACGCCTGCGCGACGAGCTGGCGAAATACCCCTTTGCCGACGGCGGCATCGTGCTGTTCTGTCAATACCGCTATCTGGCGGTGGAGTATCTGCTGGTGGCGGTGCTGAACAACCTCAGCAGCATGCGCGTCAACGAGCAGCTCGATATCAGCTCCACCCACTATCTCGACATTAACCATGCGGATATCGTGGCGCGGATCGATCTCACCGAGTGGGAGACCAATCCGGAGTCTACGCGTTACCTGACCTTCCTGAAGGGCAGGGTAGGGCGCAAGGTCGCCGACTTCTTTATGGATTTCCTCGGCGCCAGCGAGGGGCTGAACGCCAAGGCGCAGAACCGCGGCCTGCTGCAGGCGGTGGATGACTTTACCGCCGAGGCACAGCTGGACAAAGCCGAGCGCCAGAGCGTGCGTCAGCAGGTCTACAGCTACTGCAATGAGCAGCTACAGGCCGGGGAGGAGATCGAGCTGGCGTCGCTGTCGCAAGAGCTGGGTGGCGTTAGTGAAGTAAGCTTCCAGGAGTTTACCGCCGATAAAGGCTACGAGCTGGAGGAGAGCTTCCCGGCGGATCGTAGCACGCTGCGTCAGCTGACCAAGTACGCTGGCAGCGGCGGCGGCTTAACCATCAACTTTGATGCGATGCTGCTCGGCGAGCGTATTTTTTGGGATCCGGCCACCGACACCCTGACCATCAAGGGTACGCCACCCAACCTGCGCGATCAGCTGCAGCGCAGAACCTCTGGTAAGTAGCAATAAAAAACCCCGCCGAAGCGGGGTTTTTTTCAACACGTCAGCGATTAAGCGCGAACGAAGTCGATGTGAGCCAGTTTAGGTTTGTACGGGTGACGCTGTACAGCCTGAACTTTAACTTTTACTTCGGTACCGTCAACAACCAGGGTCAGAACTTCGCCGTAAAAACCTTCTTTAGCCTGCATGTTCATGACTTTGTCGTGATCCAGTTCGATAGCGATCGGGGCTTCAGTGCCACCGTAAACGATCGCCGGGAACTTGTTCGCGGTACGCAGGCGGCGGCTCGCACCCTTACCCTGCTCTTTACGTGCTTGTGCTTCGATAGTGAACATATCAATTTCTCTTCAATAATTCCTGCTACAGGCGACCCAGCAACAGGCAGATTTCTGGCTTTACGGATGTAAAGCGGGCGATATAGTAGCCCTGAATTGCCTTTTCTTCAACGAAAAGTACGCTAACCACGCAATTCGTTTGCCCGGCGGAAGCGGCCTTCGTAATCAAACACTTTTTCGCGCACCTGCCAGTACTGACCCTTCAGGCGCGCCACGACAAAATCGGGATGACGCAGCAGCGCCTGCTGGGCCACGATATCGGCGGCCACGATCCAGCGCAGCGGCACGCCTGGCGTGCGGGTGTGTGGGCGGATAAAGAGCTGCTCAAAGGCGGTGCGCTGGGCAGGGGTGTGCAGACGGAAGCGCTCGCTGACGTCGGCCCCATCCTCGTCGTAGTAGGTGATCTTCAGCCACTCGCCCTTGTCGTCCGCGCCGTGCTGCAGATCCATGCCGCCACAGCGTAGTACCAGGGCGTCCTTCAGCTTCAGGGCTGCCTTCAGCATATCGTCCGGATCCACTAAAACCGTGTTGCACTCCCGGCAGCGACGGGCGGCAATGTCGTTCTCAGCATTGCACTGGGGGCAGTTTTTAAAGCGGAAGCGGTAGCTGCACTGCTCCCGGTGGCCCTCGTCATCCTCAAAAAAGCCCTGGCAGCGGCGGCCAAAGTGCTCGATTAACGTACCGTCGGCGGCCATCTTTCCCCAGAAGGTGTTAGCAAAACCGCAGTCGGGGCAGAAGACCTGCACCGGCACGTTATCGCTTTTGCCTTTCGGCTCTCCCACTTCCGGAGCATAGAGATCGTGCGGGTTACCGGCATAATCGAGGATCAGGCAGTCAGTTTTGCCTGGGGCAAGGCGCAGGCCGCGGCCCACGATTTGCTGATAGAGGCTGACGGACTCCGTTGGGCGCAGGATAGCGATCAGATCGACATGTGGCGCATCGAAGCCGGTAGTCAGCACCGAGACGTTCACCAGATAGCGAAAACGCTTACATTTAAAGTCTTCGATCAGCGCATCGCGCTCCGGGCCGGGTGTCTCGCCGGTGATCAGCGCCGCCTCGCCGGTGGGCAGCAGACCGGTGATCTCCCGGGCATGCTCGACGGTGGCGGCAAAGATCATCACCCCCTGGCGCTCGGCGGCAAACTCCACGATCTGGCTGACGATGTGCGGCGTAATGCGCTGCTGCTTTTTCAGCTCGCGGTTGAGTTCCGCCTCGTTGAACAGGCCGCTGCTCTGGACCTGCAAACGGCTAAAGTCATACTGCACGATGGGCATATCCAGCCGCTCCGGGGGCGTCAGATAGCCATGCTTGATCATGTAGCGCAGCGGCAGCTCATAGATGCAGTCGCGAAACAGCGCCTTGTCGTTGCCGCGCACCATGCCGTGGTAGTGGAACTGGTAGATCCATCCTTTGCCGAGGCGAAACGGCGTAGCGGTTAGCCCCAGCAGGCGCAGGCGAGGGTTGACCTGTGAGAGGTGGGTGAGGATCTGTTGATACTGGCTCTCGTCGTCATCGCTGATGCGGTGGCACTCATCGACAATCAGCAGGGAGAATTCGCCCTGGAAGTGGTCGAGGTTGCGGGCTACCGACTGCACGCTACCAAATACCACCTTGCCTTGGCTCTCTTTGCGCTTCAGCCCGGCGGCGTAGATATCCGCCTCCAGCCCCAGCGCCAGGTATTTTGCATGGTTCTGCGCCACCAGCTCTTTGACATGGGCCAGCACCAGCACGCGACCGCGCGCCACGCGGGCAAGCTCGGCAATGACCAGGCTTTTACCCGCGCCGGTGGGCAGGACGATCACCGCTGGCTCATGGTGATGGCGAAAGTGGGTGAGGGTGGCGTTTACCGCGTCACGTTGATAGGGGCGTAGCGTAAAGGTCATTGTCTCTCGGCGTTCATTAGTCTGCTCATATTATGCCACGATATTTTCGCTTGAGCGCTGCTGAGACACCGTTATACTGAGAGATTCTCAATTGCTTCATTTTTTTCGGACTTCTGTCCGACTCCAGCACTCTTTACAGGCTAATAAGACTTCATGCGACTTGATAAGTTTATCGCTCAGCAGCTCGGCGTCAGCCGGGCTATTGCCGGGCGTGAGATCCGCGGCAGCCGCGTTACCGTGGATGGCGAGATTGTTAAAAACGCCGCGTTCAAACTCCTGCCCGAGCACGAGGTAGAGTATGACGGCAATACGCTGGTGCAGCAGAGCGGTCCGCGCTACTTTATGCTGCATAAGCCGCAGGGCTACGTCTGCTCTACCGACGACCCCGATCACCCGACGGTGCTCTACTTTCTTGACGAGCCGGTGGCGCATAAGCTACACGCTGCCGGACGGCTGGATATCGATACCACGGGGCTGGTGCTGATGACCGACGACGGCCAGTGGTCGCACCGCATCACCTCGCCGCGCCACCACTGCGAGAAGACCTACCTGGTAACGCTGGAGTCCCCGGTGAGCGACGATACCGGCGCACAGTTCGCCAAAGGGGTCCAGCTGCATAACGAACCCGATCTCACTAAGCCCGCCGTGCTGGAGGTCATCACCCCCACCGAGGTACGCCTGACTATCAGCGAGGGGCGCTATCACCAGGTTAAACGCATGTTTGCCGCCGTGGGTAACCATGTTGTTGGCCTGCACCGCGAGCGCATTGGCGCAATTGTTCTCGACGCCGATCTGGCTCCGGGCGAGTATCGTCCGTTAACCGAAGAAGAGATTGCCAGTGTTGGCCTCACTTCCAGCTAACTTCAGGAGCCCGTAGTGACCACCAGGCAGCACTCTTCCCTGCGCATTGTCTTTATCCTTGGCCTGCTGGCCATGCTGATGCCGCTCTCGATCGATATGTATCTGCCCGCGCTGCCGGTGATCGCCCAGCAGTTTGGCGTCCCGGCAGGTAGCGCCCAGATGACCCTGAGCACCTATATCCTTGGCTTTGCGTTGGGGCAGCTGCTCTACGGACCGATGGCGGACAGCCTTGGCCGTAAGCCGGTGATCCTCGGCGGCACGCTGATCTTCGCCGCAGCGGCGGGTGCCTGCGCGCTGGCCCAGAGCATCGATCAGCTTATCACCCTGCGTTTTTTCCACGGCCTGGCGGCTGCGGCGGCAAGCGTGGTGATCAACGCCCTGATGCGCGATATCTATCCGAAAGAGGAGTTCTCGCGGATGATGTCGTTTGTCATGCTGGTCACCACCGTTGCACCGCTGCTCGCCCCGATGATTGGCGGCGCGGTGCTGGTCTGGCTAAGCTGGCACGCTATCTTCTGGATCCTGGCCATCGCTGCGCTGCTGGCCTCGCTGATGATCTTTTTCTTTATCAGCGAGACGCTGCCGGTTGAGCGGCGGCAACCGTTTCGTATGCGTACCACCCTCGGCAACTTCGCGACGCTGTTTCGCCACAAGCGGGTGCTGAGCTATATGCTTGCAAGCGGTTTCAGCTTTGCAGGCATGTTCTCGTTCCTGAGCGCGGGTCCTTTTGTCTACATTGAGCTTAACCACGTTCTGCCGCAGAACTTTGGCTACTACTTCGCGCTGAACATCGTCTTCCTGTTTATGATGACCATCATCAATGGCCGATTCGTACGACGGGTGGGGGCGTTGAGGATGTTCCGTACCGGGCTGTGGATCCAGTTCGTGATGGCGCTGTGGCTGGTGCTGAGCGCCGCGTTTGACGTCGGCTTCTGGGCGCTGGTGATGGGCGTCGCAGCTTTCGTCGGTTGCGTCTCGCTGGTGGCCTCGAATGCCATGGCGGTTATTCTCGATGAGTTTCCCCATATGGCAGGTACTGCCTCATCGCTGGCGGGGACGTTCCGCTTTGGTATCGGTGCCATCGTTGGCGCGCTGCTCTCCCTGGCGACCTTTAACAGCGCCTGGCCGATGATCTGGTCTATCGCCTTCTGCGCCACCAGCTCGATTCTCTTCTATCTCTACGCCAGCCGTCCTAAGCGCGGCTAGCGTATGCCTTCAGGGGGCAGAACTGCCTCCTTCTTTACACATATCATCCCAATCTATTGTTAGAGTGCTATCATTTGTTTCTATTATGTAAAATCTATTTGTGTAAATGTCACACTGTTGTAGTTAAAAAGGTTGAGTTAGATCGCAGAAACGGGTACATATACCCCCAAAAGGTGAGGCGCGACATCAACCGCTCACCCTAATAATGAGGCTGCTAACCTTGCAAATTCAAGGATGTAAGCGGTTACCGCGTCGTGGCAGGATGAAATGTCAATGATGTGTTAATATAGATGTAAATGAATTGTGAAGTTATTGCTTCGGGGAAGAACATGAATAGCTTAAATCTCTCTATTGTGCATCGGTTACCCCAAAGTTACCGCTGGCTGGCAGGCTCTGCCGGCTCGCAAGTCGAACCGATCCCATCGAACGGCCAGAGCGGTGATAACTGCCTGGTGGCGTTAAAACTGCTGAGTCCGGACGGCGATATGGCCTGGCCGGTGATGCGCAAACTGAGCCAGGCGCTGAGCGATATCGAAGTGGATTGCTCGGTGCTGGAGTGCGAAGGCGAGCCATGCCTGTTCGTTAGCCGTCAGGATGAGTTTGCTGCGACCTGCCGCCTGAAAAATTTCGGCGTAGCCATTGCTGAGCCGTTTGCCAGCAACAATCCTTTCTAAGCCACACGCCTGTCAAGAATACGCTAGCTGAGCGCCAGCAGCTGGCGTGTATAGTCATGCTGCGGATCGGCAAATACGCGCTGGCACTCTCCCTGCTCAACCACTTCACCCTGTCGCAGGATAATGACCTGGTGACACAGCGCCCGGACTACCTGCAGATCGTGACTGATAAACAGATAGGCCAGCCGGTGCTTCTCCTGCAATGACTTCAGCAGGCTCAGGATCTGCGCCTGCACGGTGCGATCCAAAGACGAGGTCGGTTCATCCAGCACGATCAGCTCCGGCTGTAAAATCAGCGCCCGGGCGATGGCGACGCGCTGGCGCTGGCCGCCGGAGAACTCGGCCGGGTAGCGATGCCGGGTTTCAGGATCGAGGCCCACCTCCTGCATCACCGCAATGACCCGCTCCTCACGCGCCTGTGGGGTCAGCGCTGGCTGATGCACGCGCAGCCCCTCCTCAATAATCTGCTGCACATCAAGGCGGGGGTTAAGGGAGGAGTTGGGATCCTGAAAAACCACCTGCATCCGGTGACGCACCGGCAGCATCTGCTTACGCCCCCACTGATTTAGCGGCTGGCCGTCAAAGCGAATCACGCCTTGCGAGGCAATCAGACGCAGCAGCGCCAGCCCGGTGGTGCTCTTGCCCGAGCCAGACTCGCCCACGAGGCCTAAGGTTTCCCCCGCCCGCAGGGTAAAGCTCAGATCGGTGACCACCGGCTTCTGGCCGACGATGCGCTTAAACACGCCCTTGCGCAGCGGGAAGGCGACGCCGAGGCGATCCACTTCAAGCAGCGTCGGCGCGTCGGGGGGAAGCGGAACCGGATCGCCCGCTGGATCGCTTGCCAGCAGGCGCTGGGTGTAGGGGTGCTGCGGGGCGCTAAACAGAGTTGCCGCCCGGTTTTGCTCTACGCAGCGGCCGTTATGCATCACTGCCACGCTATCCGCCAGCCTGCGTACGATATTCAGGTTATGGGTAATAAACAGCAGGCCCATATTTAGCTCGTCACGCAGCTCGCGCAGCAGCTGTAGAATTTGCGCCTGCACCGCGACGTCAAGGGCGGTGGTTGGCTCATCGGCGATAAGCAGCGCCGGGCGGGTCAGCAGCGCCATGGCAATCATCACCCGCTGACGCTCGCCGCCGGAGAGCTGATGCGGGAAATCCCCCAGCCGTGCGCGGGCGTTACGGATCCCCACCCGATCGAGACAGGTGAGGATCTCGGCGCGCGCCGCCTCGCGCCGCATGCCGCGATGCAGGGAGAGTACCTCATAGAGCTGCTTCTCCAGGGTGTGGAGCGGGTTAAGCGATACCATCGGCTCCTGGAAAATCATGGCGATCTTATTTCCGCGCACGCCGCGCAGGGTCTGCTCGCTGGCGTGAAGCAGCGACTCGCCGTGGAAACTGATATCACCGCTGGGGTAGACCACCGGCGGGGAGGGAAGCAGCCGCAGAATAGACAGGGCGCTGACGCTTTTGCCGGAGCCGGACTCGCCGACCAGCGCCAGGGTTTCACCGGCCTCGACCTGTAAAGAGAGATCGCTGACCACGGTACGCAGCTGATCCTGATGACGGAAGGCTACCGAGAGCGAATCAATGGTAAGCAGGGGAGTCATATCAGAGCGCCTTATTAGGATCGAATGCGTCGCGCACGGCTTCGCCAATAAAGATCAGCAGAGAGAGTAGCACCGCTACCGAGAGGAAGGCAGCAATGCCCAGCCACGGTGCCTGCAGGTTATTTTTACCCTGTAATAGCAGCTCCCCCAGCGAGGGCGAACCCAGCGGCAGGCCAAAGCCGAGAAAGTCGAGCGAGGTCAGGGTGGTGATGGAGCCGCAGAGGATAAAGGGCAGGAAGGTGAGGGTGGCGACCATTGCATTGGGCAGCATATGGCGGAGGATGATGTCGCGATCGCGCACTCCCAGCGCCTGAGCCGCACGGATATAGTCGAAGTTACGGGTGCGCAGGAACTCCGCCCGCACCACGCCCACCAGGCTCATCCAGCCGAAGATCACCGTGATCGCCAGCAGCCACCAGAAGTTAGGCTGGATCACGCTAGAGAGCAGGATGATCAGAAACAGGGTCGGCATCCCCGACCAGACCTCAATAAAGCGCTGGCCCCAGAGGTCGATCCTGCCGCCGTAGTAGCCCTGCAGTGCCCCGGCCAGCACGCCAATTACGCTGGAGCAGAGGGTCAGCATCAGACCAAACAGCACCGAGATACGCGTGCCGTAGAGGATGCGCGCCAGCACGTCGCTGCCGTTGGCATCGGTCCCCAACCAGTTCTGCGCGGACGGCGGCGAGGGGAAGGGGGTATCGGTGGCGAAGTTGATGCTGGTGGCACCAAAACGCACCGGCGCCCATAGCGCCCAGCCGTGGGTAGTGAGCTGCCGTTGCAGCCACGGATCCTGATAGTCCGCCGGGGTGGCAAACGCGCCGCCGAACGTGGTCTCGCTGTAATCCTTGAGCACCGGCACATACCAATGGTCGTGATAGCGCACCAGCAGCGGTTTATCGTTAGCGATCAGCTCCGAAGCGAGACTCAGAAGAAAAATTACCGCAAAGATCCACAGCGACCAGTAACCGCGGCGGTTATGGCGAAAGCGCGCCCAGCGGGCCTGGTTGACGTGGCTTAATCGACGCATCAGCGACCCTCAAAATCAATACGCGGATCGACCAGCGTGTAGCTGATATCACTCAGGATATTCAGCAGCAGGCCAATCAGGGTGAAAATATAGAGCGTACCAAACATCACCGGATAGTCCCGCGACACGGTCGCCTCATAGCCCAGCAGGCCAAGGCCGTTAAGAGAGAACATCACCTCGATCAGCAGCGAGCCGGTAAAGAACATGCTGATAAAGGTCGCCGGGAAGCCAGCGATCACCAGCAGCATGGCGTTACGGAAGACATGGTTATGCAGAATAGCCCGCTCGCTCACCCCCTTCGCCCGGGCGGTCACCACATACTGCTTACGAATCTCATCGAGAAACGAATTTTTAGTCAGCATGGTCAGCGCCGCAAAGCCGCCGATCACCGTCGCCAGCACCGGCAGGGTGATGTGCCACAGGTAGTCGATAATTTTTTGATACCAGGGCAGGGCGTCAAAATTGGCCGATACCAGCCCGCGCAGCGGGAAGAGATCGTAGTAGCTGCCGCCCGCAAAGAGCACAATCAGCAGGATAGCGAAGAGAAACGCGGGAATGGCGTAGCCGATAATAATAAAGGCGCTGCTCCAGATATCGAAGCGGCTGCCGTTATACACCGCCTTGCGGATCCCTAATGGGATCGAGACCAGGTAGATAATCAGCGTTCCCCAAAGCCCAAGGGTGATGGAGACTGGCATACTGTCTTTGATCAGCTGCAGTACCGAGGCGCTGCGGAACAGGCTGTCGCCAAAGTCAAAACGCATGTAGTTCCAGAGCATGGTGAAGTAACGCTCGTACAGCGGTTTATCAAAGCCATAGCGCTTGGTGATCTCGGCGATCACCTCCGGATCCAGACCGCGTGCGCCGCGGTACTGCCCCTCACCCACGTTGCCGACGCCGGTGCGGGCATGGGTGGCACCCATGCCTTCGCCGCCGCCGCCCGGTACGCCGCCCTGGCTGCCGAACTCAATGGCGGCGATCGCCTGATCCACCGGCCCGCCGGGGGCGATCTGGACGATAAAAAAATTAATGGTGATGATCGCCCACAGGGTAGGGATCACCAGCAGCAGGCGGCGGATCAGATAGGCACCCATCGTCTCGTATGCTCCTTAACGCCTGTCGGCAGGCAGTTTTGCCGCTTTATTTACGTCATACCACCAATTCTCAAACCCGAGGGAGTAGATGGGGCGTACCTCGGGCATGGAGAACTTGTCCCAGTATGCGAGGCGATCGGCAGCCATATACCACATCGGCAGCATGTAGTAGTTCCAGGTCAGAACGCGATCCAGGGCACGCCCCAGTGGGAGAAGCTTCTCTTTATCACCCTGGTTGGCGACTATCTGCGCCAGCAGGGCGTCAATCACCGGACTGCTGACCCCGGGCGTATTATAGGTGGAATCAAGGTATTGCGATCCCCATGAGATCTGCAGATCGGTGCCGGGCCACGGCATGGCGCGCACGGTGCGCGGCATCATATCGAAGTCACGGCTGCGCAGGCGGTTGGTGAGCTGGGAGTTATCCACCTGGCGCACGTTCATCACGATCCCCAGCCGCGCCAGGTTATGCTGGAAAGGCATCACCCACAGGTTATTGGCCCCGGCAGGCAGCAGTAGCTCAAAGCTGAAGGGTTTGCTGGTTTTGGCATTCACCCGCTTCTTGTTTTTGAGAACCCAGCCGGCGTCATCCAGCAGCGTGCCGGCCTTCAGCAGGTTAGGGCGATCGAAGCCATCGCCTTTTGATACCGGCGGCTGGTAGATCGCGTTAAACACCTCCGGCGGCAGATCGGCCTTCATCGGCGCGAGCAGGGTCAGCTCAGCCGCATCCGGATAGCCGCGTGCCGCGTACTCGGTATTCTGGAAATAGCTGTTGGTGCGGCTGTAGGCTTTATAGAACAGGGCCTTGTTCATCCACTCAAAATCAAAGGCGAGGGTGAGCGCCTCGCGCACGCGGCGGTCGCGAAACAGGGGGCGCTGGTTGTTAAACGCCAGCCAGCGCGTATCCTGGGCCGATTCGTTCTTCAGCTCCCGTTTAACAATCTGCTGGTTGCTGAAGTTTTTACCGCTGTAGCGGGTGGCCCAGTTTTTGGCATCGCCCTCGGTGCGCATGTCGAATGCCCCCGCCTTGAAGGCCTCAAAGGCGACGTTATCGTCAAGGTAGTAGTCATAGCGAATGCTGTCGAAATTCCAGCGGCCGCGGTTCACCGGCAGGTTCGCTCCCCAGTAATTCTTCACCCGGCTATAGACAATATACTGACCCATTCGCCACTTGCTGATGCGGTAAGGCCCGCTGCCCAGCGGCGGGGTGGCAAGGGGATCGCTGAGCTTATGATCCTTCCAGAACGCCTCCGGCATCACCGGCAGGGTCAGCAGGCTGAGCAGATCCTCTTTCCCCGGCTTCGCCAGCTGGATACGTACCGTAAGCGGCGCAATGGCCTCCATCGTGGTGCCCTTGTAGATCAGGCGAAACTGCGGCACCCCTTCGGTCATAAATTTATGGAAAGTAAAAGCGACGTCGCGGGCGGTAATCGGTGAACCGTCGTGAAAGGTGGCGCGTGGGTTGAGGGAGATCTCCATCCACGCATAGTCATCGGCATAGCGCGCGACCTCGGCAATCAGCGGATAGTAGCTGCCTGGCTCATCGTCGGAGGTGGTGAAGAGCGAGTCATAGAGCGACTCCGTGCGTACCCCAGCATTGCCGCGCAGGGCAAAGCGGTTGAAGTTATCGAAGGTGCCAATGACCGACAGCGTGACGTTGCCGCCTTTAGGGGCCGCCGGGTTTACGTAGTCGAAGTGAGTAAAGTGAGTCGCGTATTTCGGTTCGCCAATGACGGCAAAGGCATAGTTCTCTTTTATCGTCTGCGCCTGGCAGGTTAAGCAGAGCAGGGCAAGCAGCAGGGCAGAGAGGCGCGCAAACGTCATCAGGCAGTGTCCTTTTACCGGGCGCTGGGGTTCAGTGCATGATAGGTGACCTTGCGGATATTGTGAATATCATTTGCGCGTTATTACACTGTGTAAAATTCACCCGGAAAAAGAGCAAAAAAAAGCGCTGCCGAAGCAACGCGTTCATTTATGCTCTCTCGGTACCGGCCAAGGGAAAACCGGTCCCGGGGAGTTAGCCTCGTATTAATCAGCTGCGAACTAATCAGCTACGAACTAAAACGCGGCGCGCTTCATTGTAGCGCTTTTTCCAGTATGGCTCGTCCAGATTGGAGATCATCACACCGCTGCTGGTGGAAGCATGAACGAACTGGTTATTACCGATATAGATGCCAACGTGGCGTCCGGTAGAGCCGGCACGGAAGAGAACCAGATCACCGGTGCGCAGGCCGCTGCGTGATACCGATTTACCCATCTCCTGCTGTTCGTAGGTCGAACGTGGCAGCTCAAGGCCAAACTGTTCACGGAAGGTGCGCTGTACAAAAGCGGAGCAGTCAATGCCGCGCTTGGTATCACCGCCAAGACGGTAACGCACGCCTTTCCAGCTGGCGTATTGGTCCATAAGTCGCGATTTAACGTCGAGATTACGTACCATACTTTCAAATTCATCCTGAGAGGCTTGCAGTGATGAGGCATCTTCCATGCCCACAACATGCGTCTCAGGGTGCATATTCTTTGCGGTATTTGTCGAACAAGCTGAAAGCAGTGCCGCTACTGCAATCGCGGGGATAGCCCGCCAGAGATATCTCAGGAACGGTTGAGATTTGACCATGTTACTTATTTTCCCTTGAAGTCCTTAACGATAATAATCGTTATAAAAATGCCAAACGTGACGAGCCTAATTACTTGCGCACTGAGAGACAATTCCTCTTGGTCAAATCTGTGGTGAAACGCACAAATTAATTCACAGCGGGAATATTTATCTCTGTGAGGCGAAACGTCATCGAGATTACCCGATCGTTACCCCCATTGCGAGTGGTTTTATACGATTTTTTATAAGAAATTATGATAGACAAAGTGAAAAAAATGATTTGTATAAAAAGCAGCCTGTCTGGCGTAAAAAACATTCAACTGGCTAATTTGTAAAGAGAATTAAATGACAAAACGATGACAAACTGCGCCGATCGGTAAAAAATTGTGTCAGGGATCCTAATGTATCCCTGACGCTTGTTGTTAATGTCAATCGTTTAAATGTTATTAAATTGTTTATTTTTACCAGGCTGGTATCGGTCAGATAGCGAAATGATTTTATCACTTAGGGGCGTAAGCAGGATCCACGGCAGGCCAATTAGCACCGCAGAGAGCGAACCGACGGCGATATCGCTAAACCAGTGAGCGCCGATGGTTACCCGTGGAAATGCAAAAACCACAAAAATAATCAGGGAAACAATAAATGGTTTCACGCCGAAATAGCGCAGCATAAATGTAGAAAAAATAAGCAGCATCATACCGTGATCGCCAGGAAAACTATCTTTTGACGCATCCTTGGTGGGAATATTCAGCAGCTCGCTCACCCGCCAGATATCGCTGAAATAGAGGGTAGGGCTGGCGCGCTTAACCGGATAGAGATGTTGTGCCAGCTGGTTCACGACCAGCGCCGTCATCAACATTGTTAAGCCGATAGCGAAGATACGGCGGCGACCCTCGTTATCCGCCTTTAACCAGAACGCGAGCATCACACAACCCATCGCCAGCAGCGAGCAGGCGTCAAATGCCCGGTTATTGGTGATGGCCACCAGCCACAGGAAGGCGCGGCTCTCCACCAGCAGATGATTGAAAAAATGAAAAATCGCGGAGTCCAGCGTAAACCAGGCGCCATGATTGACGGGCAGATACCAGGATAAAAACAGTGCCAGCCCGGCAACGTTAAGCAGTAATATAAGAGGCAGTCGGTTTTTCATTATTCCATCACGGCAGATTCTAAAGCCGCAACGTTAATCCGCATCCGCTAAACGAAGCTTCAACAGAGCGGACTGAAGCGCATTCCAGTCCACGTCGTGATCCGCAATCAGCTCAATCCGGCTGTCCGGTGGAGCGACGCTTTGTGTCTCAATCCGCAAATCTTCTCCCTGACGATTGATGCGCACCAGCCCCTCGGCAATGCGCATAACGCCTTTGACCCGACCAACCGGAGCCAGACGCGCCCACTCCAGAATACCTACGGTATCAAATCGTGTTTCAGCATCGAAAATCCAGCCGCAGGCCTGATGGCCCTGGCCACTGTTCAGGCTACGCCGCCAGCGCTGGTGAGCGGGCAGGTTCAGCGCCGCCAGCCCCTTTTTCTCTCCGTGGGCATGATTGTGTTCGGCGCTGGCGGGCAGCTCGCGGCGGTTGCGGCGCGGCACATCCAGCAGCGCAGGATCGATCTCGCCCTGGGTGGCAGTGAGCAGCTGGCGGTCGCCGCCGAACTGCTGCCACCACGTAGCCAGCGCCGCCTCGCTTTCAGGGGTCGCGCGATCGCTTTTATTGGCGACGATAATATCCGCCGCCGCCAGCTGATCGCGGAAATTCTCGTTGGTAACTGCCTTTTCATCCAGCAGCTGACGCGGGTCGAGCAGGCAGAGGGTGGCGCTCAGGTCGATCCACGGCTCGTAAACCTCCGCTGTGAGGATATCGAGGATCTGCTTCGGATGGCCCAGCCCGGTTGGCTCAATCAGCAGGCGGTCGGGTTTCCCCTGGCGCAGCAGCGTATTCAGCCCGACCTGCATCGGCAGGCCGTTGACGCAGCACATACAGCCGCCGGGGATCTCTTTCAGCAGCGCACCGCTCTCAGCCATCAGCGCCCCGTCAATACCGACCTCACCAAATTCATTGACCAGCACGGCCCACTTCTCCCCCTCTGGCTTATTTGCCAGCAGATGCAATATAGAGGTTGTTTTGCCGGTGCCCAGGAAGCCGGTAATTAAGTTGGTCTTAGTCACATTCACTCCAGAAATAATCCCGCCCGCGTAAGGGCGTAAAAACGATCTCACCATCCTGGCGAAAAAAGAGTGAAAAGAGAAGGGTAACTGCGGACGGCAGCATTATCCGTCCGCGATAAAAGCAGAAAAGGTTAACGCTGTAGCGTGGCAACGACCGCCCGATGCGCGCCCTGGGTGGCGATACGTTGCCAGGCGGCCTCAATGGCGGAGACAAAGGTTGGGTTATGCGGCAGGTCGCTGCCAAAAATTTCGCCCAGCGAGAGCAGGGCCGTAGTGCGCTCGTCCTCGCTGCTCTGAGCCACCTTCTCACGGAATTTCTCCGCCAGCGGATCGCGCACCTCAATGGCCTGGCCCGCGTCATCGACGCCGCTGACGTAGCGCATCCAGCCCGCCACGCCCAGCGCCAGCAGCGGCCAGTCGGTCCCGCGTTCCAGATGCAGGCGAATACTCTCCAGCATACGTTGAGGAAGCTTTTGGCTACCGTCCATCGCAATTTGCCAGGTGCGGTGCTGAAGCGCCGGATTGGCAAAGCGCGCCAGCAGGCTCTCGGCGTAGTCGGTTAGACCGACGCCGGTAATGCGCAGGGTCGGGGCCTGCTCATCCAGCATCAGACGACGGGCGGCATCGCGGAAGTGCATGTCTGCCATACAGTCGTTGATGTGGGCGAAGCCAGCCAGATAGCCGAGATACGCTAAAAAGGAGTGGCTGCCGTTGAGCATCCGCAGCTTCATCTGCTCCCAGGGGAGAACGTCATCGACCATCTGCACGCCGGCGGCTTCCCATTCCGGACGCCCGGCAACAAAGTTGTCTTCGATAACCCACTGGATAAAAGGCTCGCAGCTGATGGCGCAGGGATCGTCTACCCCCAGCACCTCGGCGATCTCGGCCAGCGAGGCGTCGGTGGCCGCAGGTACAATGCGATCGACCATCGTGCCCGGGAAGCTTACCTGCTCGCCGATCCACTGCGCCAGCTCGGCGGAGCGCTGCTGCGCCATCCCCAGCACGGCGTTTTTGACCACGTGGCCGTTATCCGGAATGTTGTCGCAGGAGAGGACGCTAAAGGGAGGCAGACCCCGCTCGCGGCGGCGGGAGAGGGCCTCAACCAGAATGCCCGGCGCGGAGTGCGGTGCCTGCGGGTTCTGCAGATCGTGCATGATGCGTTCGTTACGGGTATCCAGCTTGCCGGTAGCCGGATCGATGCAGTAGCCTTTCTCGGTGATGGTCAGGGAGACAATCGCCACCTGTGGCTCGCAAAACTTTTCAATAATGGCCGCCAGCGAGTCGAGCTTCGCGTTGAGGCACTCCTTCACCGCGCCAACGACAATTGCCTGATTTCCCTCGGCGCCTTTCTCCAGCACGGTAAAGAGATGATCCTGCTCGCGAAGCTGGGTCATTAACCTGTCGCCGCTAAACAGGCTAATTTCACAGATGCCCCAGTCGCCGCCCCGGGCGTTCAGCACCCGATCGGTTAACAGCGCCTGATGGGCGCGGTGAAAAGCGCCAAACCCGAAGTGGACAATGCGCGAGCGTAGCGCCTGACGATCGTACCCTGGTTGTTGAACGTTTTCCGCGAGGGCAACAGAGGCAATAGTTTTCATGAACAATACACCTGATTAACCAATAATTAACAAAATGCAGTGTAAAGTTATATGACAGCAAATTGAATTGGTGTGCCCCAAATATCTGAGGAACGTGAGCTGGATCAATCAAAGGTAGCGGACCAATTGACCCGTCCAGGGAAACATGTATGGTAGTCAACATCTGTACGGAACATATTGGTATAACAACTTTATTGAGGATGAGGCGATGGAACAAACCTGGCGTTGGTACGGTCCGAACGATCCGGTTTCACTTGATGATGTGCGTCAGGCAGGCGCAACGGGCGTGGTCACCGCGCTGCATCACATCCCTAATGGTCAGGTTTGGCCGGTTGAAGAGATCAAACAGCGCCAGGCGCTGCTGGCTGAAAAAGGGTTAACCTGGTCGGTCGTTGAGAGCATTCCGGTGCACGAAGAGATTAAAACCCACAGTGGTCAGGTTGATACCTGGATTGCTAACTACCAGCAGAGCATCCGTAACCTGGCGGCCTGCGGCATCGATACCGTCTGCTACAACTTTATGCCGATCCTCGACTGGACCCGCACCGATCTGGAGTACGTGCTGCCGGACGGTTCGAAAGCCCTGCGTTTCGATCAAATCGCTTTCGCTGCCTTCGAGCTGCACATTCTGCAGCGAAAAGGCGCTGAGGCGGACTACAGCGAAGAGGAGCAGCGTCAGGCGCAGGCCTGGTTTGAAAACGCGAGTGAGGCGGAGATCGACAGGCTGACCCGCAATATCATTGCTGGCCTGCCGGGAGCGGAAGAGGGTTATACCCTGGACCAGTTCCGCGCCCGCCTGGCAGAGTATGACGGCATTGATAAAGCGCAGCTGCGTGAGAATATGGCGGTCTTCCTGCGGGCGATTGTCCCGGTGGCGGAAGAGGCTGGCGTGCGCCTGGCGGTGCACCCGGACGATCCGCCGCGGCCAATTCTCGGCTTGCCACGTATTGTCTCTACCATTGAAGATATGCAGTGGCTGAAAGAGACCGTTGATAGCATCAACAACGGCTTCACCATGTGCACCGGCTCCTACGGCGTGCGCGCCGATAACGATCTGGTGAAGATGGTGGAAACCTTTGGCGACCGCATTCACTTCACCCATCTGCGCTCAACCTGCCGGGAGGAGAATCCAAAAACCTTCCATGAGGCAGCGCATCTTCAGGGCGATGTTGATATGGTCGCGGTGGTAAAAGCGATTTTGACCGAAGAGCAGCGGCGTAAAAAGGCGGGCGATCTGCGTCCGATCCCGTTCCGTCCGGATCACGGCCATCAGATGCTTGACGATCTGCGGAAGAAAACCAACCCGGGCTATTCGGCGATTGGTCGCCTGAAGGGGATGGCGGAAGTACGCGGCGTCGAGCTGGCGCTGAAGCAGACCCTGTTCCGCGATTTATTATAAGTCTTCGTCGTCTGACGTAGTACCGTAGGCCGGGCCAGCGTCAGCGCCGCCCGGCATTTACACACAACGCCTGATGGCGCTGCGCTTATCAGGCCTACGGGATCGTGCGATCCTCCAGGCCTGATACTAACGCAATCTTAATCCGCGCGGCCCATATAGCGGCTCTCTTCGATATGAATGCGGATCTTCTCGCCAGTGGTCAGGTACTCAGGCACCTGGATCACCAGACCGGTGCTCAGGGTAGCCGGTTTAGTGCGTGAGCTGGCCGATGCGCCCTTAATTCCCGGTGCGGTTTCTACAATCTCCAGATCTACCGTCTGCGGCAGCTCCAGCGCCAGCAGCTGACCATCCCATGTCAGAACCTGCATATCCGGCATGCCGCCTTCCGGCATAAACTGTAACTCTTCTTCAATCTGCTCTTTGGTGAAGATATACGGGGTGTAATCCTCTTTATCCATAAAGACGTACTCGTTGCCATCCACGTAGGAGAAGTCAACGAAACGACGGGTCAGGGTCACAGTATCAACGATATCATCGCCCTTAAAACGCTCTTCCACTTTCAGCCCGGTGCGGACGTCGGCAAAGCGCATTTTATAGAGGGTGGCTGCGCCGCGGGCGCTCGGGGATTGAATATCGATATTTTTTACAATCAGCAGCTTACCGTTGTAATTCAATACCATACCTTTTTTGATTTCGTTCGCTCTTGCCATGATGGATCCTGTGCGGAAAAGTGGGAAAAATATCGCGACAAAGTACTCGCGAGGGGCGCAGTTGGCAAGCCTCTTCGCCAGGTTTTGCATCTTCCCTACGAAAAGTGTTAGCGTGCGGCAAAGCATCGGCATCTGCCATGCTATTCACTACGAAAAGAGAGCCGTTTTATGGAGTGTCGCCCGGACTGCGGAGCCTGCTGTACCGCCCCGTCAATCAGTAGTCCTATCCCCGGGATGCCCAACGGCAAACCGGCCAACACCCGCTGCGTCCAGCTCTCTGCGAATAACCTCTGCAACATTTTCGGCTCGCCCCTGCGGCCAAAGGTCTGTTCTGGCCTCCAGCCGTCGCGGGAGATGTGCCTCACCAGCCGCGACGAGGCGATGACGTATCTGCTTACGCTCGAGGCGGCAACCGCGCCCTAAACGTCCTTAATCTGCGCCAGGCAGACGGCGGCCATCAGCGCCATCGCCAGTGCGATCCAGAACACGGCATGATAGCTCCAGATCTCTGCCACTACGCCCGCCGTCGAACCGGCGATGATCCAGCCGACGCGGGTGGTATTGGTATAGAGCGTGGTCGCCGCGCCAGCCTGGCCCGGCATCAGATCCTGAAAATAGAGCATGCCAATCCCCGCGAGGATACCGATATAGATGGCGTTCAGCAGCTGGAAGGCCAGCAGCAGGGCAGGGGTATGCACCGTCAGCATCCCGATATAGAACAGCAGGCCGCCCGCCACCGCAATGCGCATCAGGAAGCGTTTACCAAAGCGTTTTGCGTAGTAGCCCGCAATTAGCATGGTCGGGATCTCCAGCCCGGCGGCGGTGCCCATCATCACGCCAGCCAGTTTCTCCGGCAGGTGCAGCTCCTCAATAATAAACAGCGGCATATTGATAATGTAGAGGCTGTTGGTGCCCCACATGAGGGTGCAGATTGTAAACAGCAGCAGAGCGTCGCGGCGGTTAGTGCGCGGTGCTTCAGCCACGCCGGTGGCGAGGCGCGGCTCCTTGCGCATGGCAGGCAGAAAGAGCCAGACCATTACCCCGCAGACGATAAAGGCTACCGCTGCGCTGAGATACATCACCGTAAAGCCAAATCCCATCGCCAGCGCGTAGGCCAGCGGCGGGCCAATTACCCACGCCAGGGAGACCTGGGCGCGCAGTATTGAGCTGAACATGACTGCTTCCCGACCGGTATGGTCGGCATGCTCTCTGGCGAGGGCAAACATCTGCGGGTTAGCGGTGGAGCCAAAGCTGCTCAAAAAGACGCCGATAAACAGCAGGATAAAGTAGTTGCGGTTCCAGGCAAAGAGCACGCAGGCCAGTACGCCGAGCAGGCAGCAGAAAACAATCAGGTTTTTCCGGCTCCCTTTGCGGTCGGATCGTCCCGCCAGAAACTGGCTGACCAGGATACCGATCACCGCGCTGCCGGTGAAGAAGAAGCCCACCATCGCCGGACGGACGTGCACCTCGTTGGTCAGAAACAGGCTCAGGGTCGGGGTCTGTAACGCCCCGGCGATGCCGGTTAAGAAAGCAACGATCAGGAAGGCGGCAGAGGTAAAATCAACGGGTCTTGGGGCAGCGTCAGCAGGGAAAGTTTGCATCTTTGACTATCGTTTAGCGTAGAGAGAGGCGGATTTTACGCCGCAGGAGCGAAAATAGACAGCTATCGGACCGGGTTTTGCCACAAAAAAGCAAAACGGCATTTTGAAATAATTATCATTAAGGCTGACGTTGCTGAAACAGGCCTGATGACAGACACATTTTGTTCAGCACCGCGTCGGCAGGTGGTAAAGAAATGTGCATTAGCTCTAAATTTTAATACCTAAATTAAGAGTTTCCTTGATCCGGTGGGCAGAGTAAGCAAGACTTCGTGAAACGTTTCAGCGTCATCTGCCCGATCCTTTTCCGCGCCGGTGACGCTCCATTTCACCAGCTAGCTGAAACGATTCAAGTTCAGCAGGAGTGGAGATTCATGTTCCAGTTATCCGTTCAGGACATCCATCCAGGCCAGCAGGCCAGTAATAAAGAAGAGGCTATTCGCCAGATAGCAGGCGCGCTGGTGCAGGCGGGCAACGTGGCTGACGGCTACGTGGCCGGTATGCTCGCGCGCGAGCAGCAAACCTCGACCTTTCTCGGCAACGGCATCGCTATTCCGCACGGTACCACCGATACCCGTGACCAGGTGCTGAAAACTGGCGTGCAGGTCTATCAGTTCCCGCAGGGCGTCCTGTGGGGTGAGGGCCAGGTGGCCTATGTCGCTATCGGCATCGCCGCCAGCTCTGATGAGCATCTGGGCCTGCTGCGTCAGCTGACCCACGTTCTGAGCGACGATGATGTCGCAGCCCAGTTACAGTCAGCGACGACTGCGGAAGAGCTGCGCGCGCTGCTGATGGGTGAAAAGCAAAGCGCTGGCATGAAGCTGGATAATGAAACCCTGATTCTCGACGTGGCGGCTAACGATCTGGTGACCCTGCAGGCGCTGAACGCCGGACGCCTGAAAGAGGCCGGTGCCGTTGACGTTAACTTCGTGACCCGCGCCATCAGCGAACAGCCGCTGAACCTTGGCCAGGGCATCTGGCTGAACGACAGCGCTGAAGGGAATACCGGCAGCGCAATCGCCGTAAGCCGTGCCGCCAACGCGTTTGAGGTTGACGGTGAGAAGGCGCAGCTGCTGGTTAGCGTGGCGATGGCTGACGATCAGCCTCAGGCCGTGCTGAAGCGTCTGGCTGACATTTTGCTGGCGAATAAAGCTGACCGCCTGCTGTCTGCGGATCCCGCCACGCTGCTGGCGCTGCTGACCAGTGATGATGCGCTCAAAGCTGACGTGCTGAACGCCGAGTTTGTCGTGCGTAACGAGCATGGCCTGCACGCGCGTCCAGGAACGATGCTGGTCAACACCATTAAACAGTTTAACAGCGACGTGACCGTCACCAACCTCGACGGCAGCGGCAAGCCTGCCAACGGCCGTAGCCTGATGAAGGTAGTGGCGCTGGGCGTGAAAAAAGGTCATCGCCTGCGCTTTACCGCGCAGGGCGAAGATGCTGAACAGGCGCTGCAGGCGATTGGCGAAGCCATCGCGGGCGGTCTGGGGGAGGGCGCATAATGAGCAGACGCGTAGCCACCATCACCCTTAACCCGGCCTATGACCTGGTGGGATTCACCCCGGAAATTGAACGCGGTGAAGTGAACCTCGTCCGGACTACCGGCCTGCATGCGGCAGGTAAAGGGATCAACGTTGCTAAGGTGCTTAAAGACTTAGGCATTGACGTCACCGTTGGCGGTTTCCTCGGCAAAGATAACCAGGATGGTTTCCAGCAGCTGTTCAGCGAGCTGGGCATTGCCAACCGTTTTCAGGTGGTGCAGGGCCGGACCCGCATCAACGTTAAGCTGACCGAAAAAGACAGCGAAGTCACCGATTTCAACTTCTCCGGTTTTGAAGTGACCCCTGCCGACTGGGAACGCTTTGTTGCCGACTCCCTGAGCTGGCTGGGCCAGTTCGATATGGTCTGCGTCAGCGGCAGCCTGCCGGCTGGAGTTAGTCCGGAAGCCTTTACCGACTGGATGACCCGCCTGCGCAGCCAGTGCCCGTGCATCATCTTTGACAGCAGCCGCGAGGCGCTGGTCGCCGGGCTAAAAGCTGCCCCGTGGCTGGTGAAGCCGAACCGCCGCGAGCTGGAGATCTGGGCCGGGCGTAAGCTGCCTGAGCTGAAAGATGTCATTGAAGCCGCTCATGCCCTTCGCGAACAGGGGATCGCCCACGTGGTGATTTCGCTGGGTGCGGAAGGGGCGCTTTGGGTTAACGCTTCAGGCGAATGGATCGCCAAACCGCCGTCAATGGAGGTGGTAAGCACCGTTGGCGCAGGGGATTCGATGGTCGGGGGTCTGATCTACGGCCTGCTGATGCGTGAGTCCAGTGAGCATACGTTACGCCTTGCGACGGCGGTCGCGGCGCTGGCCGTTAGCCAGAGTAACGTAGGCATTACCGATCGTACCCAGTTAGCCGCGATGATGGCGCGCGTTGACTTAAAACCTTTTAACTAACAGCAGGAGAGCATAATGAAAACGCTGCTGATTATTGACTCCGCCCTTGGACAGGCTCGCGCTTACATGGCGAAAACCCTGCTGGGTGCGGCGGCACAGAAAGCAAATCTGCAATTTATCGACAACCCGCATGAAGCGGAGCTGGCAATTGTGCTCGGCTCCAGCGTGCCAAACGACAGCGCCCTGAGCGGCAAGAAGGTCTGGCTTGGCGACGTAAACCGCGCCGTTGCACATCCGGAGCTGTTTCTGAGCGAGGCGAAAACGCATGCTGCGGTCTACAGTGCCCCGGTAGCGGCGGCGGCGACTGCTGCCCCGGCGGCGAGCGGCGGCGTGAAGCGCATTGTGGCGGTGACCGCATGCCCGACCGGTGTCGCGCACACCTTTATGGCGGCGGAAGCGATCGAAACCGAAGCCAAAAAACGCGGCTGGTGGGTGAAGGTTGAAACCCGTGGCTCCGTGGGGGCGGGTAACGCCATCACCCCGGAAGAGGTGGCCGAGGCGGATCTGGTGATCGTTGCGGCGGATATCGAAGTGGATCTGGCGAAGTTTGCCGGTAAGCCGATGTACCGCACCACTACCGGTCTGGCGCTGAAGAAAACCGCCCAGGAGCTGGATAAAGCCCAGGCGGAAGCGAAGCCTTACCAGCCTTCCGGCAAAGCCCAGGCGGCGACAGAAGGGAAGAAAGAGAGCGCGGGCGCCTACCGTCACCTGCTGACCGGCGTCTCTTACATGCTGCCGATGGTGGTAGCGGGCGGTCTCTGTATTGCCCTGTCATTCGCCTTTGGTATCGAAGCGTTTAAAACCCCTGATACCCTGGCCGCTGCGCTGATGCAGATCGGCGGCGACTCGGCGTTCAAGCTCATGGTACCGGTGCTGGCGGGTTACATTGCGTTCTCTATTGCTGACCGTCCAGGCCTGACCCCGGGCCTGATTGGCGGCATGCTGGCGGTCAGCACCGGCTCCGGCTTTATCGGCGGTATCATTGCGGGCTTCCTCGCGGGCTATGTGGCGAAGGCAATCAGCCAGAAGCTGAAGCTGCCGCCGAGCATGGAGGCGCTGAAGCCCATCCTGATCATTCCGCTTCTCTCCAGCCTGGTGGTTGGCCTGGCGATGATCTACCTGATCGGTAAACCGGTTGCGGGTATCCTGACGGGCCTGACCCACTGGCTGCAAACCATGGGTACGGCGAATGCGGTACTGCTGGGGGCGATCCTTGGCGGCATGATGTGTACCGACATGGGCGGTCCGGTTAACAAAGCGGCCTATGCCTTCGGTGTTGGCCTGCTGAGTACCCAGACCTACGCACCGATGGCCGCTATCATGGCCGCGGGCATGGTACCGCCGCTGGCGATGGGCGTTGCGACCATGGTTGCCCGTAAGAAGTTCGACAAAGGGCAGCAGGAGGGGGGCAAAGCCGCGCTGGTGCTGGGCCTGTGCTTCATCTCCGAAGGGGCAATTCCGTTTGCCGCTCGCGATCCGATGCGTGTGATCCCTTGCTGTATCGTGGGTGGCGCGGTGACCGGGGCTATCTCGATGGCGGTTGGCGCGAAGCTGATGGCGCCGCACGGCGGTCTGTTCGTACTGCTGATCCCGGGTGCCATCACCCCGGTGCTGGGCTACCTGATCGCGATCGTTGCCGGTACGCTGCTGGCGGGTCTGGCCTACGCCTTCCTGAAGCGTCCGGAAGCGGAAATGGCAGTGAAAACTGCGTAACGCGTGCGGGATCAACAAGGGCAGCCCACGGGCTGCCCTTTTTTATGCGCCCGGTGGCGCTACGCTTACCGGGCCTACAGGACCGTGGCTGTCTGCACCTGCTGCGCCTTCAGCCACGCAATCTCTTCATCCCAGATATCTGAATTAATGGTCTCAAGGATCAGCGGAATACCGTCGAAGCGGGCATCCTGCATGATCCAGCTGAAGGCCTCGTGGCCAATATTGCCTTCCCCCAGGCTGTGATGGCGGTCAACCCGGCTGGCAAAGGCGCTTTTGGCATCGTTGAGGTGCATTCCCCGCAGATACTGGAAACCCACGATCCGCTCAAACTCGGCGAAGGTTTTTTCACAGGCTTCGCTGCCGCGTAGATCGTACCCCGCCGCAAAGGCGTGGCAGGTATCGATGCAGACGCCGACGCGGGATTTATCCTCAACGCCGTCAATAATTGCCGCCAGGTGCTCGAACTTAAAGCCGAGGTTGCTGCCCTGGCCAGCGGTATTTTCAATTACCGCCGTCACGCCCTCGGTTTTATCCAGCGCAATGTTGATCGACTCGGCGATGCGCGCCAGGCACTCATCCTCCGGGATCTGCATCAGGTGGCTGCCGGGATGGAAGTTCAGCAGGGTCAGACCGAGCTGCTCGCAGCGCTGCATCTCATCAATAAAGGCCTCCCGGGACTTCTCCAGCGCGTCGGCCACCGGATGTCCGAGGTTAATCAGATAGCTATCGTGGGGCAGGATCTGGCCTGGACCAAAGCGGTGCTTTTCACAGGCGGCCTTAAACTCGTCGATGGTGGTGCGAGTGAGTGCCGCCGCCCGCCACTGACGCTGGTTCTTGGTAAACAGGGCAAAGGCGGTGGCCCCAATCTCTGCCGCACGTGCGGCGGCATTTGCCACGCCGCCCGCCGCGCTAACGTGCGCGCCAATAAATTTCATCTACTACTCCTGTAAAACCCGCAGGTAAAAAACAAAGGCGTATGATAGCGGGTAAGCGACCGCAGAATGTATTGATTTATGCCATTAGATAATGAACTGCCAGGTTGATGACGCCGCCGCCAACGATCAGCCAGGCAAAAAGGATCAGCGCCATCAGCAGCGGCCGTGCCCCCGCTTTGCGAATGGCGCTGACGTGGGTCGTCACGCCCAGCGCCGCCATTGCCATTGCCAGCAGCAGGGTGTCCAGCGTAATCAGCATAGTGATGGCGGCTTTCGGCAGCAGGCCAAAGGAGTTAAACCCCGCCACCGCAATAAACAGGATCGCAAACCACGGGATCGTAATCTTGCTGCGTTGACCGTCGTTAGCCGGAGCCAGCTGCTTCACGCGGGCAGCGAGCAGGATCAGAAACGGGGCCAGCATCATCACCCGCAGCATTTTAGCGATCACCGCTGCGCTCTCCGTCTCCGGGCTGACAGCGTGGCCTGCGGCAACCACCTGGGCCACCTCATGCATAGTCGAACCTATATAGATGCCGTAGCTCTCCGGGGTAAACCAGTGTGCCAGCAGAGGATAGAGGGCAGGGTAGATGAAAATAGCCAGCGTGCCGAAAATCATCACCGTCGCGATGGCTACCGTTACCTTGCTGGAGTCGGCTTTCAGCACCGGCTCGGTGGCCAGCACCGCCGCCGCGCCGCAGATGCTGCTGCCTGCCCCTATCAGCCAGCTGGTGTGCCTGTCGAGGCCGAAGACCTTCTGGCCCAGAAAACAGGCCAGTAAAAAGGTGCTGGAGAGCGTCAGCACGTCTGTTACGATACCGCTGACGCCGACGTCAGCAATCTGGGTGAAGGTCAGGCGAAAGCCGTACAGAATAATCCCCAGCCGCAGCAGATGCTGTTTAGCAAACAGAATGCCGTGCTCACAGGGCTGCCCGATCCGGGGATAAAGGGTGTTACCCAGTACCATACCGATTAGGATAGCCAGCGAGAGGGCGCTAAAACCGGCGCCGGACACGGCAGGAATAGTGCCACTCCACAGCGCTACGCCAGCGACGGCTGCGCTCAGGGCCAGGCCTGGAATAAGATGTCTCGTGCTACGATGATATTTTAATGCCAGTTCAGCCATAACCTTCTCCTCTGTCGGGATAAAAAGGTTACGTCGTGCTGGTTTAAAAATAAAATTGATTATATATTTATAATTAATCTATATAAGTGGTAAGCAGCGATGCTTGCCTGACAGGATCGTGACCATGCATATCACCCTGCGCCAGCTGGCGGTTTTTGCTGAAGTGCTGAAAAGCGGCTCGACAACCCAGGCTTCCCAGATGCTGGCCCTCTCTCAGTCGGCGGTCAGCGCGGCCCTGACCGATCTCGAAGGGCAGCTGGGCGTGCAGCTTTTCGACCGGGTCGGTAAGCGGCTGGTGGTCAACGAGCATGGGCGTCTGCTTTACCCTCGCGCGCTGGCGCTACTGGAGCAGGCCACGGAAATAGAGCAGCTGTTCCGGGAAGATAATGGCGCGATCCGCGTCTATGCCAGCAGCACCGTCGGCAACTATATTCTGCCAGAGATTATTGCCCGCTACCGCCGCGACTTTCCGGCGCTGCCGCTGGAGATGAGCGTGGGCAACAGCCAGGACGTGATCAATGCGGTAGCGGATTTCCGCGTCGATATTGGCCTTATTGAAGGGCCATGCCATACCGCCGAGATCGTATCCGAACCCTGGCTTGAGGATGAGCTGGTGGTGTTTGCCTCTCCGGCCTCGCCGCTGCTGCAGGGAGAGGTAACTCTGGCGCGTCTCGCCAGCGCCCCGTGGATCCTGCGCGAGCGCGGGTCCGGCACCCGGGAGCTGGTTGACTATCTGCTGCTCTCCCATCTGCCACAGTTTCATCTTGGCATGGAGCTGGGCAACTCAGAGGCCATCAAGCATGCGGTGCGCCACGGGCTGGGCATCAGCTGCCTGTCGCGCCGGGTGATTGCCGAGCAGCTGGAGGCGGGTTCGCTCAGGGAGATTACGCTTCCTCTGCCGCGTCTGGTACGTACTCTATGGCGTATTCATCACCGGCAGAAGCATCTCTCCAGCGCCCTGAAGCGCTTCCTGCGCTACTGTGAGATCTAAAGATTTCTGTGCTTTACTTATAATTTATTACCGATCATGAAGGTCTCTTATAACCGCATATTTGAGCCAGAAGGATGTGGTGACGTCTGCTACAATCCCGCCTCATTTTTTTGATGGATAGCATTTTCACATGGTTTCCGAAACTAAAACCACACAAGCGCCCACGCTTCGCCGTGAACTCAAGGCGCGTCACCTGACAATGATCGCTATTGGCGGATCTATTGGTACAGGTCTCTTTGTTGCCAGCGGCGCAACCATCTCACAGGCAGGCCCCGGCGGCGCGCTGCTCTCTTATATACTGATTGGTCTGATGGTTTACTTCCTGATGACCAGTCTCGGCGAGCTGGCAGCCTATATGCCGGTGTCCGGTTCATTCGCTACCTACGGGCAGAAGTATGTAGAAGAGGGCTTTGGCTTCGCGCTGGGCTGGAACTACTGGTACAACTGGGCGGTAACTATCGCCGTTGACCTGGTGGCCGCCCAGCTGGTGATGAGCTGGTGGTTCCCGGACACGCCGGGCTGGATCTGGAGCGCGCTGTTCCTGGCCGCCATCGTACTGCTGAACTGGATCTCGGTGAAAGGCTTTGGCGAGGCGGAGTACTGGTTCTCGTTAATCAAGGTCGCCACCGTGATTATCTTTATCATCGTCGGCGTGATGATGATCGTTGGCATCTTCCAGGGCGCGAAACCGGCCGGCTGGAGCAACTGGGGCATTGGCGACGCGCCGTTTGCCGGCGGCTTTGCGGCTATGATTGGCGTGGCGATGATCGTTGGCTTCTCCTTCCAGGGGACCGAACTGATTGGCATTGCGGCGGGTGAATCAGAAGATCCCGAGAAGAATATTCCGCGTGCGGTGCGTCAGGTGTTCTGGCGTATCCTGCTGTTCTATGTCTTCGCCATCCTGATTATCAGCCTGATCATCCCTTATACCGATCCGAGCCTGCTGCGTAACGATGTGAAAGACATCAGCGTCAGCCCGTTCACTCTGGTCTTCGAACACGCGGGCCTGCTCTCTGCGGCGGCGATTATGAATGCGGTGATCCTGACGGCGGTACTCTCGGCAGGTAACTCTGGCATGTACGCCTCCACGCGTATGCTCTACACCCTTGCCTGCGACGGTAAAGCGCCGCGTATCTTCGCCCGTCTCTCTAAAGGCGGCGTACCGCGTAACGCTCTGTATGCCACCACGGTGATTGCCGGGCTTTGCTTCCTGACCTCAATGTTTGGTAACCAGACGGTTTACCTGTGGCTGCTGAATACATCGGGCATGACCGGGTTTATCGCCTGGCTGGGGATTGCTATCAGCCACTACCGTTTCCGTCGCGGCTATGTGATGCAGGGTCATGACCTGAACGATCTGCCATACCGCTCCGGCTTCTTCCCGTTGGGTCCTATCTTTGCCTTTGTGCTCTGCCTGATTATTACGCTGGGTCAGAACTACCAGGCCTTCCTTGAAGATACCATTGACTGGGGCGGGGTCGCTGCGACCTATATCGGTATCCCGCTGTTCCTGATCATCTGGTTCGGCTACAAGCTGACCCGTGGAACGAAATTCGTCAGCTACAAGGACATGGAGTTCCCGGAAAGATTTAACAAATAAATCTTTTCACGATCAAGCCCTTTCGTTTTGAAAGGGCTTTTTTTTGTCCTCAATTCCTCCATAAATCCTCACCTTGACATAACTTTTAACAATTAAATTGATAATCATTATTATTTGCTTTATCGTTACGCTCTCTCCGCCAACGTAGCGGGGAGTAAACAGAAAATTGTGAGCAAAACTTCTTAGATTTGTTGTGGTTATCTCATGGAGAAATGGAATGTTTAGGTTGAATCCCATCGTGCGGGGAGGGCTGTGTGCGTCCGCAATGGCGCTGGCGCTGCCAGCTTTCGCAGTTGACAGCGAGTCTGACACCCTGGTCGTCACCGCCGCCGCCACGGAGCAGAATCTGAAGGATGCCCCGGCCAGTATTAGCGTTGTGACGCAGCAGGATCTGCAGCGTCGGCCGGTCAATAATCTGAAGGATGTGCTTCAGGACGTACCGGGCGTACAGCTCACCAACGAGGGTGACAACCGTAAGGGCGTCAGCATTCGCGGCCTCGACAGCAGCTATACGCTGATCCTGATCGACGGCAAGCGCGTTAACTCCCGCAACGCGGTCTTCCGCCATAATGACTTTGACCTGAACTGGATCCCGGTAGATGCCATTGAGCGTATTGAAGTGGTACGCGGCCCGATGTCCTCGCTCTATGGCTCTGATGCCCTGGGCGGCGTCGTTAACATTATCACTAAGAAGGTGGGGCAGCAGTGGACCGGCACCCTCACTGCGGATACCACTATCCAGGAGAAGCGCGATCGTGGCGATACGTACAACGGCCAGTTCTATACCAGCGGCCCGCTGGTGGATGGCGTGCTAGGGATGAAGGCCTTCGGCAGCGTGGCAAAGCGTGAAAAGGACAAGCAGGAGCCGTCAGACACCACCGCTACCGGCGAGACGCCGCGTATTGAAGGTTTCACCAGCCGCGATGCAAACGTCGAGTTTGCCTGGACGCCGTCGGAAAATCACGACTTTACCGCCGGGTATGGCTTTGACCGCCAGGATAGGAACTCTGACTCCCTCGATCGCAACCGTCTGGAGCGTGAAAACTACTCCCTGAGCCACAACGGTCGCTGGGACGTCGGCACCAGCGAGCTGAAGTTCTACGGCGAGAAGGTGGATAATAAAGATCCGGGCAGCAAAGGCATTACCTCAGAAAACAACACCGTAGATGGCAAATACGTCCTGCCGCTGGAGATGATTAACCAGTTCGTGACCGTCGGCGGCGAGTGGCGTCACGACAAGCTCAAGGATCCGGTTAACCTCACCGGAGGCAGCAGCAGCAATACCTCCGCCAGCCAGTACGCACTGTTTATTGAAGATGAGTGGCGTATTTTCGAGCCGCTGGCGCTGACCACCGGCATTCGTATGGACGATCATGAAACCTATGGGGATCACTATAGCCCGCGCGCCTACCTCGTCTATAACGCCACCGATACCGTAACCGTTAAGGGCGGCTGGGCCACGGCCTTTAAAGCGCCTTCTCTGTTACAGCTTAGCCCCGACTGGGCTACGAACTCCTGCCGCGGCAGCTGCCGGATTGTGGGTAGTCCGGATCTGAAGCCGGAGACCAGCGAAAGCGTTGAGCTGGGGCTTTACTACAGCGGGGAAGAGGGCTGGCTGGAGGGCGTAGAGGGGAGCATTACCGCCTTCCAGAATGACGTTGACGACATGATCAGCATCAACCGTACCGCTGATGCCGCCGCCGCGCCGTCCTACTCTAACTTTGTCGGCTTCTACACCAATGCCAACGGCCGCCGGGTGCCAACGTTCCGCTACTTCAACGTGAACAAGGCGCGCATTCGCGGAGTGGAAACCGAGCTGAAGGTGCCGTTTGACGATGCCTGGAAGCTGACCCTGAACTACACCTATAACGACGGTCGCGATCTTAGCGACGGCGGCGATAAACCGCTGGAGGAGCTGCCGTTCCATACTGCAAACGGTACCCTGGACTGGCAGGCGTTGCAGGACTGGTCCTTCTACGTCTCGGGTAACTATACCGGTGAGAAGCGTGACGTGAGTAATACGGGCAAAACGCCGGGCGGCTACGTGATCTGGAATGCGGGCGGCGCATGGCAGGCGACGAAAAACGTCAAGCTGCGCGCAGGGGTTCTTAACCTGACGGATAAAGACCTGAGCCGCGACGACTACAGCTATAACGAAGATGGTCGTCGCTATTTCATGGCGGTGGATTATCGCTTTTAGTAACCAATAAAAAGAGGGGGGTGCCAGCCCCCCTAAAAACTACAACTTATTTCTTATTCTCAGAAGTAAAGTAATACTTAATGACGCCAATAATAAGGGCTCTGATTTTAAAGGGCCCAATGAAACCGGTAATAATCCCTATTAAAGGGAGCAGGAGTGGGTAGTGGCTACCGCGAAATAGCACATCTAAAAATGCCAGCGCACTAACGACGCAGACCAAACTGCTTATTATAATATTCCCCGGTGAGGCTTTTTCAACGTATCCGGACCAGCAGGAGACGATAAAAGCACTCAGACCGCAAAAAGTGGCTAATGGATGATTCACAAGGAAGAAAAGTAAATTAGCGAGATAGCTCATCGCTGTTATGGCCTGATTTCTTTAAATCGGCAAACACCCTGGACATTACCTGCGCTGTCTCTTTATTGTTTTTGGCTTTCCACTGCGAATAGAACCATAACGTTTTGTTAATGACGCTGCGCTTCAGTACGGTAGCGCCGTCTACGTTAAGCAGGCTTAACAGTGGCACCGTCGAAATCATCACCGCATGATGATTATTGACCCTGGCCATCATATCAATCAGATCGCTGTCGGGAATTTTTTTGATATTTCTGAACTTAATTTTATCCTGTATGAAGAGATCGGTTACGCTGCTGTCGGTATCAAAATCATGATACACATCTACCTCTCCTCCACGGATCATTTTCTCACAGGCGGCGGGTGTCGAATTAATAAAAATATCGAAAGATACCGGTTCAGCGCGAGCATACTGGTTGGGGTAATTTTTGTCTGAAATAACAATGTCATAAAAGTGTAGCTCTGAAGAGAGATCGTCCTGCTTTATCTCATCGGCGAGCGTAAATTCGTTATTGATATTGCTATGGCTCAGTTCAACGCTTAGGTGGCTTATAATTGAGCTGGGTATGTTTTTATTGTAAAGGATACGGGTAACAGGTAGCCCATCATCGGTGTGCATGCAGTGCTCAATTTTAACCAAATCGTTATAATATGGGACGATCTTGTTATAGAGGATGGTGCCGAATTTACTGGGTGTCATTCCCTCCTTGGTTCTGATAAACAAGGGGATCCCCAACGCCTGCTCAATATCCGAGATAGCTTTGCTCATGGGCGTTCTCGATATGTGCATCCGCTGGCAGGCCTTACTTACGCTGCCTTCCTCCATTACCGCTATAAAGTATTTGAGCTTAGTAGAGATAAAAAGGTTCATTACTCCCTCCGACAGTTTGAATACTGCATCATAGGTAAGTTAACACTGAACAACATAAAGAAGATGTGCATTTTCTATAGGCATGTGCCCGAGAAAGGTACGGTCATTTTATAGCGCTACATTTTTTAACCTCAAAAGATAAAGATCGATACGATTCATATACTTAATCAATCTTTTTCAGCTATGCATTTGTTTCATGAATAGTTATCCGCTATGCGGCGTCGTGCTTGATGTTGATGAGGAGGAGCAGCGATCGGCGTTGATAAATCGGAAGGTGATTTGTGAAATCTTATTTCAAATTTTGCCGGTGAGGTCACGAATATATTTTATCAATAGCAGGAAAGTATTTAGCAGAATTGTGTAAACGTTAAGTATTATTAAACTACCCCGCTGTTAACAGGGTAGCCATGTTAGTATGGCACTTAATTAGCCTGCAAATATTGGGCATGAAAACGCAGATGGTCTTCAATAAAGCTGGCGATGAAAAAGTAGCTATGGTCATAGCCCGGCTGTACGCGCAGGGTTAGCGGCCAGTCAGTTTGACGAGCGGCTTCGGCGAGGCGGGCAGGCTGAAGCTGCTCGGCCAGAAACTGATCCCCATCACCCTGATCGATAAGCGTAGGAATGGCCTCCCCCGGCTGGCTGGCCTGCATCAGCGCGCAGCTGTCCCATGCCTGCCAGTCGCTGCGGTTGTCACCCAGGTAGGCGCTAAAGGCCTTCTCGCCCCACGGAACCTGCGCCGGGTTAACGATAGGCGCAAAGGCTGACACGCTGGTAAACCTGCCCGGATTTTTTAGCGCCAGGATCAGCGCCCCGTGGCCGCCCATTGAATGGCCGCTAATGGCGCAGCGATCGCTCACGTTAAAGTGTTCTTTTACCAGGGCTGGCAGCTCGTCGCGCAGATAGTCGTACATTCGGTAGTGGGTGGCCCACGGCTGCTGGGTGGCATTAAGGTAGAAACCTGCGCCTTTGCCCATATCGTAACCCGGGTCATCGGCCACGTCGTCACCGCGTGGGCTGGTGTCTGGCATGACTAACACGATCCCCAGCTCGGCCGCCACACGCTGCGCGCCCGCCTTAGTGGTGAAGTTCTCATCGTTACAGGTCAGGCCGGAGAGCCAGTAGAGCACCGGCAGCGGTGCATCGTTCGCCGACGGCGGAATAAACACGCTAAAGGCCATCGTACAGTTCAGTACGGCGGAGTGGTGCTGCCAGCGCTGTTGCCAGCCCTCAAAGCAACGATGTTGTTCGAGCATTTCCATGCCTGTCTCCTCGGATCGTCATACTTTCGTCTGTTTGATTAATCATACAGATAATTCATAAGCCAGGAGAAGTTTTCACTTCCGCATAAAAGCAATATCAAGCATCATAAACGCAACTTTTTATTAACATTTGAGGCGGTTATGGCGGTACGCATTGCGCTGGCCGGGTTTGTCATGCTGATTGTGGCGATGGGGATTGGACGATTTGCTTTTACGCCTCAGGTACCGCTGATGATCCGCGACGGGCAGCTCAGCCTGACCAGCACGGGGCTGGTGGCGGCAATGAACTACCTGGGCTACCTCCTCGGGGCGTGGGACGCCATGCGCGCCCGCCACCGTGTTGAGTTGAGACTTTACGTCGGTATCTCTGGTGCGGTGCTGCTGACCTTCCTCTCGGCGCTGGCGGTAAATCCGCTGCTTCACGGCGTGCTGCGGCTGCTGATCGGCATAATGAGCGGTTGGGCGATGGTGCTCACCGCCGCGTGGGTCGGCGACCGGCTGGCACATACCGGCAGACCAGGCCTTAACGCAGCGGTGTTTGCTGGCCCTGGCGCGGGCATTGCGCTTAGCGGCCTGCTGGCGGTAGCAATCCAGGCGCAGGGGCTGTCGGCGGCTGCGGGCTGGCTGGTGTATGGCGTGCTGGCGCTGGTGCTTATTATGCTCATTGCGCGCGATCTTCCCCGGCCGGGCGCATTGCACCGCAGCGGCGAGCAGCCGCAGCCGTTGCACCTGAGCGGAAATATTAAACGGTTGGCGTGGAGCTATAGCCTGGCCGGATTCGGCTACATCTTGCCCGCCACTTTTCTGTCGCAGATGGCGGCGCTGCGCTTTCCTGGCAGCCTGTTTGCCCAGTTTGTCTGGCCGGTATTTGGCCTGGCTGCGGTGCTCGGTATCGCCCTCAGCGTGGCGCTGCGTCATAAAGGCGAGAGCCACCAGCGCCTCGCCGTGGTGCTCTGGCTGCAAGGGGTAGGGGTGATTGCCGCCTGGCTGCTGCCAGGCATGGCGGGGCTGGTCAGCGGTGCGCTGCTGGTGGGCGGTGGTTTTCTCTGTGCTGTACAGCTCTCGCTGCTCTATGGCCGCGAGCTTGCGGCGGGGCATGCGCGCTATATGGCCGGGTTGCTGACCACCGGCTATGCCGTTGGCCAGCTGATCGGGCCGATGACCTCAGCGCTATCGACCTGGCTGACCCACCGCCTGGAGCCTGCGCTGGGTCTGGCTGGTGCAGGGTTATTTATCGCCGGCGCGCTGGTCTGGCGGCGTCATGATGAAAGGTAACAGCAATTTCAATAATTATCATGACACAATACTAGATTCTGCCCGCGTCCTCGCGCACAATGATCGCGCACTTTGCCCCCTCAGCGGCAAAGGAGAGCAACATCTGCAGGAGAATAACTAATGTCATCACTCAGTAAAGAAGCGGCCCTTGTTCATGAGGCGCTGGTCGCGCACGGGCTGGAAACTCCGCTGCGTCCGCCGGTCGATCTGGACAACGAAACCCGCAAACGTCTTATTGCCGGCCACATGACCGAGATCATGCAACTGTTAAATCTCGATCTGAGCGATGACAGTTTGATGGAGACGCCGCATCGTATCGCCAAAATGTACGTAGACGAGATCTTTTCCGGCCTCGACTACGCTAATTTCCCGAAGATCACCGTCATTGAAAATAAAATGAAGGTGGATGAGATGGTCACGGTACGCGACATTACGCTCACCAGCACCTGTGAGCACCATTTCGTGACTATCGACGGCAAGGCAACGGTTGCTTACATTCCGAAGGATGCGGTGATTGGTCTCTCGAAGATCAACCGTATCGTGCAGTTCTTCGCCCAGCGTCCACAGGTGCAGGAGCGTCTGACGCAGCAGATCCTTATCGCGCTGCAAACGCTGCTGGGCACCAACAACGTGGCCGTCTCCATTGATGCGGTACATTACTGCGTGAAGGCGCGCGGCATTCGTGATGCCACCAGCGCAACCACCACGACCTCGCTGGGCGGGCTGTTTAAATCCAGCCAGAACACGCGCCAGGAGTTTCTGCGCGCCGTGCGTCACCGCGACTGATCCCGTTAATTACGCGCAGAGGCGACGCCATGGAACGAAACGTTACGCTGGATTTTATTCGCGGCGTCGCCATCCTCGGTATTCTGCTGCTTAATATCAACGCCTTTGGTTTGCCGAAGGCGGCCTATCTTAACCCGGCCTGGTATGGCGAAATTACCCTCCGCGATGCCTGGACTTGGGCGGCGATGGATCTCTTTGCTCAGGTTAAATTCCTGACCCTGTTTGCGCTGCTGTTTGGTGCGGGTCTACAGCTGCTGCTCTCCAAAGGCAAACGCTGGATCCAGTCCCGGCTTACCCTGCTGGTGCTGATGGGCTTTATTCACGGTCTGCTGTTTTGGGATGGCGATATTCTGCTGGCCTACGGGCTGATCGGGCTAATTAGCTGGCGGCTGGTGCGCGACGCGCCGGGAATCAAGAGCCTGTTCAACACCGGTATTATGCTCTACCTCGTGGGCATCGGCGTGCTGCTGCTGCTGGGCTTTATCTCCGGTAACCAGACCAGCCGCGCGTGGATCCCCGATGACGCGAATCTCCAGTATGAGTACTGGTGGAAGACCAACGGCGGCTATGAAGCCATCAGCAACCGGGCGGATATGCTCTCCAACAGCCTGCTGGCTTTAGGGGCGCAGTATGGTTGGCAGCTGGCAGGCATGATGCTGATGGGCGCGGCGCTGATGCGCAGCGGCTGGCTGAAAGGGCAGTTTAGCCTGCGGCACTACCGTAAAACTGGGCTGCTGCTGATCCTCACTGGCGTGGCGATTAACCTGCCGGCGATTGTTGCCCAGTGGCAGCTGGGCTGGGATTACCGCTGGTGCGCCTTTCTGTTGCAGGCTCCGCGCGAGCTTGGGGCACCGCTGCAAACCATCGGCTATGCGGCGCTGGCCTATGGCTTCTGGCCGCAGATTTGCCGCTGGCGAATCGTGCTGGCGGTGGCCTGCGTAGGACGGATGGCCCTGAGTAACTATCTGCTCCAGACCTTAATCTGCACCACAATCTTCTATCGCTTCGGCCTGTTTATGCACTTTAACCGCTTACAGCTGCTGGCATTTATTCCACCTATTTGGGCTGTGAATATTCTGTTCTCGATTCTCTGGCTACGCACTTTCCGCCAGGGGCCAGTGGAGTGGGCATGGCGTAAGCTTACTGCCCGTGCGGCAGGTGTTTCACTCTCCCATACATCCAGATAACGATCTGGATCACAATCATTAACAAAACGGATGTAACCGTTTTCAGTGCTGTGACCTTCCTCACGTAGCGGCTCCGCTCCCCCTGCCAGAATAGCGCTCTTGCTAAACCCAGGGGGGAAACTGTGAGCTGCTGCAATCTCAATCAGGAGGCCGGGCATGATTACCATTCGTGACGTGGCGCGTCGAGCGGGCGTCTCTGTCGCGACGGTCTCCCGCGTGCTTAATAACAGCGCGATGGTTAGCCCTGACACCCGTGAAGCGGTCATGAAAGCCGTGGCGCAGCTGGGCTATCGGCCCAACGCCAACGCCCAGGCACTGGCGACTCAGGTCAGCGATACCATTGGCGTGGTGGTGATGGATGTTTCTGACGCCTTCTTCGGTGCGCTGGTTAAGGCGGTGGACACCGTGGCCCAGCAGCACCAGAAGTATCTCCTGATTGGCAACAGCTATCATGAAGCGGAAAAGGAGCGTCATGCCATTGAGATCCTCATCCGCCAGCGCTGTAACGCCCTGATTGTCCACTCCAAAGCGTTAAGCGATGAGGAGCTGGCCGGTTTTATGGAGCAGATCCCCGGTATGGTGCTGATCAACCGCGTAGTTCCCGGCTACGCCCACCGCTGCGTTGCGCTGGATAACGTCAGCGGGGCGGTGATGGCGACCCGGATGCTGCTTGCTCAGGGACACCAGCGGGTGGGCTATCTCGGCTCCAGCCACCGTATCGAAGATAACGATCTGCGCCAGCAGGGGTGGCGGCAGGCGCTGGCTGAGCAGGGCATCAATGCCCCTGATGGCTGGGTAGGCACAGGCGCGCCGGACATGCAGGGCGGGGAGGCGGCAATGGTAGAGCTGCTTGGCCGTAATCTGCACCTGACCGCCGTCTTTGCCTATAACGACAGCATGGCCGCCGGGGCGCTGACGGCGCTGAAAGACAACGGCATCGCCGTGCCGCAGCATCTGTCCCTTATTGGTTTCGATGATATTCCCATTGCCCGCTATACCGATCCGCAGCTGACCACGGTGCGTTATCCCATCGCATCCATGGCGCGGCTGGCGACCGAGCTGGCGCTGCAGGGGGCAGCGGGGGCGCAGGATCTGGCCGCTACCCACTGCTTTATGCCAACCCTGGTGCGCCGCCATTCGGTGGCGCTGCGGCAAACTGTGGCACCGATCACTAACTTATAACATAGCTGCATGTAACCGTTTTCAATCTGTGAGTAAATTCACAGTATCTTAACAATGCGCTGACTATGATGTCAGCGTTCCAGAGCCTGAAACATTATGTAATACAGGCCGTTCGGTCAGACATGATGATTCGCAAGGGACAATCAATAAAGCTTTTCTGGAGCGTTACCGTACACGGAAGACCCAATTTTTAGAGTGACCTTCGGCGACAGTAACGTTTCACTATTCTGCTGCCCGCCGATCTTTATTCACAAGAACTACCCTGCATAAACCGGAGATACCATGAATAAGAAGGTTTTAACTCTGTCTGCCGTAATGGCAAGCATGCTTTTTGGCGCGGCAGCACAGGCGGCAGATACCCGCATTGGCGTGACCATTTATAAATATGACGACAACTTTATGTCGGTTGTACGTAAAGCAATTGAGAAAGATGCGAAAGAGACGCCGGACGTTCAGCTGCTGATGAACGACTCGCAGAACGACCAGTCAAAACAGAATGACCAGATCGACGTTCTGCTGGCGAAGGGCGTTAAAGCGCTGGCGATTAACCTGGTTGACCCGGCAGCCGCAGGTACGGTTATCGAGAAAGCGCGCGGTCAGAACGTGCCGATCGTCTTCTTCAACAAAGAGCCATCCCGCAAGGCGCTGGATAGCTATGACAAAGCCTACTATGTCGGTACCGACTCGAAAGAGTCCGGCATCATTCAGGGCGACCTGATCGCTAAACACTGGGCGGCGAACCCGACCTGGGACCTGAACAAAGATGGTCAGATCCAGTTCGTACTGCTGAAAGGCGAGCCGGGCCACCCGGATGCTGAAGCGCGTACGACCTACGTCATCAAAGAGCTGAACGATAAGGGTGTTAAGACCCAGCAGCTGCAGCTCGATACCGCCATGTGGGATACCGCGATGGCGAAAGATAAGATGGATGCGTGGCTCTCTGGCCCGAACGCCAACAAAATCGAAGTGGTTATCGCCAACAACGATGCCATGGCGATGGGTGCGGTAGAAGCGCTGAAGGCCCATAACAAATCCTCTATTCCGGTATTCGGCGTTGACGCCCTGCCAGAAGCGCTGGCGCTGGTGAAATCCGGTGCGCTGGCCGGTACCGTTCTGAACGATGCCAACAACCAGGCGAAAGCCACCTTTGACCTGGCGAAAAACCTCGCCGACGGCAAAGGCGCAGCTGATGGCACTAACTGGAAGCTGGAAGAGAAAATCGTCCGTATCCCATACGTAGGCGTGGATAAAGAGAACCTCTCTGAGTTCAGCAATAAATAATTCATTGTTCTGCTTTCACTGGGCGCATCTTGATGCGCCCTTTTATAACGCGATGTGCGAGGCCAACAAGGTATAATTATGGTCAGCGATACTACTCAGTCGTCAGGTGAATTCTTGTTGGAAATGAGCGGCATCAACAAGTCATTTCCCGGCGTTAAGGCACTCGATAACGTTAATTTAAAAGTGCGTCCGCACTCTATTCACGCCCTGATGGGTGAAAATGGCGCAGGTAAATCAACGTTATTAAAATGCCTTTTTGGGATCTATCAAAAAGATTCCGGCAGCATTCTATTCCAGGGTAAAGAGATCGATTTCCATTCGACCAAAGAGGCGCTGGAAAACGGGATATCGATGGTGCATCAGGAGCTTAACCTGGTGCTACAGCGGTCGGTGATGGACAACATGTGGCTGGGGCGCTACCCCACCAAAGGCGTGTTTGTCGATCAGGACAAAATGTATCGCGACACGAAAGCGATTTTCGACGAGCTGGATATCGATATCGATCCGCGCGCCCGCGTGGGAACCCTCTCCGTTTCGCAAATGCAGATGATCGAAATTGCGAAGGCGTTCTCCTACGATGCCAAAATCGTCATTATGGATGAGCCGACCTCGTCGCTGACCGAAAAAGAGGTCAATCATCTGTTTAAAATTATCCGCAAGCTGAAAGAACGTGGCTGCGGTATCGTCTATATCTCGCATAAGATGGAGGAGATCTTCCAGCTTTGCGACGAGATCACTATCCTGCGCGACGGCCAGTGGATTGCCACCCAGCCGCTGGAAGGGCTGGATATGGACAAAATCATCGCCATGATGGTCGGCCGCTCGCTGAACCAGCGCTTCCCGGACAAACAGAATAAACCGGGTGAGACGATCATGCAGGTGCGCAACCTCACCTCTCTGCGTCAGCCCTCGATTCGCGACGTCTCATTTGACCTGCACAAAGGTGAAATTCTCGGCATTGCCGGGCTGGTAGGGGCCAAGCGTACCGACATCGTGGAGACCCTGTTTGGCATCCGCGAAAAATCGGGCGGCACCATTACGCTGCACGGGAAAACCATCAATAACCACACCGCTCACGAAGCGATTAACAATGGCTTTGCGCTGGTGACCGAAGAGCGCCGCTCGACGGGGATCTACGCCTATCTGGATATCGGTTTTAACTCTCTTATCTCCAATATTCAGAACTACAAAAACAAAGTTGGCCTGCTGGATAACAGCCGCATGAAGAGCGACACACAGTGGGTGATCGACTCAATGCGGGTGAAAACGCCAGGGCACCGCACGCAGATTGGCTCCCTCTCCGGCGGCAACCAGCAGAAGGTCATTATCGGCCGCTGGCTGCTGACCCAGCCGGAGATCCTGATGCTGGATGAGCCAACGCGCGGTATCGACGTGGGGGCAAAATTTGAGATCTACCAGCTGATAGCTGAACTGGCGAAGAAGGAGAAGGGGATCATCATCATCTCCTCCGAAATGCCAGAGCTGTTAGGGATCACCGACCGTATTTTGGTTATGAGCAATGGCCTCGTTGCCGGAATTGTTGACACTAAAACGACAACGCAAAACGAAATTTTACGTCTTGCGTCTTTGCACCTTTAAGATCAGGGGCTTCTCATGAGTGCGCTAAATAAAAAGAGTTTTCTCACTTACCTGAAAGAGGGCGGTCTCTACGTCGTTCTTTTGGTGTTGCTGGCCATTATTATCTTCCAGGATCCCACGTTCCTGAGCCTGCTGAACCTCAGTAACATTCTGACCCAGTCCTCGGTGCGTATTATTATCGCGCTGGGTGTGGCGGGGCTGATCGTTACCCAGGGGACCGACCTCTCCGCCGGACGTCAGGTTGGTCTCGCGGCGGTTGTCGCAGCAACGCTGCTTCAGTCGATGGAGAATGCCAACAAGGTGTTCCCTGAGATGGCCACCATGCCGATTATCGCGGTTATCGCTATCGTCTGCGTGATTGGGGCGATCATTGGTCTGGTGAACGGTATTATCATCGCCTACCTCAACGTAACGCCGTTTATCACCACCCTGGGTACGATGATCATCGTCTACGGTATCAACTCTCTCTACTATGACTTCGTGGGCGCATCGCCGATCTCCGGCTTCGACAGCGGCTTCTCGACCTTTACCCAGGGATTTGTCGCGCTGGGCAGCTTCCGCCTCTCCTACATCACCTTCTACGCGCTGATCGCCGTCGCCTTTGTCTGGATCCTGTGGAACAAGACTCGCTTCGGTAAAAACATCTTCGCTATCGGTGGCAACCCGGAAGCGGCAAAGGTCTCCGGCGTTAACGTGGCGCTGAACCTGCTGATGATCTATGCCCTGTCAGGCGTCTTCTATGCCTTCGGCGGCATGCTGGAAGCGGGCCGTATCGGCTCGGCGACCAACAACCTCGGCTTTATGTACGAGCTGGATGCGATTGCCGCCTGCGTAGTGGGCGGGGTCTCCTTCAGCGGCGGCGTAGGTACGGTGCTTGGAGTGGTGACCGGGGTGATCATCTTCACCGTTATCAACTATGGTCTGACCTATATCGGTGTTAACCCCTACTGGCAGTACATCATCAAGGGCGGCATCATTATCTTCGCCGTGGCGCTGGACTCGCTGAAGTACGCGCGCAAAAAATAAGCCTGTACTTTTCGCTTGCTTATCAAGGCCCGCCGCTCCGGCGGGCTTTTTTTATTACCGTTGCTTTATGAAATGACATATTTTGCAATATTTAGCCGTGGAAATATATTTGCCGCTTCGCTGAGATAATATATTTTGCTATCTGTTTGATTTCTCGTTATAAGGAAAAATTATCCCTCTCAGAATGCTCCTGGTATGCTTCGCTGGCGATATTTCCATAGATTTTCAACTTGAAGCCGGGGGAATTATGACTACAGTTAAACATGCCTGACGGGGGAATAACTTCCCTCTATTTTTTAACCAAAACTGTATGTGGAAGGAGTATATTATGGCCCAACAACATCGTGGCGGTTCAGGAAACTTTGCAGAAGATAAACAGCGCGCTTCTGAAGCAGGCCGTAAAGGCGGGCAGCAGAGCGGTGGGAACTTCAAAAACGACCCGCAGCGCGCATCTGAAGCAGGTAAGAAAGGCGGGCAAAACAGTCACAGCGGCGGTCGTTCCTCCTGATCGTGGTAAGCCAATTTTATTTAATTAATCTGAGATCTATTAAATAAATATGTATTGACTGTCGGTGGCAATCCTGTAATGAAATTTACAGGATTGCCACAATCCTTTAAGGATCTATTTCGGCGAAACAACGAGGAATTTATTATGCCAGCGGTTAAAACCCTTGAAGATCTATTTATTCACGAGCTTTCAGATATATACAGCGCAGAAAAACAGATTGCCCGTGCACTGCCAAAAATGGCGCGTGCGGCAACCTCCGAAAAACTGGTTGCTGCTTTTGAAACGCACCTGGAAGAGACCCGCGGGCAGATCGAACGAATTGACCAGATTGTCGACGTAACCGAAGGTCTGCGCATTCGCCGCATGAAATGCCACGCCCTAGAAGGACTGGTGGAAGAGGCCCAGGAGATCATCGATTCCGTTACCGCAGGTGAACTGCGCGACGAAGGTCTGATTGGTGCGGCGCAAAAAGTAGAGCACTATGAGATCGCCTCTTACGGTACTCTGCGTACCCTGGCGCAGAAGCTGGGCTACACTGAAGCGGCTAAGCTGCTGGAAGAGACGCTGAACGAAGAGAAAGAGACCGATGTGAAGCTCACCGGCATTGCCGAAGGCAAAAAATAAGTTTGCCGAAGGCAACAATGAGGAGACACTATGCGTATTGATTACATTCTGAACGTTGAAAAAGACGATCCTTCTGAGTCGCCGGAGTCCGGTGACAAAAAGCCTGAGAAAAAATAGCTCAGGCCTGAAGAGAACCGGTCAGCGATGCTGACCGGTTTTTTATTTCGTTGCGGGAATGATAGAGATATGACCGTTCTGCTCCAGAATGGCGTACTTGATATCCGCTAGCTTATCGATGCCCTGGCCGTTGCGGGCAAAAGCCATGATATCGTCATAGGAGATGTCGGCCTGCTTCATCTTCTTCTCAAGCAGTCGGCCATTCTCCACGAGGATCACCGGCGTGCCGTCAATGGTCGCCTCGACGCCCGGCAGATACCGCTTGAGGTAGCCAAACAGCATATCCACTACCACCAGCGTAATAATGGTGAGCGCCGCGCCGGTAACGGAAAAGTCATTGCCCAGCAGCGCCTGCTGCGTCGCCTCGCTAATAATCAGCAGCAGGATCAGATCGAACGAGGTCATCTGCATCAGCGCCCGCCGTCCGGCAATCTTAAACACCACCATTAACACCAGGTAGATGGCCAACGCTCTGAGAACCATTTCCATACTGTGCTCCCAGGGCCAGGTAAACTGCCAGAAAGAGAGGGGCGGGCCGTTATTGACGGTCACGATACTGGTGCTGCTGCCAGGCTGTTGCGGCAGCAGACCCAGCCACACTTTACCGCTGGAGGGCAGGCTGCTGCGCTCGTACTCCAGCACCAGGCCGCTGTCCTGGCTCCAGGTTTTATCCGGCTGCGGCTGGAGCGTATCGATCTTAAACGCCTGCATAAAATCGCCGCCCAGAGTGATAGTAAGCCTGTTTTCGCTGGCCGCCGTAGTTGAAATCTCCATATCCATATCGCTCTGCTGGCGGTTAAAGCGCTCGTAGCTCAGGGTCAGCGTATTGTCGGCATTGCTGCGCTCAACGTGGCTATAATGGCCTCGTGAGAACAGGCCGCTTAATGCGGCCAGTACGATCAAAAGCAGCACAAAGAAGCCGACACGACGCACGTTAGCTTCAAAGCTTAACCAGACGTGCTTCTCCCGTACCGGTGGCGGATTCTCATTGGGCAGAGACGTTTTACGCATTGTGCCATCCTGTTAACGTTATGCCTGCGGCTCTTCCTTGATCCCCATCGCCATAACCTGCGCCGGATCGAACAGCGACAGGCTCTCGACCTCGTCCAGCAGAATAACCTTGCGGAAATCGAGCGCCGACTGCGGCTCGGTGTCCAGGTTGATATCATGCTCGGCATACCAGGCGCTGTAGTTGTTCTCAATGTTAAGCTGGTGGGAGTGCCGATCCCGATGACCGCTCAGCATTGGGATCAGCTCAATATTTCTCACTTCGGTATCGTCCAGCGTGGCACCATGGATCATGCCAATATAGACCCGCTGCGACTTCAGGGTGATCCACGCCAGCTGGCCCGTCTCCATACACTGATAAAGCAGGCCCTCGACGCCGTTACCCCGCGTCAGAAACTTATACAGCTGGCGACGACCGTTGCTGTCGAGGCGTGCGCTGCCTGCCCAGTTAGAGCGGTAGAGACAAAACAGGGTAGCAAAGGCCAGCATGATCACCACCGGCGCCTGAATGCCGAGAAAGCTCCAGTTCATGAAGGTGACCTGCAGGCGGTGCTCTTCTGAACCAAACCACTGCGGCAGCGCATCCATGCCCATAGATGAGACCAGCAGCAGCAGCCACACCAGGCCGGTAGCAATAATCCCCTGAAGCATAAAGATGCAGCCGTAAAGGGCCACCAGAAAGTAGACGTCCCAGCCAAAGGAACGCCGCAGTTTAAAGCGGGTGGAGAGATCGCGGCTGGTGTACCAGTAGCCGGAAACCATTAATACCATAAATATTGCTGTCGCCATTTTATGCCCTCTTTAGCGCATCAACATGGCGGATAAAATCCTCTTTCACGGCCCGGCTGCGGACGTTTACCCGCGCCCTGCCGTCCTCATCAATAATGATCCGCTCCCCGTCGTCGATAGACTCCTGAACGTCACGGTGGTCGGTTACCTGGAGCAGCTTTTCCGGACTGGTGAATAGATAGCGTAGTATTCTCACAATGAATAACCTCCTGTGTCAGTAACAGTATAGATGCCCTGCGGGGGAGGTTAAAAAGTAGCGATATGTAACGGCAAATGGCATATTTTACACAATGAAGCAAATGAGGAGGGATCATGCACGCTTATGTTCATCTGGGGATCGCCATTGTGGCAGAGGTGATCGGCACGACGCTGATGCGCTATTCAGAAGGCTTTACCAAACTCTGGCCGACGGCGGCAACGCTGGGCTGCTATGCGGTGGCGTTCTGGTTTCTTTCCCAGACTATCCAGTACATTCCTACCGGCATTGCCTATGCCATCTGGTCCGGCGTCGGTATCGTACTGATTAGTGCCGCAGGGTGGATCTTCAGCGGCCAGAAGCTGGATCTGCCTGCTATTGGTGGAATGGCGCTAATCTGCGCTGGAGTACTGGTTATTAACCTTTTTTCTAAAAGCGTTGCACACTAAAGTGTGAGCTTACGCGGCCTGAGCGCTCGATCTCAGGCGGGTTTTAGCTATAGTTAAAGAGTCAATTTTGCCGCTGACATATGCCATGGAGAGGAGTATGTACTCATTTGTTGCGAGACAACCCATTTTTAACAACAACATGGCCACCGTTGGCTGGGAGCTGCTGTTTCGTGACGGGCTGACTAATCGGTTTCCGGACGTCTCGTCTGAGTTTGCAACGAAACAAATTATTTCCGATCTCTTCTTTTCAACGCCGCTGCCGTCGCTGGTGGGTAAGCATGCCTGCTATATCAACTTTCCCGGCGAGATGATCGTACAGGGCTTTGCCGATGCGCTGCCCCACGACAAGGTGGTGATTGAGATCCTTGAGACGGCGACGCCGGACGACGATCTGTTGGCCGCCGTGCGCCGCCTCTACGCTGGCGGCTTCCAGATAGCGCTTGATGACTTTGCTCTGAAAAGCGAGTGGGAGCGTTTTTTCCCCTATATCAGCATTATCAAATTCGACATTCAGGCACAAAGCTTCGATGAGATAGCGAGCTATTTAGCGCAAAACCGCGATCGTCTTGGCAAAGTGACGCTGCTGGCTGAAAAGGTTGAAACCCAGGAGGAGTTCGATAGATACAAGGCGTTCGGCTTTGATCTCTTTCAGGGCTACTTCTACAGCAAGCCGGAAGTCCTGCAAAACAGGCGGCTATCGCAAAATAAGGTGCTGCAGATCCAGCTTATCGCCGAGGTTAATGCACAGAATCCTGACCTGGCGAAAATCGAAAATTATCTCAAGAGCGATATTAGCCTCTCCTATACCTTGATGCGCTACACCCGTAACGTGGTCTATAACACCAGCGGCATTGAGATGGTGAAAAACAGCACCCTCAAGGATACGCTGCTTTATCTCGGCTTTAACGAACTGCGCCGCTTTGTCTCGATCTCCTGCCTGACCAGCATCGCCAACGTCAAGACTACCGAGCTGTACCATATGAGCCTGGTTCGGGGCATGTTCTGCGAGCTGCTGGCGAAAGCGGCGGGGCGGGAGCCGCTCTCCCATGACGCATTCTTCTGCGGGCTCTTCTCGCTGCTGGACGCTATTCTGGGTATCGCCCTGGAGGATCTGGTAAAGCAGATCGCACTGTCGGAGCGGGTAATGCAGGCCCTGACCCAGGATGAAGGGGTGCTCTATCCGTTCCTGGCGCTGGCGCGCCTCTATGAGCAGCAGCAGTGGGAGGAGGTTGACGGCGTGGCAAAAAGTCTCGGCCTGGCGCCTGAAACGGTGATAGAGACGATGAAAAAGGCGACCGCCTGGGCAGATAATATCGCCTTCTGAGAAATATGCCGGGCGGCGCTACGCTTGCACCGGCCTACGGTGTGCACGGTGCAGGTTTGTAGGCCCGCGTAAGCGCAGCGCCACCGGGCGTTACTCTGCTGATGTTGCAACGCCGGGCGGCACTGCGTTTGCCCGGCCTACGGTGTACACGGTGCAGGTTTGTAGGCCCGGTAAGCGCAGCGCCACCGGGCGTTACTCTGCTGATGCTGCAACGCCGGGCGGCACTGCGTTTGCCCGGCCTACTACGGTGTGCACGGTGCAGGTTTGTAGGCCCGGTAAGCGCAGCGCCACCGGGCGTTACTCTGCTGATGCTGCAACGCCGGGCGGCACTGCGTTTGCCCCGGCCTACGGTGTGCACGGTGCAGGTTTGTAGGCCCGCGTAAGTGCAGCGCCACCGGGCGTTACTCTGCTGATGCTGCAACGCCGGGCGGCGCTACGCTTGCACCGGCCTACGGTGTGCACGGTGCAGGTTGGTAGGCCCGCGTAAGCGCAGCGCCACCGGGCGTTACTCTGCTGATTCTGCAACGCCGGGCGGCACTGCGTTTGCCCGGCCTACGGTGTGCACGGTGCAGGATTGTAGGCCCGGTAAGCGCAGCGCCACCAGGCGCAAAAAAGCATTACTTTTTCGCTTTCGGTTGGATATCGAGTAGCTGCTCCGGCGTCACCGCCGGGTAGCCCTGGGCATCGTCCGGCACGTCCTGCAACGACGAGATAGGTAGCAGCGGGCCAAGGAAGCGCGGCTCGCGTTTAAAGATATAGAGATCCGCCAGCGCGCCAAGACGGGCGCCAAACTCGCGCACCCGCACGGTCAGCATATCTTTCGGCGAGGGCACGGCGTAGCACTGGGCCTGAATGCCCCGGTGCAGGGCGATAAACAGCGCGCGCTCGCAGTGGAAACGCTGGGTGATGATAATAAAGTCGTTGGCGTCGAAGACCTTACGCGTGCGCACGATGGAGTCCAGGGTGCGGAAGCCCGCGTAGTCGAGCACGATATCCTGCGGATCAACCCCGGCGGCAATCAGATCCTTACGCATGGTGACCGGCTCGTTATAGCTCTGCAGGGCATTATCGCCGCTCAGCAGCAGGTAATTCACCTTGCCGCTGTTATAGGCGTTCAGCGCCCCCTGAATGCGGTAGCGATAGTACTGGTTAATGACCCCGGTGCGGTAATACTTGGCGGTACCCAGCACCACCCCAACCTGGCGATAGGGCAGATCCTGCAGGTCATCGTAGATCCACGGCGAGGTTTTCCAGCTCATCCAGCGGTCGAGACCAAGCGCAGTTAACAGCAGCAAGCCGATGATGACTAACAGGCTGTATAACAAACGCTTTAACATGCAGATAGCTCGGTACGGGGATGAAATTTCATTCAGGCTACTTTACCCGCAGAGGAAGCGCAAGAATCAGCGATTCAACTGCGGGGATTTTCATCACAATCATTTCATTGTGTTATTGCCGCTGCTCAGACTGGCAGTGCTACACGCTCAACGTAGCGGCAACCCAGCGCTCGCAGGGTGGCAGACGTGGCGTCCCACTGGGTGAGCGGCGCGTCCGGGCGCTCGGCCAGCACGGCGCGGCGCATATCCGGATAGTCATAGCCGTTCAGGCTCAGTAGATTCAGCGCCCCCTGCAGCGGCGGCAGGGACGGGTTGAATGCCGCATTTTCTGCATAGCGACCGGCGAAAATCTGACCATTGCTCAGCTCAATGGCGACGCCGGAGGGCGCCTTGCTGTAAGGCGCGTGGCTCTGGTTGGCGGCAGTGATGGCCACTTTAACCAGCGCCTCCCCCTCTATCGGGAAGCCGTGATTCTCGTCATCCATCAGCAGGGTATTGATCTCAAGATCTTTAGGACCAAAGGCGTCAGGCAGGTAGTCCGCCAGAGTATGTGGCGCACGGCCCGGCAGGGCAATACGCAGATCGAGACCGCTGTTCAGCTCGTTCATAAACTGGCGGCAGTGGCCGCAGGGGGTGTAGTTAACGGTGATGGCGACCAGGGATTTTTCCCCCCGTAGCCAGGCGTGGCTGATGGCGCTCTGTTCAGCGTGAACGGTCTGCTGCATGGTGGAGCCGAGAAACTCCATGTTGCCGCCGAAGTACCATGTGCCGCTCACCCCGCGGGCGATAGCGCCGACGTTAAAATGCGACAGATCGGCCCGGGCGCAGGCGGCGGCCAGCGGCAGGAGCGCAAAGGCCAGCGCGTCTTCATCCAGTCCCGTGGCGCTTACCAGCGCCTTCACCTGCTCCGCGCTCAGCATGGCGGGAAAATGGTCGTCCGCAAGAATGGGTGCTAAAGCGGATTGCAGATCCTCCGCAAGGGTAGCGAAAGCTGAGTGAAAACGTGAATGCATGGCGTTGCCTCATAGCAGTGTAATGGGAGCCTAGTGTAAAGAGCACGAGGCGCTTTATATGTGATTCAAATCACACTGTATATGCAACTTATGAAATTCAAATTAAAAATGCGCGACGCATCGCAAATTTTAGCCCACCAGAGCAAGAATTAACGGGAAGAGCAGGGGAGCAATCAGCGAGGTAATAATTCCGCAGAGCACCAATGCCAGCGAGCTGAACGCGCCCTCCTGATAATCCAGCTCCGCGCAGCGTGCCGTACCCAGGGCGTGAGACGCCGTACCCATCGCCAGGCCGCGCGCCGCTTTGGTACGAATACGCATCAGATTTAGCAGGGTATGACCAAATACCGCTCCAAGAATGCCGACAAAAATGACGCAGACCGCGCTGATAGCCGGAATGCCGCCGATGCTGCCGCCCACCGCCATGGCGATCGGGGTGGTGACCGATTTTGGCAGTACCGAGGCGGCGATCTCCGGCGTGGCACCCATCAACAGGGCAATAGTGGTGCCAGTAACCATCGCCACCACGCTGCCGATAAAGCAGATGGAGATGATCGATTTCCAGCGGGCGCGGATCTGATGCAGCTGCTCGTAGAGCGGGTAGGCCAGCGCGACCACCGCGGGCTGGAGCAGATCGTTAAGGATTTTGCTGCCCGCGAAGTAACGCGAGTAGGGAATGCCGGTCAGCAGCAGAAAGGGGATCAGCACCACCATCGCCACCAGCAGCGGGTTGAGCAGCGGCATCCTGAAGCGTGCCGCCAGCTTGCGGGCCGCAAAGAAGACCGCCAGGGTCAGCGGCAGCGACCACCAGATATTCTCAATCACGGTTTTGCTCCTTTTTCACCTACCCTGCGCTCGCCGTGGACCAGGTGCGAGCTCCAGCTCACCACCAGGAAGACTACAAGGGTGCTGATCGCGCAGGAGACCACCACCGGGCCAAACTGCGCCCGCAGCACGTCGTAGTACTGCATCACGCCCACGCCAATAGGCACAAACAGCAGCGCCATATAGCGGATCAGCACGTAGCAGCCGGGGTTAACCCACTTTGCCGGCAGGATTTGCAGTGCCAGCAGGAAGAACATGATTAGCATGCCGATGATGCTGCCGGGGATAGTGATGGGCAGCAGGGCGGAGATCGCGATCCCGGCGTACAGGCAGGCATAGATCAGCGCGAAAGCACGAAAATACTGCCAGATAATGGTTAACGATTTGGACATGGTGAAAGCCTCTGATGAAACGTATTCATCATACAATTAATTCGATAACTGTGCTATCGATCACATCATGAATTGTGAGCATACCAAATATTCCCTACTGGAACGTCAGGCATTCATACAAGATTAGGCGTAAACCGCGCGATAAAGTCCCTTTCACCCGTGGGCCAGAGGCGCTACCATACGCGCCTCTTTTCTGACGGGTAACATTATGCGTGTATTACTGGCACCGATGGAAGGCGTGCTCGATTCGCTGGTGCGCGAGCTGCTGACTGGGGTAAATGATTACGATCTCTGCATCACCGAGTTTTTGCGCGTGGTCGATCAGCTGCTGCCGGTAAAATCGTTCTATAAGATCTGTCCGGAGCTGCATCGCCAGAGCCGCACGCGCAACGGCACGCCGGTGCGGATCCAGCTGCTGGGGCAATATCCTGAGTGGCTGGCGGAGAACGCCGCTCGTGCCGTAGAGCTTGGCTCTTACGGGGTCGATCTTAACTGCGGCTGCCCCTCGAAGCTGGTGAACGGCAGCGGCGGCGGGGCGACGCTGCTCAAAGACCCTGAGCTTATCTATCGCGGCGCGAAAGCGATGCGTGAGGCCGTACCCGCCTCGCTGCCGGTGACCGTTAAAATACGCCTCGGCTGGGACAGCGGTGCGCGGCAGTTTGAAATTGCCGATGCGGTACAGCAGGCGGGGGCGACTGAGCTGGTGGTCCACGGTCGGACAAAAGAGGATGGCTATAAGGCAGAGCGCATCAACTGGCAGGCGATCGGCGAGATCCGTAAGCGGCTGACCATCCCGGTGATTGCCAACGGTGAGATCTGGGACTGGCAGAGCGCGCAGGATTGCCTGGCGGCCACCGGCTGCGACGCGGTGATGATTGGCCGCGGTGCGCTGAACGTACCCAACCTCAGCCGGGTAATCAAATATAACGCGCCGCGTATGCCCTGGCCGGAGGTGGTTGGCCTGCTCCAGCACTACAGTCAGCTGGAGAAGCAGGGCGATACCGGGATGTATCATGTGGCACGCATCAAGCAGTGGCTGGGCTATCTACGCAAGGAGTATACGGAGGCCGACGGCCTGTTTAGCCAGATCCGCACCCTGAAGCGGTCAACGGAGATTGCAACCGCCATCGAGGCCGCCGCTAACCATATCCTGCAATAATATTTTTATTTATATCATTGATGTAATGAATATTTTTCCGGCTGTGTCTTTTTGTGACCAGCTGCGTTTTGCCACGCTTACCTAAAAAACAGGGAAAAAGTGTGTGTACTCTGCAACGCCCTGGTTTGACAGAGCGTATCTATGAGTCGTCCCTTTATCATCGCCGCTGCGGCGTGCTTTCCGCTGGTAGTGATCCTGAGCGGGTGTGCGCCAATGCATGACAGCGTCGTTTCCCTGAAAGAGCAAGCCCCGGCCGTCGCGGCCAGCAATAGCTTACCTCCGGCGCTGGCTGCTGGCTGGCCGCAGAGCCAGTGGTGGCAGGCGTACCACGATCCGCAACTCAATGCTCTGATTGAGCGCGCCCTGGCTCACGCCCCGGATATGCAGATCGCAGAGCAGCGCATTCACCTTGCCGAAGCGCAGGCCCGGCGCGTCGCCGCCAACGATGGCCCCGAGGTTGATTTTTCCGCTGACGTCGAGCGGCAGCGCATGTCCGCCGAAGGGCTGATGGGACCCTTTGCCTTAACCGATCCCGCCGCCGGGACCACCGGCCCGTGGTATACCAACGGCACCTTCGGCCTCACCGCCGGCTGGGATCTGGATCTGTGGGGGAAAAACCGCGCTGAGGTTGCCGCCCGGATTGGCGATGTTCGCGCTCACGAAGCCGAGCGGCAGCAGACGCGGCAGCTGCTGGCCACCAGCGTGGCGCGTCTCTACTGGCATTGGCAGACCGAGGCTGCCGTCGATCGGGTGCTGGGTGAAATCCAGCGCGACCAGCAGACCGTTGTTGCTGCCGACCGCCAGCTTCATCAGGCGGGTATTACCTCCTCCGTGGCGGATGCAGAGAACAGCATCGACGAGGAGAAAACCCGCCAGCAGCAGAGCGAGGCTCGGGGTAAAATGCGGGTGATTGAAGCGCGTCTGGTGGCATTGACGAACAGCGATGCGGCCACGCTGCCTCTGGAGCCGGTCGGTCTGCCGAAGGTTGAAGGTAAAATGCCTGCCCGGCTCGGTTACGATCTGCTGGCCCGGCGCCCGGATCTGCAGGCGGCGCACTGGTATATCGCATCCTCGCTCAGCAGCGTAGAGGCGGCGAAGGCCGCTTTCTATCCGGATCTGAATCTGATGGCATTTCTCCAGCAGGATGCGCTGCACCTGAGCGATCTCTTCCGCCACTCCGCCCAGCAGATGGGCGTCACCGGCGGGCTGACGCTACCGATTTTCGACAGCGGACGGCTGAATGCCAGCCTGAACATCGCCGAAGTGGAGCATAATCTCTCCGTTGCCAGCTACAATAAGGCGGTGGTGGATGCGGTCAATGAGGTAGAGAAGGCGGCGGTGCAGGTCGAGACGCTGGCAGATGAGACCCAACGCCAGCAGCAGATCGAGCAGGATGCCGGACGCATTGTGGCGTTAGCCGAAGCGCGCTTTAAGGTGGGGATTATTCCCGGTATGTGCGTCAGCCAGAGCCGGCTGCCGCTGCTCAAGGAGCAGATTAACGGCATCACCCTGCATGGCCAGTGGCTGGATGCCACCCTGCAGCTCACCTCCACGCTGGGCGGGGGATATCACCAGGGGTAATGTTTAGGCTTTGTTTGCGGGAGTGGACGAACAGGCGTATATTTGAGCTGTAGGGTCATTCCCATTCAGTTAAACGGTGAATACTATGTCAGCCAAAGAAGATAAAGCCAGACATCAACGCGAGTATCAACAGCGTGTTGAAGCCGTTCGCAACGGGCAGGCTCCAGGGCGTGTGATGCAACAACGTCCCAATGGTATCGTTCCCGCTAAAAACGGACGTAGCGTCTCTTTTTTCTGAGAGCTCTCTTCCGGTCTGGCACAGGCGAACAATATATCATTAAGCTCATCTTAACCGGTGGGCTTTTTTTATGGCTAAAATAGTAATACCACCAGAAAATCAGGTGGTTATGTTAAATCGCTGTTTGATTGATAATGCCGATCGGCTTCCTTCCCCTGTTATTACCGTAGGCGGGCAGGCCGTCATGTATTGGTACGCTACCTATATGGATTTTTATCCTGAGCAGCCTGATATGACATTTATCACCTCAATGGACGTCGACTACGTGGCGAAAAAAGAAGGGGTGGAAATTATCGCGCATATTTTCAATGTTCAAAGCAGGAGTGAAGAAATATTTAATCCGCCCTCTATCGCTGTGTTCAACCTGATAGACAAGGACACCGGAAAAGTAAAAGAGAACGCGCAGGGACTGTTCCTTAACGATCAACTTAATGAAGCGAATATAGTCGATGTTATTGATCGACCCTCTGGCTTCGAACACGATGATTTTACAGGTCATAAGCTCTTACTCAATACCGAACCTTTTTTGGTCATGCCTGACAAGCACGGTGCGGCAATGAGTCATGATTTTGTCAGAGTGTTGAATCCTGTGGCATGTATCCTATCCCGACTCTCAAATGCCACTTTACCCATGGGCAAAGACCGATCTACTGAAGCAGTACGCATCAAAGTATTAGCGCTTCCTGTATTTAACTTTTTGCTGGAAAAGCTACAGAGTTTGCCTTTCAGAGAAGGAAGACAATATGTAGATTATTTCGCTTCGATAATATGGCGACGTGAATTTCGACGTTTTCAGGTTGAGCAAGGCATACCGCTTTATGTCATCCTTGCACAGTTGGTGGAAGAGCTTACTGCGTCGCCAGGTGATTTTGTTTTGCCCGAGTTCTACCGGAATGAGCTGCCGCGAAAGGTAGCATCATTCAAAAAAGAGTACATGCGCTATCAAAAGTTAGTGGCTGATGCCGCAGAGTGTAAGCTTATCGGCTAGCGTGATTTTATATGAATGCCCCCTTGCGGGGGCCATGTTCATTCGAACATTTTAGAAAATCATCTTAAACACGCCGGTTACCACCAACAGCCCAATCAGAAAAATAATCAAAATAGCCCAAAGTAAAATTTTCATCGTCCTGTCCTTTTATCGTGACGTTTTGCTGATACCTCTGAAAGCATAGGCAATTATCTGCCGTTTTGCCTGGCCGAAGCAGAAAATGGCCCCCATCCTTGCGATAGCCGGGAACTCTCTATACTTACTGTTCAGCTTTTTCGCGTTCTCCCCTTATCACTTCTTTTATGGAGGTTCTTATGGGCACGACCAACAAGGTAGCCATCATCACGGCATCGGATTCAGGCATCGGCAAGCAGTGCGCGCTGGTGCTGGCTAAGCAGGGGTTCGACATTGGTATCACCTGGCACTCGGACGACGAGGGGGCAAAAGCCACCGCCGAGGCCGTAAGCGCGCTGGGTCGCCGGGCCGAAACCGTGCAGCTCGACCTGGGGGATCTGCCCGACGGTGCGCAGGCCATTCAAACCCTAATCGACAAGTTCGGGCGTATCGACGTGCTGGTGAATAACGCCGGGGCGATGAGCAAGGCGCCGTTTCTGGAGATGGCGTTCAAGGACTGGCGCACCGTCTTTACCGTTGACGTTGACGGCGCGTTTTTGTGCGCGCAGATCGCCGCCAGAAAGATGGTGGAGCAGGGCGAGGGTGGGCGCATTATTAACATCACCTCCGTGCATGAGCACACCCCGCTGCCGGAGGCCAGCGCCTATACCGCCGCCAAGCACGCTCTCGGCGGCCTGACCAAGTCGATCGCGATGGAACTGGTGCAGCACAACATTCTGGTTAACTCGGTAGCGCCTGGGGCGATAGCCACCCCAATGAATAACATGAAAGATGAGGATGTCGAGGAGGGCTCTATGCCAAATATTCCGCTGGCGCGGCCTGGCAGAACTCAGGAGATTGCCAGCCTGGTGGGCTGGCTTAGCTCCGACGATGCCAGCTACACCACCGGCCAGTCGTTTATCGTAGACGGCGGCTTTATGCTGGCCAACCCGCAGTTTAAGCCTCAGTAAGCGAAGGCGGGAGGGGTTACTCTCCCGTCTCCCTGTTTTTTGCCAGCCAGCGTTTAATCACTGCCCGCAGCACAAAGGCGAGAACGATCGCCAGGATCAGCCATATCCAGTGCTTCAGGTGCTGATCGATGGCGTGCAGCCACGGACCTACCACTTCACCACCCACGTAGCCGAGGGTGGTAAAGATCAGTGCCCAGGCGATAGCGCCCACAATATTGAGCGGAAGAAAGACCCTTGGCGGCAGGCCGCTGGAGCCAATCAGCAGCGGGCCGATGATACGAAAGCCATACATAAAGCGGGTGCCGATCACGAACAGCCAGGGTCGTTTGTTGATTAACCGCTGGGCACGATCGATCTTATCCTGATGGCGCGAGAAGTGCCGCAGCACGCGGTCCCCCAGACGGCGGCCAAGCAGATAGAGCAGCTGATCGCCAATCATTCCTCCCAGCGCCACCGCCGCGACCACCAGCCAGAAGCGCAGCAGGCCCTGATGCGCCGCCACGCCGCCAAGCAGGGTGATGGTTTCACCTTCCGCCAGGCTGCCAACCACCAGCGCGGCGTAGCCGTAGTGCGCAATCAGGCTGTTGATATCCATGCGTATTATTCTCCTCCAGAGACAAAAGGTTGTATAAGCATAGCTCCTGTAAATAGACAGACGGCAGCAGGCCCGGCCCATTAGCCCAAAAAATAACCAGAAGTGCATTATACTGAAGACGTAATCATCTGGGCTGACAGCAAGGGGGCGTTATGAACCATGTCTGGGGACTTCTGTCCCATCCCGATCGTGAAATGAAGGTGATCAGAGGCGAAAACGAAACGGTTTCGCACCACTATACCCACCACGTTCTGCTGATGGCGGCGATCCCGGTGGTCTCCGCATTCATTGGTACCACTCAGCTCGGCTGGCACTTTGGTGAAGGTGTCTTCTCGAGGCTGTCGCTCTCCACCGCGCTGTTACTCGGTATCCTCTTCTATGGCCTGATGCTGGCCGGCGTGGCGGTAATGGGGCGGGTCATCTACTGGATGGCGCGTAACATACCCCAGCGGCCATCGCTTGCCCGCTGCATGGTCTTTGCCGGCTACGTTGCGACGCCGCTCTTCTTAAGCGGACTCGTGGCACTCTATCCGCTGGTGTGGCTCTGCGCGCTGGTGGGAACGGTGGCGCTGTTCTATACCGGCTATCTGCTCTACGTCGGCATTCCGACCTTCCTGAACATTAACCAGGAGGAGGGGCTGAGCTTCTCCAGCTCGACGCTGGCGATTGGCGTGCTGGTGCTGGAAGTGCTGCTGGCGCTGACGGTGGTGCTCTGGGGTTATGGCTACCGCCTGTTCTAAACCTGGGGCGATCTGCACGTAACGTTCAGCAAACAATCTTCTCTGGCGACAACGCATGATGGCAGCTATCATGCGTTGGCCAGCTTTTGCCATTTTTTGCCTGCAAAAGCGGTGTGCGTCAACACGCGCGTGAATAATCACCAGAAGTCTCATCATGCTGAAATGTCGAGTTTCCCTGTTAAGCCTTGCGCTGTTGCTGGCCGTCCCCGTTGCGCCCCAGGCGCTGGCAAAAACTACTCCTGCAACGACCGCTGCGGCGCAGCCTGAGATCGCCTCCGGCAGCGCGATGATTGTCGATCTGCAAACCCATAAAGTGATCTACGCCAGCCATCCCGATCTGGTGCGGCCGATTGCCTCTATCACTAAGCTGATGACGGCGATGGTGGTGCTGGACGCCCGCCTGCCGCTTGACGAACGCCTGAAGGTCGATATCAGCCAGACGCCAGAGATGCGCGGCATCTACTCCCGCGTGCGTCTGAACAGTGAGATCAGCCGTAAGAATATGCTGCTGCTGGCGCTGATGTCCTCAGAGAACCGCGCCGCTGCCAGCCTCGCCCATCACTATCCGGGCGGCTACGATGCGTTTATTCGGGCGATGAATGCGAAAGCGAAATCCCTGGGCATGGTGAATACCCACTTTGTAGAGCCGACGGGGCTGTCGATCCATAACGTCTCAACCGCGCGCGATCTGACGAAGCTGCTGATTGCCAGCAAGCAGTATCCGCTCATTGGCCAGCTCAGCACGACGCGTGAAGAGATGGCAACCTTCTCCAGTCCGGCCTATACCCTGCCGTTTCGCAATACCAACCACCTGGTCTATCGCGACAACTGGAATATTCAGCTGACCAAAACCGGCTTCACCAATGCGGCCGGGCACTGCCTGGTGATGCGTACGCTGATCAATAACAAACCGGTGGCGCTGGTGGTGATGGACGCCTTTGGCAAATATACCCATTTCGCCGATGCCAGCCGCCTGCGGACCTGGATTGAGACCGGCAAAGTCCAGCCTGTTCCGGCCTCGGCGCTGAGCTATAAGCGCCAGAAGGCGGCCCAGATGGCAATCAACGCCACCGGCAGCGCGGCGCAAACCGCGCAGAATGATTAATCGGTAGAAGCTACTCCGGCAGCGTCCAGTCTCCATCGTTGAGCGGGCGCTGCATAATGAGCGTATCGCGCCAGTCGCCCTTTTTATAGCCGACGCTGCGCAGCTGACCCACCACCTCAAAACCGTGGCTCTTATGCAGGCGCAGAGAGCCTTCATTGTGATGGCCGTCGCCAATCACCGCCACCATCTGCCGCCAGGGACCCTCTTCACAGCGGGCGATCAGGGCCTGCATCAGCGCGCTGCCGATCCGCCGTCCGGTCATGGTGGACTCAATATAGATAGAGCATTCAAGAGTATAGCGATAGGCGTGGCGCGGGCGATAGTGTCCGGCGTAGCAGTAGCCTACGATGATGCCGCGATAGAGCGCCACCAGCCATGGCAGCCCCTCGCCGGTAATGTTCGCGATGCGCTGGCGCATTTCGTCGATGGCAGGCGGCACCTCCTCAAAGGAGGCGCGGCCATGCAGCACGTGCCAGGCGTAGATGGCGGAGATAGCGTGTACGTCGTCCGGCCGGGCGTCACGGACCTCTACATCGGTTATGGCTAAAACATCAACAGCAGACATCGCTCTGCACTCCTTTACGAATGGGGCAGGTCTGCACCTTCGCCCCAGTATTTCTGCTTACTGGTTTTGCCAATGCCGGGATTCATGCTGTTGGTGGGATCGAGCTCGCGATAGTTGCGCTTCAGGCTCTCTGCCGCCTCATACAGATGCCCGACGTTATGCTCAGCCGGATACTGCGCGCCGCGCGCATGCAGCAGCGCCAGCATCTGCGCTTTAAGCTCATGGACATCCACGCCTTTTTTGACGATGTAGTCCTGATGGAAAACGTGACAGAAAAAGTGGCCGTAGTAAAGCTTATGCGTCAGTTTGCTGGCGATCGCCTCTGGCAGCGTCTCAAACCACTCGGTGTCGTTGCGCCGCAGGGCGATATCGAGGGCCAAAATCTCCTCTACCTCATCGGCATGTACGGCCTGGTAGCGAATAGCCGCCCCCGCCGCCGCGAAGCGGTGCAGAAAGGCTTTATTGCCCTCTTCGGTGGTGCAGGCGAAGAAGCCGCCCTCGGCCTCGGTGAAGTACTCTTTCAGCCAGCTCTGGGCTTCGGCAATGCCGTCCCCGGCCATCTTCAGCAGCAGGTGGTGCTCATACTTATTGCGCCAGCTTTTCATCCGCGGCGGCAGATGCCCAGGGAAAACGCTGCCTACACGCTGCATCAGGCGATCGGTAAAGTGGGGCTTAAACAGCGACACCTTCTCCAGCATGGCGTCGGCGCGCCCTTTCAGGGTGAAGAGCAGCGGCATCTTGTCGGTGCCGAGCTTGTCGATCATCAGGAAGGTATCTTTGCCATAGCGCTCGGCGATATCGTAGATATCCCGGTGCATATACTCCGCTGCCACCGGCAGGCTCTCGAAGTTGGCCAGCATATGGCGGCGGATCTCCGTCAATACCTCCGGCTGGTTGGTGCCGATATAGAACACCTGCTGACGCCTGGCAGCCGGGAAGGTATCAAGGCGCACGGCGAAGACCGCCAGCTTGCCTGCGCAGCCGGAGGACTCAAACAGGCGATCCGGATCGGCGTTGTAGCGCGCAGGCGTATCGGCCTCAATATCGCGCACCCGCTGCACGTAGTCGCTGTCATGGGCATGGCGGCCATCATGGCGCACCTCGGCGTCAGTGACGCGGCGGTCGTCGAGCTTGCTGAGGATCTGCTCCGGCGTCTCGCCGAGGTCAATCCCTAAGTGGTTCACCAGCCGCAGCTGCCCCTGCTCGTCAATGCGGGCAAAGAGCGACATCTCGGTATAGGCCGGGCCGCGCTGCACCAGCGAGCCGCCGGAGTTGTTGCACACCCCGCCAATCACCGAGGCCCCGATACACGAGGAGCCGATCACCGAGTGCGGCTCCCGCCCCAGCGGCTTCAGCGCTTTTTCCAGTGAGTAGAGCGTGGTGCCAGGCCAGGCCAGCACCTGCTTGCCCTCATCTATCAGCTGGAGCTGATCCAGGCGCAGGGTACTGATAATGACGATATCGCGATCGTAGTCGTTGCCGCTCGGCGTCGAACCTTCGGTAAGTCCGGTATTCGCCGCCTGCATGAGGATTATCTTATCGGCGCGCACGCAGAGGTTAAGCACGTGCCAGAGCTGGAGCAGCGTGGTGGGGAACACCACCGCCAGCGCCTTGCCCTCGCCGGAGCGGAAGCCTTTGCGGTAGCGGGCGGTTTTGGCCGGATCGGTGAGCAGCTGCGCATGGCCTACCAGCCGGGCAAGTTCGCTGAGAAATTGATTGTTATTTTGTAGGGATACAGCAGACATTTTCCACTCCTTGTGGCAGGGCCAGAATCATCTGATAAAGCATAGCGCGGGAAAATCTATTCCGACGGACTAATCGTCAGAAAAATAAGAGAATAACCCTGCAAGGCGCGCTACGATTATGGCACACTGCGTTTTTTCGCACGGTCAGGCCGCTGAGTCGGCTGTTAACAAGAGAGTAAACGACATGAAATGGTTATGTTCAGTAGGTGTCGCCGTAGGGCTGGCGCTGCAACCCGCCCTGGCAGAGGATGCGTCCGGTAACCATCCCCTGACGCCGCAGGCCCGGGATGCCTACGTCACGGATTTGCTCAAAAAAATGACGGTTGACGAAAAAATTGGTCAGCTGCGCCTGATCAGCGTCGGCCCGGATAACCCGAAAGAGGCGATCCGCGACATGATCAAGGCCAGCCAGGTGGGGGCGATCTTTAACACCGTCACCCGCCAGGATATCCGTGCGATGCAGGACCAGGCGATGCAGCTTAGCCGCCTGAAGATCCCTCTCTTCTTTGCCTATGACGTGGTACACGGCCAGCGCACCGTTTTCCCTATCAGCTTAGGCCTGGCCTCCTCCTTTGACCTTGATGCGGTAAAAACCGTGGGTCGCATTTCCGCTTATGAAGCGGCGGACGACGGCCTGAACATGACCTGGGCGCCGATGGTTGACGTGACGCGCGATCCGCGCTGGGGCCGTGGCTCTGAGGGCTTCGGGGAAGATACCTACCTCACCGCGATGATGGGCAAAACCATGGTCGAAGCGATGCAGGGCAAAAGCCCGGCGGATCGCTACTCGGTAATGACCAGCGTGAAACACTTCGCCGCCTACGGTGCGGTGGAGGGCGGGAAAGAGTACAACACCGTCGATATGAGCCTGCAGCGCCTGTTCAACGACTATATGCCGCCCTATAAAGCCGCTCTCGACGCCGGCAGCGGCGGGGTGATGATCGCCCTTAACTCTCTCAACGGTACCCCGGCCTCCTCGGACTCGTGGTTGCTGAAGGATCTTCTGCGCGGCGACTGGAAATTTAAAGGCATCACTATCTCCGATCACGGGGCGATTAAAGAGCTGATCAAGCACGGCACGGCGGCGGATCCCGAGGACGCGGTGCGCGTAGCGATCAAGTCCGGCGTGGATATGAGCATGGCCGATGAGTATTACAGCAAATACCTGCCGGGACTGATCAAGAGCGGCAAAGTGACGATGGCCGAGCTGGACGACGCCACCCGCCACGTGCTGAACGTTAAATATGATATGGGGCTGTTTAACGATCCCTACAGCCACCTTGGCCCGAAAGAGAGCGATCCGCAGGACACCAACGCCGAGAGCCGCCTGCACCGCAAAGAGGCCCGGGAAGTGGCACGCCAAAGCATGGTGCTGCTGAAGAACCGCCTCGAGACGCTGCCGCTGAAAAAATCCGCTACCGTTGCCGTGGTCGGCCCGCTGGCCGACAGCAAGCGTGACGTGATGGGCAGCTGGTCTGCGGCCGGGGTCACCGAACAGTCGGTCACCGTTCTTACCGGGATCAAAAACGCCGTCGGCAGCGAAGGAAAAGTGATCTTCGCCAAAGGGGCGAACGTTACCAACGACAAAGATATTGTTGAGTTCCTCAACCAGTATGAGCCAGCAATCCAGGTTGACGAGCGCACGCCGCAGGCGATGATTGACGAAGCGGTCAAGGCCGCGAATCAGTCCGACGTGGTCGTTGCGGTAGTCGGCGAGTCGCAGGGGATGGCGCATGAAGCCTCCAGCCGGACCGACATCACCATTCCTCAGAGCCAGCAGGATCTGATCACCGCCCTGAAAGCCACCGGCAAGCCGCTGGTGCTGGTGCTGATGAACGGCCGTGCGCTGGCGATGGTGAAGCAGGATCAACAGGCGGACGCTATTCTGGAGACCTGGTTCGCCGGTACCGAAGGCGGCAACGCCGTGGCCGACGTGCTGTTTGGCGACTACAACCCGTCCGGCAAGCTGCCAATCTCCTTCCCGCGTTCGGTAGGGCAGATCCCGGTCTACTACAGCCACCTGAACACCGGCCGTCCGTACAACGCCGAACACCCGAACAAGTACACCTCGCGCTACTTTGACGAGGCTAACGGCCCGCTCTATCCTTTTGGCTATGGCCTGAGCTATACCACATTTAGCGTCTCTGATGTGAAGCTCTCGGCACCGACGCTGTCGCGTGACGGTACGGTCACCGCCAGCGTTGACGTGACCAACACCGGCAAGCGGGAGGGGGCGACGGTGATGCAGATGTACATTCAGGACGTCACCGCCTCCCTGAGCCGTCCGGTGAAGGAGCTGAAGGGGTTCGATAAGGTCAGCCTTAAGCCGGGCGAGACCCAGACCGTCAGCTTCCCGATCGATATTAACGCGCTGAAGTTCTGGGATCAGAAGATGAAATACGATGCCGAGCCAGGCAAGTTTAACGTCTTTATCGGCACCGACTCCGCCAGGGTGAAACAGGCGCAGTTCGAATTGCAATAATCAGAATAGCAATAACCAAAAGGGTCAGTTTACTGGCCCTTCGTTTTATGAGAAGAGTAATAGCGACCCGCAATTTCAACAATAATGAGGAAAGTGCAATGGCAATGATTAAAGGAAGTCTCGGCTCACTGTTACTGATGGCAGCCGTGAGCCTGCCTGCGCTGGCGGCTGAGCCGGTCAAAGTCGGCTCGAAGATTGATACGGAAGGGGCGCTGCTCGGGAATATTATCCTCCAGGTGCTGGAGAGCCATGGCGTAAAAACCGTCAATAAGGTTCAGCTGGGGACGACGCCGGTAGTACGCGGGGCGATTACCTCCGGCGAGCTGGATATCTACCCGGAATATACCGGCAACGGGGCATTCTTCTTTAAGGACGAGAACGACGCGGCGTGGAAAAATGCCCAGCAGGGCTACGAGAAGGTGAAAAAGCTCGACTTTGAGCAGAACAAGCTGGTGTGGCTGACCCCGGCCCCGGCCAACAACACCTGGACTATCGCCGTACGTAAAGACCTGGCGGAGAAGAACAAACTCACCTCGCTGGCCGATCTCAGCGGCTATCTGAAGAAGGGCGGGGACTTTAAGCTGGCCGCCTCGGCAGAGTTTATCGAGCGCGCCGATGCCCTGCCAGCGTTTGAGAAAGCCTACGACTTTAAGCTGGATCAGAAGCAGCTTCTCTCCCTTGCCGGGGGCGATACGGCGGTGACGATTAAAGCGGCAGCCCAGCAAACCTCTGGCGTTAATGCGGCGATGGCCTACGGTACCGATGGCCCGGTCGCGGCGCTGGGTCTGCAAACCCTGAGCGATCCGAAAGGTGTCCAGCCGATCTATGCCCCGACGCCGGTAGTGCGCGAGGCGGTGCTGAAGGCGTATCCGCAGATGGATGAGTGGCTGAAGCCGGTCTTTGCGAGCCTGGATGAAAAAACGCTCCAGCAGCTCAATGCCAGCATCGCCGTTGAGGGGCTGGATGCCAAAAAGGTTGCCGCCGACTACCTGAAACAGAAAGGGCTGGTGAAGTAACCCGCCTGACAGGACCGGAACGTGTCTATACGCTGTCATAATCGCGTCGTGCTGCTGCTGGTGGCCCTTGCTCTCGCGGCAGCCATGCTGCCCTTTGTCAACTATGCGCCAAACCGGCTGGTGTCCGGCGAGAGCCGGGCGCTGTGGCAGATCTGGCCGCACTCGCCCGCGCTGTGGCTTCCCGTACCGCTGCTCTTTCTCGTGCTCTGCTTTCTGCCCCGGCGCTGGCCGCTGGTGGCGACGCTGGCGCTGGCCGAGCTGACCTTCATTGCGCTGGTGTGGGGCGCAGGCAAGGCGGCCACCGATCTGGCCCAGGCAGGCAGCACGCTGGCGCGTACCTCTATCGGCAGCGGTCTCTGGCTGTGGATGGCGCTGGCACTGCTCGCCGGTAGCGACGCTATCCGCCGCCTTACCGTCCATCCCCTCTGGCGCTGGCTGCTGCAGGCTCAGATCTGGCTGGTGCCGCTGCTGCTCCTGCACGCCGGGGCGCTGAATAACCTCTCTCTGCTGAAAGAGTATGCCAACCGCCAGGATGTGTTTAACGACGCCCTGGCTCAGCACCTGATTTTGCTCTTTGGCACGCTGCTCCCGGCGCTACTGCTGGGCGGCGCGCTGGGGCTATGGTGCTATCGCCATCCTGCCCGCCAGGCACCGGTGTTTACCGTGCTCAACGTGATCCAGACCGTGCCCTCCGTGGCGCTGTTTGGCCTGCTGATCGCCCCGCTGGCCGGGCTGGTTGCGCACTTTCCCGCTCTCGGCCGTATCGGCATCGCCGGAACCGGCCTGACGCCTGCGCTGATCGCCCTGGTGCTCTACGCGCTGCTGCCGCTGGTGCGTGGGGTGGTGGCGGGCCTGAATCAGGTTCCCCACGAGGTGCTGGAGAGTGCCGCCGGGATGGGGATGAGCGCCCGCCAGCGCTTCTTCCGGGTGCGCCTGCCGCTGGCTCTGCCTGTGCTGCTGCGCAGCCTGCGGGTGGTCACGGTGCAAACGGTGGGCATGGCGGTGATCGCCGCCCTGATTGGCGCAGGCGGCTTCGGGGCGCTGGTCTTCCAGGGGCTGCTCAGCAGCGCGCTGGATCTGGTGCTGCTGGGGGTGATCCCCACCATCGCCCTGGCGGTGATGGTTGACGCGCTTTTTGGCTTATGGATCGCACTGCTGAAGGTAAAACAGCCATGATCGAGTTCACGCAGGTTAGCAAAACGTTTAACGGGCAGAGCGCGGTCAGCGATCTCAATCTGCACTTCAAAACCGGGGCTTTTTCGGTGCTGATCGGCACCTCAGGCTCGGGGAAATCTACCACCCTGAAGATGATCAACCGGCTGGTGGAGCACGATGCGGGCACCATCCGCTTTGCCGGAGAGGAGATCCGTAGCCTGCCGCTGCTGGCGCTGCGGCGGCGCATGGGGTACGCCATTCAGTCCATCGGTCTCTTTCCCCACTGGACGGTAGCGCAAAACATTGCCACCGTGCCGCAGCTGCTGAAGTGGCCCCGGACAAAAATCGACGCCCGCATTGACGAGCTGATGGCGTTGCTGGAGCTGGATCCGCAGCTGCGCGGGCGCTATCCGCACCAGCTCTCGGGCGGTCAACAGCAGCGCGTCGGCGTGGCGCGGGCGCTGGCGGCCGATCCGGAGGTGCTGCTGATGGATGAGCCTTTCGGCGCGCTGGATCCGGTCACCCGGGGAGCGCTCCAGCAGGAGATGAAGCGCATCCACCGCCTGCTGGGGCGAACCATTGTCCTTGTGACCCACGATATCGACGAGGCGTTGCAACTGGCGGATAATCTGGTGCTGATGGATGGGGGCAGGGTAGTGCAGCAGGGGACGCCGCTGGAGATGCTCACCCGGCCCGCCAATGAGTTTGTCCGCACCTTCTTTGGCCGCAGCGAGCTGGGGGTGCGCCTCCTCTCCCTGCGGAGCGTTGGCGACTACGTCCGCCCTGGCGAACAGGTCGCCGGAGAGCCGCTCGATGCCACCATGACCCTGCGTGATGCGCTGTCGGCGTTTGTTGCCCGGCGCTGCGAGGTGCTGCCGGTAGCCAACGCCGACGGGGTGCCCTGTGGCGCGCTCCATTTCCAGGATCTGCTTCGTGCGGAGGCCAGCCGTGAAAGCCATTCGTGATCCGCTCCTGTGGCTCATTGCGCTGTTTATCGCTCTGCTGCTGGCGCTGCCCTACAGCGGCGGCCTGTTTAGCGCGCTCTTCCCGGAGCTTTCACGGCCGCTCTATCAGCAGGAGAGCTTTATCTCCCTGACGCTGGCCCACTTCTGGCTGGTGGGCGTCTCCAGCGCGATAGCCGTGGTGCTGGGCGTTGGCGCGGGCATTGCGGTGACTCGTCCAGCGGGGCTGGAGTTTCGCTCGATGGTAGAGACCATTGCCGCCGTGGGGCAGACTTTTCCCCCGGTGGCAGTGCTGGCGATCGCCGTACCGGTGATGGGCTTCGGCAAAGAGCCTGCGATCATTGCGCTGACCCTCTACGGTGTGCTGCCGGTATTGCAGGGGACGCTGGCAGGTATCGCTGCGCTTCCCGGTGGGGTAGTTAGCGTGGCGGAGGGAATGGGGCTGAGCGGCTGGCAGCGCCTGATTAAGGTTGAGCTGCCGCTGGCCGCGCCGGTGATTTTGGCCGGCGTGCGTACGTCGGTCATCATTAACATTGGCACGGCGGCGATTGCTTCAACGGTAGGGGCAAATACGCTGGGAACGCCAATTATCATCGGCCTGAGCGGATTTAATACCGCCTACGTTCTGCAGGGGGCGCTACTGGTGGCGCTGGCGGCGATTATTGTCGATCGCTGCTTTGAACGGCTGGCGCGCCGTCTTAGCCAGCATGCAAAATAACGGTGTAGCCCGCCAGCATCACGCCGCCGATGCCGCCTACGGCCATAAGAAAGAAAAGGGTAATAATGGAAATTTTGGCTGCGTTCATGGTGTACTCCTTATGCAAGCGGATAAGTATAACGTGAAGCGCAGCTGTTAATAAAACATTAAATGCCGAGCGGATAGATGGCATGTCCGGCGGCCTGCCACGCCGCCAGCTGCTGGCGCTGGGCCGGGGAGGGGGCATCACCGCACCATACCATCATGGTCTGGCCCTCGAAAAGATCCGGACGCAGCTGATTTAGCGAGTTTGCCAGCACCTCCACGCGCCAGCCCTGCTCGCTCACTCGCCAGCCCTCCAGCCACAGCCGGGTGGTATCGTGAATGTTCCAGCCCACCACCAGCGCATCCTTGTTATGTTTCTTACGAGCCGAGGCCAGGGAGACGGAGATGTGGTTGATCAGAATGCCGTCAAGCAGGCTGAGCATCGCCAGCAGGGTCGGCTGTTGGCAGCGCAGGCGGCGGCGAAGGGGAATAATCAGATGAAGGGTGAGCGTTTCGGCAGGGTAATCACGCGTTCGCTCCTTTAGCCACTGACGCAGACGGGGAATATTGCCGTTTTGCAGTAGCTGGAGCAGCACCTCCTGCTGATCGCGCCAGCCGTTCGAGCCATCCAGCGACTCGTTCAGCAGCAGCGCCTGGACTTTACTCACCGGCACGCCGGTGTCAATCCAGCGCTTTATCTCGCGGATAAGATCGATATCCGCATCGTTAAATAGCCGATGCCCGCCATCCGTGCGCTGCGGTTTCAGCAGTCCGTAACGCCGCTGCCAGGCGCGCAACGTAACGGGATTGATATCACAGAGCAAAGCCACTTCACCGATCGTGTAAAGCGCCATAATTCCACCTTTGCCAGGATATTCCATTTGTCCAGGGGTCAATACCCAGCGTATCAGAAGGGAGTGACCGTTTAACAATCTCTTTGTAACAATTTCGTCAAATCAGCGAACCGATTTTGTGATAGTGAGCACGATTTGCCGATTTATTGCAATGCTTAAAAGAAAGTTACACTCACTCACTGTATGTTACGCGTTTTTACCGGGATGGACGCACAGGCATGTACGAATTTAATCTGGTTTTGCTGCTCTTGCAGCAGATGTGCGTTTTTCTGGTTATCGCCTGGCTAATGAGTAAAACCCGGCTCTTCATTCCCCTGATGCAGGTCACCGTCCGGCTACCCCATAAGCTGCTGTGCTACGTAACCTTCTCCATCTTCTGCATTCTGGGAACTTACTTCGGCCTGCATATCGAAGACTCTATCGCCAATACGCGGGCAATAGGCGCTGTGATGGGGGGCCTGCTCGGCGGCCCGCTGGTAGGCGGCCTGGTGGGGTTCACCGGCGGCCTGCACCGCTACTCAATGGGCGGCATGACGGCGCTAAGCTGCATGCTCTCTACCATGGTAGAGGGGCTGCTCGGCGGGCTGGTGCACAGCATACTGATCAAACGCGGCCGCACCGACTATGTCTTCAATCCTCTGACGGCAGGCGCGATCACCCTGGTAGCGGAGCTGGTGCAGATGCTGATTATTCTGCTCATCGCCCGGCCCTTCGCCGATGCCCTGCATCTGGTGAGCAGCATTGCCGCGCCGATGATGGTCACCAATACCGTGGGTGCGGCGCTGTTTATGCGCATCCTGTTGGACAAGCGCGCCATGTTCGAAAAATACACCTCGGCCTTCTCCGCCACCGCCTTGAAGGTGGCTGCCTCCACGGAGGGGATCCTGCGCCAGGGGTTTAACGAAGAGAACAGCATGAAGGTAGCCCAGGTGCTCTACCAGGAGCTGGATATCGGCGCGGTAGCCATCACCGATCGTGAAAAACTGCTGGCGTTTAAGGGCATCGGTGACGATCACCATCTGCCGGGCCGGCCTATCTCTTCAGCCTGGACAAAAAAGACGCTGGAGACCGGCGAGGTGGTCTACGCCGACGGCAACGAAGTGCCGTACCGCTGCTCGCTCCACCCCCAGTGCAAGCTCGGCTCGACGCTGGTGATCCCTCTGCGCGGTGAAAATCAGCGGGTGATGGGCACCATCAAGCTCTACGAGGCCAAGAACCGTCTGTTTAGCTCCATCAACCGCACGCTGGGAGAGGGGATCGCCCAGCTGCTGTCGGCGCAGATCCTGGCCGGACAGTATGAGCGGCAGAAAGCGCTGTTGACCCAGTCGGAGATCAAACTGCTCCATGCCCAGGTTAACCCGCACTTTCTCTTTAATGCGCTTAATACGCTGAAGGCGGTGATCCGCCGCGACAGCGATCAGGCAGGCCAGTTGGTACAGTATCTCTCGACCTTTTTCCGTAAAAACCTCAAGCGCCCGTCGGAGGTGGTTACCCTGGCGGATGAGATTGAGCATGTGAACGCCTACCTGCAAATTGAGAAGGCGCGCTTTCAGGCCAATCTGCAGGTGACGCTGTACGTGCCCGATGCGCTGGCTCATCAGCAGCTTCCGGCGTTTACCCTGCAACCGATCGTGGAAAACGCCATTAAGCACGGCACCTCACAGCTACTGGGCGTCGGGGAGATCACTATTCAAGCCAGCCAGCAGGAGGATCACCTGGTGCTGGATATCGAAGATAACGCGGGTCTCTACCAGCCGAAAACCGACGCCAGCGGGCTGGGCATGAGCCTCGTGGACAAGCGCCTGCGGGCGCGGTTTGGCGACACCTGCGGCATCTCGGTACAGTGCGAGCCAGATCGCTTTACCCGCATTACCCTGCGACTGCCCCTGGAGGAGAACGCATGTTAAAAGTGTTGATTGTCGATGACGAGCCGCTGGCGCGGGAGAACCTGCGCGTTCTGCTTGAGGACGAGAGCGACATTGAAATTGTTGGCGAGTGCGCCAACGCGATAGAGGCGCTGGGAGCGGTGCACAAGCTGCGCCCGGAGGTGCTGTTTCTGGATATCCAGATGCCGCGCATCAGCGGTCTGGAGATGGTGGGTATGCTCGATCCAGACCAGCGCCCTTACGTGGTGTTTCTTACCGCCTTCGACGAGTATGCGGTGAAGGCGTTTGAAGAGCATGCCTTTGACTATCTGCTTAAGCCTATTGAGGCGCCGCGGCTGGCGAAGACGCTCCAGCGCCTGCGCCAGGAGCGGGGCGTGCAGGATATCTCTCTGCTGCCGGAGAACCAGCAGGCGCTGAAGTTCATTCCCTGCACCGGTCACAGCCGCATCTGGCTGCTGCAGATGGACGACGTGGCCTTTGTTAGCAGCCGGATGAGCGGCGTCTACGTCACCAGCCACGAGGGCAAAGAGGGCTTTACCGAACTGACGCTGCGGACCCTTGAGCAGCGGACGCCGCTCATGCGCTGCCATCGCCAGTATCTGGTGAATATGACCCATCTGCAGGAGATCCGCTTTGAGGATAACGGGCAGGCCGAGCTGCTGTTGCGCGACGGCCACACCGTGCCGGTCAGCCGCCGCTACCTGAAAAATTTAAAAGAGGCGCTGGGGTTGTAAACTTCGGTGGTACACTGTGCGTTTGCGAAAATCACCGCTGAAGAGACTATGCTGAACAACGATATTTTACGTAGCCTGCGCTACACCCTGAAAGCCAACAACACCGAGCTGCAACGGATCTTTACCCTTGGCGGCGCAGAGGCCAACGAGCAGCAGATTGCCGCCTGGCTGCGTAAAGAGGAGGAGGCGGGGTTCCAGGCCTGTCCGGACATCGTCATGTCAACCTTTCTCAACGGACTGATCTATGCTCGCCGGGGCAAAGACGACTCTGCTCCTGAGCTAAAAGCCGAGCGCAAGCTGAATAATAATATCGTGCTGAAAAAACTGCGTATCGCCTTCGCCTTAAAAACCGATGATATTCTGGCGATCCTGACCGAGCAGCAGTTCCGCGTGTCGATGCCGGAAATTACCGCCATGATGCGCGCGCCGGAACATAAGAATTATCGCGAGTGCGGGGATCAGTTTTTCCGTTATTTCCTGCGGGGCCTGGCCGTGCGTCTGCACGCGGCGAAATAAGATGTGACTGGCCCGGCAGCAGGCGCTGCCGGGCGAAAAGCGGGTTATTTCACCTCTTTAAAACCACGGGACTCCAGCAGCTCCTCTGATTTTTTCATGCTGATACCCTCTTTGATTTCACCGGTAAACGCCGTACCCTGCACTTTCTGCAGCGCATCGCGATCGACCTTCGTGTAATCAACGGTTAAGGTCTCAGTGGCATAGGTATCCTGGTAGTCCAGGCTCTCATCCACGCCTTTAATCTCTTTATACTGCTCGCTGATTGGCCCCAGACGCTGCATGGCCGCCTCTTTATTTGGGATCCCCAGCGCATCATAGTGCAGGGTATTTTTCGCCGTCTGGCGCAGCACCACGTCGTTTTTATAGTAGTAGGTCAGCTCAACGTTGGTTTTACCGTCTGACCAGGTGAAGGTTTTACTCTCTTCTTTGTCGCCGCAGCCGCTCAAGGTAATTACCAGCAGTGCAGTAAACGCCGTAGCAATGATTTTTTTCACAATGTTCATACTTTTCCCTTATTTAAAATAACCCTGTCCCTAAAATCATAGCGCAATAAAAAAAGGGCGCTCTGTTTAGAGCACCCTTTGCGGATTATTTAACCTGTTGTCCCGGCTGGGCACCGCTGTCCGGGCTAAGCAGGAAGATATCCTTCCCGCCAGGACCGGCAGCCATCACCATGCCTTCGGAGAGCCCGAAGCGCATCTTACGCGGCGCGAGGTTAGCGACCATCACCGTCAGGCGGCCCACCAGCGCGGCCGGATCCGGGTAGGCGGAGCGAATGCCGGAGAAGACGTTGCGCTTCTCGCCGCCGAGATCGAGGGTCAGGCGCAGCAGCTTGTCGGAGCCGTCAACGAACTCGGCATTCTCAATCAGCGCCACGCGCATATCGACTTTCGCGAAGTCGTCAAAGCTGATGGTCTCCTGAATCGGATCGTCCGCCAGCGGACCGGTAACCGGCGCAGCGGCGGCTTTCACCTCCTCTTTCGAGGCCTCGACCAGGGCTTCAACCTGCTTCATCTCGATGCGGTTATACAGCGCCTTAAAGGTATTCACCTTGTGGCCCAGCAGCGGCTGCTGGATAGCATCCCAGCTCAGCTCGGTGTTCAGGAACGCTTCAGCGCGCGCGGCCAGCTGCGGCAGCACCGGCTTCAGCCAGGTCATCAGCACGCGGAACAGGTTAAGCCCCATGGTGCAGATCGCCTGCAGATCGGCGTCGCGGCCCTCCTGCTTGGCCACTACCCACGGTGCCTGCTCGTCAACGTAGCGGTTAGCCACGTCGGCCAGGGCCATGATCTCACGCACCGCTTTACCAAACTCGCGGCTCTCCCATGCCTCGCCAATGCTGGCTGCCGCATCGGTGAAGGTTTTATACAGCGCCGGGTCCGGCAGCTCGGCCGCCAGCACGCCGTCAAAGCGCTTGGCAATAAAGCCCGCGTTACGGGAGGCGAGGTTCACCACCTTGTTAACGATGTCGGCATTTACACGCTGAACGAAATCTTCCAGGTTCAGGTCGATATCATCGATGCGTGACGAGAGCTTGGCAGTGTAGTAGTAGCGCAGGCTGTCGGCGTCAAAATGGTTCAGCCAGGTGCTGGCCTTGATGAAGGTTCCGCGCGATTTAGACATCTTCGCGCCGTTCACCGTCACGTAGCCGTGCACGAACAGGTTGGTCGGCTTGCGGAAGTTGCTGCCTTCCAGCATCGCTGGCCAGAACAGGCTGTGGAAGTAGACGATATCCTTACCAATAAAGTGATACAGCTCGGCGGTGGAGTCATTCTTCCAGTATTCGTCAAAGCTGGTGGTGTCCCCACGCTTATCGCACAGGTTCTTGAAGGAGCCCATGTAGCCGATCGGCGCGTCCAGCCAGACGTAGAAGTATTTGCCCGGCGCGTTCGGAATTTCAAAGCCGAAATAGGGCGCATCGCGGGAGATATCCCACTGCTGCAGGCCGGATTCAAACCACTCCTGCATTTTATTGGCAACCTGCTCCTGCAGCGCACCGGAGCGGGTCCACGCCTGCAGCATTTCGCTGAACGACGGCAGATCAAAGAAGAAGTGCTCAGAGTCACGCATCACCGGCGTCGCGCCAGAGACCACCGACTTCGGCTCGATCAGCTCGGTCGGGCTGTAGGTCGCGCCGCACACTTCGCAGTTATCGCCATACTGATCCGCTGACTTACATTTCGGGCAGGTACCTTTCACAAAACGGTCCGGCAGGAACATGCCTTTCTCCGGATCGTAGAGCTGGGAGATGGTGCGGTTCTTAATGAAACCGTTCTCTTTCAGGCGACCGTAGATCAGCTCGGACAGCTCGCGGTTCTCCTCGCTGTGCGTGGAGTGGTAGTTGTCATAGCTGATATCAAAGCCAGCAAAATCGGTCTGGTGCTCCTGGCTCATCTCACCGATCATCTGCTCCGGGGTAATGCCAAGCTGCTGGGCTTTCAGCATGATTGGCGTGCCGTGGGCGTCGTCGGCGCAGATGAAGTTGACCTCGTGGCCGCGCATTCGCTGGTAACGGACCCAGACATCAGCCTGGATGTGCTCCAGCATATGGCCGAGGTGGATTGAGCCGTTTGCGTACGGCAGCGCGCACGTTACCAGAATTTTTTTCGCGACTTGAGTCATAGTGAGCATTACGTCTTCTGTAAAAAAAGGGGTTTTGATATTACCAAATGGGGCACTATTAAGTAAGCACAAACCTTTTTCTTTCAGGTAAACTTGCTACACGAGCTTTTCACCTACAAGAACAGAGGAGTCGGGATGAACTCTCAATCCCAGGCCAAATCACCGGAAGCCCTGCGAGCAATGGTTGCCGGAACGCTGGCAAATTTTCAGCACCCTACTTTGAAGCATAATCTCACCGCGTTAAAAGCCGTGCACCACGTTGCCTGGCTGGATGACACCGTGCACATCGAACTGCTGATGCCGTTCGCCTGGCGCAGCGCGTTTGAGGAGCTGAAGGAGCAGTGTAGCGCCGAGCTGCTACGCATCACCGGCGCAAAAGCCATCGACTGGAAACTGTCCCACACCATCGCCACGCTGAAGCGTGTTAAAAACCAGCCGGGTATCAACGGCGTGAAGAATATTATCGCCGTCAGCTCCGGCAAGGGCGGGGTAGGGAAGTCCTCTACTGCGGTCAACCTGGCGCTGGCGCTGGCTGCCGAAGGAGCGAAGGTCGGTATCCTCGATGCCGATATCTACGGTCCGTCAATTCCGGCGATGCTGGGTACTGAAGGCAATCGCCCGACCTCTCCGGACGGCACCCATATGGCGCCGATTATGGCCCACGGCCTGGCGACCAACTCGATCGGCTACCTGGTTACCGATGACAACGCCATGGTGTGGCGTGGCCCGATGGCCAGCAAGGCGCTGCTGCAGTTGCTGCAGGAGTCGATGTGGCCGGATCTGGACTACCTGGTGCTGGATATGCCGCCGGGTACCGGCGACATTCAGCTGACGCTGGCGCAAAACATCCCGGTGACCGGGGCGCTGGTAGTGACGACGCCGCAGGACATCGCCCTGATCGATGCCAAAAAAGGCATAGTGATGTTTGAGAAGGTGGAAGTGCCGGTGCTGGGCATCGTTGAGAACATGAGCATGCATATCTGCAGCAACTGCGGCCATCACGAAGCCATTTTCGGCAGCGGTGGCGCAGAGAAGCTGGCCGAGCAGTATCACACCGAGCTGCTGGGACAGATGCCGCTGCACATTACCCTGCGTGAGGATCTTGATAACGGTACGCCAACGGTGATCCACCGTCCGGATAGCGAATTTACCGCGCTCTACCGTCGGTTGGCCGGGCGCGTTGCCGCTCAGCTCTACTGGCAGGGCGACGTGATCCCGTCCGAGATCGCCTTCCGCGCGGTGTAAGCGGAGCCGAATTGGCATTTTGTAGGCCGGGTCAGGCGAAGCCGCCACCCGGCGTTACCTAAAGCAATTTGTAGTGCAGTAAAAAGTAATTCCCTTCCGGCGCTTCGCCTCGCGCCTCGATATGCCAGCCGTGACGGCGATAAAACGCCAGCGCGGCTTTATTCTCGGCAAGACACTTCAACGATCCCGAGCTGGTAAAGTACGACTGTACCTTTTGCAGCAGTGCGCTGCCCACGCCCCGGCCCTGATACGCCGGATCAACGAACAGGTTGTGGACAAAGTTATCGTTCAGCGTGACCGAGGCGAAGCCCAGCCGATGTCCATCCTCTTCGGCGACCCAGATGCGCTCCCCGAGGGTGACGGCATCAAAATCTTCCAGCTGCCAGTCGCGACCCTCTTTCCATGTCCAGCAGGTACGGCGGGCGTGCAGGTAGAGCGTGCGAAGGAAGGGGCGATCGCTCTCCTGCCAGGGACGAATAATCATCGGTGGTAGAAGATCTCGCCGTCATAAACTTTGAGGATCTTACCTTCGGGTTCGGTGATCAGCACGTAGTTGCCGCCCATGTAGGTCCAGCGGCTTCCGGCATCCGGCGCGGGCAGGTTGCGCTGCTGCCATGCCTTGATATTGTATTCATCGGTGAGATACATCGGCGGAACGGTGTCGCCGATTTTGAATTTGGTAAAGTCGGCCACAAACTCCTGCAGCTCATACTTCGATACCCCCGAGGCGGCAGCGAGCTGTGGCGCTGCGAAAGCGGTGCTTGCTGATACCAGCAGCGCACCAAGAAGCATCAGTTTAGTCTTACCCATGGTCTCTCCATATTTTGCCGGGTGGGCTGTTTTCGTCTGGCCCTTTCGTATTACGTGCGCGCTATCATCGCTGTGATTTCTCTCTGAAAGCAATAGCAAAAGCTATCTTGCTCGCGCGTACCTTGCTAAAAAGTGTAAGCAAATGCGGGAGAAAGCAGAAGCAGCGGATCGCTAAAACCGCCATCCGCTGGTAGGGGAAATATCTTTTGGGAGAAATCCTGGCGTTAAAAACCTTCCAGCACAATTTTGCCAACCGCCCGTCGGGACTCCAGCAGGCGGTGAGCTTTACGCAGGTTCTCAGCGTTGATTGCGCCAGCGTGTTCGCCCAGGGTGGTTTTAATCACGCCGCTGTCGATAAGCGAGGCCACGCGGGTCAACAGACGGTGCTGCTCAATGATATCCTGAGTTTCGAACATCGAGCGGGTAAACATAAACTCCCAGTGCAGAGAGATGCTCTTTGCCTTGAGCGGGCGGGCATCCAGCGTCTCGGGATCGTCAATCAGCGCCAGCTTGCCCTGCGGGATCAGCGCCTCAATCAGCTGCTGATAGTGCTCTTCGGTATTGTTCAGGCTGGCGACGTGGGTGACATGCTGGATGCCAATGCGAGCCAGCTCCTCGCTGAGCGGCTTGCTGTGATCGATAACGTGGTGTGCTCCAAGATCGGTGACCCACTGCTGGCTTTCCGGGCGTGACGCCGTGCCGATCACCGTCATTCTGGTGAGCTTACGGGCGAGCTGGGTCATGATGGAACCGACGCCGCCCGCCGCACCGACGATCAGCAGCACGTCGCCTTCGTTACCGTTTTCGCTAATGCCGAGGCGATCGAATAGCATCTCCCACGCGGTGATGGCCGTTAACGGCAGCGCGGCGGCAGAGGCGTTATCCAGAGATGTCGGCTTCAGCGCTACAATGCGCTCATCCACCAGCTGATATTCGCTATTGCTGCCCGGACGGGTCAGCGCTCCGGCGTACCACACGGTGTCGCCTGGCTTAAACAGCGTCACCGCGTCACCCACTTCGGCCACAACGCCCACCGCATCCCAGCCGAGAATACGCGGCTTGTCGGCGTTAAAGCCTGCGCGCACCTTTGTATCTACCGGGTTAACGGAGATGGCTTTTACCTGCACCAGCAGATCGTGGCCGTGCGCGACCGGTTTTTCAATCTCAATCTCCTGCAGGGCGTCAACGTTGCCGTCGACCTGTGCCGCTGCAGTAATAGCAATAGCTTTCATAAATACTCCATAGCATGAGTGGCTTCAAATAGATGAGTTTAGGGTAACCAGCGTGGGGTGCGGGAAACAGCATCTAATAACAGCAGCACTTATCCTTCAGGAGTGAAAATAGGCTCTGATTACGCTATTGTTGAGCCTTACTCATAAATAGTGAGACGGTGTTGATGCTAAAAGATAACTTTAACGATCTCTACTATCTGACCGTGGTGGCGCAGGAGCGCAGCTTTACCCGGGCGGCGGCGAAGCTTGGTGTCTCCCAGTCGGCCCTGAGCCATGCCATTAAGGGGCTGGAAGAGCGGCTTGAGATCCGCCTGTTAACGCGCACCACCCGCAGCGTTGCGCCCACCGAGGCGGGCGAGAGGCTCATCAACACCATCGCACCGCGCTTTAGCGAGATCGAGAGCGAGCTGACTTCGCTAACCGAGATGCGCGACCGCGTCGCCGGCAATATCCGTATCAACCTTGGGGAGCACGCCCTGCACTCTACGGTCTGGCCAGCGCTGAAGCCTTTCCTGAATGCTTATCCTGATGTCAACGTTGAGCTGACCACTGATAATAGCCTGACGGATATCGTCAGCGGCCGCTTTGATGCGGGCGTACGGCTGGGGGAGCAGGTAGCCAAAGATATGGTTGCGGTAAGGATTGGGCCGGACTGGCGCATGCTGGTGGTTGGCTCCCCGGACTACTTTGCGCGTCATGGCAGGCCAGACACGCCGCACGAGCTTCAGCACCACCGCTGCATCAATATCCGCCTGCCGACGCTGGGTGGGCTTTATGCCTGGGAGTTCTCCCGCAACGGACAGGATTTACGGGTACGCGTCGAGGGGCAGCTGACTTTTAATAATCTGCCTGCGCGCATTGACGCAGCGATCTGCGGCATGGGGCTGGCCTTTGTGCCAGAGGATACGGTTGCCGATGCGCTGGTCGAGGGGAAACTGGAGGCGGTGCTGGAGCCGTGGTGCGAACCGTTTCAGGGGTATTATCTCTACTACCCGAGTCGCAAACAGCATACCCAGGCCTTTGCCCGGCTGATAGAGGCGCTGAGGTATAAGGGGTAGTGTGATTGACCAATAACAGTGATTAGCATAATGAATACCGAATAAATATTTTTTCAGTAAATATAATCATGGCGATGAATTGCCCAGGCTTTAAGTGGCATCTTTTTTATATAATATGTCCTATCATTAGATAGGGCGTGTTCCAGCCACTATTACCTGTTTATAGATTAATTTTTGTTACGATTGATACATTGAAATTTTTCACGGTAGGAATAGGCTTTCATTAAACCCTATGAATGTTAGTGCCGATAGTGAAATTAATTTTTATTGGAAATGAGGCTTTCTGCTTAGCCTATGAAAAGATTACGTGGCACTACCTGGACGGGAATATTATTCATTCCGACTCATGGAACAGCAAGGAGGCCGCATAATGCCGTGGGTATATAAAGTCAGTGTGCATAAATTCTACCTCAACGGTACATATAAATTTGATGCTGAATACTCAGGTAGGCCAGGATATTGGAATGATTCCGCCAATGAGTGTGTAAGTGGTAAAGGTCCTTTGCCAAGAGGAACTTACACTATTGGGCCTGCTTTCTATCATCATAAAACACGAGCCATGACAATGCGTTTGACCCCCTTTATTGAGAATCAAATGTGTGGACGAGATGGATTTATGATACATGGCAATAGTGGGAAGCACCCACGAGATGCTTCTGATGGGTGCATTATCTTAGATATTCGATATCGTAAAGAAATTAATGATAGTTCAGATAAGATTCTGGTAGTTGAAGATTAATATGAAATATACCCTGTTGATATTTATTCTGCTGAGTAATGCTTGTTTCGCTGCCTGTATGAAAGGTTTTGGGGCAAGGTACTACGATGAGGATACAGAGAATTACTCAGATGAGTATGATACAAATAAGTCTCTGATACCAAGTGTTATTATAGGGGGGGATAGTTATGTAATGGAGTCCAGTACGCTGGATGATATTGCTAAACATACTGGTATTACTGTAAATAAAGACGATCAAGCATCCTGGATTTGTCTGCAAAGTGAAGGTGTCAATTATTGGTTTATATCGGATAATGAAATGGGTCAGGGGGATCTTACTGCAATAGGCATCGCAGCAGGGGATTCAAACTGTAAAACATTTAAGGATAGGTTGGAGGTGTCCATTAATGATGTGCCGTTATTAAATGCGTCTAAAGAAAAAGTATCTTCTTATTTTTCTAACAGACCAAAAAAAGATATTGTTATGTATTGTAACGATACAAAGGTTTCAGATGAGTACATTCAGGGGAACTGTATTCAATATTATCTCCAAGGAAATGTAATACAAGGAGTTTTTATAAGTCAGCTTACTACGAGTTAATGCGCTTACTACACAATTACATGAGAAAGGGGATGTGGAGTAAAGCCTTTTCTCCGGTATGGGGCTGGCGTGTGTACCAGAGGACACGGTCGCGGATGCGCTGGCCGGGGGGTGACTAGAGGCGGTGCTGGAGCCGTGGTGCGAACCGTTTCAGGGATAATAGGCGGTAATCTTAAAAATAAAGTAATATAATTATTTTTTTCTTGTTAAAATTACTCAAAGATATAGGATGTTACAATAGTTGCAAAAAAAAATGTGATGGTTATCAGGAGCAGTGTAAATTTAATCTTTAACCATGCTGTCATTTCAGTAGGTAAGTTTCTAATGAAATCATAATGATCTGATTTCATATTCCTAACTATAAAACTACCTTTTCTAACTATAAGAGGGAATAAGAAATAGAAATCTTTTTGGAAGGTTAAGAAAAGACCTCCAGCCTGAGCAAGTATTATTCCATTAGGTAAATATCCAAATCTACTATGAAAAACATCGCATAACTTATTGTGTTCCTTATTGTTTAATACTGAGTATGCGATAGAAATAAATCCAAAGGTTATGCACAGAAATGTGAAAGTAGCAGGTATGATGTTCATTATTTACCTGCCGTCTCATATATTGATTCTCCTAAATCCACACCTTTCGATGATAAGTACTCTCCACCTGCGTAGCTACCACTTGTTCCAAGTATTACACCGCAAGCTAATGCCCCAGCACCACCAACTTCTATTGTTGCAGTACCTAAAACTAAGGTACATATACCCGTACCAACTGCACCACCCGCTATACCTCCAATGATCCCACCAGAAAAACCACCAATCTCAGTGTATTTTTTCTTAGTACATTCGGCCTCGCGCCCTACAGAGCAAGCCTCATGAATTTCATTGAGAGAGTGAAGGGCGCTAAAACCGATCCCCACATAACCCGTATAACGCATAGCTTTCACGTACTTGGCTGCGCGCTCAATATGCGTTGCGTAGCCTTCAATGTCGTCGATCCCTGTTTCATTCCATTTGTAAGTAATTGCACTAGTAGATAAGCCCAGCGCATTTTTGATCTTTGTGTACTCGCCGAACTTCATGGCCTTATTCAGGAAGCCCACTTTCAGGACACTTTCAAGTTCTTTAAACAGATGGGCACGCTTGACATAAAATTCCGCACCAATCAACGCACCGCGTGTCAGGTAAGCACTTTTGTACGTTTGCTGAATCTCATTAAGGATTTTTTCGATATTCTCAAAGTACTTACCTACGGGGTCGGCTAAAAGGCCTATCCCCTTATCGGCAATGTTCGAGAAGTTGGCAATAGTGGCGTAATGCTGATGCAGGAAGTTAGCCTCCTGATGCGTAAGTGGTTCCAGGGCTACATCAATGCGCTGCTTAGCCGTTTTCATATGGTTAATCTGCTCGCTGGCCTGCTTTTCAGGATCGACCAGAAGCAGAATAGAGCCGGCTTTGTACTCCTTTCCTGCGCCATTTAACGAAGCAAATAGTTCTTCAGCTCCTGAAGGCGGGTTTGATGTAAACAGCTGACGTTGCCAGGCATTCGTGGTGCCGCCATATGGGATAACGGCAAAACCTGCATCAATGCCCGATTTCTTTTTCACGGCCTGGGCATGTTGTTCTGGCTCTGACTCTGAAAAACGTTTTGGCATGACTGCGGCTGGGACAAAAACCGCAGCCGCGACACTTGAACGTTTTGACGAAGAGAAAGTTTCTTGTTCATAACAGTCAGGTATAGAGGGGATGAACCTGGCCTTGCAGGGACAGGAGCTGAAGCTATCCAGCGTTCCTGCTAACCGTTGCCTTTCATCCATGAAACTCTCTGTACCACCTATGATCTTGTATGTCACTCCCGGATTTTTACCACAGGAGACAAGATCACCTTCACGGGCTGCGTTTGCACCGTACCAGTCGAGCTCTGGTGTTCCGGTTAATATTTTGCCGCCGCAAGTAGTGTGATCACCTACCCGGAGGTAAAAGCCTGTCGCCATAAGTCCCTCTACTTTATAGACAATAACCCATTTGGTTATTTTAATAGCAATAAGCACATAAAAATAATGGTTTATGTTTAAGTAGGGTTGGATTTCGTAACAATTTGTGAGGTAAGGACTTATCTCTTGATAACTGTAACTCTAAGGGCAGGCTTGCATCAGCAAGCCACTTCCCCTAATCTGGCAAAAAGTTTGAAGATTTACTCAACATGACTCGGGGTGCCCTTCCTTGTGAAGGCTGAGAAATACCCGTACCACCTGATCTGGATAATGCCAGCGTAGGGAAGTCAGATGCCTGCCGGCGTCCCTTCTTCGCGCCGGGCAGGAGCTGACTATGCAACCTGACCTGCTGAGCCACGCGCATATCGCGTCTGTTTTACAGCACTTCCGTACCCGTTCCCCGCTTGTTCACTGTATGACCAACGACGTTGTGCAGACCTTTACTGCCAACGTTCTGCTTGCTCTCGGCGCTTCCCCGGCCATGGTAATTGAGCGTGAAGAGGCCACGCAGTTCAGCGCTATCGCCGATGCGCTGTTGATTAATGTCGGCACGCTTACCGCCGATCGCGCTGATGCCATGCGCGCCGCTATCCACAGCGCCAGTAAGGCGGGCAAGCCCTGGACCCTCGACCCGGTTGCCGTCGGCGCGCTCGATTTTCGCACCCGGTTCTGCCGGGAGATCCTCGCTCTCCGTCCGGCGGCAATCCGCGGTAACGCCTCGGAAATCATGGCTCTTGCGGGCATGAGCGCAGGCGGGCGCGGGGTGGATACCACCGACTCAGCCAGCGCCGCGCTTCCGGCGGCCGGGCAGCTGGCGCGGGAAACCGGAGCCGTGGTCGCGGTAACGGGAGAAGTGGACTACATCACCAACGGCAGCCGCACGCTTAGCGTGGTTGGCGGCGCGTCGATCATGACCCGGGTTGTGGGCACCGGCTGCGCGCTGTCAGCGGTCGTGGCGGCAAGCTGCGCATTGGCTGGAGAACGAATGGTCAACGTCGCTGCGGCCTGCAGCCTGTTCGCCGAGGCGGGAGGCGAGGCGGCGGCAGCCAGCCATGGCCCCGGCTCATTTGCCGCAGCGTTTCTTGATGCTCTCTATACCCTTGATGGAGGTGCATCAGCATGAAACGAGTCAATGCATTGACCATCGCCGGAACCGATCCAAGCGGCGGGGCGGGCATCCAGGCGGATCTGAAAACCTTCTCCGCCCTCGGAGCCTATGGCTGCTCGGTCATTACCGCCCTGGTGGCGCAGAACACCCTCGGGGTGCAGTCGGTCTATCACATTACGCCGGAGTTTGTCGCCGCACAGCTGGATTCAGTACTGAGCGATGTGCGTATCGATACCACCAAGATCGGCATGCTGGCGGATACCGATATCATTGAGGCGGTGGCCGAACGGCTGGCGCACTATCGGGTTGAGAACATCGTGCTGGATACGGTGATGCTGGCGAAGAGCGGCGATCCGCTGCTGACGCCCTCTGCGGTCACTACCCTGCGCACCCGTCTGCTGCCGCAGGTCTCACTGATCACGCCTAACCTGCCGGAAGCGGCGGCGCTGCTTGATGCCGACCATGCCCGCAACGAGCAGGATATGCATGAGCAGGGGCGGGCGCTGCTGGCCCTCGGCTGTGAAGCGGTGCTGATGAAAGGCGGCCATCTCACCGATGGCGAAAGCCCGGACTGGTTATTTACCCGCGAAGGGGCGACGCGCTTCACCGCCCCGCGCGTCCCCACCAAAAATACCCACGGCACCGGCTGCACGCTCTCGGCGGCGCTGGCGGCGCTGCGCCCGCGTCACGCCAGCTGGGCCGATACCCTGGCCGAAGCTAAAGCCTGGCTAACCAACGCCCTGGCGCAGGCGGACTCGCTGGAGGTAGGGCAGGGCATCGGCCCGGTGCATCATTTCCACGCCTGGTGGTAAGCCCGTATTAATCATTAATAACCCTTTCGTTCTACTGGAAGGGTTATTAAGCGCATTTTTTGAAAATTAACAATAACTGAAATTCAAATTAAGTAATATTCGCTTGTGTAAATGTTATTCTTTAGCCATATTGAAATGCTTTTTATTTGACATGGTCAGCTAATGAGGCTTGTATGCGAAAGACAATTTTAGTGGGACTAAGCGCGCTTCTCACTATTAATTATATCCCTTTCGGTTATAGTAATCTGGATAATAATACGGATGGCTCAATTTGCTTTCAGGGGAGTCCTGGGGATGTCCTTAACCAATTCAAAGTTTACTCTTCAAAGGATAATTATAGGCGTGAGATAAAAATCTTTCAGGGTGAGTTAGCCTACCCACATATGTGTGTCAAAGCAGGGTTATATGGCGGATATAACTACCATTACTTTATCACGGTAAATAACGTGCAGCATAAAGAGAGCTGGTTTATGGACGTTTATGGTTTCACGTTTCCCACAAAGGAGCTGGTGCAATGAAAAAACACATTATATGGGTCGTTGCTGGCTGTTTTTTACTAACCGGATGCATAGTTAGAAAATTTCTTCCTGAGGAAAATCCCAGCAGCGTAGCGATCCTTAAAGATAAAATTTGTATAAACGCTCCGAAAAATTATGTATTAAATAGCTATATGGTTAGCTCGTTATACGTAAGGTCGTCTATTATAGCGATTTCAGGCAATGAACCCCTACATCTGACCTATCCTGATACGTGTTTCCCGGCTCAGATTAAACCCGGTTATGCATATGCGGTTGAGTACTCTTTAAATGAAAAACCCTATACTTTTTCATTTGCTATGGACCTCAATGAGAACGTTTTTGCAGTCGAAAATTAATGATGATATGTATGTTTCAGCGACGGCGGGTTGGCGGTCAACGTTTAAGTTTCAGCTGTTGACTAATACAAAAGTACCTTTAACATTTAATCTTGCCTGGCTATCATTACATCATATTGCAGGTTCCCGTAGCATTAACGCGTGATAATGGAGCTGATGATATGAAACAGCACGCTTTGCTATTACCGTTTATCTCTCTTTTGCTAAGCGCCTGCGGCAGCAACGGGCCATCCCCCTATACGGGCCATATCGGCACCAGGCATTATGAAAACTATATCTGTTTAACCGCGCCTGAGGATGGCGAGATAGAGGCCTACAACCTGACCTCGTCGAAGGATAACTTTAAGTCCACCTACTCTCCCGTAGGGGAAGAGCCACTCTACGTCCATGCCCCCGGCGTCTGTTTTTTATCGCGCTTCGATAAGGGCTATATCTACTCGTTCAATTACCAGGTGGATGGCGACTGGTATCACTTTCGCTTTTTTAGCGATCAAAATGGTCGGATAACCATTTTAAACGCGTCGTAGCCGTATCCCTGGCTTAGAAATAAATTTTCATTAAACCAAAAGTACCAAAATCCCCCCTGCGCTGGAAAAATATGCCGCCCGGTACCAGGCTTACTCTGCCTGCAAACTCAGGGCAGGACTAACCACGTTCGCCTGCGGGCGAACCTTACGGGAGCCTCATCATGACTGATATTACGCAGCTGCTTGGCAAAGATGCCGACAGCCTGTTGCAGCATCGTTGTATGACCATTCCAGCCGACCAGCTCTACCTGCCAGGACATGATTACGTTGACCGCGTGATGGTCGATAATAATCGTCCCCCGGCCGTCCTCCGTAATATGCAAACCCTCTATAACACTGGCCGTCTGGCGGGCACCGGCTATCTGTCGATTCTGCCGGTGGATCAGGGGGTAGAGCACTCGGCGGGAGCGTCGTTTGCCGCCAATCCGCAATACTTCGATCCGAAAAATATCGTTGAGCTGGCCATTGAAGCGGGCTGTAACTGCGTCGCCTCTACCTATGGCGTGCTGGCCTCGGTATCGCGCCGCTATGCGCACCGCATTCCGTTCCTCGTGAAGCTTAACCATAACGAAACCTTGAGCTACCCCAACACCTTTGACCAGACGCTCTATGCCAGCGTAGAGCAGGCGTTTAATATGGGGGCGGTTGCCGTGGGGGCGACCATCTACTTTGGCTCCGAGCAGTCGCGCCGTCAGATCGAGGAGATCTCCAGTGCCTTTGAGCGCGCTCATGAGCTGGGATTGGTGACCGTGCTATGGGCCTATCTGCGCAACGCCGATTTTAAAAAGGACGGCGTCGACTACCACGTCTCGGCGGATCTCACCGGGCAGGCTAATCACCTGGCGGCGACGATCGGGGCGGATATCGTTAAGCAGAAGATGGCGGAGAACAACGGCGGCTATAACGCGGTGAAATATGGCTATACCGACGAGCGCGTCTACAGCAAACTCACCACCGATAACCCTATCGACCTGGTGCGCTATCAGCTGGCTAACTGCTACATGGGCCGGGCGGGGCTGATCAACTCCGGCGGCGCGTCGGGAGGCGAGGCTGACCTCACCGAGGCGGTGCGTACGGCAGTGATCAACAAGCGCGCGGGCGGCATGGGGCTGATCCTTGGCCGGAAAGCGTTTAAGAAAACGATGGCCGATGGTGTGAAGCTGATTAACGCCGTGCAGGATGTCTACCTGGATAATAAAGTGACCATTGCGTAGTTAGTTACAACATGCTCCGGATGGGTCTCAACGCACCCGGAGCTCTATGTGAAATAGTGTTTTATTTTTAGAATGGTACTCTCCCGATCTGCATCACATTTCCCCTCTCTTTTGTGAAAAGTGTCACTCAACCCTGTGCTATTGCCCAAAAATCACCCCTCGCTTAGCGGAAATTGTCTAAGGCATCGGCTAAAAAATCTGCATACATTTACACCTGAAACAGCTTTTCAAAATGAAGCAGGCACCCTGAGACAAGGATCCGTAATGAAAATTGAATCTGTAAACGTCACCGTTTTTCAGTATCCCACCCGTCGTGTTTCCGACAGCGCAGGCCACTCCCATCCTGGCCCGGAGAGTATGGCTAAAATGGCGATGCTGACCATCACCGCCGATGATGGCAGCCAGGGGTTCTCATTTGCGCCGCCGGAAGTGGTGCGTCCCTTTGTCGTGACCACCTTCTTCCGCAAGGTGATGGTGGGCCAGGATCCGTTCAACCGCGAGCGCATCTGGCAGGATCTGGTCCACTGGCAGCGCGGCAGCGCCCATCAGCTCACCGAGCGGGCGCTCTCCTTTGTGGAGCAGGCGCTATGGGATTTGATTGGCCGCAAGCTCAACGTGCCGGTCTATAAGCTGCTCGGCGGCTTCCGTGACAAGGTTCCGGCCTACGGCAGCACCATGTGCGGGGACGATCTGCCGGGCGGGCTATCTACGCCAGAGGAGTACGCCGCCTTTGCCGAAACGCTGGTCACCCGCGGCTATAAGGCGATCAAACTTCACACCTGGATGCCGCCGGTCTCTTTTGCGCCTAACCCTAAAATGGACGTTAAGGCCTGCGCCGCCGTACGCGAAGCCGTCGGGCCGGATATCGACCTGATGATCGACGGCTACCACTGGTACAGCCGTACCGAGGCGCTCTATATCGGCAAGGAGCTGGAGAAGCTCAACTTTGCCTGGTTTGAAGAGCCAATGGAGGAGGAGAGCATGTCCTCCTATGCCTGGCTGGCAGAGAACCTCTCTATCCCGATCATCGGGCCTGAGAGCCTGGGCGGTAAGCACCACAGCCGCGCCGACTGGGTAAAAGCCGGGGCCTGCGACATTCTGCGCGCCGGATCCAACGGCGTTGGTGGTATCTCACCGACGCTGAAAGTCGCCAGCCTCGCCGAAGCCTTTGGCATGGACTGCGAAGTGCACGGCAACGGCGCGGCCAGTCTGGCGGTGGTTGGGGCGATCCGCAACTGTCGCTGGTACGAGCGCGGCCTGCTGCACCCGTTCCTCGACTACGACGAGCCTGCCGCCTACCTCAACAGCATCGTCGATCCGATGGATGACGAGGGCTTTGTCCACCTGCCGCAGCGCCCCGGCCTCGGCGAAGACATCAATTTTGCGTATATCGAAGCCAATACCGTCAGCCACGACTGACAAATAATAAAAACCTCTTACCCTATGGCGGTATACATGAAAAAAAATGCGTTGAGGGCTAGCCTGCTGGCGCTCTCGCTGATGATGGGGAGTGGGGCGGCGCTGGCGGCCACGCCGCCGGATCAGCTCATCATCGGCATGAACATGAACAACCTGCTGAGCCTCGATCCGGCGGCGATGACCGGTAACGAGGTCGTCGGCATCGTCGTCAATCTCTACGACTCGCTGGTGGAGCTGGATCCCAACCAGCTCACTAACGTTCGCCCGGCGCTGGCGGAGTCCTGGGCCATCAGCCCGGATGGCAAAACCCTGACTTTTCACCTGCGCAAGGACGTGAAGTTTCACTCCGGCAACCCGTTGACCGCCCAGGACGTGGTGTGGTCGATGCGCCGCCTGCTGCATCTCAACCTTGCCCAGGCCTCGGTGTGGAAATCCTACGGCTTTAGCAAAAAGAATATCGATGACCAGGTGAGCGCCCCGGATGACTATACCGTGCAGATTGTCCTGCCGAAGGCGAACGATCCGCAGCTGGTGATCTACTCCCTTGGCGCGCTGGGCAACCTTGGCGTGCTCGACAGCAAAACGGTGCAGAGCCATGCGGTGAACAATGACTGGGGTAACCGCTGGCTGACCACCAACGAAGCCGGCTCCGGCCCCTTTATGCTGGAGACCTGGCAAGCAAAAGATGTGCTGCGCATGAAGCGCAATCCGGCCTACTGGCGGGAAGAGCCAAAGATGAGCCGCATCGTGCTGCGCCATTTCCAGGAGTCGCAGACCCTGCGCCTGATGATTGCCAAGGGCGATCTTGATATCGCTAACAGCATGGCGGTGTCGGACATCAACGCCCTGCGTAAAGATCCTGACGTTACCGTGGAAGCGGTGCAGCGTGGAACGGTCTACTACGTGGCGATGAGCATGAAGGAGCCGCACTTTGCTAATCCGAAGGTGCGCGAGGCGGTGCGCTACCTCATCGACTACCAGGGGATCAACAAGGCGCTGATGCCCGGCTACGGCGTGCTGCACCAGCGGCCAATCAAGGCTGGAATGCCATCGACGCTGCCGGATCCAGGCTACCGGCTGGACATTGCGAAAGCGAAAAAGCTGCTGGCCGAGGCGGGCTACCCGAACGGCTTTGATACTACTCTGCGGGTGCTGGCGGATCAGCCTTTCCTTAACATCGCCATCGCCGTGCAGTCCACCCTGATGCAGGCGGGCATTAATGCCAAAATCATTACCGGCACCGGGAACCAGATCTACGGCGCGATGCGTGAGCGTAGGTTTGACCTGCTGGTCGGGCGCGGCGGTAGCGGGGTAGAGCCACATCCGCACTCCAGCCTGCGCGCGCTGGTCTACAACCCGGACAACAGCGACGAGGCGCGGCTGACCAACTTCCAGGGCTGGCGCACCGGTTTTTACGATAAGCCGCTCAACGAGATGATCGATCGGGCGCTGCTGGAGCGCGATCCGCAGAAGCAGATTGCCGACTATCAGCAGATCCAGACCCGCTACGACCAGCTGATCCCCGCCCTGGTGCCGCTCTCACAGATGGTGGATTCGGTAGTGGTGCGCAACGAAGTGAAGAACTTCCAGTCGCACCCCTCAGCCACCACCTTCCTGCGCGAGGTCTATAAAGAGCCGATTCATACCGGAGGAACCAAAGGATGAGTGTAGCAATCTTAGCGCCCGGCTCCCGCGCCCGGCGGTTCTCTAACCGGCTTGGCCAGGTGCTGGTCACCCTGTTCGGCCTGTTGCTGCTGACCTTCTTTATTGGCCGGGTGATGCCGGTGGATCCGGTGCTGGCAATCGTCGGCCCGGATGCCGACCAGAGCACCTACCAGCAGGTCTACCAGCAGCTGGGGTTTGATAAATCCCTCCTGACCCAGTTTGGTATCTACTTCAACAACCTGCTGCATGGCGATCTCGGTAACGCGTTGCTGACCGGTAAGCCGGTAACGGACGATATCCTGCGCGTTTTCCCGGCGACGCTGGAGCTGGCGACGATGGCCATTATTGTCGGTGCAGGCCTCGGCATTCCGCTGGGAGTGCTGGCCGCCGCGCGCCGCAACTCGGTCTCCGACTACGTGGTGCGCATCATCAGCCTGGCAGGCTACTCCACGCCGATCTTCTGGGTAGGGATGATGGGCCTGCTGCTTTTTTACGCCTGGCTGGGCTGGGTCGGCGGGGCAGGGCGGCTGGATATGGGCCTGGAGGGGCTGGTTCCGCGCCGCACCGGGTTGTTTACCATTGACGCCCTGCTGGCGGGTAATTGGCAGGTGTTCTGGAATGCCATCAACCACCTTGTGCTGCCCGCGTCGCTGCTCGGCTTCCACTCGCTGGCCTACATCAGCCGGATGACCCGCAGCTTCATGCTGGCCCAGCTCTCTCAGGAGTTCATCATCACCGCCCGGGTTAAAGGCTTAACCGAGCGGCAGGTGATCTGGAACCACGCGTTTCGCAACATCCTCGTGCAGCTTCTGACGGTAGTGGCGCTGGCCTATGGCTCGCTGCTGGAAGGGGCGGTGCTGATTGAAACCGTCTTCTCCTGGCCGGGCTTTGGCTCCTATCTCACCGGCAGCCTGCTGCTGGGGGATATGAATGCGGTAATGGGCTGCGTGCTGCTGGTGGGGGTGATCTTCGTGATGCTCAACCTGCTCTCCGACATGCTCTACCAACTCTTTGACCCGAGGACGAAATCATGACGGTCTCTCTGGATACGCCCGTAAGCGGCGGCGGAAATGAAAGCCGCCTGCGCCTGAAGCGCGCCCTGGTCCGCACCGGCGGTTTTATTGGCAAAATGGCCCGCAACCCGCTGACCGCCATCGGCGGCGGGATTATTTTCCTGCTGCTGATCGTGGCCGCCTTTGCGCCATGGATCGCACCCTATAACCCGCTGGTGCAGGATCTCAATAGCGCATTACAGGCACCGAACGCTCAGCACTGGTTCGGCACCGACGAGTTTGGCCGGGACATCTTCAGCCGCCTGGTCTACGGGGCGCGCATTACGCTCTATATCGTGCTGCTGGTATCGGTCACCGTCGGACCGCTGGGTCTGCTGCTGGGGGTGAGTGCCGGCTACTTCGGCGGCAAGGTCGATACGGTGCTGATGCGCGTTACCGATATCTTTATCTCTTTCCCAAGCCTGGTGCTGGCTCTGGCGTTCGTGGCCGCCCTCGGCCCAGGGCTTGAGCACGTGGTGATCGCCATTACCTTGACCGCCTGGCCGCCGATTGCCCGTCTGGCGCGGGCCGAAACCCTCTCCCTGCGCCAGGCCGACTTCATCTCGGCGGTGCGTTTGCAGGGGGCGTCACCGGTACGCGTGCTGTGGCGTCACATCGTGCCGCTCTGCCTGCCGTCGGTGATCATCCGCATCACCATGAACATGGCGGGGATCATCCTGACCGCCGCCGGGCTGGGCTTCCTCGGTCTTGGCGCGCAGCCGCCAGAGCCGGAGTGGGGGGCGATGATCTCCAGCGGCCGCACCTACATGATGGAGTGCTGGTGGGTAGTGACTATTCCGGGGCTGGCGATCCTGATCAACAGCCTGGCGTTCAACTTCTTAGGAGATGGCTTACGTGACATCCTCGATCCTCGCAGCGAATAACGCGCCCCTGCTCGACGTGCGCGATCTTCACGTCGACTTTATCAACGGACGCGCGGTCACTAACGCGGTACGCGGCGTCTCCTTTCAGCTGGGCCGGGAGAAGCTTGCCATCGTCGGCGAATCCGGCTCCGGTAAATCCACGGTCGGGCGCGCTTTGATGCGCCTGCATCCGGCTAAGGCCCGCATTACCGCCGAACGGATGCACTTCGGCGATATCGATCTGCGCACCGCCAGCGAGGCGCAGATGCGCACCGTGCGCGGGAAGCGGATCTCCATGATCATGCAGGACCCAAAATACTCCCTCAACCCCGTAGTCTGCGTCGGGGATCAGATTGCCGAGGCCTGGTTGACCCACCATCCGGGACGCAAGGCCGAGGCGAAGGTCAAAGTGCTGGAGATGCTCGACGTGGTGCGTATCCGCCAGCCGGAGCGCGTCTATAACCTCTATCCACACGAAATTTCTGGCGGGCAGGGGCAGCGCATCATGATCGCCATGATGCTGATCACCGATCCTGAGCTGGTGATCGCCGACGAACCTACTTCCGCCCTCGACGTCTCGGTGCGCTTGCAGGTGCTGGGGCTGCTGGACGATCTGGTTCAGTCCCGTGGGCTGGGGCTGATCTTCATCAGCCACGATATCAACCTGGTGCGCAGCTTCTGCGACCGGGTACTGGTGATGTATGCCGGACGGGTGGTGGAGTCGATCGCCGCCTGCGATCTGCATAACGCCCGGCACCCCTATACCCAGGGGCTGATCAGCGCCCTGCCGGAGATCCACCATCGCCGTCCTGTGCTGCCGGTACTGCAGCGCCAGGCCAGCTGGCTTAGCGAGTGAGGAGCGCACGATGATTGAGGTAAAAAATCTGAACCTGGCCTTTGGTGAAGGGGAGAAGCGTAACAAGGTGCTGTATGACGTGAGCTTTAACGTGCAGCCGGGGGAGATTTACGGTCTGGTAGGCGAGTCCGGCTCGGGTAAAACCACGGTGCTGAAGTGCCTGGCGGGGCTATTTACCCACTGGGACGGCGAGCTGGTCATCAACCGTCAGCCGCTGGAGCACCGACTTAATCCACAGCGCTGCCGGCTGGTACAGATGGTGTTTCAGGATCCCTACGGTTCGCTGCATCCGCGCCACACCATCGGCGATATCCTCGAGGAGCCGCTGCATATTCACGGTATCGGCGACCGGGATCGACGGGTAAACCGCCTGCTGGATCGCGTCGGGCTGAATCGCGCCTTTCGCGATCGCTTCCCGCACCAGCTCTCCGGCGGTCAGCGCCAGCGCGTGGCTATCGCCCGGGCGCTGATCCTTGAGCCACAGGTGCTGCTGCTGGATGAACCGACCTCGGCGCTGGACGTGTCGGTGCAGGCGGAGATCCTCAACCTGCTGGCGGAGCTGCATCAGGAGTCGAAGCTGACCTATCTGATGGTGACCCACGATCTGGGCGTTATTGCCCACCTGTGCCAGAAGATTGCCGTGATGCAGTACGGCAAGATCCTTGAGACGTTGACGGTCGACGATCTGGTGAGCGGTCAGGCAAAAACCGACTATACGCGGATGCTGGTTAATGCCAGCCAGCAGTACAGCCGGGAGATGGCGCGGGCGGTTGCGGCGTATTAACGCCGATGGTTATGCCGATCCCGTAGGCCGGGTAAGCGCAGCGCCACCCGGCAAATCGTTACCGCAGCAGTGGGCAATCCGGCGGCAGGCGACATTTAAGCGCGCCGGGCAGGATCTCCATCCGGAAGTGCTGCCCGCTCAGCGGCTCGCCGTCAAGGTTAAAGGTGATCTCGTGGGGGGAGCTCACCTCAAACCAGGCTGATTCGCCGTCCACGATATTCGGACTATCTTCCGGTTGGGTGAGGGTGGTAAAGAGCGCGGGCAGGATCTCATCCCCGGTAAAAATGCGTATCTGCAGCAGGCCGTCGTTAATCAACGCTCCCGGGCAGAGCTGCTGTCCGCCGCCCGCCTGGCGACCGTTGCCGATGCCGATCACCAGCGCGTCGCCTCGCCAGGAGAAGTTTTCACCGCGGATCTCAACGCTGTCGGCTTTCAGGGTATCCATGCGCATCAGGCCGTGAATGACATACGACACACCTCCCAGCGCGGCCTTTAGCCGCTCCGGCGTTTCGGTGGTAATGCGCGTGCCAAACCCGCCGGTGGCCATGTTGATAAAGCCAGTCTCGCCATTAACTCGGGCAATATCTATCGGCACGGCTTTGCCGACGATCGCCAGCTGCAGGGCTTTATCAAGCGTTTCGGGTATGCCTACGCTGGTAGCGAAGTCGTTGGCGGTACCAAGAGGGATGATACCCATGGCCGGGACGTTCTCACCCGCCGCGTTGACCAGCGCCGTGGCCACCTCGTTAATGGTACCGTCGCCGCCACCGGCGATGACGGTGGCCACCCCAAGCTCCACGGCCTCGGCGACGTAGCGGGCCGCATCGCCTTTTTCCCATGTGACCCTGACGTGTAGCTCGATGCCTTCGTTTCGCAGCAGAGTCACCGCCTCGCGCAGGGTGTCATCGCCTGCACTTTTGCCATTCAGAATAAGTAAACTCGACGGATCGCTAGTCATCCTAAAACCCTGAAAAAGAGAGAGTGAAGAGAGTGTATCTTAGCTGGAACGGGAGCGTGTAAGAAGAGGCCGAAAGGCATGAAAAAAAATAGGCCTGCGTAAGGGAGATTACACAGGCCAAGGAGGTGGTTCCTGGTAGAGCTAGCATTTATGGGTTATGTTTTTCAGCCTGGAGATAATACCCTTATCAAGCGAAACGGTATGTGATCCGATTCTAAGATTCATATCAGCTGAAAAAATCACCCAATTGACCGACCCGGACGCTAAGCAGCGTGCGGATTACGCGTCGTTTGGCCATTGAAATTGCGCATCAGCAGGCCGTACTCCAGCTGCATATCGCCCGGAACCGGCAGCCAGACGGTATAGCCATCGCCCGGCGCAACCGGCATCGTTTCGCCTTTGGCGTTCTCCATATGCTCGAGAGTGAAGTTGACGTTGCCGTGCGGGGTCATCAGCTCCATGCTGTCGCCGAGGGTGAACTTGTTCTTCACCTTCACTGCCGCCAGCGCGCCGTTGCGCTCGCCGGTGAACTCGCCAACAAACTGCTGGCGCTCGGAGATGGAGTAGCCCTGCTCATAGTTCTGGTAGTCGTCATGGGTATGGCGGCGCAGGAAGCCCTCGGTGTAGCCCCGGTGTGCCAGCCCCTCCAGGGTCTCCATCAGGCTGGTGTCGAACGGTTTACCGGCGGCGGCGTCGTCGATGGCCTTGCGGTAGACCTGGGCGGTACGGGCGCAGTAGTAGAACGACTTGGTGCGGCCCTCGATCTTCAGCGAGTGCACGCCCATCTGGGTCAGGCGCTCAACGTGGGCGATGGCGCGAAGATCCTTCGAGTTCATGATGTAGGTGCCGTGCTCATCTTCGAACGCGGTCATGTACTCACCGGGACGCTGGGCCTCTTCAATCATAAACACCTTGTCGGTCGGCGCGCCAATCCCCAGCGTTGGCTCGACGTTTTTCACCGGGATCGGCTCGTGGACGTGGACGATATTACCGATGGCGTCCTCTTTGCCCTCCTGGACGTTGTACTCCCAGCGGCAGGCATTGGTGCAGGTGCCCTGGTTCGGGTCGCGCTTGTTGATATAGCCGGAGAGCAGGCAGCGGCCCGAGTAGGCCATGCACAGCGCGCCGTGAACGAAAATCTCCAGCTCCATCTCCGGTACCTGCTGGCGGATCTCGGCGATCTCATCCAGCGACAGCTCGCGGGAGAGGATCACCCGGGTCAGGCCCATCTGCTGCCAGAACTTCACCGTCGCCCAGTTGACGGCGTTAGCCTGCACCGAAAGGTGGATATCCATCTGTGGGAAGTGCTCGCGCACCAGCATGATTAAACCGGGATCGGACATGATCAGCGCATCCGGCCCCATCGCTACCACCGGCGCTAAATCGCGGATAAAGGTCTTCAGCTTGGCGTTGTGCGGCGCAATATTCACTACCACGTAGAACTTTTTCCCGAGCTGATGGGCTTCGTTGATCCCCAGCTGGAGGTTCTCGTGATTAAATTCGTTATTGCGCACCCGCAAGGAGTAGCGGGGCTGGCCCGCGTAGACGGCATCCGCGCCATAGGCAAAGGCGTAACGCATATTTTTCAGCGTTCCCGCCGGGGAGAGGAGTTCCGGTTTAAACATGTTGTTCTCGTTCTGATGACAGGTCAGATCCGCCGCAGCGTAGTGGGCGGGCAGGGGGTAATCCCCTGTTTTAAGGGCGGGAATTATAGCGTTGTGCGCAATTGAGGTAAAGCACCGTCATGCGTAGGCCCGGCAAGCGGCGCGCCGCCGGGCGTAAACATCAGGCCAATCGGCCCGCATCCGCCTCCCAGCGATAGCCAACGCCGTATACCGCGCGGATAAACGACTGCTCCTCATCCAGCGCCTCCAGCTTGCGGCGCAGGTTTTTGATATGGCTGTCGATGGTGCGGTCGGTCACCACCCGGTAGTCGTCGTAGAGATGGTTTAGCAGCTGCTCGCGGGAGAAAACTTTCCCCGGCTCACCGGAGAGAGTTTTCAACAGGCGAAACTCGGCGGGCGTCAGATCCAGCGCCTTGCTGCGCCAGCTGGCCTGAAAGCGGCTCTCGTCGATCATCAGCGGGCTAACCGCATCCAGCTCCTTCAGCTCGCGCTGGGGCTTGCAGCGGCGCAGAATGGTTTTCACCCGCGCGACCACTTCCCGGGGGCTGTAGGGTTTGCAGATGTAGTCATCTGCACCAATCTCCAGCCCTAACAGGCGGTCGATCTCCTCAATGCGGGCGGTGACCATCACAATCGGCAGATCGGAGAAGCGGCGGATCTCCCGGCACAGGGTCAGGCCGTCGGTGCCGGGGAGCATCAGATCCAGCAGCATCAGGTCCGGCGGCGTCTGGCGCACGTAGGGCAGCACCTTATCACCGTGGTTAATCAGCGTCGGGGCATAGCCCGCCGCCCGCAGATAGTCCACCAGCAGCTGTCCCAGCTTCGGCTCATCTTCCACGATTAAAATACGCGGGGTGTTTTCGTCAATCGGTAACTCAGTCATACATCTCTCGGTAAATCGCGTTCCAGCGGTAGTTCAACTGTAATGCTAACCCCGCCAAAAGGCGAATGGGCCGCGTGGATGGTGCCGCCGTGGGCTGCAACAATGTTTACGCAGATAGGCAGCCCCAGCCCGGAGCCGCCGCTGGCGCGGTTGCGTGAGCTTTCGGTGCGGTAGAAGCGCTCAAACAGTCGGCTGAGCTGCTCGTCGCTGACGCCGGGGCCGCTGTCGGCAAAGGTCATCGTCATGGCATCCGGCTTCACGGTCGCGCTAATCATCAGCTGGCCCCCGGCATCGGTGTAGCGCAGGCTGTTCTCCAGCAGGTTATTAAACAGCTGCATCAGACGGTCACGGTCGCCGAACACGATGGCGCTCTCCGGCAGCGAGACGTTGAGGCTTAGGCTCCGGCTGGCGAAGCGCTCGCGGAACGCGCCGGCAGCAATCTCCAGCAGGGTTATGACATCCATCGGGGCCTTCTGGTAGGCCAGCGCCCCCTCGTCGGACATCGAGAGCTGGTGCAGATCGTCAACCAGCTTGGTCAGCGTGCCCACCTCGGCCTGCAGAGAGGCCACCGACTCGGGGGTAAACTGGCGCACGCCGTCCTGAATCGCCTCCAGCTCGCCGCGCAGCACTGCCAGCGGGGTACGCAGCTCGTGGGAGATATCGGCCATAAAGTCGCGGCGCATCTGCTGGTTCTTCTCCAGGGTGCTGGCGAGCTGGTTAAAGTCCTGGGCCAGTTTGCCCAGCTCATCCGGGCTGGACGTCGCCACGCGGGTGGTAAAGTCTCCGGCCGCGAGCCGGTGCGTCCCCTCGACCAGCCGTTTCACCGGGGCAAGCAGGCCGCGCGCCAGCGGGAAGGTCGCCAGCGCTGCCAGCAGCGTGGCGAGGCCGACAATAAGCCAGCTGGTGCGCCGCTGCTGGCGATCAAAGTTGATATCGGTATTGCGCGTTAGTCGCTCCACCGGGGAGGCGATGACCGAGCCAACCACCGCACCGTTGACCGTTATCGCCCGCCGGGTTCCCTCTTTGGGGACCGGGGAGCGCGGGCCAACCAATACGTCGCCGTCCTGGTCGGTCACCCAGAACTGCGTCCGCCAGCCGTGGGGCGGCATGCCGGGGCCGGGCCGATCGTCGTCGCTGTCATGCTCAAAGGAGCGCAGGATCTGGAAGACAAAGCGGTCATTGTTGCGCAGAAAACGCCAGTTGCCGTGCAGCTCGTACTGCTCTCCCAGCGCGTCGCTGAGCATCTGTAGCCGCTGCTCGTTGCCGTGCTTGATGTAGTCGATAAAGCCGCGCTCAAAGCTGACCCGCACCGCCCAGTGCATAGTGATCAGCAGCGCGATGCAGGTGGCGAAAATCGCCAGAAAGAGCTTGCCGGTAATACCGGGTCGCCAGAATTTCATTGTTGACTCCTTTTGCGCCGGGCAATCACGGTATTGGTGCTGGCGTCATTCGGCACGCGGACAAAGACCAGCGCGGGCAGGGCAATGATCACCGCCATGCACAGATAGGTGGAAAAGAAAACGTGGTGCACCAGCGTGCTGTCGGTCGCCAGGTGCTGCTGACCAAACAGGCCGAGCAGCAGCCCGGCGACGGTGACGCCGACGCTCATTGAGAGCTGCATGACCATCGACAGCAGGCTGTTGCCGCTGCTGGCCTGCGCATCCGGCAGATCCTTCAGCGTCAGGGTGTTCATGGTCGAGAAGCGCATCGAGTTGATCATCCCCTGCACAAACAGTACTACCGGCAGCAGGATGTAGAGTCCTGCCAGCGCCGTTGCCATAAACAGCAGGCTCACCAGCGCCAGTCCCAGGGTGCTGGCCACCAATACCTTACGGTAGCCGAAGCGGTTAACGATCTGCACCACGATCCGCTTCATGCCCATGCTGCCCAGCACCATCGGGATCATCATCAGCCCGGCGTGGAACGGCGAGAAGCCCAGCCCGATCTGTAAGAACACCGGCGTGATAAAGGGCAGCATGCCGCTGCCGATGCGTCCGGCGAAGCTGCCGGCTAGCCCCAGAGAGAAAGAGCGGGTGCCAAACAGGCCAAGAGGGAAGAGCGCCGCCTCGTTGCGTCTGGCGTGCCACAGGTAGATCCCCAGCGCGATGACGCCCACGATGACCAGCGCCACGAGGGTTAGCGTTGATATGCCTAACCCCTTCTGGCCGTCGAGGGCAAGGGTCAGCGCTGCCATGCCGAAAGCCAGCAGCAGGAAGCCAGGCATATCGAAGCGGCGAGTTTGCAGGGTGTAGTTGGGCATCAGCCAGAGGGTAGCGATCGCCCCGATAATCCCCACCGGCAGGTTAATCAGGAAGATCCAGTGCCAGGAAGCGTACTCCACCAGAATCCCCCCCAGCGCCGGGCCAAGCAGGGGACCAATCTGCCCCGGCAGGGTGACAAAGGTCATTGCCGCCATATACTGCGACCGGGGAACGATCTTCATTACCGTCAGCCTGCCCACTGGCACCATCATCGCGCCGCCGACGCCCTGCAACACGCGGGCCATTACCAGCCCGTCGAGGGTGCTGGCCTGGGCGCAGAACAGCGATCCGAGCGTGAAGAGCACGATTGCGCTGAAGAAAACGTTGCGCACCCCGACCTTATCCGCCAGCCAGCCGCTGGCGGGGAGCATCACCGCTACCGTCAGCACGTAGGCCACGACGACCATGTGCATATGCAGCGGGCTTTCGCCGAGGCTCTGCGCCATTGAGGGCAGGGCGGTGTTGACGATGGTGGTGTCCAGCGCCTGCATGAAAAAGCCGAAGGCCACTATCCATAGCTGCCAGCGGACCGGGTTCGGAAGATCGTTCATCTCACCTGCCTCTTTCTCCTCTACTCACCTAATAGCGGCTGGCGCTTGCGGGCGAAACGCAGCCGCAGCCGGTCAAAGAAGAGATAGACCACCGGCGTGGTATAGAGCGTCAGCAGCTGGCTCATCACCAGGCCGCCGACGATGGTTATCCCCAGCGGCTGGCGCAGCTCGGAGCCGTCGCCGGAGGTCAGCACCAGCGGCAGGGCGCCAAACAGCGCCGCCAGAGTCGTCATCATGATCGGCCTGAAGCGCAGCAGACAGGCCTGGAAGATGGCCTCCTGCGGCGTCAGGTTACCGGTGCGCTGCGCCTCCAGGGCGAAGTCGACCATCATGATGGCGTTCTTCTTGACGATACCTATCAATAACATAATTCCGATCAGGGCGATGAGGCTAAATGGGGCATCGAACAGCTCCAGCGCCAGCAGCGCCCCCACGCCCGCTGACGGCAGGGTCGAGAGAATGGTCAGCGGATGCACGTAGCTCTCATAGAGAATGCCGAGCACAATGTAGACCGTAGCGATGGCCGCAAGGATCAGGATCAGCTGGGAGCGCATGGTATCCTGGAAGACCTGCGCGGTTCCGGCAAAGCTGCCGCGCACGCTGGAGGGCACTCCCAGCTGGGTCATGGTCCGGTCAATCGCCTCGCTGGCCTCGGAGAGGGAGACGCCGGTCGGCAGGTTAAAGGCGATGGTCGAGGCGGCGGAAAGCCCCTGATGGTTCACCGACAGCGGCGCGTTGGCCGGCTGCCATTTCGCGAAGTACGAGAGGGGGATCGGCTTGCCGTCGCTGTTGATGACAAACATCTTGTCCAGGGCGCTGATGTCCTGGGTGTAGCGCGGATCGACCTCCATCACCACCTTGTACTGGTTGAGCGCCTCGTAGATGGTTGAGATCTGCCGCTGGCCGAAGGCGTTATTCAGCAGGCCATTGGCATCCTGCACGCTGATGCCCAGCCGGGACATGGTCTCCCGGTCGTAGATCAGGTTCATCTCTGCGCCATTATCCTGCTGGTCGGAGTTAACGTCCGCCAGCTGGGGCAGGGCCGAGAATGCCTTGCGGATCTTCGGCTCCCACTCGCGCAGGTCGCTGAGATCGTCCGACAGCAGGGCGTACTGATAGCTGGCGTTCGACTGGCGGCCGCCGACGCGAATATCCTGCACCGCCATCAGGAACAGGTTAGCCCCCGGCTCTTTCGCCAGTTTCACCCGCAGGCGGTCGATCACCTGCTGGGCCGTATCGCTACGCTGGTCGCGGGACTTAAGGGTGATAAACATCATCCCGCTGTTAACCCGCGAGCCACCGGTAAAGCCAGTGACGTTATCCACCGCCGGATCGTCGCGGATAATCTTCATAAAGTCCGCCAGCTTGCCGCGCATCGCCTGGAAGGAGATGCTCTGGTCGGCCTGGATGCCACCCATCAGCACGCCGGTGTCCTGCTCCGGGAAGAAGGTTTTCGGAATGGCGATATAGAGCCAGACGTTGAGCGCGATGGTGCCAAGCAGCACCACGCCCACCAGCCGGGTATGGTTCAGCACCCACTTCAGCGACTTAGCGTAGCCCTGCTGGAGGCCCAGCAGCAGGCGGCCAAAGCCCCGCGCTTTGGTTTGCGCTTTCGGTTTGCCGCTCTTCAGCAGCCAGCCGCACATCATCGGCGTCAGGGTCAGGGAGACCACCAGCGAGATGCCGATCGCCACCGACAGGGTGACGGCAAACTCCCGCAGCAGGCGGCCCGGCAGGCCGTCCATCAGCAGCAGCGGCAGGAAGACCGCCACCAGCGACAGGCTCATGGAGAGCACGGTAAAGCCCACCTCCCGCGTGCCCTGCAATGCCGCCTGGAGCGGTTTCATCCCGGCCTCCAGATGGCGGGCGATATTCTCCAGCACCACGATGGCGTCATCCACCACGAAGCCGGTGGCGATGGTCAGGGCCATCAGAGAGAGGTTGTTAAGGCTAAAGCCGCACAGGTACATGGCGGCAAAGGTGCCGATCAGCGATACCGGCACCGCCACCGCCGGGATCAGCGTTGCCCGGCCCGAGCGCAGGAAGAGAAAGACCACCAGGATCACCAGCGCCACGGAGATGATCAGGCTGTGTTCGACCTCATCCAGCGAGGCGCGGATGGTGGGGGAGCGGTCCTGAGCGATCTGTAAGTCGATGGCCGCCGGGATCGTCTCCTGTAGCTCCGGCAGGCGGGCGCGGATGCTGTCCACGGTCTGGATGATATTGGCTTCCGGCAGCTTGCGGATCATCAGCAGGATCGCCGGTTTGGCATTGGTCATCCCGGCGTTGCGCACGTCCTGCACCGAATCGGTGACGCTAGCGACGTCGCCGAGGCGTACCGCCGCGCCGTTGCTGTAGTGGACGATCAGCGGCTGGTAGGCCTCGGCGGTTTTGATCTCATCGTTGGTCTGTAGCTGCCAGCGGTGGGTGCCGTCCTCAATAGCGCCCTGCGGCCTGCGCACGTTGGCGTCATTAATCGCGCTGCGCACGGCGTCCAGCGACACGCCCTGGTTAAACAGCGCCTGCGGATTGAGCGACACCCGCACGGCGGGCAGGGAGCTGCCGCCAACGTCAACGTCACCGACGCCCTCTATTTGCGAAATGGTCTGGGCTAGCTGGGTCGAGGCGAAGTCATACAGCTGCCCCTGGGAGTAGGTGTCCGATGTCAGGGTCAGGATCATGATCGGCGCATCGGACGGGTTCGCTTTCCGGTAGGTCGGTCGGCTCGGCATCCCGCTCGGCAGCAGGCTCTGCGCGGCGTTGATTGCCGCCTGCACGTCTCGCGCGGCACCGTTGATGTCGCGATCGAAGTTGAACTCCAGAATGATGCGCGTGCTGCCCAGCGAACTGGAGGAGGTCATCTCATTGACCCCGGCGATGCGCCCGAGGGAGCGCTCCAGCGGGGTCGCCACCGAGGAGGCCATGGTCTCCGGCGACGCCCCCGGCAGGGAGGCGCTGACCATGATCACCGGGTAGTCAACCTGCGGCAGCGGGGCCACCGGCAGCAGGCGGAAGCCGAGAATACCGCACAGGGTGATCGCCAGCGAAATCAGGATCGTGGCGACCGGACGGTGAATGAACAGAGCAAAAAACTTCACTTACATCTCCTCCCCTTCACGCTCTTCGCGGCGGGGGAAGCGGTGGCGAACCCGCAGGGCCAGGCGGTCAAACAGCAGGTAGATCACCGGCGTGGTAAACAGGGTCAGGATCTGGCTCACCAGCAGGCCGCCGACCATGCCGATCCCCAGCGGACGGCGCAGCTCTGCGCCCACCCCGGTGCTCAGCATCAGCGGCAGCGCACCCAGCAACGCCGCAAGGGTAGTCATCAGGATCGGGCGGAAACGCAGCAGGCAGGCCTGATAGATCGCCTCCCGCGGCGACATGCCCTGTTCCCGCTCGGCGGCGAGGGCAAAGTCGATCATCATGATGGCGTTCTTCTTGACGATACCGATCAGCAGAATGATGCCGATAATGGCGATCACATCCAGCTCGCTGCCCGCCAGCATCAGCGCCAGCAGCGCGCCGACCCCGGCGGTGGGTAGGGTAGAGAGGATGGTGATCGGATGGATGAAGCTCTCATAGAGCACGCCGAGCACGATATACATCGCCACCACCGCCGCGACGATCAGCCACACGGTGCTGCCCAGCGCATCCTGAAACGCCAGCGAGCTGCCCTGGAACTGGGTGGTGATATCCCCAGGCAGGCTGAGGTTCTGCTCGCTATCCAGGATCGCCTGTACCGCATCCCCCAGCGCGTAACCGTCCTGGACGTTAAACGAGATGGTGGTGGACGGGAACTGGTCGAGGTGGTTAATCGCCAGCGGGGTGTAGCGCTCTTCCACTTTGGCAATGGCGCTGAGCGGCACCACGCCGCCGTCGCTGCTGGTCAGGCGGATGGAGTCCAGCCCCGCCAGGCCCGGCGTTGCCGTAGTATTATGTTCCAGCACTACCCGGTACTGGTTAGCCTGGGTATAGATAGTAGAGATCAGCCGCTGGCCGAAAGCGTTATAGAGAGCATTATCCACGTCAGCCATGGTAATACCGAGGCGGCTGGCGCTGTCCCGGTCAACGTTAACGTAGGCAGCCAGCCCTTTGTCCTGCCAGTCGCTGCTGACGTCAGACAGCTGCGGCAGGGTCTGGAGTTCACTCATCAGCTGCGGTACCCAGGTGCTCAGCGCCTCCAGGGTTGTAGCCTGGAGGGTAAACTGGTACTGGGTACGGCTGACGGTGGTATCGATGGTCAGATCCTGGGTCGGCTGGAGATAGAGATCCGCCCCCGGCACCTTCGCTACCGCCTGCTGAAGCCGGGCGATGACGGCCTGGACGCGATCGTCCCGGTCATCCAGCGGCTTGAGGTTGATTTGCAGCCGGGCGCTGTTCAGCGACGGATTGGTTCCATCGACGCCAACAAAGGCTGTCAGGCTCTCTACCGCCGGATCCTTCAGGACGATATCGCTCACCTGGCACTGGCGCTCCGCCATGCTGGCAAACGAGGCCGACTGCGGGGCCTGCAACGTGCCCTGAATAATGCCGTTATCCTGCACCGGGAAGAAGCCTTTCGGGATGGTTACCCACAGCAGCACCGACAGCAACAGCGCACCCACCGCCACGCTGAGGGTGAGCCACGGATGGTTAAGCACTTTGGTCAGCCCCCGGCCATAGGCGGCGATCACGCGGTCAAAAAAGCGCTCCGAGGCGCGGGAGAACCGGTTCTGCTTGCGCAGGGAGTCGTGGCTGAGCATCCGGGCGCACATCATCGGCGTCAGGGTCAGGGAGACCACGGCGGAGATCAGAATTGCCACCGCCAGGGTGACGGCAAACTCGCGGAACAGGCGGCCCACGATATCGCCCATAAACAGCAGCGGGATCAGCACCGCAATCAGCGAGAAGGTGAGAGAGATAATGGTAAAGCCAATCTCCCCCGCGCCCTTCAGCGCCGCCGTCAGCGGTTTCTCGCCTTTTTCGATATAGCGGGAGATGTTCTCAATCACCACGATGGCGTCATCCACCACGAAGCCAGTGGCGATGGTCAGGGCCATCAGCGTCAGGTTGTTGATCGAGAAGTCGAGGAACACCATCACCGCAAAGGTGCCCACCAGCGACAGCGGTACCGCCACGGCAGGAATGATAGTAGCGGGAACGTTGCGCAGGAACAGGTAGATGATCATCACCACCAGGGCGATGGCCAGCATCAGCTCAAACTGGGTATCGCTTACCGAGGCACGAATGTTGGTGGTGCGATCCGACAGGACCTTCACCGTGACCGACTTCGGCAGGCTCTCAGTGAGCTGGGGCAGCAGCGTGCGGATGCTGTCCGCCGTCGAGAGAATGTTGGCCCCCGGCTGGCGCTGGACGTTCATCACGATCGCCTGCTGCTTGTTGGCCCATGCCCCCAGCCAGCTGTTCTCTGCCCCCTGCTCGATGGTTGCCACGTCGCCGAGGCGGATAGGTGCCCCGTTCTGGTAGGCGATAATCAGGCGGCGGTAGTCGTCGGCGGACTGCATCTGATCGTTTGCGGAGAGGGTCACTGCCCGCGTCGGGCCGTCAAGGCTACCCTTTGCCGAATTAACGTTGTTGTTGTTGATGGCGGTGCGCACGGTTTCGCTGGTCAGCCCGAGCGCGGCAATGGCCTGGGCATTAAGCTTCACCCGTACGGCCGGTCGCTGGCCGCCGGAGAGGGTAACCAGCCCGACGCCGGAGACCTGGGAGATCTTTTGCGCCACCCGGGTCTCGACCATATCCTCGACCTGCGTCATCGGCATCGCGGTCGAGGTGACCGCCAGCGACATGATCGGTGGATCCGCCGGGTTGACCTTGCTGTAGACCGGCGGGTTAGGCAGATCGGAGGGGAGCAGGTTAGTGGCGGCGTTAATCGCGGCCTGCACCTCCTGTTCGGCAACGTCCAGCCCCAGCGTCAGCTGAAACTGGAGCGTCACCACCGACGCACCGCCGGAGCTTTGCGAGGACATCTGCTTTAGGCCAGACATCTGGCCGAACTGGCGCTCAAGCGGGGCGGTGACGGCGGAGGTCATCACGTCCGGGCTGGCGCCAGGGTAGAGGGTCACCACCTGGATAGTGGGGTAGTCCACTTCGGGCAGGGCGGAGACCGGTAGAAAACGGTAGCCGATGATCCCCGCCAGCAGGATCGCCACCATAAAGAGGGTGGTGGCGACCGGACGGAGAATAAACAGGCGGGACGGGCCGCCGGTAGCGCTGGGAGGTAACACCTGCATCAGGAACCCGCTCCCTGTGCGGCGCGCGTGCCATGGGTTTTCGCCTGCGCGGCAGGGGCGGTGTCGGCGCTCTGGGCCGTGACAACCTCTACCTGTGCCCCTTCGGTTAAGCGGTCGATGCCGTCGGTAACCACCCGGTCGCCTGCCGACAGCCCGGCGCTAATCGCCACCTGCTGGCTGTCCTGAATGCCCGGGGTCACGGTGTGCTTGCTCACTCTGTTTTGCTCATTCAGTACCCAGACAAAGTGGCCGTCGTTGCCCATCTGCAGCGCGGCGGTCGGGATCAGCACCGCGTTCTGCTCGGTAGAGACCAGCATTCGGGCGTTAACGAACTGGTTAGGGAAGAGGGCGTCATCCTGGTTGGTAAAGCGGGCCTTCAGCTTGATGGTGCCGGTGGTGGTGTCGATCTGGTTGTCGAGGCTCAGTAGCGTACCCTCGCTCAGCTTCTGCTTGTTAGTGCGGTCCCAGGCCTCCACGCTGAGGGTCTGCCCGGCCTTTTGCGCCTGCACAACCGTGGCGATATCGCTCTCTGGCAAGGTAAAGACCAGATCGATAGGGTGAGTCTGGGTGATGACGACGATGCCGGTGGTGTCGCCGCTGGCGATCTGGTTGCCAATATCGACCTGCTTCAGGCCCACGCGGCCATCGATCGGGGCGGTGATGCGGCTCCAGTCCAGCTGCAGCTGCGCGCTGGCGACCGAGGCTTCATCAGCCTTGATGGTACCCAGGGATTCGCTCACCAGCGCCTGCTGGGCATCCAGCTCCTGGCGGGAGACGAGATTAGTTTTGACCAGCTGCTGATAGCGGGCCAGATCGCGCCGGGCGTTGGCCAGCGTGGCTTTGTCCTTTGCCAGCTGGCCCTGGGCCTGGGCGAGGGCCACCTTAAACTGGCTGGGGTCGATTTCCGCCAGCAGATCGCCCGCTTTCACCTGCTGACCCTCCTGAAAGTGGAGCGCCATCAGCTGGCCGTCAACGCGGCTGCGCACGGTAACGGTATTGGCAGCAGTGATAGTACCGAGGCCCGACAGGTAGCGGGGAACTTCGCCTTCAACGGCGGTAGCGGCCTGTACCGGAGCCAGCGGCATACCACGACGGCCACCTGCTGCGGCCCCGCGTCCGGCCTGCGGGGCGTGTGCGCCTGCGGCGGTCTGGGTAGCGGTGTGGCTATGCCAGTACCAAAGTGCGGCAATAGCAATAATCACCACGCCAATTACCATCGCCCAGCGGGCATTAACACGACCTTTCATTGTTTTCCGTATCTCTTCCTGAAACATTTCACAGAATGATACTAGTTTAGTAATGCAAGGCCGCAGAAAAATGGAGGAAATATGAAAGACCGTATGGAATCGTCTGAATGGGAGAGGTTCATTGGCCCGGCAAGCGGAGCGCCGCCGGGCGTTGCACAATGGCGAAATGAAATCGCCGGGTGGCGGCTACGCCTTACCCGGCCTACAAGGTGCGGAGCGAGCTATGAATCTTTAAAATACCACCTGCGCCCAGCGGGCGAGGCCTGCGGTGACCGAGCCAAAATCGTCGCCGCCGGCAATCGGAATGCCGGGCAGGGCCTCGGCCAGCGCTTTTTTGATCAGCGGGGAGCGGGCGCTGCCGCCGGTCAGGTAGATAATATCCGGCGTCTCGTTGCTGCTCGCCAGCGCCAGCTGCACCTGCTCAAGGATGCGCGCCAGCGGCTGGTTAAGAGCGTTCTCCAGCCCCTCCTGAGTGATGGAGGTTGCCAGCTCATCGCTGATAAACGGCAGTCGGGCCTCGGTTTGCAGGCTGTCGGAGAGGGCAATCTTGCTCTCTTCCGCGCTGCGCACCAGGCGGTAGCTCAGACGCTGACGCCACACCTTCACCAGCCGCGCTACCTTATCGCCTTCACGGGCGTCGCGCACCAGGTCATTGAGCAGACGGCCGTTGGCGCTGCTGTAGAAGTCGCTCTGGGCCGGAACGTCGTTAATCGCGACCGCGTTCCACCACGGCAGGATCGGCAGGGCGATCCCCTTTTCGGTCTGGCCGCCCATGCCCAGCAGCGGCATCAGGTGTTTGAAAGCCAGCGCAATATCGAGATCGTTACCGCCAACCCGGCAGCCGCTGTGGCCGAGCAGGCTGGTATCGCGATCCTGGCGCTGGTGCCACTGGGGTCCCATCAGCAGCAGCGAACAGTCGGTGGTTCCGCCGCCGATATCCACCACCAGCACGCGCTTCTCTGATTGCAAGGTGGCTTCAAAATCCAGACCCGCCGCAACCGGCTCGTACTGGAAAACGACCTCGTTAAAGCCTGCGCGCTTTGCGGCACGCTCGAGGATCCCCTGCGCCTGGGCGTTAGCGTCATCACCGCCCAGCCCCTGGAAGTTGATGGGGCGGCCAATCACCGCCCGATCGATCGCCTCCGGCAGCTGGCTCTCCGCCTGCTGGCGAATATGCAGCATCATGGCGCAGACCAGATCCTCAAACAGGGCGATCTGCTGCGGCTTCAGGCCGCTGGCCCCGAGGAAGGATTTAGGCGACTTAACGAAGTAGACCTCTTCCGGATCCTGAACGTACTGCTGTAACGACTGAAGACCAAACTGGACGCTGCCCGGCAGCACCTCGATATCTTCCTCGCGGTTAAAGTTTACCGCCCGGCGCAGCAGCGCCTGGGTTTCGCCGCCGGTGACCGGAACGTCATGGTGGCGGTAGAGCCACTCGCTGACCGCTTCCCGCGTCGGCGCGCAGAGCATTGACGGCAGTAGCGTGCTGCCGTTTTCCATTTTTAATAGCTGCGGGATGCCGTCGCGCATCACCGCAACGGAGCAGTTTGCCGTGCCGTAGTCAAAACCAATAAACATGAAAGTTCCCCATGCCGGTGAAGAAGGGGGGCGACTTTAGCCGAAAGGATTATGAAAGCAAAGCAAAAAAGTGGCGGGGCGCTTAAGCTGAAAAGAGAGTGAGAGGAGTAACCATGTATACACTGAGCTGGAAGCCGCCCTACGACTGGGCGTGGATGTTAGGTTTTTTACAGGCGCGTGCGGTGACAGGCGTGGAGGTAGTCAGCGAAGGTCGCTACGTGCGCAGTTTTGCGATAGGGGAGCACCGGGGGGTGATCACCGCCGAGCCGGACGAGGCTAACTCTACGCTGCGGGTCACCCTCAGCGACGGGCTGAAGCCGGTGGCTGAAACCTGTCTGGCCCGGCTGGCGCGACTGTTCGATCTCGCCTGCGATCCACAGGAGATTGTTCAGGCCCTCGGTTCGCTGGGGGAGCAAAGACCCGGCCTGCGGCTGCCTGGCTCGATGGATACCTTTGAGCAGGGCGTGCGGGCGATCCTCGGGCAGCTGGTGAGCGTGGCGATGGCGGCGAAGCTGACCGGCAAGGTGGTGGCGAGCCTGGGGGAGCCGCTGGCAGACGCGCCGGGCTTCATCTGCTTCCCGACGGCAGAGGCGCTGGTTGAGGCCGATCCGGCAGCGTTAAAAGCGCTGGGGATGCCGCTTAAGCGCGCCGAGGCGCTGATAAATCTGGCTCGCGCAACCCTTGAAGGCGAGTTTCCGTTGCAGGCTCCAACGGATCCTGAGCAGGGCGTGAAGCTAATGCAGCGTTTTCCCGGAATTGGCCGCTGGACGGCAAACTATCTGGCGATGCGCGGCTGGCAGGCGAAAGATGTCTTTTTGGCCGACGACTACGCTATCAAACAGCGCTTCGCGGGCATGACTCCGGCGCAGATCCGCCGCTATGCGCAACGCTGGCAGCCCTGGCGATCCTATGCGCTGCTGCACATCTGGTACACCCCGGACTGGCAGCCGGCAGCTGATGAGGGTCAGTTGATGGCAAAGTAGCTGGTGTTGAGCATCAGATCCAGCGGCTGGGCCTGGGAGATAGTATCCCCGTAGATATAGTCAATCCCAATGCCGGAGAGGGTATCCATCATCATCGGCTGGTTGGTTGGCCCGGCGATGCTCTTCATTCCCAGGCGGTGAGCATGGCCCTGCACGATGGTGACCATCATCTCGTCCATCAGGTTTCCGTGCACGTTTGTCACCAGCTCCGGCTCCAGCAGAATGTAGTCCGCCATCTGCGGCATAAGATGGTTGAAGATCTCCAGATCGCGTCCGATATGGCTGATAATCAGTCGGCAGCCCGCCTGGCGAAGTTTGGCGAGGCCGTCGCCGATGCTGCTCTCTTCACGCATCAGGGCATCAGCGTGGATCACAAAATGCAGCAGGCGACCCGGCATCCCGCTCTGCGCCAGCTTCTCGACGATCTCATCGACTACCGTCCGGCTGGCCAGCCCGGCGCTGGAGAGCGGCAGGGCAACGCTGACCCCTTTACGTACTACCCCGGCGGCGCTATTGGTAAAGAACTCGTGGATCACCCGACGGTCGAGGGCGCGGATCAGCTCTGGCTCGGCCAGACCCGAGCGGAAGGCGCGCTCCTCCATGGCTTCCCCTTCGCTGGTCCACAGGCGCAGCGAGAGCAGCCAGAAGTTACAGGACTCCGGCACGCGTGGAGAGGCGACGCCGCGCGCCACCAGCAGCAGATGGTTATCGCGGATCATCCGCGTCTGCTCCTCAAGGGAGATCAGGCTGCGGTTGTGGTGCATATGCTCCTGCTGCGGCTCGTACACCGTGACCACGCCACGGCCATTGTTTTTCGAGGCGTAGCAGGCGATGTCCGCCTGAGACATCACCTCGGAAGCCTGGCAGTTGCTCTCATCAATCAGGGTGATCCCGGCGCTCGCCCCGATGCGGTGCAGGCGGCCCTCCCACATAAAGCGGTAGTCATTAATAGCGTGAATAATTCGTCCGGAGATGTAGCGGGCGCTCTCGATATTGCACTCCGGCAGCAGCAGGCCAAACTCGTCTCCGCCGAGGCGGGCCAGAACGTCGCTGGAGCGCAGCATGCTGAGCATCAGGGAGGAGAGCTCCCGCAGCAGGGCATCGCCCGCCGCATGGCCTGCGGTATCGTTAACCGCCTTAAAACGGTCGAGATCGATATAGACCAGCGCATGGCGCTGATGCGTCTCCTGCACCGTCTGCAGAAGGCGCTTGAGATGGTTCTCGAAGCTTACGCGGTTTGCCAGATGGGTCAGCGCATCGTGGGAGGCGCTGTAGCTCAGCTGGCGCAGCATCTTCCGGGACTCGGTCACGTCCTGGATCACCAGCACAAAGCCGATGTTCTGCCCGTCCAGGGTGCTGAGAGGCGTCACGCTGTAGTGAATATCGTAGGTGCCGCCATTGCGGCAGTGCAGCACTACGTCCTGTTCGATGGCTGAGCGCGACATATCACCACTATGAATGTTTTCCAGCGCAGGGCCGTTATCGCCAAAGGTGATGCGCAGCACGTTCAACAACGCCTGGCCGATGGCGTGCTCCTGCTGCCAGCCGCTCATTTTTTCCGCCACCGGGTTCATAAAGGTGACGTTCATATCCACATCGGTACAGAGCACCGCTTCGCCGATGGAGTCGAGGGTAATGTGCAGCCGCTCTTTCTCCTGGAACAGGGCCTCGTTGAGCTGTTTCACCTCGGTCATGTCCATATTGACGCCGAGCAGCCGTTCAACCTCGCCGTTTTTATTCAGCACCCGGTTCGCGAGGGCGCGGATATGGCGAACGCCCTCTTTAGCATGGATACGGAACTCAAGCTTAAACGCCGTTCTTGCCACCAGCGAGTCGCGGATAATGCGCTCGGTCTCCTGCCGATCTTCTGGTATCACACACTCATACCAGAGCTTCCAGGTGGGCTTCACGTGCGGGGGCAGCTCGTAAAGTTCAAACATGCGCTTATCCCAGCTGATGATGTCCGGCTCGAGATCCCACTCCCAGATGCCGATCCCCCCGGCCTCATTGGCCAGCGTAATACGCTCCATCAGCCGCTTGTTGACCCACTCGGTGTGCTTGAGATCGTTGATATCCTCCACCTGGGAGATAAAGTAGAGCGGCGTGCCGTCAGGGTGGCGAACCAGCGACACTGCCAGCAGCGCCCAGACGATATCTCCCGAGCGGGTGTAGTAGCGCTTCTCCATGGAGTAGCTATTGATCTCGCCGCGCACCAGCATCTCAAGCTGCTCCAGGTCGCTGTTGAGATCTTCCGGCCAGGTGAGCTGCTGGAAGGTCAGCAGGCGCAGCTCATCCTGGGAGTAGCCTAAAAAGCTGCACAGGGCTTTATTGACCTGTAACCACTGGCCGTCTGTGCCTACCAGCGCCATGCCGATGGCGGAGTACTCCATGGCATTACGAAAGCGGGCTTCGCTCTCGGTAATGTGCTTGCGCTCGGCACGAAAAGAGTACATGACCATGGTCATGACGTTGGCCGGCAGCAGGATCATCATAAACGGTAGCCAGGGCGCGTTGAGCATGGCGCTGCTGTTAAAGTTGGTCATCTCCACCGGGTTGTGGGTCATCATCAGCGACACCACCATAATGGTGACGAGGAAGATAAGAAATGCCTCCAGGCGCGGCAGGCGAACCGCGGTCCACATCAGCAGCACAATGACGGCGGTAAAGGGCCACGGCAGATAGAGCATGGAGAGCCAGCTGAGGAAGAGGGTGATGGCCAGCGTCACCAGGGTCTCCAGCAGCAGCTGCGGCTTGCGGTGGCGCAGCAGGTAGTGCAGCTTGAACATCAGCCCAAGGGGAACCAGCGCCAGCGCACCGATGGATTCCGAGAGAACCCAGATCATAAAGGTACGCAGCAGGTTCTCGCTGCCGGGCACCAGGCACACCAGCAGCCCACCGAGCAGGGGAGGGACCACGGCGCTGCCGATGGTCAGGCGGATCCAGTCCCCCAGGTTCTGCAGCGGGTTATACCAGGGCAGCATCTTGCGCAGCAGCACCGCCCCGGCCAGCGCCTCAATAATATTGATCGCCGGATACCAGAGGTTCATGTCGCCTGGCTGCAAGAGCAGAGACGAGGCGGCAAGACTACCCAGCGAGCAGGCGATAGCGATGCCCGGCCACATGCGTCCGGCGTGGCGGTAGAAGGCGACCATCATAATAGAGGTAGGGAACCACAGCGGCGCAAGAATGGTGCCGACACGGGCCAGTTCGAGGGAAAACAGGGTGAAGATAAAGGTCACCAGTCCTAAACTGAGCAGCCTCAGTAGGGGATTTGGGGTAGTAACCAAAACGCGCTGGTATTGTTTATTCATTACCGCTTTATCCGCAGTCCCTGTGCCGCCAGGTACATAAAGCCCGGACGGGTAAAATTGAAATTTGGATTATGCTAGTACAAACAATTTACAATTCCTATGGTGACCGCTCATAATTTGACATCATAGTGTTATTAATCACTTAGTCTGCCAAAAATAGCGGCTGAACGCTGGAAAAATAGCCGTTTTAATTTGCGAAAAGGTGATTATGCCGGATTGAAGCCGTTGTGGCAGACGTTTGCGCATTCGACTGGTATCACGAGAGCGAAATCCCTATAATTGCCGCGTTTGACGCTATAGCGTCGCCTCTCTTTACTTCCAGGTTAATCAGGTCGCAAAAATTTATGACTGATAAGTCCCATCAGTGCGTCATTATCGGCATCGCCGGCGCATCCGCTTCAGGTAAAAGTCTTATAGCCAGTACGCTTTACCGCGAGTTGCGCGAACAGGTTGGTGATGAACATATTGGCGTTATCCCAGAAGATAGCTACTACAAGGATCAAAGTCACCTGTTGATGGAAGAGCGTGTTAAAACGAACTACGACCATCCCAGCGCCATGGATCACAATCTGCTGTTCGAACATTTGCAGACTCTGAAAGGCGGCAACCCCATTGAGCTGCCGGTTTACAGCTACGTTGAGCACACCCGTACCGCTGAAACCATCCATATCGAACCTAAAAAGGTGATCATCCTTGAGGGCATTCTGCTGCTGACCGACGCGCGTCTGCGCGAGGCGATGAACTTCTCAATCTTTGTCGATACGCCGCTGGACATCTGCCTGATGCGCCGTATCAAGCGCGACGTCAACGAACGCGGCCGCTCTATGGACTCGGTGATGGCACAATATCAGAAGACAGTGCGTCCGATGTTCCTGCAGTTTATTGAACCCTCCAAACAGTACGCTGACATTATCGTGCCGCGCGGGGGTAAAAACCGCATTGCTATCGATATCCTGAAGGCCAAAATTAGCCAGTTTTTTGAATAACCGGGTTTTTTAAGCCCCTGGTTTTGAATAAACGGCGCGAATTGTGTACCGTTCAGAGATAACTTGTCTGCCCTGGCCAAATTTCGCCGGGCAGGCAGCACCTAAGGAGAAAGTGCTATGCGTTTGTGTGACCGCGATATTGAAGCCTGGCTGGACGATGGTCGCCTGGCGATCACCCCCCGCCCCCCGGTGGAGCGCATCAACGGCGCGACGGTGGACGTGCGTCTGGGCAACAAATTTCGTACCTTCCGTGGCCACACCGCTGCCTTTATCGATCTGAGTGGCCCCAAGGATGAAGTCAGCGCCGCGCTGGATCGCGTAATGAGCGATGAGATCGTGCTCGCAGAGGGCGAGGCCTTCTTCCTGCACCCGGGCGAGCTGGCGCTGGCAGTGACCTTTGAGTCTGTGACTCTGCCAGCAGATCTGGTGGGCTGGCTGGACGGTCGCTCCTCGCTGGCGCGACTGGGCCTGATGGTGCACGTGACCGCCCACCGTATCGATCCGGGCTGGTCCGGCTGTATCGTGCTGGAGTTTTATAACTCCGGTAAGCTGCCGCTGGCGCTGCGTCCGGGTATGCTTATCGGCGCGCTCAGCTTTGAGCCGCTCTCCGGTCCGGCTGCGCGCCCCTATAACCGTCGCCAGGACGCAAAGTATCGCGATCAGCAGGGCGCGGTGGCCAGCCGAATCGATAAAGACTGAGCGCCTGTTGCGCCGTGTAATAGCTGCTCGTTGAGGATGCCATGAGAAGAGTGTTAACCACGCTGATGATTTTACTGGTCGTGCTGGTCGCCGGCCTTTCTGCGTTGGTGCTGCTGGTGAACCCGAACGACTTTCGGGATTACATGGTGCGACAGGTTGAGTCGCGCAGCGGTTATCAGCTGAAGCTTGACGAGCCGCTGCGCTGGCACGTCTGGCCCCGGCTGAGCATTCTCTCTGGACGCATGTCGCTGACCGCGCCCGGCGCGTCCCAGTCGCTGGTGACGGCGGATAACATGCGGCTGGACGTGGAGCTGCTGCCGCTGCTCTCCCACCAGCTGCACGTCAAGCAGGTGATGCTAAAAGGCGCGGTTGTCCAGCTTACGCCGCAGACCGAGGCGTCGGAGCCGGAAGGGGCACCGGTTGCGCCACAGGAGAACGCACTGCCGCAGGTCGAGACCGATCGCGGCTGGTCATGGGCGGTCTCTCATCTGCAGATCGCCGACAGCGTGCTGGTCTTCCAGCATAAGGATGACGAGCAGGTAACGGTACGCAATATTCATCTTAAAATGGATCAGGACGAAAACTACCGTGCCAGCGTGGATTTCTCCGGGCGGATTAACCGCAACCAGCGCGATCTGACCCTGGCGCTGAAGGCGAACGTTAACGCCGCCGACTATCCCTATAACCTGACCGCCGTCGTCGAGCAGCTTAACTGGCAGCTCCAGGGGGGCGACATGCCTGCCCAGGGCGTTACCGGGCAGGGCAGCTTCCAGGCCCAGTGGCGGGAAGCACAAAAACAGCTCACCTTTAGCCAGCTGAATATGACGGCTAACGACAGCGCGATGACCGGCAGCGGCAGCGTGACGCTGGGAGATAAACCCGACTGGGCGCTGGATCTCGCCTTTGACAATCTGAATCTGGAGAACCTGCTGGGCGCGGTGACCAACCCGACGACTAACGCCACCGCTACGCAGCAGGGCCAGAGCCTGATGACGCTGCCGCGCCCGGTGATTGCCCGGGACGTTGACAGCGATGACTACAGCAGCCTGCGCGGCTTTACGGCAAACCTGGCGCTGACCGCGAAAAAGGTCCGCTGGCGGGGGATGGACTTTACCGACGTCAGCAGCCATATCGTGAATAAAGCGGGCCTGTTAACCCTTTCGACCCTGACCGGGAAGCTGGGGGAGGGCACGCTGTCGCTGCCGGGTAGCCTGGATGTTCGGGGCAAAACGCCGAAAAGTACCTTCCAGCCGCAGCTTGATAACGTTGAGATTGGTACGGTGCTGAAAGCCTTTGATTATCCGCTGGCGTTGACCGGCAAGCTGTCGCTGGCGGGCGATTTCAACGGTGACAGGGTAGACGCCGAGGCATTCCGCCGCAGCTGGCAGGGCAGCGCCCACGTTGAGATGGCCAACACGCGCATGGAGGGGCTGAACTTCCAGCAGCTTATCCAGCAGGCGGTCGCCCGCAGCAGCGACGTGCAGGCCCAGCAGAATTACGATAGTGCCACCCGGCTCGATAGCTTTAGCAGCGATTTAACCCTCGATCGCGGCCAGATGGCCCTTGACGATATGCAGGGCCAGTCCGCGCTGCTGAACCTCTCCGGCCAGGGGACGCTCGATCTGGTAAAACAGCTCTGTGATACCCGCTTCAACGTGCAGGTTACCGAGGGCTGGAAGGGTGACGGGAAGCTGATTGAGTTCCTGAGAAACACGCCGATCCCGCTGCGCGTCTATGGCAAATGGCAGGCACTCAATTACAATCTGCAGGTGGATCAGGTTCTGCGTAAGCATCTGCAGGATGAGGCGAAACGCCGGCTTAACGACTGGGCCGATCGCAACAAAGATAGCCAGCGCAGCAAAGATATTAAAAAGCTGATCGATAAGCTTTAAGATTTCAAACGGCAACGCCCGGTGGCGCTACGCTTACCGGGCCTACAGAGACTATCGCGTCCATCGTAGGCCGGGCAAACGCAGTGCCGCCCGGCGTTATACCTCGAACTCTGCGCCCGCTGGTTCCAGCGGCACAATCTGCACCTTCTGTACGCGGTGGCTCTCGACCTGCAGCGTCTTCAACAGATAGTCACCCACCTGCACCTCTTCCCCCACTCTGGGAATGCGCTGTAGATACTCCATTAGCAGTCCGGCGATAGTGTGATACTCCCGCTTGTCATCCAGCGGCAGGGGCACATACTGCACCAGATCCTCCAGCGGCATGTGGCCGTTTGCCGTCCAGCTGCCGTCGGCGTTTTTCTGAATGTCGTGGCGGGCGTCAATCTCCTCTACCTCGTTCGGCAGGTTACCCGCGATGGTCTCCATCACGTCGCTGAGGGTCACGATCCCTTCGATAGAGCCAAACTCATCCACCACAAAGGCAAAGTGCGTTCGCGCGTTGCGGAACTGCTCCAGCGCCTGCAGCAGCGGCAGCCCTTCGGGGAAGACCAGCGGCTGGCGGATCAGCACGTTGATGTTGAGCGGCTCGCCGCGCAGCGACTGCTGGAGCAGGTCGAGAATGTGCACCACGCCCAGCAGATCCTCATGCTCATCACCGCCGGTCACCACCATGCGGGTGTGCTGGTTTTTATCCAGCAGGGCGCGGATCTCCTCCTCCGGGGCGCTGAGGTCGATATACTCAATGTCATGGCGGGAGGTCATGATGCTGCTGACGGTGCGCTGGTTAAGGTTCAGCACCCGCTCAATCATCAGCCGCTCCTGAGTATTAAAGATCTGGTGATTATCATGATCCGCCAGCAGGGAGGAGGTCTCCACGTCCAGCTCGGCATCCTCTTTTCTGTTGCTCAGCAGGCGCATCACCGCGTCGGTGGTACGCTGGCGCAGCGTCTGGTTTGCGGAGAGAAAGCGGCGGCGGTTGAAGATAGCCAGCTGGTTAAGAGCCTCGATCATCACCGAGAAGCCAATGGCGGCATACAGGTAGCCTTTCGGGATGTGGAAGCCGAAGCCGTCGGCGATCAGGCTGAAGCCGATCATCAGCAGGAAGCTGAGACAGAGAATGACGATAGTCGGGTGGCTGTTAACAAAGCGCGTCAGCGCCTTGCTGGCCAGCAGCATCAGCGCAATAGCAATCACCACTGCCGCCATCATTACCGCCAGATGATCGACCATCCCCACGGCGGTGATCACCGAGTCCAGCGAGAAGATCGCGTCCAGCACCACAATTTGCGCCACTACCGGCCAGAATTTGGCCCCGCGCCGCTGGGTAGGGTTGTCGCTGTCTTTGCCCTCCAGCCGCTCGTTGAGTTCCACCGTGGCCTTAAAGAGCAGAAAGAGGCCGCCAAACAGCATGATCAGATCCCGGGCGCTGAAGCTAAAGCCGCGCAGCGAGAAGAGGGGCGTGGTGAGGGTCACCAGCCAGGAGATCGAGGCCAGCAGCAGCAGGCGCATCACCATCGCCAGCACCAGGCCGGTGACCCGCGCCCGGTCGCGTTGGGCAGGCGGCAGCTTCTCCGCCAGAATGGCAATAAAGACCAGGTTATCAATACCTAGCACCAGCTCAAGCACTACCAGCGTCAGCAGCCCGGCCCAGATTGATGGATCGGCAATCCATTCCATAATACGTTTTGTAACCTCCAGAAAATAATTACCCGTCTCTGCGGGAATGTAAATTAGGATATATCGCAGATGTAAAAGTGTCTATTTTTTTTGTCAATATGAAGTAATTCCTAAAACGTTAAAAATAGCGACTTAATCTTATTCTTAAAAACTGGCATCAGGTAAAGGCGAACCTTGCCTGTAATTCCGTTAGCTGCAACAATTCTTTCAGCGTTAAAACGCAACTTTACTAAACTATTTTGCCGTTGTCCTGCCCGGCGTTGTCCGCCTGTGGTTTAACGTTATGTCTCTGGATTATAAGGGGTATTAATCACCTTCGCTCATACTATCAGTCGGCTGCATTTGATCGGGCGCTTTTTCAGACAGATGCCAGTTATATTTAACAGTAATTAAATGCATTCTGTTAAATGTGCGGCGAGAGCAGCGCTATTTAAATTGCACAGGATAATTACTCTGCCAAAGTGATAAATAATCAATGATGAAATCC
>DAMBQR010000005.1:76811-121167 GCA_032055545.1 Pseudescherichia sp. | reverse complement strand
TTCGGCAACGAAAATTTTGCCGTCGCCAATTTTTCCGGTGTAGGCCGCTTTGCTAATGACATCAATCACTTCATCAAGCTGATCGTCAGCAATGGCCACGTCAATCTTTACCTTCGGCAGGAAATTAACGCTGTATTCCGCTCCGCGGTAGAGTTCAGCATGGCCCTTCTGACGACCAAAGCCTTTCACTTCGGTAACGGTCAGCCCCTGAATACCAATAGACGACAGCGCTTCACGGACGTCCTCAAGTTTAAATGGCTTAATGACCACGGTAACCAGCTTCATAAATCCCCCTCAGTCGAAAATCGGTAATGGCCGCAGCTAACACTGACAGGGTGTTGCAAGGGGTGTGCCAGAATTAAAAAAAGGGAAAAACTCAGCGGCTTAAGCCGTCAGAGCAGGGCAGCGAGATTAGTAGAAAAGTGTGATGGGGATTCAGATTGTTCCTGGGAAAGAAAAACGCACCATGGCAGTGCATGGTGCGCAACGTTTTTGCACCAACAGACGATCCTGTCAGTAGCTTGCCTGATTATGGTGCATCAGGCGATTAGCGACTCTTCTTGCGCGCTGGCAGCCAGCTCTTCGCCCGCCAGCTGAAGCTGATACATCTGCCAGTAGCGCCCTTCGGCGGCCAGTAGCGCTTGATGGTTGCCGCGCTCTACCGCCTGCCCACGATGCAGAACCAGAATGGTGTCAGCCTCGACGATTGTAGAGAGACGGTGGGCAATCACCACCAGCGTCGTATGCTGGCGTACCGCCGCCAGCGCCTGCTGAATAGCCTGCTCGGTGCCGGAGTCGATGTTCGCGGTTGCCTCATCAAGGATCAGGATCTGCGGAGTAGCCACCAGCACGCGAGCCAGGGCCAGCAGCTGCTTCTGCCCTACCGAGAGGTTATTCCCCTGCTCTCCCAGGCTGGTGTGGATGCCGTCAGGCATTCCCCGGGCCAGCTCCGCCAGCTGAACGGTCTCCAGCGCCTGCCAAACCTGCGCCTCGCTGATATCGCGCCCCAGAGTGACGTTAGCAAAGAAGGAGTCCGCCAGCACCACCGGATCCTGCTGAACCATCGCCACGCCCTGACGCAGTACGCCGTGGCTGAGAGTGGAGAGCGGCCGTCCATCAAGGCGGATCTCTCCTTTTGTCAGCGGATAGTAGCCCATCAGCAGGCTGGCGAGGGTACTTTTGCCGCTGCCTGTGTGGCCCACCAGCGCGATAAAGCTGCGCGGCGGCACAGAAAGATCGATATTCTGCAGCACGAGGTTATCGTCGCGGTAGGCAAACGACAGGTTTTCAATGTCGATGGCGCCGCTGGCCAGCGGACGCTCGTCGTCGCCGTAGTTCTGCCGCGGCCGGTCCATCAGCTCAAATACGCGCTCCCCTGCCACAACGGCCTGCTGCAGCATCGACTGCTGGGTCGTCAGCTCAATCAACGGTTCGTTGAGGCGGCCAAGGTAGCTGATAAAGGCGTAGAGCACACCCACCTCAATGGTACCCACCGAGGTAAAGCCAAACAGCATCAGCAGCCCGCAGAGCACCAGCGCCGAGAAGAGGCTCAGCAGCGGACGCAGCAGAAAGCCGTCAAGCCGCAGGGTCTGCATGCGCGCAAAGTAATGGGAGCGGCTGGCCTCGCTCATCCGTTCACCGAAGCGCGCCTGCTGACGAAACTGCTGGATCACGTTCATGCCGTTGATCACTTCGTTAAAGCCGTCGTTGATATCCGCCAGATAGGTGCGAACGCGGCGCACAATGGGCGTACTGTAGCGCTGGTAGAGCGCCATCACGCACAGCACCGCCGGGAAGATGGCCAGCGCCACCAGCGCCATGCGCCAGTCGAGGCTGAACATCGCCACCAGCATCGCCCCCACCAGCGCCGCGCTGCGCAGCACCGTAGAGACCACCATCACGTAGAGATCGCGGATCACTTCCGTGTCGTTGGTAACGCGGGAGATAAGCTGGCCTACCGGCTGGGTATCAAAGGCGTTCAACGGTTGACGCAGAGCCGCATCCATCACGTCGGTACGCAGCTGTTGCACCACGCCGACGGCAGCTTCGTTAAACAGCAGCGACTGAGCGTAGTGCAGCCCGGCGGCCAGCAGCTGTAGGCCAATGTATGCCACGGTCAGCCCCACCAGCAGGCCGATCGGCAGATAGCTTTTCGCCACCATGTTATCGATAAAATAGCTGATCAGCGCCGGACCAGCGACCTCAGCCGCCGCCGCGACCCACAGCATGACTACCGCTCGGGTCAGCGGCTTTTTCCACGGCTTACCGTAGGCTAACAGGCGCTTAAGGGTTGGCCAAAGCTGTCCAAAACTACGCATCAGCACTCTCCTTCTCTTCGTCATCCAGCGCGGCTTCCAGCTGCTGGTAACGGTGCATATCGCGATACCAGCCCGGCTGATGGGCTAAGGTTTCGTGCTGCCCGCGCTGAACAATGTGCCCGTGCTGCATCACCAGGATCTCGCTCGCTTCGGCGAGGGCCGAGAGCCGGTGCGCGCTAATAATTACCGTCCGCCCTTCGCCCCACTGCCGCAGGTTATGCAGGATCTGATGCTCGGTACGGCCATCCACCGCCGACAGAGCGTCGTCGAGGATCAGGATCTCGGCGTTGAGCAGCAGCGCCCGGGCAATGGAGATACGCTGCTTCTGACCGCCGGAGAGCATCACTCCGCGCTCGCCCACTTCGGTATCGTACCCCTGCGGCAGGCGCAGGATATCCTCATGCACGCTGGCCAGCCGCGCAACGTGCTCGATCTCCTGCTGGGTCGCGCCTGGGTGGCCGAGGGCAATGTTATTGCCGACGGTGTCAGAGAAGAGGAACGGCGTCTGGTTGACTACCGCCAGCCGTCCGCGCCACGCGTCCAGCTTCAGGCTGGGCAGAGGCCGGTCGTGAAAGCGGATCTCCCCCTGGGTAACGTCAAAGTGACGCTGGATCAGCGACAGCAGCGTGCTTTTCCCTGCCCCGGTCGGCCCGCAGATGCCCAACATCTGTCCCGGCGTTAGCGTAAAGCTGACGTTCTCCAGAGTCGGATGCGGCGCCTGCGGATAGCGAAACTCGCGGATCGCCACGTTCAGGTTGCCGCGCCCTTCCGGCAGCGGCTCGCTGCCGTCGTCCACCACCGGCGCTTCCGCCAGCATGTCACGGATACGGCTGTAGGCGGCGCTGCCGCGCTCGACGATGTTAAACATCCATGCGAGGGCGAGCATCGGCCAGATCATCAGCCCCAGATACATGGTAAAGCTGGTGAGTTCCCCCAGCGTCAGGCTGCCGTTAACCACCATCCAGCTACCGCCGCCAATTGCCAGCAGGTTTGCCATGCCGATAGCGATATAGATTGTCGGATCGAAACGGGCATCAACCCGCGCTACCTTCATATTTTTTCTACCGGTATCGGCGGCATCGTCGGCAAACAGGCCGGACTGACGATCCTCAAGGCCAAAGGCTTTGATCATGCGGATGCTGGTCAGACTCTCCTGGGTACGGTCGTTGAGTGAAGAGAACGCCGCCTGCGCCAGCTTGAATCGATTATGCAGCTGATCGCCGTAGCGTTTGATCACCAGCGCCATAATCGGCATCGGCAGCAGCGCCAGCAGAGTAAGCTGCCAGCTGATCTGCGTGGACATGACGATCAGCACCACGCAGCCCATCACCAGCGAATCCACCAGGGTCAGCACCCCCTCCCCGGCGGCAAAGACCACGCGATCGACGTCGTTAGTGGCACGGGCCATGAGATCGCCGGTGCGGTGACGCAGGTAGAACTCTGGATGCTGGCGGCTGAGCTGGCGGTAGAAGTCCTCCCGCAGCTCGACGGCCAGCTGATAGGACGCACCAAACAGCAGCACCCGCCAGACGTAGCGCAGCAGGTAGATGACTACCGCCACCAGCACCAGCAGGCCGACCCACATCATGACATCCTGCGGGTGATAGCGGCCTTCGGTGACGCCGTCTACCACGTATCCCACGACTTTCGGTGGGATCAGCTGCAGAATAGCAATGATGATGAGCAGGGCTACGGCACCGAGATAGCGTCGCCACTCCCGGCGAAAGTACCAGCCTAGTTGAGCAAATAATCGCACGCGGTTATATCCTGAAGGTCTTTATTCGGTCCCTGATGCCGGGGCCAGAAGCGTTATTCAATGGGTAACTCTGTCGTATATTTTATCTGTTCCATCGCGAAACTCGATGTCACATCGGACAAGCCTGGCACGCTATTGACCAGACGTTTATAAAAATCATCGTAGCGCTTCATATCGGCGACCTGAACGCGCATTAAGTAGTCATACTCGCCGGCCATGCGCCAGAAACCCAGCACCTCCGGCATGGCAGAGACGACGCTGACAAACTGATGATACCACTCGCTGCAGTGCTGCTGGGTTTTGATCAGCACAAACGCCGTCAGGCCGAGGCCCAGCTTTTCAGCATCCAGCAGCGCCACACGCGCCAGCAGGATCCCTTCATCCTCCAGCCGCTTGAGCCGTTTCCAGCAGGGGGTAGTAGTCAGATTAACGGCATCGGCTAACGCCTGCAAAGAGAGGGTGCTATCTCGTTGCAGCAGAGTAAGCAGCTTTTTGTCAATTTTATCTAACATAACCGGCCTCCGGGAGAATTTTTTTCTCTCAACATTCTATTTGAAAGGTGGAATAGCAACAATTTTTTAGGCGCTTTCCGTTAAGCTAGGCACAAATTGACAAACAGGATCGCCCCCGGATGAACAATGCCTGGACCAAACATGCCGTCAGTGAAATTAACGCCGATGCCCAGCGCTCAGCGGATACGCATCTGATTCGCCTCCCCCTACCTGCCTTTCCGGGGATCTACCTCTATTTGAAGGATGAGAGCACCCACCCGACCGGCAGCCTGAAGCATCGCCTGGCACGCTCGCTGTTCCTCTACGGGCTGTGCAACGGCTGGATCCGTGAAGGCATGCCGATTATTGAGGCGTCGTCAGGCTCGACAGCGGTATCGGAAGCCTGGTTTGCCCGACTGCTGGGGCTGCCCTTTATTGCCGTGATGCCCGCCTGCACTGCAAAGCGTAAAATTGAGCAGATCGCGTTTTACGGCGGACGCTGCCACTTTGTCGAGAGCGCCTGCGAAATCTACGCCGCCTCTGAAACGCTGGCGCAGGAGTGGCACGGCCACTATATGGATCAGTTCACCTATGCCGAGCGCGCTACCGACTGGCGCGGTAACAACAATATCGCCGACAGCATCTATCGCCAGATGCGCCATGAGCCGCACCCGATCCCCGACCATATCGTGATGAGCGCCGGAACCGGCGGCACCTCAGCCACTATCGGGCGCTATATCCGCTATCAGGGTTACGATACCCGGCTTACGGTGGTCGATCCGCAAAACTCCGTTTTTCTTGACTACTGGCAGCAGCGGGATGCGAACCTGCGCAGCCCGGTCGGCAGTAAAATCGAAGGCATTGGTCGCCCCCGCGTGGAGCCGTCGTTTATTCCTGACGTGGTAGACGAGATGCTGCGGGTCCCGGACGCCGCCAGCGTCGCCACTGCCCACTGGCTGGAGACGCAGCTGGGCCGCAAGGTTGGGGCCTCTACCGGCACTAACATGTGGGGCGCATTGCAACTTGCCGCCCGGATGCGTGACGAGGGGCGTACCGGCTCGATTGTCACCCTGCTGTGCGACAGCGGCGAGCGCTATCTCGATACCTACTACAACCCGGAGTGGGTAAACGCCAATATAGGCGATACCGCGCCCTGGGCGGCCGAGCTTGCCCGACTGCTGCGATAGTAAATGCATACTGGTCGTGCCCGCCGCCAGGCGCTACCATAGCGGCTTTATTGCTATTGAAACTGTCAGGAAAATTTATGAAACGTGCCGTTGTCGTTTTTAGCGGAGGCCAGGACTCCACCACCTGCCTGGTGCAGGCCATGCATCACTATGATGAAGTCCACTGCGTCACCTTCGATTACGGCCAGCGCCACCGCGCCGAGATTGACGTCGCGCGTGAGCTGGCGCTAAAGCTGGGCGCGCGGGCGCACAAGGTGCTGGACGTTACCCTGCTCAACGAGCTGGCGGTCAGCAGCCTGACCCGCGACAGTATCCCGGTGCCGGATTACGAGCCGGATGCCAGCGGCATTCCCAATACCTTCGTGCCGGGCCGCAATATTCTGTTTTTGACGCTTGCGGCAATCTACGCCTACCAGGTGCAGGCCGAAGCGGTGATCACCGGCGTCTGTGAGACCGACTTCTCTGGCTACCCTGACTGCCGCGACGAGTTTGTTAAGGCACTCAACCACGCGGTGAGCCTCGGCATGGCAAAAGATATCCGCTTCGAGACGCCGCTGATGTGGCTCGATAAAGCAGAAACCTGGGCGCTGGCCGACTACTGGCAGAAGCTGGAGCTGGTACGCGAAGAGACCCTGACCTGCTATAACGGCATCAAGGGCGACGGCTGCGGCCAGTGCGCCGCCTGTAACCTGCGCGCCAATGGTCTCAATCACTACCTGGCAGAGAAGCCTGCGGTGATGGCGGCAATGAAACAGAAGACCGGGTTGCAGTAAGCTTGCATAACGCCGGGTGGCGGATTCGCCTTACCCGGCCTACACAACTACAGCACCCTGTTCACCGCCGGGCGTAACCGTTACTCCATCATTAACTCCAGCTTCTCCCGCAAATCCCCTTCCAGCGCCAGCGCTTTTTTGCTGCGCAGATCGATGCAGACGAAGGTGATCAGCGCGTCAGCCACAACCTGCCCTTCTGGGGATAACGTAACTACCTGACTCAGCACGCCGCTTTTGCCGTTGAGCTGCTCTATTTTACTGCTAATTGTCAGCAGATCGCCCAGTACCGCCGGGCGGCGATAGTTGATATTGATGTTCACCACCACAAACGCGATGTGATTAGCCGTCATCCACTGGAAGCCTTCGCTGCTTTCCAGCCCCTCCCAGCGCGCCTCCTCCAGAAACTCCAGATAGCGAGCATTATTTACATGCTGGTACACGTCGATATGGTAACCACGAACTTTAATCTCAGTCTGCATAGCGCAATAGCCTTTTTTCTTATGTTATGTAGGATCGGAGGTCATAACTGGTATGACCTCTTTAGCATGGCAAAAAATGGCTACGACGCAAGCAAAAATTACAGGGTTAAACGGTCCAGGTTACGCTCTACCAGCGAGGCGCCCATCCCTGGTACTTGCTGCAGATCCTCCAGCGTCTTAAACGGCCCATACTCGTCGCGGTAGCTGACGATCGCCTGCGCTTTCTTCAGCCCTACGCCGTTCATGGCCTGCGCCAGCGCCTCTGCCGACGCGGCGTTGATGCTGACCCGGGTCGTCTCCTCATCGCCCTTCGCCGCTTCCGGCGCTTTCACTTTGGCCGTTGGCTCGGCAGCAGGGGCAGATTTATGTTGTACCGTCTGGGCCTGAGGGGATTTCACCGGCGCATCAGCAGCAAGTGCACGCTGGCCTATGGCGGCACAGGCAAGTGTCAGGGTCATCACTGCTATTTTGATTCCACGTTTCATGCTGTTTTCTCCTTGTTTGTTGACAGCCCCTGCACAATAAACAGAGCGGTAACAGGAGACAAACGGCAGATTGCAGAAATGGAAAAGGCCGCGAAAGCGGCCTTTGATTGTTGCAGGGCGTTGCAAAAGTCTGCGAGACGCCCAGAGGAATTACTGCTGCGGATCGACGATGTCGCCCGTTTTGATTTTGGCTTCTTTACGCAGGTTGCTCATCAGCGCTTCGAAAGAGATCTGGGCGTTGTTCTGCGTGATACCCTGAACCATCGCCTTTTTCTGCGCGTCCGGCATGGTACCCGCTTTGACTTCGTCCAGCGCCAGCAGAACAACGTTGCCCTGCATATCGTTGGCCACGCCGTAGACCGGCTTATCCTTCGCCGGCAGGGCCAGCGTAAAGGCCGCCTGGCTCAGCGGATCCTGACCGGTACGCGACAGCGTTTTAGACTCACCAAAGCTCAGGCCTGCGGCTTTCAGCGCGTCGTCGCCTTTACCGGCTTTCAGGTCGGCCAGCAGCTTATCGGCATCCAGCTTCGCTTTCTGCTCGGCTTTGTTATGCTTAACGATATCGGCAACCTGGGTTTTGACCTCTTCCAGCGGCTTCACGGCTTCGGCTTTATGCTCGCTCACGCGCAGCACAAACGCACGATCGCCATCAACGGTAATGATGTCAGAGTTATTGCCCGGCGTACCGTTTTCACCTACCAGCGCGCCGCTGAAGATAGCGTCAGAAACCGGTTTGAAATTCAGCTCTTCCGGCAGGTTATCACGGCCAAACCAGCCGGTCTCCACCGCTTTCACGCCGGCAGCCTGCTCTGCGCCCGCCAGCGACTCGTTGTCGTTGCTTGCGGCATCGCTCACCTTCTGCTGCAGAGCGTAGTAGGCATCAAGGCCCTTCTCCTGCTTCACCTTCGCCGCCAGCTCGTCACGCACGTCGTTAAACGGCTTAACCTGAGCAGGCTGAACGTCGTCGAGGCGTGCAACCAGGAAACCGACGGAGGATTTAATCACGCCGGAGAGCTGGCCCTTCTCTTTCAGACCGGCGTTTTTCAGCTCTTCAGGGGTGGTGGAGTCCTCCAGCCAGCCCATGTCGCCGCCGTTGCGGGCAGAGACAATGTCGGCGGACTTCTCTTTTGCCAGCGTCGCGAAATCAGCACCGTTGCTTAACTGATCCAGCACCGCTTTCGCTTCGTCTTCGGTTTTGGTCTGGATCACGCTGTAACGATTACGCTGCGGCTGGGTGAACTGATCCTGATGCTGGTCATAGTAGGCCTGAATCTCTTCATCGCTGGCGTTCTGCTGCATGCTGGCAGCATCCAGCTTGATGTAGCTGACGCGGAACTGCTCCGGCGCGATAAAGCTATTTTTGTTCTGCTCATAGTAGCTGGCGATCTCCTGATCGGAGGCGGTCTGCTGCTGTGCCAGGGCGTTAACGTCGATGGTTGCGGTGCGCACCAGACGCTGCTGGGCGACCAGCGCGGCCAGCTCATCGGTTTCACCTTTCAGCATAAAATCGGTCCCGGCGACGGCGTTGATCAGCTGCTGAGAGGTGAGCTGGTTACGCAGCGCCTGAGCATACTGATCGGCAGTCATGCCCATCTGGTTGACCAGCGCGTTGTAGCGCGCGTTGTCGAATTTGCCGTTGTTCTGGAAAGCCTGGGTAGAGAAGATGGCTTTCTTTACCTGCTCGTCGCTAATGCCAAGGCCCAGATGCTGAGCGTACTGGTCCAGCAGCGCTTCATCAATCAGGCGGCTCAGCACCTGCTGACGCATGCTCTTCATGTAAGCTTCGTTGCCGGCCAGCTCGGAGAACTGCTCGCCCAGCTGCTGCTGCATACGGTTACGCTCAGCCGCTACCGCATTTTCAAACTGGCTGCGGCCGATCTCCTGGCCATTAACTTTTGCGGCATAATTATTGTTACCGCCAATCAGGTAGTTACCAACGCCAGTCAGAATGAATGACACGATAATCAAACCCAGAATGATCTTGAGCACGACGTGGTTTGCCGCCGCGCGTAAATTGTCCATCATGGTGTAACAACACTCCGCTGTAGGTGACTGTCTGTCTCACGCAGCGCCATTAATGCAGGGCCGCTGCGCGTAAAGCCGTATTGTGACAAGAAACCGGGGGCGTTGTCAGCCCGCGGGCCCGATTAATTCCGGCATCGCAAATAAAAAAGGCACATCTGGTGATGCGCCCTTGTACTTTGTCACAATCCTGAGAGGGATCGCTATCAGTTTACCGCGTCTTTCAGCGCTTTACCTGCGCGGAAACCCGGAACTTTAGCGGCAGCAATGGTGATCTCTTTGCCGGTTTGCGGGTTGCGACCAGTACGGGCAGCACGCTCTTTAACAGCAAAAGTACCAAAACCTACCAGCGCTACCTCGTCTCCGGATTGCAGAGATTCAGTCACAGAAGCAATCAAAGCATCTAACGCACGTCCAGCCGCAGCTTTAGAGATATCAGCCCCTGCAGCAATTTTGTCTATCAGTTGAGATTTATTCACTCTTCTCTTCCTCTCTTTATAATTTATATCGCACCTTAATCCATCGAAGTGCGACCGCGCAGCAGTTATATCAGGCCTGTCATGCCCTTACAACACCCGTTGTTGATGATACAGCAAACCAGCCATCTAAATTAGCTATACAAAAAAAGGCTGGCAAGCCCGAATTGCGCTGCCAGCCTTGTTTTTATCGACGCTCTTTGCGCGGGGTCACTATTTTGCGCTAACGACCTGCATGCCTGAAGGTTCGTTCTGCAGCGCCAGCGTCAGCACTTCCTCAATACGTTTCACCGGGTGAATGTCGAGATCGGCAATCACGTTCTCCGGGATCTCCTCGAGATCGCGCTTGTTCTCGTATGGGATCAGAACCGTCTTGATACCGCCACGGTGCGCTGCCAGCAGCTTCTCTTTCAGGCCGCCAATCGGCAGAACCTGACCGCGCAGGGTGATTTCACCGGTCATCGCCACGTCGGCACGCACCGGGTTACCGGTCAGGCAGGAGACCAGCGCCGTACACATCGCGATACCCGCACTTGGGCCATCTTTTGGCGTCGCCCCTTCCGGAACGTGAACGTGGATATCACGTTTTTCATAGAAATCGCCGTTAATGCCCAGCTTCTCTGCACGTGCACGTACCACGGTCAGTGCCGCCTGGATGGACTCCTGCATCACCTCACCCAGCGAGCCGGTATAGGTCAGCTTGCCTTTGCCCGGTACGCAGGCGGTTTCGATGGTCAGCAGATCGCCGCCCACTTCCGTCCACGCCAGACCGGTCACCTGGCCGACACGGTTTTCATCGTCTGCACGACCATAGTCGAAGCGCTGGACGCCCAGATACTCGTTGAGGTTATCACCGGTGATGGTGATCTGTTTCAGCGACGGATCGAGCAGCAGCTGTTTCACCGCCTTGCGGCACAGCTTGGAGATTTCACGCTCCAGGCTACGCACGCCCGCTTCACGGGTGTAGTAGCGAATAATGCCGATGATGGCGCTATCGTCTACCGTAATCTCACCCTTTTTCAGCGCGTTACGCTCAATCTGCTTCGGCAGCAGGTGGCGTTTAGCGATGTTAAGCTTCTCATCTTCGGTATAGCCCGACAGACGGATCACTTCCATACGGTCCAGCAGCGGCGCAGGGATGTTCATTGAGTTTGACGTTGCAACGAACATCACGTCGCTGAGATCGTAGTCAACCTCAAGGTAGTGATCGCTGAAGGCCACGTTCTGCTCGGGATCCAGCACCTCCAGCAGCGCCGAAGCCGGGTCGCCACGCATGTCTGAGGACATCTTGTCGATCTCATCCAGCAGGAACAGCGGGTTTTTTACCCCAACCTTCGCCATCTTCTGGATCAGTTTGCCCGGCATGGAGCCGATATAGGTCCGGCGGTGACCGCGAATTTCCGCTTCGTCACGCACGCCGCCCAGTGCCATACGGATATATTTACGTCCGGTGGCTTTGGCAATGGACTGCCCCAGAGAGGTTTTACCTACCCCCGGCGGCCCCACCAGGCAGAGGATCGGCCCCTTCAGCTTGTTAACCCGGCTCTGAACTGCAAGGTACTCAAGGATGCGATCCTTAACGCGTTCCAGACCGTAGTGATCGGTATCCAGAATCTCCTGCGCCTGGCGCAGATCTTTCTTCACCTTGCTGCGGGCGTTCCACGGCACCTGGATCATCCACTCAATATAGCCGCGCACCACGGTCGCTTCTGCCGACATCGGAGACATCATCTTCAGCTTCTGCAGCTCGGCTTCCGCTTTCTCTTTTGCCTCTTTCGGCATCTTCGCCGCGTCGATCTTACGCTTCAGCGCTTCGTTTTCGTCCGGCGCATCGTCCATCTCGCCCAGCTCTTTCTGAATGGCCTTCATCTGCTCATTCAGGTAGTACTCGCGCTGGGATTTCTCCATCTGCTTCTTAACGCGGTTACGGATGCGTTTCTCAACCTGTAACAGGTCGATCTCCGACTCCATCATCGCCATCAGATACTCCAGACGTTCATTAACGTCGGACATCTCCAGCACGGACTGCTTATCCGCCAGCTTCAGCGGCATATGGGCGCCGATGGTGTCAGCCAGACGTGCTGGATCGTCAATGCTATTGAGCGACGTCAGCACTTCCGGTGGAATTTTTTTGTTGAGCTTGATATAGCCTTCAAACTGGCCGATGGCGGTGCGAACCAGCACCTCCTGCTCACGCTCGTCAATGGCGGGCGATTCCAGGTACTCGGCTTTCGCAGAGAAGAAGTCGCCGTCATCAGACAGGGTGCTGATGCGCGCGCGCTGCAGGCCTTCGACCAGTACTTTAACCGTACCGTCAGGCAGCTTGAGCATCTGCAGAATAGAGGCCACGGTCCCGACGGTGAACAGATCGTTAACACCCGGCTCATCCGTGGACGCCTCTTTCTGCGCCACCAGCATGATTTTTTTATCCTGGTCCATGGCCGCTTCGAGACAACGAATCGATTTTTCCCGCCCTACGAATAAGGGGATGACCATGTGCGGATAAACCACCACATCGCGCAACGGCAATACGGGGATTTCAATGCGTTCAGAACGCTCAGAAGTCATAGAGCTCTCTCTTAAGTTTAATGTCCGCCTGGTAACCCGGCCGCAGGTCTGTGCGTCATGCGACCGTTAACATGTAAATCAGTATATGGGGATGTTTCCCTTACATTCAACGTCGGGAGTACGGAAAAATAAAAGGGGAGATAAAATCCCCCCTTTTTGGTTAACCGCTTGTATGGATAGGTTAATTATTCGCCAGAAGCCTGCTGCGCTTCTGGTTTACCATAAATCAGCAGGGGTTTGGTTTGACCCGCGATAACCGCTTCGTCAATGACCACTTTTTCTACGTCTTCCATGGAAGGCAGATCGTACATGGTATCCAGCAGAGCCGCTTCGACGATGGAGCGCAGGCCACGGGCGCCGGTTTTACGGGCGTTCGCTTTCTTGGCGATAGCATCCAGCGCTTCGTCACGGAACTCGAGATCGACACCTTCCAGATTGAACAGCGCCTGATACTGCTTGGTCAGGGCGTTTTTCGGCTCTTTCAGGATCTGGATCAGCGCTTCTTCGCTCAGCTCGTTGAGCGTTGCCACCACCGGCAGACGGCCAATAAACTCTGGGATCAGACCGAACTTAATCAGATCTTCTGGTTCAACCTGCGCCAGCAGTTCACCCTCTTTGGCTTTCTCGGACTTGCCTTTCACCGTTGCGCCAAAGCCGATACCCGAGCCGGTTTCCACGCGATGGGAGATGACCTTATCCAGGCCAGCAAAGGCCCCGCCGCAGATAAAGAGGATTTTTGAGGTATCAACCTGCAAAAACTCCTGCTGCGGATGCTTGCGTCCACCCTGCGGCGGTACGGCAGCCACGGTACCTTCGATCAGCTTCAGCAGCGCCTGCTGAACGCCTTCACCAGAGACGTCACGGGTGATCGACGGGTTATCAGACTTGCGGGAAATTTTATCAATTTCATCAATGTAGACGATGCCGCGCTGCGCTTTCTGGACATCATAGTCACACTTCTGCAGCAGTTTCTGGATGATGTTCTCAACATCCTCACCCACGTAGCCCGCTTCGGTCAGCGTGGTGGCATCGGCCATGGTAAACGGCACATCGAGCAGGCGCGCCAGCGTTTCAGCCAGCAGCGTTTTACCGGAGCCGGTTGGCCCGATCAGCAGGATGTTACTTTTACCCAGCTCAACGCCGTTGCTGCTGTCACCGTTACGCAGGCGTTTGTAGTGGTTATAAACTGCAACCGCCAGCACTTTTTTAGCCTGCTCCTGGCCGATAACGTAGTCGTCCAGATGATGGCGGATTTCGTGCGGCGTCGGCAGCGCACTACGCTCACGATGCGGTGCTACTTCTTTAATCTCTTCGCGAATGATGTCGTTACAAAGATCGACACACTCGTCGCAGATATACACGGACGGCCCGGCAATTAGCTTACGCACTTCATGCTGGCTTTTGCCGCAAAAAGAGCAGTACAACAGTTTGCCCGAACCATCTTTGCGTTTATCTGTCATGAGTCAAAACCTCTTTTCTGTTTTTTGTGCCGCACACGACGACGCAAATGCCACTCCAGGCGCAAGACGCTATACAGCGTCCTGCCGCTCTCAATGATTATAGCGGTACTCGTCGGGCCTGGGCATTAATTACGATGGGTCAAGATTGAGTCAACCAGCCCGTACTCTACTGCTTCAGCGGCAGAGAGGAAGCGGTCACGCTCGGTATCGCGCTCAATCTGCTCTAATGATTGACCCGTATGGTGCGCCATAAGTTCATTCATGCGCCCCTTCACTTTGAGAATTTCACGTGCATGGATCTCAATATCCGTCGCCTGGCCCTGATAGCCACCCAGCGGCTGGTGGATCATTACGCGTGAGTTTGGCAGACAGAAACGCTTGCCTTTGGCGCCTGCGGTCAGCAGGAATGCGCCCATTGACGCCGCCTGGCCCATACAGATAGTGCTGACGTCGGGCTTGATAAACTGCATGGTGTCATAGATTGACATCCCGGCGGTAATCACCCCACCCGGCGAGTTAATATACAGGTAAATATCTTTTTCCGGGTTTTCTGCTTCCAGAAACAGCATCTGCGCCACGATGAGGTTTGCCATATGGTCTTCGACCTGGCCAGTCATGAAAATGACGCGCTCTTTAAGAAGACGAGAGTAGATATCGAATGAGCGCTCACCGCGTGAAGTCTGCTCAATAACCATTGGCACCAGGGCCATATGGGGTGCAAAGTTATCTCGTTCGCCGCTGTATGACATGTCCGTCTCCTGGATAAATATTAATAAACCTGCTGTCCCGATTCTACTTGACTCTGACTGGTCTGACTACGACCACCGTGGACGGATCTGCAGCAAGCGTTGCTCCTGATAGTCTCCCTGTTATGGGGATGGCATCATCTTAATTCAAGCATAACAATCTTTTGGCTTAACGCTAACACTGAAACGTGCTTTTAGCACTCTTCCGATCGCCGCAGATTGTTAAAAAAAAACCCGCCACCAGCAGGTGACGGGCTTTCTTTTCCGCGTAAAGGCGGGAAACGTGACTTACGCTTGCTGGTTCATCAACTCGTTGAAGGAAGTGGCTTTTTCAGTCACTTTCGCTTTCGCCAGAACGGCTTCAACAGCCTGCTCTTCCAGCGCAACGTTGCGCATATTGTCCATCAGCTCTTTGTTCTTGCTGTAGAACTCAACCACTTCTTTCGGATCTTCGTAAGCAGAAGCCATCTCTTCGATCAGCTCGTTCACGCGTGCTTCATCCGCTTTCAGCTCATGGGTACGGATCACTTCACCCAGCAGCAGACCCACAACAACGCGGCGTTTAGCCTGCTCTTCGAACAGCTCACGCGGCAGCTCCAGAGCCTGTTTCTCGTTGCCACCGAAGCGCTGGGCAGCCTGACGGCGCAGCACGTCGATTTCGCTGTCGATCAGGGCAGCCGGCACGTCGATTTCGTTTGCTTTTACCAGACCGTCGATCGCCTGCGTTTTAACACGGTTACGCACCGCGCCTTTCAGCTCGCGATCCATGTTCTTACGCACTTCAGCGCGCAGGCCGTCGATGGAGCCATCTTCAACGCCGAAACGTTTAATGAACTCTTCAGTCAGCTCTGGCAGCTCGCGCTCTTCAACTTTTTTCAGGTTGATGACGAACTTGGCCGCTTTACCTTTCAGGTTCTCAGCGTGGTAATCTTCCGGGAAGGTCACGTCGATGGTGAACTCTTCGCCCGCTTTGTGACCTTTGATGCCGTCTTCGAAGCCCGGGATCATACGACCCTGGCCCATCGCCAGCACGAAGTCAGTGGCTTTGCCGCCTTCAAACTCTTCGCCGTCAACGGAACCGGTGAAGTCTACGGTTACGCGATCTTCTGCATCAGCCGCGCCGTCTTTGTCTTTCCAGGTCGCCTGCTGCTTGCGCAGGGTGTCCAGCATGCCGTCAACGTCAGCATCGGTCACTTCAACAACCGGTTTTTCAACTTCGATACCTTCCAGGCCAGTCAGCTCAACCTGCGGGTAAACTTCGAAATCTACGGAGTAGGTGAAGTCTTCACCCAGCTTGTACTCGCCCGGGACGTAGGTCGGTGCGCCGGCCGGATTGATTTTTTCCTGAATGATCGCATCAATGAAGTTGCGGCTCATCAGTTCACCCAGCACGTCCTGGCGTACGGATGCGCCATAACGCTGAGCAACAACGGTCATCGGTACTTTGCCTTTACGGAAGCCGTCAATGCGAACTTTTTTCGCTACGTTGACCAGCTCGCTTTTTACAGCGGTCTCGATGCTGTCAGCAGCGATAGTGATCGTTACACGGCGGCCAAGGCCCTGAGTGGTCTCAACTGAAACTTGCATCTTGTTACCTCAAAAAATCAGAGTGCTCGGTCAACTCTACCCGCAGACCGCTATAGGTGGCTGCGCAGAACCGGGATGCTCTCTTGAATCAGATACACATTCCCTGTCACCAGAATCATCCCGAAGACGTTCAAAAAATAGGACGCAGCATTATAGCGGCATCACTTTTGTGAGTCGAGAACGGTTATTGCACGCTGTTGCGGCCTTTTTCACAATTCACGGCTAATTTTTGTCTGAGTTTTGGACGCGTCGAACAAAACTCAGACAAAACAAAACGGCCCGCAGGCCGTTTTCACATATTCTCTACGCAACATACTGGAAAAGTTCTCGCTGTTGCAAACCTCATTTATTATGCAATGGTGCCTGCACCTCGACAGGGCGGCGACGCGAAGAGGGTATCCTGCAGCCCTTCCCACTCTTTCAGGGTATAGGTATGCAGGGCCAACGCGTGTACCGTCGTGGCAAGTTCAGACGTCAACGTGCTGTAGATCATGCGATGGCGGTTAAGAAAACGTTCGCCTGCGAAGCGATCGCTTACCAGCACCACCTTAAAATGGCTTTCGGAACCGGCCGGAACATTGTGACGGTAGCTTTCATCAACAACTTCGAGGAACGCGGGTTCAAACGTTGCCCTTAATTTTGATTCTATTTGTTCGCGTATCATCATGAAAAGACTCCTCAGACAGCGTTCAGATGTAACCCATCCCTTTAAATATTAGCCGCTTTTACCGCTTCCATAACAAGAAAACAACAAATATTTAGCGTTCGTCTCGTTTTATCATTCAAAGGCATGAACCCACCCTGAAAATTCTCATTCAGGCCCCTTTTGTAGACGATTAAAAACGGTTCGTGAGCACAAAATGCACAAGGCGATGAATTTACATGCATTGCCGGGTTGCCCCGGCCGTTGGCAATGTTATGATGGCGCGAATTACTCCTTTATAAGCTTAAGATTCACAGAGATCTCTTATATGTTAAAAAAAGTGCTTTTCCCGCTGGTCGCTCTGTTTATGCTGGCTGGCTGTGCTACGCCTCCTACTACCATTGATGTCTCACCGAAAATTACCCTGCCGCAGCAGGATCCAAGCCTGATGGGCGTGACCGTGAGCATTAACGGTGCCGATCAGCGCCAGAATCAGGCGCTGGCGAAAGTGACCCGCGACAACCAGCTGGTGACCCTGACCGCCTCCCGCGACCTGCGTTTCCTGCTGCAGGAAGTGCTGGAGAAACAGATGACCGCTCGCGGCTACATGATTGGCCCGAACGGCGCTGTGAATCTGCAGATCATCGTCAGCCAGCTCTATGCTGACGTCTCCCAGGGCAACGTGCGCTACAACATCGCCACCAAGGCCGATATCGCGATCATCGCCACCGCGCCGAACGGCAACAAGATGACCAAGAACTACCGTGCCAACTACTCGGTTGAGGGTGCACTGCAGGCGTCGAATAAGAATATCGCCGACAGCGTAAACAGCGTGCTGACCGACACCATCGCTGACATGTCTCAGGACACCAGCATCCACGATTTTATCAAGCAGAACGCGCGTTAATTCTGCCGCTGACCCGGTTCGCGCCGGGTCAGCCCGTCTCCTATGCCCAGCCGCTATCTACGTATCTTCCAGCAGCCTAAGTCAGCCATCCTGCTGATCCTTGGCTTTGCCTCTGGCCTCCCCCTTGCCCTGACCTCCGGCACGCTGCAGGCGTGGATGACCGTTGAAAACATCGACCTGAAGACCATCGGCTTCTTTTCGCTGGTGGGCCAGGCCTACGTGTTTAAGTTTTTATGGTCGCCGGTGATGGACCGCTATACGCCGCCGTTCTTTGGTCGCCGTCGCGGCTGGCTGCTGACTACCCAGATCCTGCTGCTGATCGCCATTGCGGGGATGGGCTTCCTGGAGCCGACTACGCAGCTGCGCTGGATGGCCGGACTGGCGGTGATTATCGCCTTCTGTTCCGCCTCGCAGGATATTGTGTTTGATGCCTGGAAGACGGACGTGCTGCCCGCCGAAGAGCGCGGCGCAGGGGCGGCCATCAGCGTGCTGGGCTATCGCCTTGGCATGCTGGTCTCGGGTGGGCTGGCGCTCTGGATGGCAGATCGCTGGCTGGGCTGGCAGGGGATGTACTGGCTGATGGCGGCCCTGATGGTGCCATGCATTATAGCTACCCTTTTTGCCCCGGAGCCGAGTGATGCCGTGCCGGTACCGAAATCGCTGGAGCAGGCGGTGGTTGCGCCGCTGCGTGACTTCTTTGGCCGTAACAACGCCTGGCTGATCCTGCTGCTTATCGTCCTTTATAAGCTGGGTGATGCGTTTGCCATGAGCCTGACCACGACCTTTCTGATCCGCGGCGTGGGCTTTGACGCAGGCGACGTTGGGGTAGTGAATAAGACTCTTGGGCTGATTGCCACTATTCTCGGCGCGCTGTATGGCGGCGTGCTGATGCAGCGCCTGTCGCTGTTTCGCGCCCTGCTGATCTTTGGCATTCTGCAGGGGGCCTCTAACGCTGGCTACTGGCTGCTGTCGGTGACCGATAAGCACCTCTACAGCATGGCAGCGGCAGTTTTCTTTGAGAACCTCTGCGGCGGGATGGGGACGGCGGCGTTCGTTGCCCTGCTGATGACCCTGTGCAATAAGTCGTTTTCCGCTACCCAGTTCGCCCTGCTCTCTGCCCTCTCCGCTATTGGGCGCGTCTACGTTGGCCCCATTGCCGGCTGGTTTGTAGAGAGCTGGGGCTGGTCAACGTTTTACCTCTTCTCGGTCATTGCCGCCGTGCCGGGGCTGATCCTGCTGCTGGTGTGTAAAGAGACGCTGGCCTATACCCAGCGCACGGACGGTTTTCTCCCCCGCAGCCGCTACGCCGGTGCTTACCGGCTGGCGCTGCGCACGCTGGCCGTAGGCTGTCTGCTGCTGGCGGCCTGGCTGGGGGTAATTACCCTTAACGCCCTCGGCCTGACCTCATGGCGCTTCGCGCTACTGCTGCTGGATGCGGGCGCACTGCTGGCGGTAGGAGGGATCCTTTACGGCGGCCTGTTAGACTACCTCGCCCTGCGCAAAACGGCGCAGGAAAAATGACCCGTTAGTTGCTGTAGGTAATTATCGCGCAAACTAATTAAAGAATTTAATTTCAGGATATATTTGTTTAATTCTGGCTTAATCTCTTTTTTTGTTTAATTATTTTGTGCGGTATAGGTTTGCGTCTACGCTTTAATGATTCAGCATAGTTATCAAATTAAGCTTCGCGCAATGTTTGATAATTGCTGAATTAATGTTAACTAAATGTTCACAAAAAGGATTGGTTATACCATTTCCCCTGGTCTATAAGTACCAGAGCCGATTTTGGTTATAACCTTGGGGCCGAACGCGGTGATTGTGAGATTTTACAGATTGTTGCATTGTGTGTGACATACGCGGCAGAACCCAGTAACACCCTACTGACAGCGCGCCCTGCATGTTTACAGTAATGTAACCTTCCCGTAAAATGCCCGCACACTTTAAACGCCACCAGACCCCCGTGGAATTGAGGTCGTTAAATGAGACTCAGGAAATACAATAAAATTTTGGGAATGTTGTCATTAATCACAGGCGCGGCGTTACTGAGCGGCTGTGATTCTGCACTTCTCGATCCCAAAGGACAGATTGGACTGGAACAGCGTTCACTGATACTGACGGCTCTTGGGCTGATGTTGATTGTCGTGATTCCCGCCATCGTGATGGCTATCGGTTTTGCCTGGAAGTACCGGGCGTCGAACAAGGAAGCCAAATACAGCCCCAACTGGTCGCACTCGAACAAAGTTGAAGCTGTGGTTTGGACGATTCCCATCCTTATCATCATTTTCCTTGCGGTACTGACATGGAAAACCACGCACTCGCTCGAACCTGGCCGTCCGCTGGATCACGATGCGAAGCCGGTGACCATCGAAGTTATTGCAATGGACTGGAAGTGGTTCTTTATTTACCCGGAGCAGGGCATCGCAACGGTCAATGAGATTGCATTCCCGGCAAATACGCCTGTGGAATTCAAAATCACCTCGAACTCGGTGATGAACTCCTTCTTTATTCCGCGACTGGGTAGCCAGATCTACGCGATGGCCGGGATGCAGACCAAGCTGCACCTGATCGCCAACGAAGCTGGTACCTACGATGGTATTTCTGCTAACTACAGCGGTGCTGGTTTCTCCGGCATGAAGTTCAAAGCAATCGCAACGCCGGATGCCGCGACCTTCGACCAGTGGGTAGCGAAAGCGAAGCAGTCGTCGAAAGTCATGAATGACATGGACGCGTACAACCTGCTGGCAAAACCAAGCGAATACAATAAAGTCGAATACTTCTCCAGCGTTAAACCCAATCTGTTTGTTGATGTTATCAACAAATTTATGGGACCTGGGAAGAGCATGGACGTGACTCAGGCTGAAGGCGAACAGAACTCGCATGAAGGCATGGAAGGCATGAACATGAATCACGCGGAAACCTCTCACTAAGGGGCCGAGGAATAATACGATGTTCGGAAAACTTACACTGGATGCAGTGCCGTACCATGAGCCGATTATCATGGTTACGGTGGCAGCAATTCTCGTCGGAGGTCTGGCGTTAGTTGCAGCGCTCACTTACTTCGGTAAGTGGTCATATCTGTGGAATGAGTGGCTCACCTCCGTGGACCACAAACGCCTGGGGATTATGTATATCCTCGTTGCTATCGTGATGCTGGTGCGTGGTTTTGCCGACGCCATCATGATGCGTACCCAGCAGCTGCTCGTTTCGTCGGGCGAAGCCGGGTTCCTGCCGCCGCACCACTACGACCAGATCTTTACCGCCCACGGCGTTATCATGATCTTCTTCGTGGCGATGCCGTTCGTGGTAGGCCTGATGAACCTGGTTGTGCCGCTGCAAATCGGCGCCCGTGACGTTGCCTTCCCATTCCTGAACAACCTGAGCTTCTGGTTCACCGTTGTGGGCGTGGTGCTGGTTAACATCTCGCTGGGCGTGGGCGAGTTTGCTCAGACCGGTTGGGTGGCCTATCCGCCGCTCTCGGGCATTGAGTACAGTCCTGGCGTGGGCGTTGACTACTGGATCTGGAGTCTCCAGCTCTCCGGTATTGGTACAACCCTGACCGGTATTAACTTCTTTGTGACCATTCTGCGCATGCGTGCCCCTGGCATGACCATGTTCAAAATGCCGGTATTTACCTGGGCGTCACTCTGTACTAACGTGCTGATTATCGTCTCGTTCCCTATCCTGACGGTAACCATCGCGCTGCTGACGCTTGACCGTTATCTGGGCACCCATTTCTTTACCAACGATATGGGCGGCAACATGATGATGTACATCAACCTGATTTGGGCCTGGGGCCATCCAGAAGTGTACATTCTTGTTCTGCCAGTGTTCGGCGTGTTCTCAGAAGTTGTTGCGACGTTCTCTAAAAAGCGTCTGTTTGGCTACACCTCCCTGGTATGGGCTACCATCGCGATCACCGTTCTGTCGTTTATCGTATGGCTGCACCACTTCTTTACCATGGGCAGCGGCGCGAACGTTAACGCCTTCTTTGGTATCACCACGATGATTATCGCCATCCCGACCGGGGTGAAGATCTTCAACTGGCTGTTTACCATGTACCAGGGTCGTATCGTGTTCCACTCAGCCATGCTGTGGAGCATCGGCTTCATTATCACCTTCTCTATCGGTGGGATGACCGGGGTACTGCTGGCCGTGCCGGGCGCGGACTTTGTTCTGCACAACAGCCTGTTCCTGATTGCACACTTCCATAACGTTATCATCGGTGGTGTGGTATTCGGTTGCTTTGCGGGCCTGACCTACTGGTGGCCGAAAGCCTTTGGTTACACCATGAACGAGACCTGGGGCAAACGCGCCTTCTGGTTCTGGATCATCGGCTTCTTTGTGACCTTTATGCCGCTGTACGCCATGGGCTTCATGGGTATGACTCGTCGTGTGAGCCAGAACATCGATCCGATGTTCCAGCCGCTGATGATTGTGGCTGAGATCGGTGCGCTGCTGATTGCGCTCGGTATCTTCTCCATCATCATGCAGATCTACACCTCCGTGCGCGATCGTGACCAGAACCGTGACCTGACGGGCGATCCGTGGGGTGCGCGTACGCTGGAGTGGTCAACCTCCTCTCCGCCGCCGTTCTATAACTTTGCCGTCGTGCCGCACATTCATGAACGTGATGCATTCTGGGAAATGAAAGACAAAGGCGAAGCGTACATCCAGCCTACGCACTATGAAGAGATTCATATGCCGAAAAACAGCGGCGCGGGTGTCATTATCTCTGCTTTCAGCCTTATCTTTGGCTTTGCCATGATCTGGCATATCTGGTGGATGGCGATCCTCGGCTTTGCCGGCATGATCGTGACCTGGATTGTGAAAAGCTTCGATGAGGACGTGGATTACTACGTACCGGTTGCCACCGTTGAAAAACTGGAAAATCAGCATTTCGACGAAATTAGCAAGGCAGGACTGAAAAATGTCAACTGAGACTCTAACTCACGCTAACGCTCATGCCCACGAGCATGAGCATCACGATGCAGGGTCGAACAAGGTGTTCGGCTTCTGGATCTACCTGATGAGCGACTGCATTCTCTTTGCATGTCTGTTTGCTACCTATGCCGTTCTGGTGAACGGCACTGCAGGTGGCCCGAGCGGGAAAGATATTTTCGAACTGCCGTTTGTGCTGGTTGAAACTGCCCTGCTGCTCTTCAGCTCCATCACCTACGGCATGGCGATTATCGCCATGAACAACGGTCGTCAAAGCCAGGTTCTCTCCTGGCTGGCGCTGACCTTCCTGTTCGGTGCGGGCTTTATCGGGATGGAAATCTATGAGTTCCATCACCTGATCGCTGAAGGCTTCGGTCCGGATCGTAGCGGCTTCCTGTCAGGCTTCTTTGCCCTGGTCGGTACCCACGGTCTGCACGTGACCTCTGGTCTGGTGTGGATGGCGATCCTGATGTTCCAGGTTACCCGTCGCGGGCTGACCAGCACTAACCGTACCCGTCTGATGTGCCTGAGCATGTTCTGGCACTTCCTGGACGTGGTCTGGATCTGTGTGTTCTCTGTAGTTTACCTGATGGGGGCGATGTAATGAGTCATTCTACCGATCATAGCGGCGCCGCTCACGGCAGCGTAAAAACCTACATGACAGGCTTTATCCTGTCGATCATCCTGACGGCTATTCCGTTCTGGATGGTGATGAACGGCTCCGCCTCGCACGGCACCATTCTTGGCGTCGTGCTGGTGACGGCAGTGGTACAGATTCTGGTTCACCTGGTGTGCTTCCTGCACATGAACAACTCCTCTGAAGAGCGTTGGAACCTGGTGGCCTTTGTCTTTACCGTGCTGATCATCGCCATTCTGGTGGTAGGCTCAATCTGGATTATGTGGAACCTGAATTACAACATGATGGTTCACTAAGAGCGGCGAGTATGATGTTTAAGCAATACCTGCAAGTAACGAAACCAGGCATCATTTTCGGCAACCTGATCTCTGTGATCGGGGGGTTCCTGCTGGCCTCCAAGGGCAGCATCGACTATCCCCTCTTCGCCTATACGCTGATCGGGGTGTCGCTGGTGGTGGCATCGGGTTGTGTATTTAACAACTACATCGACCGTGACATTGACCGTAAAATGGAGCGTACGAAGAACCGGGTGCTGGTCAAAGGCCTGATTTCCCCGAAAATTTCGCTGGTGTACGCCACCTTGTTGGGTATTGCTGGCTTTATGCTGCTGTGGTTTGGTGCTAACCCGCTGGCCTGCTGGCTGGGGGTGATGGGGTTCGTGGTTTATGTCGGCGTCTACAGCCTGTACATGAAACGCCACTCCGTCTACGGCACGCTGATTGGCTCTCTCTCCGGCGCTGCGCCGCCGGTGATTGGCTACTGCGCGGTAACCGGTGATTTCGACAGCGGTGCGCTGATCCTGCTGGCTATCTTTAGCCTGTGGCAGATGCCGCACTCCTACGCCATCGCGATTTTCCGTTTCAAGGATTATCAGGCGGCGAACATCCCGGTACTGCCGGTGGTGAAAGGGATCTCGGTTGCGAAGAACCACATTACGCTCTATATCATCGCTTTTGCCGTAGCGACGCTGATGCTCTCGCTGGGCGGCTACGCCGGATACAAATATCTGGTGGTGGCTGCCGCGGTTAGCGTCTGGTGGCTGGGTATGGCGCTGAAGGGGTATAAGGTTGAAGATGACAGAGTATGGGCACGTAAGCTGTTCGTGTTCTCTATCGTCGCTATCACCTCCCTCTCGGTGATGATGTCCGTGGACTTTATGGTTCCGGACTCGCATAACCTATTGACCTACGTCTGGTAATTTAAAAAAGATGTTACAAAAAGGGTGCTACGGCGCCCTTTTTTATTTATTAAATCAATAACTCATTGATGTACTATTTGCGCACCACGGGATAATCCGCCCCGCCCTCCCCTGCACTATACTGTGTCCGGTTTTTTGATTGAGGTAGTAATGAACGACTATAAAATGACGCCGGGTGAGCTGCGCGCCACCTGGGGTTTAGGGACAGTATTCTCGCTGCGTATGCTCGGTATGTTTATGGTCCTGCCCGTTCTGACCACCTATGGCATGGCGCTACAGGGGGCAAGCGAAGCGCTGATCGGCATTGCCATTGGCATCTATGGCCTGGCGCAGGCGGTATTCCAGATCCCTTTCGGCCTGCTGTCGGATCGCATCGGCCGTAAGCCGCTGATCGTCGGCGGGCTGGTGATTTTTGTCATTGGCAGCATCATTGCCGCCCTCTCAGATTCAATCTGGGGCATTATTCTTGGCCGCGCCCTGCAAGGCTCGGGAGCGATCGCCGCTGCGGTGATGGCCCTGCTCTCTGACTTAACCCGCGAACAGAATCGCACCAAGGCGATGGCCTTTATCGGCGTCAGCTTCGGTATCACCTTTGCTATTGCGATGGTGCTTGGTCCTATTATTACCCATCGGCTGGGCCTACACGCCCTGTTCTGGATGATTGCTGGCCTGGCCACGGCGGGTATCATTCTGACGTTGTGGGTCGTTCCGGACAGTAAAAATCACGTGCTGAATCGTGAGTCGGGGATGGTAAAAGGCTGCTTCAGTAAAGTGATTGCCAGCCCGCCGCTGCTGAAGCTCAATTTCGGCATTATGTGCCTGCATATCCTGCTGATGTCCACCTTCGTTGCTCTACCGGGGCAGATGGAAGCCGCAGGCTTCCCGGCGGCGGAGCACTGGAAAATCTATCTGGCTACGATGCTTATCTCCTTTGTAAGCGTGGTGCCGTTTATTATCTACGCCGAAGTGAAGCGCCATATGAAGCGGGTCTTCATCTTCTGCGTGATCGTCCTGCTGATTGCCGAGATTGTGCTGTGGGGTGCCGGGCCGCACTTCTGGGAGCTGGTGGCGGGCGTACAGCTCTTCTTCCTGGCGTTTAACCTGATGGAGGCCCTCCTCCCCTCGCTGATCAGCAAAGAGGCCCCGGCTGGCTATAAAGGCACGGCGATGGGGATCTACTCCACCAGCCAGTTTATCGGCGTCGCCATTGGCGGCTCGCTGGGGGGCTGGGTTGACGGCCTGTTCGACTCCCAGACGGTATTCCTGGCGGGGGCGCTGCTGGCCACCGTCTGGCTGCTAGTGGCCAGCACCATGCAGGAGCCGCCCTACGTCAGCAGCCTGCGCGTGGAGATCCCGGATGATGTGGCGATCACCGATACGCTTAAGCAGCAGTTAGAGAGTAAAGCGGGCGTCAGCGAGGTGCTGATTGTCCCTGAAGAGCGCAGCGCCTACGTGAAAATCGACAGCAAAGTGACGAACCGTTTTGAGGTTGAGCAGGCGCTCAGAGCCTAAAAAAATGCCCGGATTACCGGGCATTTTTATTAGTCGCGGAAGTTTTTGAACTGGAACGGCTGCCCCAGATCCCCGCCGCGCACCAGCGCCATCACCGACTGCAGATCGTCGCGGGATTTACCGGTTACGCGGATCTCCTCCCCCTGAATCTGCGCCTGCACCTTCAGCTTGCTGTCTTTGATGAGCTTCACGATCTTTTTCTGCACCGCGCTCTCAATCCCCTGCTTCAGCCTGGCTTCCACAAACCAGGTTTTACCGCTGTGCACAAACTCTTCCGGCACATCGAGAGAGGTCCCCTCAATGCCGCGCTTCAGCAGCTTGGCGCGCAGGATATCCAGCAGCTGATTGACCTGGAAATCAGACTCGCTGAGTACCTTAATAGTCTTATTGGCATCGTTCAGCTCAAACGTCGCCTCTACGCCACGAAAATCGAAGCGAGACTCCACTTCACGGCTGGCATTATCTACGCCGTTACGTACTTCCTGAAGGTCAACTTCAGACACAATATCGAAAGATGGCATCTTTTCTTCTCCTTTCACTTTTGTTGCGATGCATAATACCCGCAACAGGACATAACGAGAAGCGTAGCCGACGGCGCTATACTTAACGCATTGCCACCTGGCGCTGTTGCAGGTGAGGAGGAACAATGAAAATTACCGTGCTTGGATGCGGGGCATTAGGGCAACTGTGGCTGGCCGCACTGTGTAAGCGTGGGCATGAGGTACAGGGCTGGTTACGCGTGGCCCAGCCCTATTGCAGCGTCAACGTCATCGACGAAGACGGCAGCGTGTTTAACGAATCCCTGACCGCCAACGACCCTGATTTTCTGGCCCAGAGCGATCTGCTGCTGGTTACGCTCAAGGCGTGGCAGGTCTCCGATGCAGTAAAAAGCCTGGCCTCTATTTTGCCCACGACCACACCGGTGCTGCTGATCCACAACGGCATGGGTACGGTGGAGGAGCTAAAGACCATCCCTCATCCGCTGTTAATGGGCATCACTACCCATGCTGCCCGCCGTGACGGCAACATCATTATTCACGTTGCCAGCGGCACCACCCATATCGGCCCCGCCCGGCAGCAGGATGGCGATTACAGCTATCTGGCGGACACCTTGCAGGAGGTGTTACCCGACGTTGCCTGGCATAACACCATCCGTCCGCAGCTGTGGCGTAAGCTGGCGGTTAACTGCGTGATCAATCCGCTGACGGCCCTGTGGAACTGCCCTAACGGCGAGCTGCTGGCGCACCCGGCGCTGACGGAGACCATCTGCAATGAGGTTGCGGCAGTGATGGAGCGTGAAGGGCACCACACCTCGGCGGATGACCTGCTCTATTATGTTAATCAGGTTATTGAAAATACCGCACAAAACGTCTCCTCCATGCTGCAGGACGTCCGCGCTCAGCGCCGTACCGAAGCGGATTACATTACTGGCTATCTGCTCCGGCGCGCCCGCGCCCATGGCATTGCGGTGCCGGAAAATACCCGGCTCTATGAACAGATTAAACGTAAGGAGAGTGAGTATGAGCGCATCAGCACTGATATGCCTCGCCCCTGGTAGCGAAGAGACCGAAGCGGTTACGACAATCGACCTGCTGGTACGTGGCGGCATTAAGGTCACCACTGCCAGCGTGGCCAGCGACGGCAATCTGACGGTGACCTGCTCCCGGGGGGTAAAGCTGCTGGCCGACGCCCCGCTGGTGGAGGTAGCTGACGGCGACTATGGCGTGATTGTTCTGCCCGGCGGCGTTAAGGGCGCGGAGTGCTTTCGTGACAGCCCCCTGCTGGTGGAGACGGTAAAACAGTTTCACCGCTCGGGCCGGATCGTGGCTGCCATCTGCGCGGCGGCAGGCACTGTGCTGGTTCCGCACAATATCTTCCCTGTCGGCAATATGACCGGTTTTCCGGCGCTGAAGGATCGCATTCCCGAGGAGCAGTGGCAGGATAAGCGCGTGGTCTGGGATCCTCGGGTGAATCTGCTTACCAGTCAGGGGCCGGGTACGTCGATCGATTTTGCGCTGAAGATTATCGACCTGCTGGTCGGGCGCGAGAAAGCGCATGAAGTGGCGTCGCAGCTGGTAATGGCGGCGGGGATCTATAACCATTACGAAGCGTAAGAGATGAGACGCCCGGCGGCGCGAAGCTTGCCGGGCCTACGGAACTACATTATGCACTTTGTAGGCCCGGCAAGCCTGCGCCGCCGGGCGTTTTCTTATGGGCGATAGACCTTCACATTAGTGAAGCCCTGCTCGTGCAGGTAGAGCGCCTGCAGGCGGCTCATCACCCCGCGCTCGCACCACAGCAGCCAGGTCTTATTCCGATCGAGATCGCCAAACTTAGTGCTCAGCTTGTAGAACGGCAGCGTCACCACATCGATGCCCTCGACGACCAGCGGATTGCTCTCCTGATCGTCCGGGGAGCGGATATCCAGCAGGACGTCGTTCGGGCCAAAACCGGTCACGGTCTCAACCTCGACCACTTCCTGCGCGGCCTGCTGAGCGATCTCGCGAATATCAACGTTGGTCGCCTCTTCCACCACCCGATTGAGGATCGCAAAGTCAAAGTTCTGCTCTTCGGCTTCGATCTTCGCTTTCACCGCTTTTACCGTCGGGCTTTTGGAGATCACGCCGCAGTACTCCGGCATGGTACGGGAGAAGTCTTCCGTACCGATCTCCCGAGCCACGTCGATAATGTGCTCTTTATCATGGGAGATCAGCGGGCGCAGGATCAGCGTATCGGAGACGTTGTCGATCAGGCGCAGGTTGGTCAGGGTCTGGCTGGAGACCTGGCCCAGCGCTTCACCGGTGACCAGGGCCTGCACGCCGTAGCGCTCGGCTACCTTCGAAGCGGCACGCACCATCATGCGTTTCAGCACCACGCCCATCTGGCCGTCGTCTACTTTTTCGAGGATCTCGCCAACCACCGGCTCAAAGTTGATCGCCACAAAGCGGACGCGGTGCGAGCTACCGAAGCGGTTCCACAGGTAGTGGGCTACCTGACGCACACCGATCTCGTGAGCTGCGCCGCCGAGGTTAAAGAAGCAGTAGTGCACGCGGCAGCCACGGCGCATCAGCATATAGCTGGAGACGCTGGAGTCAAAGCCGCCGGAGATCAGCGACAGGACGTCCTCCTGAGTACCGATAGGGAAACCGCCGATGCCTTCCGAGCGGTTTGTGATCAGCAGCAGGCGATCGTCCTCAATCTCCAGATGTACCGTGTAATCCGGATGGGTCAATTTTACGCGGGCACTCTCAATGTGCTGATTCAGGCCGCCACCGACGTAGCGTTCTACCTCAATAGAGCTAAACTCATGTTTACCGCGACGTTTCACGCGCACGCAAAAGGTTTTACCCTCCAGCTGCTCGCGATACTGCGCCAGCGCTTTCTCGAAGATGTCATGCAGGGAGGTATAAGGGACATCTTCTACCTCCAGAATGTGGTGGATACCCGGAATACGGGTCAGCGCATCGCGGATAGCAGGACGAAGGGTCTCGTCTTTGGTACGCACTTCCACGTGGTCCCAGTGACGAACGACTTTAATCTCTTCGTCATGGTACTTCAGAACGTTACGAATGTTTCCGGTTAAAATTTTAATAAAGCGCAAACGCACGGATTGGCTTTTGATGGTGATTTCCGGGAACAATTTAATGATAAACTTCATGGCGGCAAAGGTTCTTTGGCAAGTCGCATAGTGGACTTGTGGGGGATTAATACAGCAGCCCCTAACCGCGGCTGCTTCCAGGCGCGCAAGTATACCACCATCGGGGTCTACCTTGCACACTGCATGACCATTGCGCGTTATTTAATACGCGGCACGACTTCGCTACCATAGCGCAGATGAATAAAACGAGAGTCAGACATCCTTATGGCAAAGAAAAACGACGCACCGGCCAGCTTTGAAACGGCACTTACCGAGCTGGAACAGATAGTGACCCGCCTTGAGAGCGGCGACCTGCCCCTTGAAGAGGCGCTGAGCGAATTTGAACGCGGCGTGCAGCTGGCCCGTCAGGGGCAGACGAAGCTACAGCAGGCGGAGCAGCGCGTACAAATCCTGCTCTCAGAGCAGGAAGAGGCACCGCTCACCCCCTTTACCCCGGACGCCGAGTAATATGGATTTCACTGCACAATTTTTTACTGAACAATTAGAAACCTGCGTCGAACAGGCCAATGCCGCGCTGCGGCGCTTTATCGCTCCCCTGCCCTTTCAGAACACTCCTCTGGTTGAGGCCATGAACTATGGCGCACTATTAGGCGGCAAGCGCCTGCGGCCATTTCTGGTCTATGCGACCGGCAGCATGTTTGGCGTCAGCGCGCAAACTCTGGACGCCCCTGCCGCCGCCGTGGAGTGTATTCACGCCTACTCCCTGATCCATGACGATCTGCCGGCCATGGACAATGACGATCTGCGCCGGGGCCAGCCTACCTGCCATATTAAGTATGGCGAGGCGAGCGCCATTCTGGCCGGGGATGCCCTGCAAACCCTGGCGTTCTCTATCCTCGCCGACGCGCCGATGCCGGAAGTCGCCGATCGCGATCGTCTGGCGATGGTTGCCGAGCTGGCGCAGGCCAGCGGCGTCGCGGGCATGTGTGGCGGACAGGCGCTGGATCTGGAGGCCGAAGGCAAGCAGGTGCAGCTCGCCGAGCTGGAGCGTATCCACCGCCATAAAACCGGCGCGCTGATCCGCGCGGCGGTGCGCATGGGCGCATTAAGCGCAGGCGAGAGAGGACGCGAGGTGCTGCCCATCCTCGATCGCTACGCTGAGTCTATCGGTCTGGCATTCCAGGTACAGGATGACATTCTGGATGTGGTGGGCGATACTGCAACTCTCGGCAAACGTCAGGGGGCCGATCAGCAACTGGGTAAAAGCACCTATCCTGCACTGTTGGGCCTTGAGCAAGCCCGGACGAAAGCCCGTGACCTGATTGACGACGCCCGCAGCGCGTTAGCGCAGCTGGCCGCCTACTCTCTGGACACCTCGACCCTTGAAGCGCTGGCCGATTTTATAATTCAGCGTGATAAATAAACAACAATGAGTCTCTGATGAGTTTTGATATTGCCAAATACCCGACCCTGGCGCTGGTTAACGCCACCCAGGATCTGCGCCTGCTGCCCAAAGAGAGCCTGCCGAAGCTTTGCGACGAGCTGCGCCGCTATCTTCTCGACAGCGTGAGCCGCTCCAGCGGCCACTTCGCCTCCGGGCTTGGCACGGTTGAGCTGACCGTGGCGCTGCACTATGTCTACAATACGCCGTTCGATCAGCTTATCTGGGACGTCGGCCATCAGGCTTACCCGCACAAAATTCTGACCGGTCGCCGGGATCGCATCGATACTATCCGTCAGAAAGGCGGCCTGCACCCCTTCCCGTGGCGCGGCGAGAGCGAGTATGACGTGCTGAGCGTCGGCCACTCCTCTACCTCTATCAGCGCCGGGATCGGCATTGCGGTAGCGGCGGAGAAAGAGGGTAAACAGCGTCGCACCGTCTGCGTGATTGGCGACGGCGCGATCACCGCCGGTATGGCCTTCGAGGCGATGAACCACGCCGGTGATATCAAGCCGGATATGCTGGTGATCCTCAACGATAATGAGATGTCGATCTCTGAGAACGTCGGTGCGCTGAACAACCATCTGGCGCAGCTGCTCTCGGGCAAGCTCTACTCGACCCTGCGCGAGGGCGGAAAGCGTGTCTTTTCCAATGTGCCGCCGATCAAAGAGCTGCTGAAGCGCACCGAAGAGCATATCAAGGGCATGGTCGTGCCCGGCACGCTGTTTGAAGAGCTGGGCTTTAACTACATCGGGCCGGTTGATGGCCATGACGTGCTGGGCCTGGTCACCACGCTGAAGAATATGCGTGGCCTGAAAGGTCCGCAGTTCCTGCACATCATGACCAAAAAAGGGCGCGGCTACGAGCCAGCCGAAAAGGATCCGATCACCTTCCACGCCGTACCGAAATTCGATCCGGCCAAGGGCACGCTGCCAAAGAGCAGCGGCGGTATGCCCTCCTACTCGAAAATCTTCGGCGACTGGCTGTGCGAGACGGCGGCAAAAGACAGCAAGCTGATGGCTGTTACGCCCGCGATGCGCGAAGGCTCCGGCATGGTGGAGTTCTCCCGCACCTATCCGCAGCAGTACTTTGACGTGGCGATTGCCGAGCAGCACGCGGTGACCTTTGCCGCCGGGCTGGCGATTGGCGGCTACAAGCCAGTGGTAGCGATCTACTCCACCTTCCTGCAGCGCGCCTACGATCAGGTGATCCACGACGTGGCGATCCAGAAGCTGCCGGTGCTGTTTGCCATCGACCGGGCGGGGATTGTCGGCGCGGACGGACAGACGCACCAGGGGGCTTTTGATATCTCCTTCCTGCGCTGCGTGCCGGAGATGGTGATCATGACCCCGAGCGACGAGAACGAGTGTCGCCAGATGCTCTACACCGGCTACCACTACAGCGAAGGCCCGAGCGCCGTCCGCTACCCGCGCGGCAACGCCGTGGGCGTGACCCTCGAGCCGCTGGCCGAGCTGCCTATTGGTAAAGGGGTGGTGAAACGCCAGGGTAAAGAGATAGCGATCCTCAACTTCGGCACCCTGCTGCCGGAGGCGGAAAAAGCCGCCGGGACGCTGAACGCCACGCTGGTGGATATGCGTTTTGTGAAGCCCCTCGACGAGGCGCTGATCCTCGAGCTGGCTGCAACCCACGCATCGCTGGTGACCCTGGAAGAGAACGCTATTATCGGCGGTGCAGGCAGCGGTGTGAACGAAGTGCTGATGGCCAACCGCAAGCCGGTTCCGGTTCTCAACCTCGGCCTGCCGGACTACTTTATTCCGCAGGGCACCCAGGAGGAGGCGCGCATCGAGCTGGGCCTCGACGCAGCCGGTATCACCGCGAAAATTCAGACCTGGCTCGCCTGAGCCTCCGGTTCCGCTCCTGCTATGCTTAAGGGTACTCGTACCCTTATGCAGGAGTGGAACCATGCAATACAACACGTTAGGAACAACGGATCTTAAGGTTTCCCGTCTTTGTCTTGGCTGTATGACCTTTGGCGAACCGGACCGGGGCAATCATGCCTGGACCCTGCCAGAAGAGAGCAGCCGCCTTATCATCAAGCACGCCCTTGCAGGCGGCATCAACTTTTTTGATACCGCAAACAGCTACTCCGACGGCAGCAGCGAAGAGATCGTGGGCCGTGCGCTGAAAGATTTCGCCCGCCGCGAAGAGGTTGTGGTCGCGACCAAGGTCTACCACCAGGTGGGCGATCTGCCGGAAGGGCTTTCCCGCCCGCAGATCCTGCGCTCAATTGATGACAGCCTGCGCCGGCTGGGCATGGAGTATGTTGACCTGCTGCAGATCCACCGCTGGGACTATAACACCCCTATTGAAGAGACGCTGGACGCACTGAACGACGTCGTGAAAGCCGGTAAAGCGCGTTACATCGGCGCGTCGTCCATGCACGCCTCGCAGTTCGCCGAGGCGCTGGCGCTTCAGGATCAAAACGGCTGGGCGCGCTTCGTCACCATGCAGAATCACTACAACCTTATCTACCGTGAGGAAGAGCGCGAGATGCTGCCGCTCTGCTACCAGGAGGGCGTGGCGGTGATCCCGTGGAGCCCGCTGGCGCGCGGTCGTCTGACGCGCCCGTGGGGGGAGACCACTGCCCGCTCGGTGTCGGATGAATTTGGTAAAACGCTCTATAACGAGAGCGATGCCGGAGACGCACAGATTGCCGAGCGGCTGGCGGGAATAGCGGAAGAGACCGGCGCGACCCGGGCGCAGGTGGCGATTGCCTGGCTGCTGAGCAAGCCTGGCGTGGCGGCACCGATTATCGGTGCATCACGTGAAGAGCAGCTTGAAGAGCTGATCCAGGCGGTAGAGTTAACCCTGACCCCAGAGCAGATTGCCGAGCTGGAGACGCCGTATAAGCAGCATCCGGTCGTCGGATTCAAATAGGGGTAGGCATCCGGCCCGCTTCGGGCCGGATAAAAACGGATCAAATAATACCAATCGGCCAGTGATGACCAAGGACGTAGAGGATCCCCGCCGCCACGATCCCGGCGACGATATCATCGACGATGATCCCCATCCCGCCGTGCACGTTGCGGTCAAACCAGCGGATCGGCCAGGGCTTCCACATATCAAAGATGCGGAACAGCACAAAGCCCGCAGCTACCCACTGCCACTCATTCGTCGGCAGCGCCATCAGGGTGATCCACATTCCGATAAACTCATCCCAGACGATGCTGCCGTGATCGTGCACGCCCATGTCTTTTGCCGTCTGGTGACACAGGTAGACGCCAATACAGATAGAGAGCATCACCACCATGGAGTAGAGTTGCCACGGCAGGAAGGTCATCAGATACCAGAACGGGATCGCCGCCAGCGAACCCATGGTGCCAGGCACCACTGGACTCAGGCCGCTGCCAAACCCGGTGGCCAGCAGGTGCCACGGGTTGCGCAAATTGAGGCGGCTTTTAGCGATATCTTTAGTGCGCGGCAAAATGGTCATATCCTTTCCAGTCAAACGTCACGGCCCTGCCCTCACGGGTAAAGCTAATGCCATCGACATCGGCGCTCATCTGCCCGATGCAGGTATACGGAATGCCAAGTTGACCAATTGCCACCTCCAGCGCACCGCGGTTAAGCTCAGGCACGGTGAAGCAGAGCTCGTAATCCTCACCGCCACCCAACGCCCAGCGCAGGGCCTGCTCCGGCTCCACGTGGCGACGCAGCGCATCCGAGTACGGCAGCGCATCAACGTCGATAATCGCGCCACACTCGCTGGCCTGCAAAATGTGCCCCAGGTCAGAGATCAGTCCGTCGGAGAGATCGATAGCGGAGTTAGCCAGATCACGCAGCGCCTGGCCGTGTAAAATACGCGGCGTCGGGCGCAGGTGGCGTTTGACCAGCCAGTCAGCGTCTTTAGGATCGTTGACCTGCAAACGATCCTGGAGGATCGCCAGTCCGGCAGCGCTGTCCCCCGGCGTGCCGGTGACGTAGATCCCATCTCCCGGCTTCGCGCCTGAACGCTTCAGCGCCCGGCCTGCGGGAACGTAGCCGTGAATACCCAGCGTCATGGAGAGCGGCCCGCGGGTGGTGTCCCCGCCGATCAGCTGCATGTCGTAATAGCTAAGCTGCTCAAACAGGCTGTCGCTAAACGTTTTCAGCCAGGGTTCGTCGACCTCCGGCAGGGTCAGCGCAAGCGTCAGCCACGCCGGATCGGCGCCCATCGCGGCCAGATCGCTCAGATTAACCGCCAGCGCTTTGTAGGCCAGGTCGGCAGGATCGATATCCGGGAGAAAGTGAATGCCCGATACCAGCGTATCGGTACTGATTGCCAGGGTCTGTTTTTCCGGAACGTTCAGCAGCGCGCAGTCATCACCGATGCCGGTTTCGACATCCCGGCGTGCACGTCTGACACGGTTAAAGTAACGGGCAATAAGGGAAAATTCGCCGCATGCCATACGTTATGCCTCAGCAGAATAAATGAGTAAGGCCGGGGCGAAGCGGCAACAGCGCTCCGCCGTACCGGCCTTAAGATTACTTTTTGTGGGGGCGGATCGCGGGTGCGGCTTTATCCAGCACGCCATTCACAAACTTGTGGCTGTCTTCTGCACCAAACGTTTTTGCCAGTTCGATGGCTTCGTTGATGGCAACCTTGTACGGCACGTCATCACGTTTGGAGAGTTCGAACAGCGCGATACGCAGTACCGCTTTCTCAACCTGGCCCAGCTCTTCAAGCAGGCGGGACAGATAGGGCTTCATCAGGCCGTCGAGATATGCGCTGTTAGTCGCCACCCCGGACAGCAGCTCGCGGAAGTAAGCGATGTCAACGTCTTTGACATCCTGTTCCGCCAGGAACTGGTATTCAACATCGGCGATGTCGTTCTGGGACAACTGCCAGGAGTAAAGCGCCTGAACGGCACACTCACGGGCGCGGCGACGAGCAGCAGGTTTCACGGAATTCCCCTTACAAAAATCAGCCTTGAATGGCTTTCAATACATTAATCATTTCAAGCGCGGTCAGTGCTGCTTCAGCACCCTTGTTACCCGCTTTCGTGCCAGCGCGTTCGATGGCTTGTTCAATACTTTCAGTGGTGAGCACACCAAAGGCTACCGGAATGGCGCTCTCCTGAGCCACGTGCGCCAGGCCGTTGCTTGCGCCGCCCGCCACGTATTCGAAGTGTGCCGTACCGCCACGGATCACCGTGCCGAGCGCAATAATCGCATCATATTTACCGGCTTTCGCCAGCGCGCCCGCCGCCAGAGGCAGCTCATAAGCACCTGGAACCCAAACAACGGTGATGTTTTCATCTTTAACCTGGCCGATACGTTTCAGGGCGTCGATAGCACCTTCCAGCAGGCTGTCGTTGATGAAGTTGTTGAAACGCGCAATGGTGATGGCGACGCGAGCGTCCGGGGCAGCAACAGTAGCTTCAATAATGTTCATAAACTTACCTTAGGGTTCTCATATAGCCCCCGCAGGGGGGCGGATTTTATCATACTATTTTACGCACTGCTTCCCTTTTACGAGCGCACTACGCGGGGATCAGATGCAGGCACAGATCCGCGCCTACCTGACGTATTTCAGTGAACTTGAGCTGCGGCGCGGACGCCAGGCTCTCAAGCCCCGGCAGCACGCAGAGGCCGCGCGCATCGCTGCCCAGCAGTTTTGGCGCAAGGTAGACGATCAGCTCATCCACCAGCCCCGCCTGCAGCAGCGCGCCCGCCATCTGCGCGCCCGCCTCGACCCAGATGCTGTTAATCTGCTGGCGCCCCAGCAGCATCATCATTGAGACCAGATCGAGGTGGCCGTTATGTTCGGGAACCAGAATCTGGCGCACGCCGTCCGGCCACTGGCGCTCATCGGCGTGGGTACGGGCAAACCAGGTTTCGCCTGGCTGCTGAACAAGGCGCTGCTCCGGCGTCACGCGATTCTGGCTGTCTACAACGATGCGCACCGGCTGGCGCAAATCGGCCTCGGCATAGCGCGCCTGGGTATCGGCACCCAGCTCGTCCCAGCGCACGGTCAGGGCGGGATCGTCCGCCAGCACCGTGGCGCTGCTGGTTAATATCGCGTGGCTCTCGGCGCGCAGGCGCTGAACGTCCCGGCGCGCCTCGGGCGAGGTGATCCACTGGCTTTCGCCGTTCGCCATTGCCGTACGCCCGTCCAGCGACGCGCCAAGCTTAAGCTGAATATATGGGAAGCCGGTACGCATGCGCTTGAGGAAGCCGCGGTTAAGCCGCTCCGCTTCGCTCATCATCAGGCCGTGGCTGACCTCGATACCCTCCTGGGAGAGTCGGTACAGCCCCCGTCCCGCCACCTGCGGGTTGGGATCCTGCATCGCCGCGACCACACGGGCGACGCCGGCGTCGATCAGCGCCTCGCAGCACGGTGGCGTGCGGCCGTGGTGGCTACACGGCTCCAGCGTCACGTAGGCGGTTGCACCCCGGGCGCGATCCCCCGCCATGCGCAATGCATGCACCTCCGCATGCGGCTCGCCGGCGCGGAAATGAAACCCCTCCCCGACGATTTCGCCATTTTTCACAATGACGCAGCCGACGTTTGGATTAGGATGGGTGGTGTAACGCCCACGCTGCGCCAGCTTCAGCGCGCGGGCCATGTAGATCTCGTCCTGCTTGTCGTCCTGCATGAGCCTAGTCCTGTAAGCGGGCGATCTCTTCGCCAAATTCGCGGATATCTTCAAAGCTGCGGTAGACGGAGGCAAAGCGGATATAGGCCACTTTATCGAGCTTCTTGAGCTGCTCCATCACCAGGTTGCCAATCATCTTGCTGGGGATCTCGCGTTCACCGGTGGCCCGCAGCTGGGATTTGATATGGTTGAGGGCCATCTCGACGTCGTCAGCGCTGACCGGGCGTTTCTCCAGCGCTTTGAGCATGCCGCTGCGTAATTTGTCTTCGTTGAACGGCTCGCGGACTTCGTTGCTCTTCACCACGCGCGGCATTACCAGCTCGGCCACTTCGAAGGTTGTAAAGCGCTCGTTGCATACCAGGCACTGGCGGCGGCGACGAACGGAGGAGCCTTCGCCCACCAGGCGAGAGTCAATTACTTTGGTATCCACGGCGAAACAGAATGGGCAATGCATACGGCGTCCTGAAGATAATATTCACTGAAATCTATTTTAACCTGATATGCCGCGACAACAAAGGCATCAGCACTTTTGGGATAAAGGATCGATGGCAAGCACGTCCGAACGATCTACCCTTACAGGCAGTAAAACGTTTAAGGAAACCGTTATCATGACAAGACGTTATCTGAAGCTCGCCCTGCTGGGGAGCCTGTTTACCCTTAGCGCCTGCGCCCAGCAGAGCGAGGTGCGCCAACTGCATCAGAGCGTAAGCACGCTCAATAAAGAGATGACTAAGCTCAACCAGGAGACGGTGAAAATCACCCAGCAGAACAGCCTGAACGCTAAATCTGAAAGCGGCGTCTACCTGCTGCCGGGCGCCAATACCCCGGCGCGGCTGAAGAGCCAGCTCGGTACGCTGCGTATGTCCCTGAAGGATATTGCTCCTAATGCAGGCGGAACGCGCCTGACGCTGCTTATTCAGGGCGAGTCCAATACGCCGCTGCCAGCCTTTAGCGGCACGGTTGAGTGGGGACAAATTCAGGGTACGACGGAGAACTATCAGGAAGTTAACGTGCAGAACCAACTGATCAGCGCCCCGGCTAGCACCCTCGCGCCGAGCGACGTTAACGTCCCGCTGCAGCTCAACGGCATTACCCCTGAGCAGCTTGGCTTTATCCGCATTCACGATATTCAGCCAGCCAATATGCAGTAGCGTCACACTCCGTTACTTTCTGACAGGGCGCAGCGCCGCCCTTTTGCCTCGCTCACTCCTTTTTACCGCCTCTTACAAAACTCAAATATTGGCAATACTGCAGATTGCCAGTACAATCGCCCCCCGTTTTATCTACGCAAACGTGAACGCAATCGATTACGTAGATGATGGATATGTGAAACAACACATATTTTTGTGAGCAAGGAAACTTATAATAGGCCCGCAGAAATACGAAACATTTTGAAAAGCATCAACAGCGTTCTTTCTATCCCGTCAGGGACTTAAATCAGTGGCATAAATATGAAAAAAACATTACTCGTCGCCGGTGCGGCACTCGCGCTCTCCTCCGCCTTCGCCGTCAATGCGGCTGAAACCAGCAACAGCGAATTCGTCTCCGACTGGTGGCATCAGAGCGTTAACGTGGTAGGCAGCTACCATACCCGTTTCGGACCCACTATCCGTAACGATACCTACCTGGAGTACGAAGCGTTCGCCAAGAAAGATTGGTTTGACTTCTATGGCTACATGGATGCGCCGGTCTTCTTCGGCGGCAACAGCACCGCGAAGGGTATCTGGAACCACGGCTCCCCGCTGTTTATGGAGATTGAGCCGCGCTTCTCTATCGACAAGCTGACCGATACCAGCCTGGCGTTTGGTCCGTTTAAAGAGTGGTACTTCGCGAACAACTACATCTACGACATGGGCCGTAACAAAGCCGGTCGTCAGAGCACCTGGTACATGGGTCTGGGTACGGATATCGACACCGGCCTGCCGATGAGCCTCTCTCTGAACGTCTATGCCAAATACCAGTGGCAGAACTACGAAGCGGCGAACGAGAACGAGTGGGATGGCTACCGCTTCAAGGTGAAATACTTTGTGCCGATCACCCAGCTGTGGGGCGGCCAGCTGAGCTATATCGGCTTCACCAACTTTGACTGGGGCTCTGAGCTGGGCGACAAAGATTTCCGCGATCAGAACGGTATGCAGGCGCGTACCAACGACTCTATCGCCTCCAGCCACATTCTGGCCCTGAGCTACGATCACTGGCACTACTCGGTGGTGGCGCGTTACTGGCACAACGGTGGCCAGTGGAACGACGATGCCAGCCTGAACTTCGGCAGCGGCAACTTCAACGTCCGCTCTACCGGCTGGGGTGGTTACCTGGTGGCAGGTTACAACTTCTAACCTGTACGGATCCGCCCGGTGGCACTGCGCTTACCGGGCCTGGGATCCGAATGTAGGCCGGGTAAGGCGAAGCCGCCACCCGGCTTGTTACTGCTTCACTTTTCGCAAAAAATCCGCCAGCGATCTGTCCGTACTTTCGCTAAATCGTCTCTCCATCAACGCAATGTTAAGACACCTGTCGAGCCGGAAACAGCGGTAGTCATCGCGACGTTCGCACCACGCAGCCAGCAGCCAGTGCTCCCCCCAGAAGAACAGCCCAAGCGGCTGCACCTCACGGCAGGAGAGCTGCCCTGCCTCATCACGATAATGTAGCGCCAGCACGCGCTGAGTAGAAATAGCCTGATGGATCACATCAAAGCCACTGCGCGAATGGGGCTGAAGCGCAATATCCGGCGCATAGATACGCGTCTGCTCTGCCTTGCGTCTGCTCTCCTCCGGCAGGATAGCCAGTACCTTCTCCTGAGCCGATTCCAGCTCGCGAGATAACGACTCACCGCCCCAGGTTTTGAGCAGGCGAATCGCTACCATCAGCGCCTCGGACTCTTTGTTGGTCAGCATTAACGGCGGCAGGTCAAATCCTGACATCAACCGGTATCCACTTCCCGCCTCGCCCTCTACCGGCACGCCAGAAAGCGACAGGTCGCGGATATCGCGGTAAACCGTGCGCTCGGATACAGCCAGCCTGTCCGCCAGATGCGCTGCCGTTGTCAGACGTCTTCCTCGCAGGATTTGCACAATCTGAAATAAACGGTCAGCGCGTCGGGTCATGTTCTTCTCAGCTCTTAAACGGGTTGATGGAGGCCGACACGATTACCTTCGCTGTCGGTAAACAGGGCGATAGTACCAATACCGTTTGGCAGCTCCAGCGGGCCAAATACACACTCACCGCCCGCCGAGGCGATTCTGTCGAGCGTGGCCGCCAGACTGTCACTATGCAGGTAAATAATAGCGCCCTGCTGCGAGGGTATAATACCGTCAAACTTAGCCAGCGCGCCGCCGGTTGCCGACTCTTCATGCGGGAAAATAGCCAGCTCTGCGACATCCATTTTCTCTCGTTTGAGCGCAACCTGCATCACTGGCTCATAAAATTTAATGGCGCGATCCATATCAGCGACCGGGATCTCAAACCAGTTAATTACGCTTTTCATACGTCCTCCTGCCTGTTGTTTGGGTTCGGAAAGAGTTTACGACAGGGCTCCTGACAGCATACTGTCAGGAGTGTTTGTCAGGAGTGGGCAAAAAAAATCCCGGTCAGTTGACCGGGACTTCGATAACGCGAAAGACGATATCTTACGGCAGAATGGACGGCTGATCCGCCCCCTCTTTCTCTACCTTCTGCTGCAGCAGATGCTCACGCTTCATCCCGAGCTTCAGCGCCAGCGCCGAGGCCACGTAGATGGACGATGCCGTACCGATGGATACACCGATCAGCATGGTCAGCGAGAAGCCCTGCAGCATTGCGCCACCGAAGAGGTAGAGCATCAGGATCACGACTAAAGTGGTGCCTGAGGTGATCAAGGTGCGGTGCAGCGTCTGGGTCAACGACACGTTAAAGATCTCGTAAGGCGTACCGCGACGGATTTTGCGGAAGTTCTCACGAATACGGTCGGAAACCACGATGCTGTCGTTCAGCGAGTAACCGATAACCGACATCAGCGATGCCACGATGGTCAGGTCAATCTCAATATGGAACAGCGACAGCACGCCCATGGTGATGATCACGTCATGCGCCAGGGAGATAACCACCCCGGCCGCCAGGCGCCACTCGAAGCGGAAGCCCACGTAGACGAGGATGGAGATCAGCGCCACCAGCAGCGCCATCGCACCATTCTGTGCCAGATCGGCACCGACGCTTGGTCCCACGAACTCGATGCGTTTTACCGCCGCGTTTTGGCTGGTGGCCTCATTGATGACGCTCACCACTTTGCTGCCCAGCGCCTGGCCACCGGTGGCCCCTTCGGCTGGCGGCATACGTACCATAATGTCACGGCTGCTGCCGAAGTTCTGCAGGAGCGGATCTTCAAAACCTGCTTTCTGCAGCGCATCACGCATCATGTCCATATCGGCCGGTTTTTCCAGCGAGATTTCAATGACCGTACCGCCGGTGAAGTCGAGACCCCAGTTAAAGCCGCGCACGCCGATGATGATAATCGACAGGATCAGCAGAAACCCGGAGATACCGAAAGCCCAGTAATCCCAGCGCATAAAGTCATAGACCTTACGCCCGTGGTTCAATTGTTCAACACTATATTCCTGTGCCACAACGCACTCCTCAGATAGACAGCTTGTTGATGCGTTTGCCGCCGTACAACAGGTTTACGATGGCACGTGTACCGACAATGGCGGTAAACATTGACGTCGCCACACCGATACCGGTAGTAATCGCAAAGCCTTTAATTGCCCCGGTGCCTACGGCATACAGGATGATGACCTTGATAAGCGTCGTGACGTTGGCATCAAAGATGGAGCTAAACGCGCCTTTGTAACCTTCGTCAATCGCCTGCTGTACCGAACGGCCGTTGCTCAACTCTTCTTTGATACGCTCGTTAATCAGTACGTTCGCATCCACCGCAACCGCAAGGGTTAAGACGATCCCCGCGATCCCCGGCATGGTCAGGGTAGCCCCCGGCAGCAGAGACATCACGCCGACGATCAGCACCAGGTTAGCAATGAGCGCCGAGGTGGCGATCAGACCAAACTTTTTATAGAAGAAGACCATAAAGATGATGGAGGCAGCGAGACCCGCCAGACAGGCTTCCAGACCCTGCTGAATGTTCTGCATCCCAAGGGTTGGGCCGATGGTACGCTCTTCAACGATCTGGATTGGGGCAATCAGCGCGCCCGCACGCAGCAGCAGCGAGAGCTGACGCGCTTCGTTCGGGTTGTTGATGCCGGTGATGCGGAAGCTGTTGCCGAGGCGAGACTGGATGTTGGCGATGTTAATCACCTCTTCCTGCTTCACCAGCACGGCGCGGCCGTTAGCATCTTTCTTGCCGCTGTCCTTGTACTCCACGAACAGGGTCGCCATCGGCTTGCCGATGTTGTCCTTAGTGAAGTTAGACATGATGTTACCACCGGCGCTGTCGAGGGAGATGTTAACCTGCGGCTGGTTGTACTCATCCTGGCTGGAGGTGGAGTCGGTGATGTGATCCCCGGTCAGAATAACGCGTTTGTACAGCACAACCGGCTGCCCTTCGCGCATCTGCTTCACTTCCGAATCACCCGGCACGCGGCCTGAGGCGGCTGCGGAGCTGTCCACGTTGCTGTTAACCAGACGGAACTCCAGCGTGGCGGTCGCGCCCAGAATCTCTTTCGCGCGCGCGGTGTCCTGGATACCCGGCAGCTCGACGACAATACGGTCAGCGCCCTGGCGCTGCACCAGCGGCTCAGCAACGCCCAGCTGGTTAACACGGTTACGCAGAATGTTGATGTTCTGCTGTACCGCGTACTCGCGGGCTTCGCTCAGACGAGCGTCGGTCATCACCGCACGCAGCGCGTTGCCGCCCTGGGTGTTGATAACCAGATCGCGGTGGCGTGGGGTCAGATAAGTGATGGCGTCGTCACGTGCTGCGCTGTCGCGGAACACGATGCTCATGCCGTAGTTATCTTCTTTACGCACGTTGGTGTAGGCAATGCCCTTCTCGCGCAGATCGCTGCGCAGGCTGTCCATGTTCTGCTCCTGGAGCTTGCCCAGCGCGGTGTCCATATCCACTTCCATCAGGAAGTGCACGCCGCCACGCAGGTCGAGGCCGAGCTTCATCGGCTCCGCTTTGAGCATGGAGAGCCAGCGCGGGGTGGCCGGAGCAAGGTTCAGCGCCACAACGTACTTATCGCCCAATACGCTCATCATCGCCTCACGGGCGCGCAGCTGCGTATCGGTGGAGTCAAAGCGGGCAAGGATCGCGCCCTCTTCCAGAGCGACAGACTTAGCGGTGATTTTTTGTTCTTGTAAAGTGTTCTGGACCTGGATCAGCGTTTGCTCACTGGCGGCGACGCCGCGCGCGCCAGTGATTTGAACAGCCGGATCCTCACCATAGAGGTTGGGAAGTGCGTAAAGCAGGCCGACGACAATGACGACGACCAGCATAATGTACTTCCACAAAGGATAACGGTTTAACACGGCAGTTCCCTTTGGGAAAACAGTAGATTACAGCGCCTTCATGGTGCCTTTCGGCAGAACGGCAGCTACGAAGTCACGT